>DATJQJ010000039.1:0-45875 GCA_035505975.1 Methanoregulaceae archaeon
CGGGAGAACGTCCCGATCCTCGGCGATATCAGGGAAGATTTCGATTTCAACCAGGAGCCGCGACCGCCGGTACTGTTGCAGCCGCACCCGGGTAAATAATCATTTTTCTTCCTTAATGGTTGGGAATCCCTGGAAATGATAAAAATACCTGGCTTCATCTCCTGGATTTTCAACTGTCCCGGTCTTGTGAACCTCCCGTCCATCCTTACCACGGCGACAGTCGCGAAATATCTCCGGGGTATTTTTTTCCAAACAACAGAGGCATTGTAAGCTACTCGTTTTTTTGTCCGGGAACGCCTGTTTTTATTATATTTTTTGGAACGATGCTCAAAATATTTAAATGATAAATCCGTTAAGAGCCGTGCGACATTTCCGGACCGAACCGGACCATGTCGAGGAAGGATAAACAATGTTTGGAAGATCAGAAGGAAAAATGGGAATGGAACACGGCGGAATGGAACATGGCCACGACCCCTGCATGGGAATGATGTGGGAAAAATTCGACGATAAGACCAAGAAGATGATCATGATGAGGATGCTCGACGAAAAGATCATGATGAAGGAGCATTGGATCCAGCACCTCCAGTTCAAGGTCGAAAGTATGAAGATGCTGAAATCAATGATGGAAAAGATGTAACCGGAATATTTTTCTCCCTGCCTTTTTTTTGCGATCCGGTATCCTGCATCGACACGATCTTGCAGATTCGCCGGTATCGGGTTATCGCTGATTTCTGATCGGTGCTGATTAACCTAGCGCTCCGCTGACCTGCCCCGGGGAGAATGGTCCTGCGATCGTACTAGTCCGGGCTGGATATTTTCGTACCTGTGGCCACCCCCGAATCGTCCGCGATAGCAGAGTCATTCGCAGACAGGTACCAGGTTCCCCTTTAATTTTTCTTCGAGACCGAGTTTTAGCATTTCCACGACATTATTCGCCATTCCCTTTACCTTGAAGATGACGAGGGGATCGTTTCTTATGAATTCCGGATCGGTCAGCGTGTTGAACTGGGCCCCGTGCGTCCGGTATGCAATACCAAACGGAGCGAGAAGGTACCCCATCTGCTGGAAATACAGGTAAATATCCATTGCGGCCTTGGAAGCGCCGTCTTCATGACCGGCTACTGTTATCCCCACGACTTTCCCCTCTGTCAATCCGGTTTTATTCAGGAGGAAACGGTTCTGGATGCAGTTTAACCGGTCGAGAAAATCCTTGAGCCTCGCCGACATATTGTTCCAGTTTATCGGGGACCCGACGATAATAGCCTTAGTCGCAACGACCATTTCGTGGAATGCCGGCATATCATCCCCCTGGTTCCGGCACGGGTAGGTACAGGCATTATCCCTCATACTATAACAGCACCAGCAGTGATCGATCCGGAACTCGTTCAGGTTATAGCGGCGATAGGAAACACCCCGTTCCTTTAAGACTTCCTCGACCAGGTCCATCATGTAGCCGGTGTTGTTCGCCCGGTGGTTACTCCCGTTTATCAGGAGCACATCGAACGCCAGACGGTCATAACGAAGCCTTTTCTCCCCGGTAAATGCAGTGAATTCCCTGTCAGTCCCGGCACACATGGGGCACTCGGCAGGTGGGAGGATGCCCTGATAGACATAGCTGCATACATTGCATTTCCAGGCCGGTGCCCGGTCAGCGTTGTGCGATTTCGCTTCCTCTGATACAGTAATAGACATATTCGAAGTTCTCCTGTTCGTGGACAGGGCATCCCGGACAGAGACAGCCCCTTTCAGTCGTTATGCATTTACTGGTCCCGCCTGCGGCCAGACAATATGCTATCTCTTCGCTGCAATCCTGAAATGTCGGGCACATCCTGCAAATACATAATTCTTTGGCTTCTTTACGGTTCATGATAGTCACGTCCAGTTCTTTTGGCATTGTTTTCTGGACCTATATAAATAATGACATTTTTTTTCATTTCGCCAGCATGGGCAGGGAAAGATTCAGTGGCCAGCCCACGCGGACATTCCTGAATGATATAGTAGGGGACCCTGAACAAAATCCTTATATCATGACAGAATGATAAGGACGCCTGTCAAATTTTGGTGAATATGATGAAAACAGGAATCATGGTGATCCTGATCGCTGTAATCATTACGGTATTTCTTATTACAGGCTGTACCCAGACTCAGCCGGTCCAGCCGACCCAGCAGCCGACGGCAGTACCGATAGTAACACAGGCCGATACAGTGAAGACCGCCAGCACCGCACTCGGAACGATAATCGTCGACCCACAGGGCAGGACCCTGTATTACTTCGCAAACGATGTTGCCGCAAACGGGACGAGCGCCTGCAACGGGCAGTGTGCCGCAATCTGGCCGGCCTTCAACGCAACCGCAGTTATGGTATCGACCCCGTTGGATCCGGCCGACTTCGGCTCTACCACCCGGGCAGACGGAACAAAACAGACCACGTACTACGGATGGCCCCTGTACTATTATTCAGGCGACAAAAACCCCGGCGACATGAACGGGGATAAGTTCCTCAACATCTGGTATGTTATCAAGCCCGACGAGAGCGTGCTCATCTCCCACAGGTCGGACCTCGGCCTTTTCATGATCGATACCTCCGGAAAGACCCTGTATTTCTTTACGAAGGATACGCCAGGCCAGAGCGCCTGCACGGGGAACTGTTCCACGATATGGCCACCTTTTAGTGCAAACCCGGTGACTGCTCCATCGCTCCTGGGCAACGGGAATTTCACCCAGATAACCCGTCCCGACGGCATGAACCAGACGGCATTCATGGGAAGGCCCCTATACTATTATTCACGCGATGCAAAACCCGGTGACGTCAACGGCCAGGGATTTGGCAACCTGTGGTTCGTGGCGAACATATCGGGAACCGTTCCGGTCGTTACCACGAATGCTCCGACCACGGTCCCGACGTCCCTGCCGACGACAAAAAGGACAACAACTGCTTCTGATTACAACAGCGGAAGCAGTGGAGGCGGGGGCGGAGGATACTAATCCTCTCTTCGAAAACCATTTATTACAGTTCACATAGATGGTACCGCCATCCGGATAACCGGATAATCACGTCCATTCGAGAAAAACCGAATTTATCACGTTTACAGTAACGAAGCCCGGAATGGGGATTGATTTATTGGAATAATTCCAGTCTCCCCGAAGAAAACGTATGAAAAACTCCTTTAACGGGAACCAACAGGTTACGTGTTTCAGCTTGTTTCAAAACGATACGATTCAGACGCTTGGGAGAACGCCGGGATACCGCGAGCCTGTGAGAAAAAGTATCTTATACCTCGCGGAAAAGGATTATTCGTGACAGACCCCCTTCAATCTATACCAATTATCGCCTTCCTGCAGTATTGCAGGAAGCCTGCTCTTTCCGGATCAGGAGGGAAATAGTATCGACGTCCGTGCATTCCCGCGGATCCTGCGCATTGAAGGGCTTATTCCATTTACCGGATGCGCCATCCTGCTCGGTTTCGCGGTCAGCACCTGGGAGAAGGGAATTTCCGGGGCAGACTGGTTGCTGTTCGGTATTGCCGCAGTCATTGCAATTGGTATACATATCGACGCCCATCTCTGGAATGACATCATGGACCTGGAGATCGACCGCCGGGAAAAAAGCAGGGAGACCGGGCGGGACCGGCCCCTGGTGCTGGGATGGGCCACCGTCAGCGATTACCGGATGCTTTCGGCAGCAATCACGGTAATTATCGTAATATTCACCGTATTTCTCACGGTCCACCGTATCTATATTCCGCTGCTTGTCCTCCTCGGTTTCGCATTCGATTATGGTTATAACCATCCCAGGTTTGCCCTGGCGCACAGGCCCTACACCGAATGGTACATTTTTCCCTGGCTGATGGTCGCAGTTACCGTGACTACGGTTTATGCAGCGACAGGGATCTTCTCGGCAACCGCATTCATCCTTTCGTTGCTGAACGGGCTAATCGCCACCTGCTTTGTCGTATCGATGATGCGCCGTGATTTCAGGTCTGACCGGATCGGGTTGAAATACACGACTTCGGTGAAATATCCGGGGGTCCCGCATTCGACACGGTACGGCATCGTCACCCTGGTAATTGCCGTCCTGCTGCTCGGTCCCCTGGCTTTTATCCTCGGAAGACCAGAAGATGCCTACTTCTTTGTCCTTGTAACGGTCGTTATCGCGGGTGCTGTTACGTTCCTCGGGGCGAAGATCGATCAGCTCTGCACCCGGGCCTTGTACACCGAATTCCCGGGCTTCGAGTCGGAGGCAAATAGCCTGATGCTTCGGCAGGTGGTCGCATCTCTGGTTTTCACTGCCGCGATCTGCATCATGGTATTCATTTTCGGGGGACTGGTATGAACATCGTGATTGCAGGGGCAGGTATTGCAGGGGGTTACCTTGCGAGGCTGCTCGGGCAGAAAGGTATTGATGCCGATATCTACGATCCGATGGACCACGCAACCCGTTGCGGTTATCGCTCCTGCGGATGGGGTGCGCCTGCCGGAATCGGGGCATATCTGGATACAATCGGTCTCGACCTGGACGATTACCTGTTCAAGCGGATGCCGTGGATGAATTTTGACGGTCTCAGGGCCAGGACCCCGCTCTGCACATTCGACAAAACACGGCTTATCCGGGATTTCCTGGACGGTTCCGGTATGGTACGGGCGGACATCGGAGAAGCCGGCCTGGATGGCTACGATGTGGTAGTCGATGCGACAGGGATTTGCAGGGCATTCCTGCCCCCCTGCAGATCCGACCTTACCCTGCCGACCCTCCAGGACAGGGTTGTCGTTGAATCCACTGGTGAAGAACGCCTTGGGCCCGGGGTCTACGGCAACATGGTACCCGGGCTTGGTTATATCTGGGTCTTTCCTCTTGGGGGCGATCAGTACCATATCGGCATCGGCGGCATCGGCCTGTCCACCCATAAAAATCTTCTGGACCGTTTTTACCGTGACCAGTCCGGCCGGTTTTCATTTTCCAGGGTCTGCACCTGCACGGGATCGGTCAGGGTGGCATCTCCGTATTATTCAACCCCTTTTTTTACCGGGGGGGCCGGGAACAATGGAAGGACGCAGGCAGTCGTTGGAGTGGGGGAATCCATCGGGACCGTATCGCCGTTCACCGGCGAAGGCATCGTCTTCTCGATGGAATGTGCGAAAATGTTGGCTGACAGCTGGCCGGATTTCGAGGGATATTCGCGCAGGGTCCTTTCGGGGTTCTCCTGGATGAAGAAAGAGCGGGAAACACTCGATTATCTCCTCGAGCAAAAGGGCAGGAACGGTCCCAGGATACGAGACCGGTGGAGGTTCTATCGGAATGCCCGGCGTTCGGGGATCGGACTGCCGATGCTGGACGCCTTCAAACGGATCGGGACCCTTTCACGATGGGTGGATACCCGTGACCTGGAGCAATGAACATGGTCCCTGACGATATCAGGCTGGTCAGGCCTGACGATTATACAGGTGAGGGCAGGAGCCGCGGACTGGCCCGCGGCCTCCTCGCATATTATGGCGAACTCAACCTGACTGCGGAGGGGATGGGCATCGGCGGGGTTGCCCTGAAAGACCGTTATGGCACTTGTTTTTCCCGGTCATGGAAAGATTCGGAAGAATGTGGATTGTTCAAACGCACATTCTGCCTCGATACCCGGCTGGTATGGGGAATCGGGGGCAGACCTGTTCCCCTGCTGTCCTGGCCGATCCAGTTGTATACTGACGCTTACATGAAGATGCCATGGCTCCAGAACAGGATCCTCGCCCCGGCTCTCAAGCTCAGGACTATGGCCGGAATAATGCCTCTTTTCATTACGATTCCCTCCAGGGGGACGGTGACCCTGACTTACGAGATAAGCGGAGGGCACGCACAAATCCATGCATCGAGTACCGTGCAGGCCGGACCGGGCGAGAGATTGTGCATCTTAAACGAACTGAGCGCTGCCCATTTCACGTCGGGCTGGGACGGGGAACACCTTGTCCCGCCGCCGCCCGGGTGGGATGAGGTCAGCCATGCGCAATTGCCGGTCTCTCTCGCAGACCCCTCTCACGGTGTCAGGTTCTTCATTGACAAGCCCCAGGCAGACCCCGGGTCTCCTTACAGGATTTACCAGGGTCGTGAAAACACGGGCGATCTCTGCTGGGCCGGGTTCTGCATCGAACTTGGACCCCTTAACAGTTCAGGAACATTTCCCGAATTAAAATATCAGGTCGGCCTGGCCCTGGAGCCTTTCCCATGACCGGGCCGCCAGGCCCGGTGGTCGCCCTCGTCTATCCGTACTTCAGGTGTCGTGACCCGGTCGAAAAACTGTTCCCACCGCTTGGAATTGCGTACCTGGCCGCTGAGTTGAAACAGTTGGGAATCCCCGTGCTCGTTGCCGACTGCACGTTCGAAACTTTTGAAGAGGCAATCGACCGTATTGCCAGAGTCCGGCCTGCCGTTGTCGGTTTCTCGGTCATGGTCACCATGAGCGGGAATGCCTTTGAAATGCTTAAAGAACTGAGGAAACGACTTCCCAAAACTCTCTTCGCTGCCGGCGGGCCGCTACCGAGCGTTCATCCGGCCATGTTCGGAGAAGCATTCGATCTCGTTTTTTGCGGTGAATGCGATGTCACATTCCCTTCGTTCTGCCATGACTACCTGTCACGGGGCTGCGACCCGGATTACCCGAAAATCCTTGACCCGGCTTCGTACCCGGGGATATATGTAAACGCCGGCGGGAAGGTGGTCTCATCGCAACCGCGGCATTACCCGCAGGCGATCCTCGATGACCTCCCGCTTCCTGACCGGTCGGGGTTCGATCATGACCGGTACCAGGCAGCGGTTAAAGAGACCACCGGCCTCTTGCAGACAAGCCTGATCGTCACGCGGGGCTGTCCGTTCGCCTGCGACTTTTGTTCGAGACCGGTCTTTGGAAACCTTTTCCGGAAACCTCCGCTTGAGAAGGTATTCCACGAGATAGATGAGATCGTTTCCCTTGGTTATGACACGCTCTGGATCGCCGATGACTGTTTCACCCTCGATCCGGCATACCTTGCAGATTTCTGCACGGAAATGATCGACCGGGGGGTGCCGCTCGGCTGGACCTGCCTGTCCCGGATCGACCGCCTCGACCGGGACCTTGTCGGGCTTATGAAGCGTGCGGGGTGCATCCGGGTCTACCTGGGCCTCGAATCGGGAAGCGACGAGACACTGAAACTGATGAATAAACAGACCACGGTCATGCAGGGCATCCGTGCCGTCGACCTCTTTTCCCGGGCAGGTATCGGGACTGCCGGGTTCTTCATGGTCGGTTACCCCGGGGAGACCAGGGAATCGATAGAGAAGACGTTTCGCCTGGCATTATCGCTCCCGCTGGACGAAGCCTGGTTTACCGTTCCCCTGCCACTCCCGGGGACTCCCCTGTTCTCACGTGTCGCCGTTCTGGAGGACTGGGAAGACTGGGAGACCTCAAACCAGGTGAAGTTCGTCTTTCCTTCCGAATTCGATGAACAATGGCTTCGGTCGCGGATTAACGACACTCTCGACGAGTTCCGGAAGAGAAAACGAGACAGACCAGGGGGATGCCCGACCGGCAGATAACCTGCCGGAGGTCCCGGTTTAAACGCAGGAAACAGGTTACCGGGTACCTAAGCGAAATAATCGAATCACTCTTCGTTCAATAGGAAAGAGCGAAAAAATCCTGTGCCGATTCCCGGAAAACGGATCTTCCTTTTCGATCTCATGAATTTTCCCTGCCCCTGGTTGTGTCCGGGATGTTGAGGGCAGCCGGATAATACTGTTTCTTCTTAATCCAGACGAACCCGTCCTGTTTCGATATAACGGCAACATCAACAGGGCCCCCGACCGTTTCTACCTGCATGGATATTTTTCGTTTAAGGGACGTCAGGTTCACCAGGGATTCTGCCATTGCCGCGAGGTCGCTCTTCGGGAGAGCGATCATGAGATTGACAATGGGAATAAAATTTGCCATCCGGTAGTTCTCAAGCGATTGGGTCAGGTTTTTCATGATCTCATCGGTATTGGTCTGGAACGACTCTTTGTACCGCCGTTTCATCTCATCGGATAGCTCTTCGATGCTGTCGATCATGTCTTCAGGAAAGGAATAGAGCGTTTCTGCGATGGTTTTAATGAGTGCCTGCTCGAATGCACTGTCCATCCCCGAGAGAAAAATATCGACCATCTCGTGCTGGGCAAACGGGACGATCTCGGCCCCGTTCTTCAGGGTGATCGTGGCATGCTTTTTCTCCGAATATTTCAGTTTTTTATTCAAACGTCCTTCGACCCGGAACGAGAGCACCGACGGAAAAATATCTTTTTCTCCGAATCCGGCAATAACCACGCCTGAAAAATCATTGGAAAGAATATCGAGCGGGCCTGTGGATTTCGTAAAAAAGAGTGCCGGGATCGATTTCAGTTGCCTGACAGAAAGGTCGGAAAGCGGCAGGGACTCGAAAACCTTCTCAATCGCCTGTGCCAGTGCCCGATCGTACTGTGTCGAGAGGATGGTGACATCTTCTTCAGTCATCGACGTAACGAATGGAGCGGCGATAAGGGCGTCGTAGAGGCCCTGGATCGTCGAATCCGGGACTTTCAAAAGCTCTTCTTCGGATATGCCCCCGCTGGTCTTCACGAGTTGGTCGGCATTCGCCATGAACGATTGCCGAATAGAGGCGTAATAATTGTACGAATTGGTAATGAAATAATATTCTTCCCCTTCAGGGGGAACGAGGTCCTCCATGGATGCGAGAAAACCAATGAAGTCCTTCGCATATTCTTCGGTCGTAGGGAACGTCAGGTTCCCGATCTTTTTCTGGTAGGCGGTGAAGATGATCTCCCAGGGGATCCCCATGAATGTTGCATAATTGAAGATCATGAAACAGACCGCATGGGCTTTGGAGAGGGGGAAAATCTTATTCGCCGAAGTGAATATTTTTTGGGGGCTGTCCATCTGCCCGCCCATTACGCTGACCGCACTATCGGCCGCAATTGCCAGGGACTCCCGGTTCATCAGAACAATTTCTGCCGTCATTATTACCCCTTTTGGACCGAAATGATATCAAACTGCTCTCGTCCTTATTGGATTTTCACCGGTCTCATTGCCAGGTCATTATCCGCTGCCTCATTACAAGAACGAATAAAAATTTTTTTAAAAAAGAGTCCGAGCCGGACGCTCATCGCTTATGCCTGGGCGAAACTGCCATCGGCAAGATGGATCGATATATTTCGTTCCGGAACGAACTCGATCCCCGAATAAACGAGCCCGTAGTTCTCCATGTCCGCGATCGCGCAGTCGAAACGATCGAGGATCAGGTTTTTGAATTCATTTTCGCAAATCAGGCCCGGGAACGAGTTTACGTGCTTGAGAAAATACCTGACCCATTCTGCCCACAGGGACATGCACGAGACATCCCTGCCCTCGCTTGGTTTTATCCGGGAGCTGATGAATGAACTAAACGCACCGAGCTCCCTGAGTTCATCGGGTCTCACCTCTACGCCCAGGGCAGCGCAGCGTGCGGAAAAATTATCCAGCATGAGCAGGGCAGATTCGCTCAGGCAATCCGGTCTCAAGGGGTCTGGCCCTGTATTTTTTTGCAGGAAATACTCACCGGATTCGCATTGCAAGCCAAATCTGAACCCTTCACGGGTTGCCGGACTTCTTAAGGAAGACACCGAAACTCACCAGAATGTGAATGCACATTCGGACCTGATAACGGATTGCGTACCTGACAATTTATGAAACAATATTTGCAAATATCGCGTAAAGCGAAGCTGCGGGATCCCTGTTATTCTTATCTCCTCCGACTGCTGCCTTTCGAAAAATAACCCTTAAGCAGGCTGAATATTAATAAAAACCAATGTATCATTTTATTCTCATAGGGGAAAGGGCAGCCTGCTCCAGCCGAGCCAGAAGAATACAAAGAACACGATCAGGACATACAGCGCGATGAATATCAACACCGTTTTTTCCCACGCAGGAATTGATGGTAACCTGCCCGGAGTCCTGTCTGTCATACTTCCTCCGCCGTCTCCGGATGTTCTGCGGTCATTTTTGAAACAAACCAGAATATGAGGATCGTTCCTGCCGTTACTAGTAAACAGACGGCGAAAATCCCGGTAACGTTATCGGAACCAGATACGATTGCCCGCAAGGGACCGGGATAATCCCGTTCACGAGCCAGGGTCCCCGCCGTGCGTATGACCTGTCCGAAGACATTGCCGTAAAACGGCTGAACGAACTCTTTACCAGGTCTGGATTAACGACCAGGCGGAACGACCTTGTTGCCACGTATTCGTACGGGATGAAACGAAAACTGGGGATCATCGAAACGCTGGCCCATATGCCCGATCTGGTCCTCATGGACGAACCCTCCATGGGACTTGATTTTTCCTCGCGGATGACCCTCCATACCTGCATCAGGGAGATCGCGGGTAACGGGTTTACGGTGATCGTTGCTACAAACAACGTATACAAAGCCCGGAGTCTCGGGCAAAAAGTGCTGCTCGTCAACGGGGGCCGAGTCGCCGCTGCCGGTACCCCCGAACAACTGATCGGAGGCCTTGGGGACCTTACGATGATCGAACTCAGGCTCGGGGCACCAATCCCGCTTCAGTTGCTGGAAGATCTTGCCAGGGTTCAACAGGTCCATGTAACCGAAGACCGGCCTGGACAGACCAGGCTGCGGATATTTACCGGCTTTGAACGTGAGAATATGCTATCAGGTCTCATTGCCGCCATTGCCACGAAGGTAATGCCTCGACGAGGAGATCCCCGGGAAAGGATCTCCTGTTTAACCCGCTCCAGATCTGCATCGTCAGGTAATGTGTATCCCTGCCAGTTTACCCAGAGGCCCGAGTTCATTATTGGCAATGTCAGGGAGACGCCGTTTCACGAACTATGGGCCGGACAACGGGTTGGATGCGGGGACCGTTTCAGGCACGGGATGTTAAACGGCACCCCGGAATGCCGCACGTGCGATATGACACCCTTCTGCGGAGGCGGGTGCGTGATCAGGGCGAGGGAAAATTCCAAGACACCCGGCCGTGCCGATACCCTGTCCTGCTGGAAACGAACGTATCACGTCTGATCTGGAAGACGGTGCTGCAAGGTCAGGCCATGGATGGGCCCCGACGGTTCTCAGTGGGAGAGAAAAACTCCAGGACCCTCCGGCTGGCCATTAAAAGGACATGGAGCGGTTGTCCCGGGTACCTCATTTGGACTCGATTCAATGGGGGGGAAGGTGCTGGTGTGCGAGCCTCAAATACTAAGCTGGATGACGACCGGTAGCCGGAACAAAGCTGCCTTTCTCACCGTTAAATAAAATATTTTCGTCGAATTATTAATTTTGAAAAACTACCTTTCAAAAATTTATTTCAGTACATGATAATCATTAGGCCCTGGACAGGCTGCATCACCGGACCTATCGTTCATAAAGTCAAAATCTGAATCTTGCCATTATATTTTTACCCGATTGCCGTATTGTTTAAAAACCGTATGACTTCCCGGTAGATCACTCCGATACAAGCGATAAACAGGGGTAATAACCTCCTCTGGCAGTTTAATCTCGGCGGCCAGTGCAGTGTTGGAGGACCTTCGATCGGAAACGGCTACCTGATCGTCCCGGTAGGCGGTATCCAGATCCCGAACAATGCGGGCTACATCGTTGCCTCCGGGCTTCCCGGCCCCTGCCTTCCCCAATCAACAGCTAAAACAATTTTTTTTCTTACCGGAAACCCCGGCCAGAGGGACGTGATTACCCAGCCGGCAATTCCTCCGCAGGGTCGTGCGGGATTAACATAACTCTTTTCATGGAGGGTTAATTCCCCTGTTTTTCGCCGCTTAGTGAAGTATCCTTGACGGTGAAACAGATTGTCCTTCAATTCTTCAGAAATATCCCGGCAACTATAATACCAGGGCCGCAATTACCCTCATTAGTTCCCGATGGAGAGAAATCAGAAGATTGTATTATTCATACTCATGCTCGGGACCCTCATGGGCTCCCTCGATTCCACGATCGTCATTCTTGCGTTCCCAACCATTTCCCAGAGCCTGCACTCTGACCTGCTGACGACCATCTGGATTATCCTCATCTATCTCCTCGTCGTGGCGGTCTGCACGACCCAGCTCGGGAGGCTTGGGGACAGCTTCGGGCGGAGCCGTATGTTCAATGCAGGGTTCGGTATTTTTACCCTGGGCTCGCTGTTTTGCGGTTTTTCCCCGGACATACATCTCCTGATCGGGTCCAGGGCGGTCCAGGCATTCGGCGGGGCGCTCATGCAGGCAAATTCAGGTGCCATCGTTGCCGATACCTTCACTCCGAACGTGAGGGGAAAGGCATTCGGTTACATTTCACTGGGATGGACTGCCGGTGCAATGCTTGGTATTGTCCTCGGCGGCATTATCACGACATTCGTCGGATGGGAGTACATCTTCTTCATCAATGTCCCGATAGGCATTTTCGCAACCGTCATCGGTTACTATTACGTCACCGATACCATCAGGATCCCGAGGAAACTCGACACCGGCGGCATGATCCTGCTCGGACTATCGCTGGCTCTTCTGTCGTACGCCGCCGTGGATTATGCCGGGCAGGGGACTTCGGTAACGAATATCGTCATTGCCATGACGGGGACAGTAACGGGCATAATGTTCATTCTCTTCGAGATATATACGGAAAATCCGATTATTAATTTTGATTCCCTGAAAAACCGCGTCCTCAAATATTCCCTCCTGGCAGCATTTTTCATCGCGCTCGGATACATTTCCGTCGTTTTCCTGATTACGATGTACCTGCAGGGGATCAGGGCCCTTACCCCCCTCGATGCCGCACTGCTTCTTATCCCCGGATACGTGGCTGGGAGCCTGCTGTCGCCGTTCATGGGCAGGATGTCGGACCGCTACGGGGCACGGGTCCTCGCAACAGCGGGTGCGGGTATCATGATTATCGCAACGGTCGTATATCTCACCCTCTCCATCGACACCCCCTTCTCTGTCGTCCTCATCGCATCGGGCATTTCTGGCATAGGGACCGCAATGTTTTTCCCGGCAAATAACAGTGCGGTGATGGCCAATGCACCTCCCGGGGAATACGGCGGAATTTCCGGAGTGCTCAGAACGGTCCAGAATATCGGCATTCTCGGGAGTTTTGTCCTCGCCATCACTGTGGCAGCCGCATCGATCCCCCGCACCGTTGCATTCGAGGTCTTTTTAGGGACGAGAAGCCTCGTCGGGGGCGTGTCGCTCTCGTTCGTCAGGGGTATCGATGCAGCGCTCGTCACCTCGATCATCATCATGTCGTTCGCAATGGTCATGTCGTGGCTCCGGGGTAAGGAAACGAGGTAAAACGGAACAATCGAGCCCTGTTTTCCCCTTTGAACCTTTAAAAACCATCCCGACCTTTCAAGATTTATAATGTAGGGAAAAATTTTTCAGGTCATTGAAGTTTTTTTTATAGTATGTTCTTTATATAAAACTCCATCAGAATTGTTGAATATTTATTATTATCTGGTGTGTGAGCAGGATTATGAAAAAATCACGGACAACGATTAGTGTCTCAAAAAGTGCCTCGGATCTGGCACTACAATTTCCGAAGGTGCCGAGTGGCATCAAGGGCCTCGATGTGATTACCGACGGAGGCCTTCCGAAGGGAAGGCCCTGCCTGGTCAGCGGAGGACCGGGTTGTGGCAAAACGCTCTTTGCCATGGAATTCATCGTTCGCGGGATCCTCGATTATCATGAACCCGGCGTGTTTATTGCATTTGAAGAGAAAGCCGACGATCTCCGGAAAAATTTCAGTTCGATGGGGTTCGATCTCGAAGACCTCATCGCGCAGAAGAAACTCGCGCTGGACCACATTTTCATCGACAGGTCAGAGATCGAGGAGTCGGGGGAATACGATCTCGAAGGCCTGTTCATCAGGCTCGGTTCATTAATCGATGAAGTCGGGGCAAAGCGGATTGCCATCGACACGCTCGAAGCGATCTTCTCTGGGTTCTCAAATGAAGCAATCCTCAGGTCGGAGTTGCGGAGGCTTTTTCTCTGGTTAAAGGACCGCGGGATCACTGCGGTCGTCACCGGGGAGAGGGGGGACCGTACGATCACGAAGTACGGCCTCGAGGAATACGTCGCAGACTGCGTGATTACCCTCGACAACCGGGTGTCGAACCAGATCGCTACCCGCCGTTTAAGGATCATAAAATATCGCGGGAGTAACCATGGGACCGATGAATACCCGTTCCTGATTAGCGAAGACGGCATCTCGGTCCTGCCCATCACTGCGATGTCGCTCTCCCACGAGGCAACAGCCGACAGGATATCGTCGGGTATCCGGGAGCTTGATTCGATGCTCGGCGGCGAGGGTTATTACCGGGGGAGTTCCATCCTGGTCTCCGGGCAGGCAGGGACGGGAAAGACCAGTATCGCTGCGTCGTTCGCCAATGCAGCATGCGGCAGGGGCGAGAAGTGCCTCTTCATGATATTCGAGGAGTCGGAAAGCCAGCTGTCCAGGAACATGAAATCGATCGGGATCGACCTCGACCCATGGGTGAAGAGGGGCGTCCTGAAATTCCATGCGATCCGTCCGACGACATACAGCCTGGAGATGCACCTTTCGATGATGATCAAGCTCATCCAGGATTTCGGACCCGATGTCATTGTCGTCGACCCCATATCAAACCTCTATCCTGTCGGCGACGATATCCAGGTCCGCTCGATGCTCATGCGGCTGATCGATCATGCCAAGTCCCTCCAGATCACCGGGCTCTTTACCAACCTTTCTTCAGATGATGCAAAGAACCTTTACGCCCTCGAAGCGACACAGATGCACGTCTCATCGCTGATGGACGCGTGGCTTATCCTGAAGAACATCGATGGAAACGGCGAAAGAAACAGGGCGTTCTCTATCGCAAAGGCGCGGGGCATCGCTCATTCCAACCAGATCCGCGAGTTCGTGCTCACCGGGTCGGGCATCAGACTCATCGATGTGTATAAAGGCAGCGGCGGGGTCCTGTTCGGCACGGCGAGGATAGCGCAGGAAAGCAGGGAGGCTGCCGCCAGGACAGTCAGAAACGAGGAAATCGAACGCAAGCAGCGCGAACTCGACAGAAAGAAACGCATCATGGAGAACGAGATTGCAATGCTGAAAGAAAATTTCAATCGGGAAGAGATGGAGACGCGTATGACGATCCAGCAGGACGAAGCCCGGGAACAGGCCCTGCGTAACAATGAGATGGCAATTGCCGAACGAAGAGATGTAGATTCAGGAGGCAGATAATGGACTCAGGATCGATAATACCTGCCGCCGTATTATCGGTCGACAACCGGAAAGAAAAAATACTATCCGGTGCTGAAGAGGTGAATGATGCCGGATCAGGATAACCATGCGAGAATTCAACCTGCTCGTACCTGGGATAAAGGGGAGGAAGTATGGAACCTGAGGCTGTACGTGGCAGGACAGACCCCGAACTCGATTGCGGCATTCGAGAATTTAAAAAAGATATGCGAGGAACACCTTGAAGGGAGGTACCGGATCGAAGTGATCGACCTGATCAGGAACCCGACGCTTGCAAAAGGCGACCAGATCATAGCGGTCCCGACCCTGATCAGGAAACTTCCAACACCGGTAAAGAAGATCATCGGGAACCTGTCCAATACCGAAAAAGTGATTGTCGGCCTCGATCTGAGGAGAGTGCATTAAGTGGGACTCAAAAAACAGTCTGGCCAGAAAACCGCAGGCGACGTCACCGAGGAATTCGAGCGTGCCCTTGAACAAAAAAAGAACGAACGGTATGTCCTCCGCCTTTATATCGCGGGCAACAACCTCCGTTCCCAGGCTGCGGTCGAGAACGTCAAAACCATCTGCGAGGAGAACCTTGAAGGGAGGTACGAACTCGAGATTATCGATATTTACCAGGACAGGTCTAAAAACCCGGTTGATCTCGTTATTGCCGCCCCTACGCTCATCAAGCAGCTGCCGCTGCCGCTGCGAAGGGTAATCGGGGATATGACGAAAAAGGAGAAGGTCCTCATCGGCCTGGATCTCCTGCCGAAATCCTCATGAACATCAGTGCCTGACGACCTATGAAATCGACGAGGGACCAGCGGATTCTTGCAGAAAACGAAGAGTTAAGGAACGAAGTCCGTGAACTGCGCGAAACCCTTGATGCGATAAGTTCAGGCGAAGTGGATGCGATCGTCGTCACGAAGGACGACAGGAAGAAGATATATACCCTCGATAGCGAAGACCAGCCGTACCGGGTGCTCGTCGAGAACATACAAGAAGGTGCTCTCACCCTCTCCTCAGACGGCATGATCCTGTATGGAAATTCTGCTTTTGCAAAATTAACGGGCCGTCCCCTCCATGGCATACTCGGGACAAAACTCGGGTTACACATCGCTCCCCGGGACAGGGTCAGGTTCGATCTGCTCTTCAGAGAATCGCTTACAAAACCGGTAAAATCCGAACTCGGCATTTGCAGGGCAGATGGTTCAGTACCGGTCCACCTCTCGATGACAGCACTGGATGTAAACGGAGATACGAAAGTCATCGCTATATTTACCGATCGGCTCCAGGATTATCACCAGTTACTTCTGCAGGGGAGGATGCTCGATTCAGTCGCCGATGCCGTCATCGCCTCGGACAATGCGGGCCGGATCATCTATTGGAATAAGGCAGCAACAGCATTGTACGGCTGGGAAGCCGGAGAGGTAGCCGGGAGAAAAATTGACGACATCCTCGCACCGGAATTTTCTATTGAAACATTACGAATAATAAAGGATCATCTTGTTAACGGCCGGAGCTGGTGGGGAGAGCATCCGGTAAAGAAGCGGGACGGGAATTCATTCATGGTCTATTCGACCAATTCACCGGTTTTCGATGACGACGGCCAACTTATTGCGGTTCTTTGGGCAAGCCACGACATCACAGAGCGGAAAATGATAGAAACCGAATTAAAAAAGAACGAGTCACAATACCGCACCGTTGCAGACAATACCTATGATTTCGAATTCTGGATCGCTCCCGATGGACATTACATCTATGCATCCCCGTCGTGCAGGAAGATCTATCTGCGCAATAACACCGAATTTCTCGCCAATCCGCATCTGCAACGGGACGTCGTGCATCCCGAAGACCTCGCGCTGTTCGATGGGCACTGTACCGGGGTTGAAGAGCAGAGACAGCCCGGGGAGGTCGAATACCGGATTAATCGCCCTGACGGAACGGAATGCTGGATATCCCATGCCTGCCAGCCCGTATTCGACGAATCTGGTAATTATCTTGGTATCAGGGGGAGCAACAGGGACATAACCGAACGGAAACAGTCCGAACTGAGGATCCAGGAAGTCGATAAGCAGAACAAACTGCTGGCCGATATTATTGAAGGGGCATCCCTTCCTTTCTGCATCGGTTATCCGGACGGTTCTATCGGCTTAATGAACAAGGCATTCGAGGATCTCGTGGGATATGACCGGAACGAACTCGCTACCCAGACCTGGTCGCAATCCCTGACCCCTCCCGAATGGCAGCAATTCGAAAGTTCTATGTTAAAAAGCCTGAGCCTTTCGGGTAGACCGGTGACGTACGAGAAAGAGTATATCAGGAAAAACGGTTCAAAGATCCCGGTCGAACTCCTGGTAAACGTCGTCAGGGATACAGATGGCAGTCCATTATATTATTACGCCTTCGTGACCGATCTCACCGAACGGAAGAAGATCCAGTCAAACCTGATCTTGCAGGCGATCCTCCTCAACAACATCAGTGACGCAGTCGTCTCCTTTGATCCCGGTTTCCGGATCACGTCATGGAACCCGGCGGCGGAAAAAATGTACGGGTGGTCCGCAAAAGAAGCGCTCGGTAAATCATCCATCGAAATATTGCAATCTGCTACCGGCGAAGAAGGGGACCTGATCGGTCGTGCCAGGGTACAGGATGGGTCTGTGACCCGGACCGAACAAAAGCACCTGAGGAAAGACGGCACCGGCTTCTGGGTTGATTCGGTATTCCAGGCACTGCACGACCAGAAAGGCAGAATAATCGGTTTCCTCTCGGTCAACCGGGATATCACCCATCGAAAGGAGATCGAAGCCGCACTCCTGGAAAGTGAAGAAAAATTCCGTATTATCGCCACGAATACACCCGATCACATCATCATGCAGGACCGGGATCTCAGGTACACCTTCGTTATAAATCCCCAGCTTGGACTGATGGAAGGAGACATGATCGGAAAGACCGATTACGAATTACTCGCCCCGGACGACGCCGAAAAGATTACAAAAATCAAGAACGACGTGATCTCTTCGAAAAACCCGTTTCATGCCGATGTGCCCCTCCAAAACCTTTCTGGCGGGACTGAATACTTTGAAGGCACGTACGTGCCGAGACAGGACCGGGACGGGAATGTGATCGGGATCATCGGATATTTCACCAACGTTACCGAAAGGAAAAAGATGGAGTCCGACCTGATGAACGCATTGTCGCTCATCAACGCCTCGCTCGAATCGACTGCCGACGGCCTGCTTGTCATGAACAGCGCCGGCCAGGTCACGAGTTATAACCGGAATTTCCAGGAGATGTGGAAAATCCCCGATGATGTGATGGAAACCGGAGATGAAATACTGTTGCTCGAATCCCTTCTCATGCAGGTGAAAGACCCTGACAGTTTCCTCGAAGAGTTTTTCGAACTCGACCGGCATCCCGATCGTGAAAGTTACGATATGCTGGAACTCGTAAGCGGCAGGATATTTGAGAGATTTTCGAAACCACAGAAAATTGGAAACACCATGGTCGGCAGGGTATGGAGTTTCCGCGACGTGACGGATCGAAAGCAGGCAGAACAACGGTTAATAGAATCCCTTCACGAAAAGGAAGTCCTGCTGCGCGAGATCCATCACCGGGTAAAAAACAATCTCCAGCTGGTCTCGGGACTCCTCGATATGACCCGCATGCGGACGAAAGACCCTGTTACGCACACAATTCTTACCGATGTGATGCTGAAGATCCAGACAATGGCCCAGATCCATACCCGTCTCTACGAGAGCAGGCAATTCGGGAAAATTAATATCAAGGAGCAGATCAGGGACCAGGTAGCATCGTTATCGAGCGTTTATTCGCCAAAAGGACAGGACGTCACATGCGAGATCGAGTCCGACGAGATCGTGATCCCTGTCGACCAGGCGATCCCCTGTGCCCTTGTCGTCAACGAAATCCTTTCAAATGCTTATAAGCATGCGTTCCGTGACCGCAGGCAGGGATATATATCGGTGATGGCGAGGCGGTCCGATAACAGGGTGAGGATCCAGATACGCGACGACGGTGTGGGGTTACCCGATGGGTTCGACCCAAACCTTACAACAAGCCTTGGCATCAAATTGATCCGGACCCTCATGAGGCAGCAACTGAAAGGTTTATTCGAGATCAGGAGCGATAAAGGCACTGAAGTTGTGGTTGAATTTCCTGTCCTTTCAACGGAGGCCTGAAGATGTCAGACATATTGATCGTGGACGACGAAGCCATTATAACGATGCAACTTGAAGAGCGGCTGACGGCAATGGGATATTCAGTTGTCGGGATGGCTGCTTCCGGTGAAGAAGCCGTAGCCAAGGCAAAAACAGCCAGACCCGATCTGATCCTGATGGACATCGTCATGCCCGGGAAGATCAATGGTATCGATGCGGCGAAAATTATCACGGAAGAACTGGACATACCGGTTGTTTTCGTGACGTCGTATGCCGACGACACGATCATCGAGAAAGCGAAACATGTGAGACCGTACGGATACATCGTCAAACCATTTGATGAACTCGGCCTGAAGGCTGCAATCGAGGTTGCGTTGTTCCGGAAAGAGATGGAAAGGGATGAAGCATCGAGAATTACCAGCGGGCCCGTCCATGGATCGAAGGCCTCCGATCCCGCCCAGGCTTCCGAACCTGATGCGGCCTACTTCGACCTCCCGGAAATAAAAACAGTCCTCCTGGAGGATATTTTCAACGATATCCTGTTATTCCTCTACACCGAACAGACCGTTAAAGAACCCGTATTCAAGTTTGCCCTGGAAGAAGCCATGAAAAAGGGCGGACGAAACCTGTTTGCCTATTTCAGGTCGACGGTGCAGAAATACTTTTTATCGGAAATACAGAAGGAACAGCTCTTCACCGTCCGCCTGAAAAAGAATGAGATATATAAGTTCCTCCAGGTGCTGGAAAAATGCATCGGCTCCCGGGAGATCAACCGGACCGGGCAGGACATCCATATCCTCCTGGACTTTTCGGAAACCGATGAATTTGAAGATATCGTCGCGGTCAAGAACTTCGTCATCGCAAAAAAAGCAGGCGGTGTTCCGGTTTCAGGGATCATTGCAATGAACATCGGGAGTCTTGACCACAACAGGATCACTGTCCTTGCCGAGAATATCCCAAAAATCATTGTATCCACGGGAAAAGAGACCACCCTGTCCTTCGCCCATAACACATTTCCTGCCGATTCCGTCTCCTCAGTGTCACAGTCGATCATCGATGAAGTCGTGAAGAAATCATTGGAACCGGTGGTCCTTTCCATGCTGAACAAACCGATCTCGGGATACGATATCGTTCATGAAATACACAACAGGTACAATGTCCTTATCCCCCAGGCACGGGTCTATACCCTCCTGTACGACCTTGAGAACAATGGATTCCTCGAGATCAGGATATCGGGAAAGTCCAAACTGTACTGTCCGACCGATAAGGGAAGAGTTTTTTTCACCCAGAAACTGAACGAATACAAGCTCGTTTTCCAGCATATACTCGGGGGCGGATCCGTGACCGAGCCGGGAAAATAGAAGTCCGGAAATCATTACATGATGGCAGATCTTAAAATCTGAAACAAATATTGAAACATGTGAACACTTTTTTTAACCGTCACCCCTTGTGGTACACCGGCATATCCGGACAAGTGCCTCGAATAATCCCATAAAAATCTTCCTGAATCCACGCAACCACCGGACGGAGATATCGCCCATATCCCAAACGTGAAAATCGCATTATTAGCGAGGTGACAGATTTGAAGAAGAAAGGACTTCCGGGAACGGGAAATGTCAACTATGAACCGCCTGTCAGCCGGATCATCGACGATGGCACCTTTTACTCCATTGTCGCAGAGCTGCACGATATCGATGAGGGAAAAATCAGGATCAGCCTGGAAAACAATATCCTGACCTTGAAATGGCACGATTTGGATATGGGGCACCATGAGAAGGAGATCTGCCTCCCCTGCAGAATGAGGTTGATAAATAAAAAGTTCCAGGGCGGTATTCTTAAAATATCGCTTGAAAAGGTCGGAAATTAAATATTTACAAATGTTTTCATTTTCCTGGTAATATTTTGACGCATCTCAAATTTTGATTCAGGAAATGATTTCCGGGACAATTGCTAATATGAGGTGCGTGATCCATCTTTTATACAGGAGGTTTTGGTTTTGACAATTGCGCTGAAACGCGTATACGATCCTCCGGAACCCGGTGACGGCTATCGGATACTGGTCGAGAGGCTCTGGCCACGGGGGTTACCGAAAGAGAGAGCCCACATCGACCTCTGGTTACGGGAAGCTGGTGCAAGCTCTCTGTTGCGGAAATGGTACGGCCACGATCCCACAAAATGGGACCTCTTTCGCCAGAGGTACTTTGCCGAACTTCAGGATAAGCCTCTGGTAGTCAGCCAGTTGAAGGAAATTATCGGGAGCAAAGAAAAGGTAACCTTTGTCTTCGCTGCCCGCGATGAAGTGCATAACAATGCATTGGCCTTGAAAGAATACCTGGAAACGGGGCAGTTGCAGGGACCGGTGCTTTGATCCCGGCAGGCAATCGGAGAGGCAGAGACGACCGTTTCGATCCCCGGGGAACTCCCCCGACAGGTAATGGTAAGTCGGCGGCTGGCGTTGAAAACACAATATCAGGTAAAATGAAAGGTCTTATACAGGACCCCAGTATAGTAAATTTGATAGCTTTTTTTCCCGGCCCTCCGATATACTTGTGATGAATAGAAAAAAAATAGCAGTTTTTTGCTGGATTTTACTTGGAGCGGGCCTTATCGTCGCCGGGTGCCTGGATTCTCCGGGAACGCCGGCTGTGACGGCCAATACAGACACCGTACCGCATTCTGTGGTCACGCCGGCAGCGTCGTATAATGTTACAAAAGACCAGCTGGTTGCTTTCGTTAACGAAGCGGTCGTGTATGCAAGGACAAATGGCAGGGAGAGAGCGCTTTCCGAATTTTCCAATCCAAACGGCTCATTCTTCAGGGGACAGTTGTATATCTATGCCTACGATTTCAATGGCACGACGATCGCCCATCCCGTCAACCCCGAAAAGATCGGTGTCAACCGGCTTAATGAACGGGATGCCAAAGGAAACCTCTTTATCAAGGATCTGCAGGATACCGCCAGAAACGGGAGCGGGTTTGTCGAGTATTACTACGTCAACCCGGTCCATAACAATGCAGTAGAGCCGAAACTGGGATACGTCATGAAGGTTGACGACACATGGTGGCTGGGTTCGGGTATCTATGGAAGCCTCGGGCAGTCAGGAAAATAGATATGCGGGTACGTCGACAACCGGTTTCCCATTTTTTTATCACCAGGGGCCCCGGTTTGCCTTGACAGATCTCGTCGGTATGAACATTTTTCCCATCCTTTCCTGAAATAGTCTCCTGGAATTCTGTTCATCAAAAACCCGGTAATTTTCCCTATCTGCCGATATCTTCGTTCCAGAGATCGGGATGCGACCCGATGAACCTGCGCATCAGTCCTATGCACACTGGATTATTGAGGACCTCGAGCCTGACGCCACGCGAACGGAGATATTCTTCCGGTCCCCTGAATGTGACATTTTCTCCGATTACTACTTTAGGGATTCCATAGAGCAGGACCATGCCGCTGCACATGTCGCAGGGGGACAGGGTAGAGTACAGGACTGCCTTCCTGTACTCGGATGCTGTCAGCCTGCCGGCATTCTCTACGGCATCCATCTCGGCATGCAGGATCGGGCTTTTGGTCTGTACACGCCGGTTGTGCCCCCGTCCGGCTATCACCCCGTCGATGACGAGCACGGAACCTATCGGGATACCCCCTTCCTTCAGTCCCTGTTCGGCCTCGTCAATTGCGGCACGCATGAATCCATCTACCGTTTCTTCACCAGAAAACATGATAGTCCTCGATCTTCAGACAGCCAGGTGTTCGAGCAGAAATAAAAAGAAGTTTCCGGTGTTGGGAACCAGAGACCATTCTGTCACCGGATTATCGGAAATTCCGGTGATCGCCCGTTCCCTGCAGCGTAGCCCGAAAAGGACCCGGGCATAATAATGCCACCCAACCGGACATGAAGCCTTCCTTCCCTGAGACCCCTGGTCCGGTCAGATTACCGGTTCCCGGCCCTCTTGATAAACCACGCAATATTTTCACCGAGTTGTCTCATCGTGTCGATACCTTCCTCGTCGGATTCTACATCCCCGGGCTCCAGGCCTTTCGCATTGTTCCAGTACCGGGAACCGGCGGTGAACATCCCGCTTATACCAAAATAATGGTTGATCGTATCGACGGCACATACCGCACCTGACCGTCTCTCTGCAGCAATCCCTGCCCCCAGTTTGTGCCTGAACATCTCACCGTTCGCCTTCGCGACAAAGAAGGTCCGGTCTAAAAACGCCTTGATCTCGGGACTGACCCCGGCAAAATATGTAGGCGTTCCAATGATGATCGCATCGGCACCGGCAATTTTTCCGATGCATTCATTGACCATATCCTTTTCGAGCACGCACCTGCCGTCCTGGTTCTCGAAACACTTCCCGCAGGCCGTACATGGATGAACGTTCTTACCGCCGATCTGGACGATCTCTGTTTTTATTCCCGCTTTTTCGATCGCATCGAGAGCATGCCAGATCATTCGGTACGTGTTGCCGTCACTGTGAGGGCTCCCGTTGAATGCAATGACCATCATTTGATACCTCTTCCGGCAAACCCGGATTAGTATAATATCGGGAGTAGGTATATTATAGTAACCAGTTATCATATTGTAACCTGGTACCATGAGATGTCTTATAGGGGAATGCCGGTATCATTGCGGGATCGAAGCCGCCTTCGCGATTATCGGAGGGAAATGGAAGGCCCGGATCATCTGGCACATCGGTGACGGGGCCCCCAGGTTCAACGAACTCCGGGACATACTGGAAAATGTCAGCCCAAGGATGCTCGCAAAACAACTGAGAGAACTCGAAGGAGACGGGCTGGTCATCCGCACGCTCCATCCTGAAATTCCGCCCCGTGTGGAATACCGGCTGACCGAATCAGGGAAAGCGCTTATCCCCGTTCTCGGGCATCTCAGCTCCTGGGTCACGGTTTATTGCCCGGAAATTGCCAGCCTGATCGAATAGCCAGTTCTTTGCAGCCAATTAGGATGAGACTGCGCATGTCGGCATGATTCGATCAGGATGTCTCCGTTCCCGGCTTCACCCGGGGTTTCATTATCCCGCGGTATCATCAGGCAGGATATTCCGGTGGATTTACCAGTGTGCCACACAATACTATTGTGCAGTCTAAGAAGACAGGGTCGGAAATTCCAAGGGTGAAGTCTTTGGCCTCCAGGCATGATATGACAGTAATGACTCTTCCGGCGTTGGTGCTCCTGGTCATCGCCATTGCCGGTATCGCAGCGGCTGCCAGTCCCGGCGACAACAACGGTGTTGCCGGGAGCAGGTCAACGGGAAACGGCAACGGGATCGTCCTTCTCAATTCAAGTGGAAACACCCTTAATGGAAATACCGCAAGTGGCAATGCAATGAGCGGGATCGGGCTTGATTCGTCTGATAATAATACTCTTACGAAAAATACTGCATCCGGCAACAGCTATGGGATCACGCTCGCAGACGGTAAGGGAAATGTCATCGCTGGGAATAACGTGAGCGGTAATATCGAGGCTGCGATCCAGCTCATCAACGGGAGCACCGACAACTCGGTATACGACAATTATCCCGATACAGGCAGAAGTATGGACTCAGGTATCATTAGTATTGGCATTGCACAGGACCAGTCACCATCATCGGATGAGAATCTCACCGGAGGTCCTCAGGCAGGGGTTCCCACCCGGTCAGTCCGGAATGGCGCCGGTTTTTTGCAGCTTGGCACAGATATCAGAGACCTGTTTGCACCCCTGTTACGTCTCTTCCATATTGACCCCGGTACCGGGCGATCATCCCCGGTCCCCAATAATTCAGTGCATGCAGTCCAGTCTTTTACGATCCGATAATCTTCCCCCTGATAGCGGCGTGTTCCCGGTCGGTCATGGGCTTAAAAAGGAGGCATTTACCCCGGGTGCGATCCGCCACGCTGGAGGCCCGGGATCGCACAAGCGGTATACCATCAGCTCGCGACGCAACCCGGGTCCGTCAGCGTCTTTTTTGTCCCTATACCAAGCTTATTATTAGGGTAGCCCTAACTAAATATCAGGTCAGAGAGAATGGGGCCGGACGAAGAGCATTTGTTGGTCGTGCTTGAGAACCTGATCTCCATCAAAAACGAATGTAACTGCGCCATTCTTTCTGAATGCGAAGGCCAGGATATCACGGTGAAACAGATCGGATATCTGAAAACCATCGACGAGCACGGGGATGTAACATTCAGCAGGCTCGCCGAAATCACCAGCAACTCGAAACCAACCATCACCGAGATGATCAATAAATTCGTCGGCATGGACTGCGTGTACAGGGAGAGGTCCCCTGATGATAAAAGGATCCTGTATGTCAGGCTGACAGAAAAGGGACGCACGATTGCACAGGCAGATAAATGTGCAGTGTTCCGGCTTATTGAAAGGGTGATGGATTCACTGGATGAAAACGAGGTAAAAATCCTTGTTGAAATCCTGAAAAAGGTCAGATAATACAGAATCCAGGTAATTGGGACTAACACGATGTATCAAACAGAACCAGATGAGAACAGGGAGTACCTTGTCATACCACTCAGCGATTTGGTGGTATTTCCCGAAAGCCGGGTGAAATTCAAGGTCGACAAAAACACCGGAGACCTGCTTGCAGAAGCTCTCCGGAAAAACGAGAATACCTATGCCATTGCGTTGACGGTGAAAGACGATGCCGGGACTTCCCGGGTCTCTCCGGATGGCATGTACCGTACTGGCTGCCTTCTGAAGGTCGCGGTCCTCACGCCCACGGAGGACGGTCACGTCGTCGCGGCAGGGGCCCTTTACAAAGTTGAGGCAAAAGACCTGGTCTTGAGAGGCGAACAATTCTACGCTACCTGCAGGCCCGTCATCGACACGGACTACCCTGACGACGAGATCAGGGCTGCGCTGCTCGGGGAGATCAAGAAAGCAATCCACGAAATAAGCAGTCATTTCCAGGGTTCAGAGCACTTTACCCTGCCTGTCGACCGGATGACCTCGATCGACCAGGTGATCGGGTACGTGATGCCGTTTACGCCGGTATCGGTCGGCGATAAACAGGCAATTCTCGAGACGACCTCGGCGAGACAGCGGTATCTCGGGTTCCTCGAGCTCCTGGTGAACCTTCGGGAGAACATCAGCATACGGGTGGAGATGGCCCGCAAGGTTTCTGAAAAAGTAACGAAGTCCAACAGGGAAGCGATGCTCCGGGAACAACTGAAAGTGATCCAGGAAGAGCTCAACGAAAGCGAAGGGTCGGGGACCGGAGATTCCGGTTACCGGGAGCGGATCGAGCAATCGAAAATGCCGGATTATGCCCGCGAGAAAGCCCTTTCCGAGCTCCGGAAGCTTGAATCCGGAGGTGGCCAGAACCACGAGAGCCATATCATCCGGAACTACCTCGACCTCCTGCTCGACCTCCCCTGGGTGACCGAAGAAAAGTCCGGGGTCGATATCAGTCATGCGAGGAAAGTGCTTGCCGAAAACCATAACGGGCTCGAAAAGGTAAAAGAACGGATCGTCCAGCACCTGGCGGTAATGAAATTAAAACATGAAAAACAAGGCTCGATCCTCCTCTTTGCAGGTCCTCCGGGCACGGGAAAAACAAGCCTCGGGAAGAGCATAGCGGACGCCCTCGGCCGGAAATATGTCAGGATAAGCCTTGGGGGAGTCAGGGATGAAGCAGAAATACGGGGACACCGGCGCACCTATGTCGGCGCCTTGCCGGGACGGATCATCAGCGGCATAAAGAGGGCAGGGACGAAAAACCCGGTGTTCATCCTCGACGAGATCGACAAACTCGGGTTCTCGAGCATGGGCGACCCTGCCAGTGCCCTCCTCGAGGTTCTCGACCCCGAACAGAACAGTTCGTTCTCAGACCATTACCTCGAAATCCCCTACGACCTGTCTGACGTGCTGTTCATTGCAACGGCTAATAGCTTATCGACGATTCCCGCACCGCTCCTCGACAGGATGGAGCTGATCGAGATATCGGGTTACACGAAATCAGAGAAATTCGCCATCGCAAAGGACCACCTGCTGCCGGCCACCCTCGAAGAACACGGCCTCGATGCAGAAAAAGTCAGGATCGAAGACGATGCCCTGAACGTCATCATCGAGAAGTATACCCGCGAAGCTGGAGTCCGGTGGCTCAAGAAGCAGCTGGCAAAAATTGCTCGGTTCGTGTCTGAGAAGATCGTATCCGGGGAGGCTGCTCTGCCCTACGTGATCAAGGCGGACATGCTGAACAGCATCCTTGGAAAGGAGATCATCCGCCAGGAAGAGGCAAGAAAAGAGACAGTGCCCGGCGTTGTCACCGGCCTTGCATGGACACCTGTCGGCGGCGATATCCTCTTCATCGAGGGGACATTTATGCCCGGAAAGGGACACCTGACCCTCACAGGCCAGCTCGGGGACGTGATGAAAGAGTCTGCGACTATCTCGATGAGCCTGATCAGGTCACGCCTGGCACACACCGGTAACAGTTTCGACTTCATCGCAAGCGACGTCCACATCCATGTCCCTTCTGGTGCGACACCAAAAGACGGCCCTTCTGCCGGTATCACCCTCTTCACGGCCCTCGCGTCACTGATTACCGGAAAGACCGTGGACCCGAAAACCGCCATGACCGGGGAGATCACCCTGAGCGGTGCAGTATTACCGGTCGGGGGCATCAAGGAGAAAGTCCTTGCCGCTCACCGGGCAGGCATCAGGAAGATTATCCTCCCCAGGGAGAACGAGCGCGACCTCGAAGACGTGCCCGAAGATGTCAGGAACGAACTCGTCTTCGTGACGGTCGGCACTGTCGAAGAGGTATTGAAAGAGGCATTAACTATCGACCTGCCGCCGCGTATACTGCCCTGCGCCGGGACCAGTTGTGCGCCGCTTCAGAACATCTGAAACCACCTAAAAACAGTCCATTTTTTTATCCCTGCTAATTTCAGAGAAAAGACCGGGAAATTATGCCAGAGGCCGGTTTATGGTTCCGATTGTGAAGGCCCCGCTCCTCTCCCGATTGATTTTCGTGAACCTTGTTACATCCGGAAAGACTTTCAACTCACCGATTCACCGGTACATATGCCTCCTTATCCAGGTTACATGTATCCGATGCACCCGGGACTTGGCATCCTGTTGATGATCGTAGTCTGGCTGGTCCAGCTGGTAATCGGGTATTTCGTCTACAAGGACGCCAAAGAACAGAAGATGAGCGCTCCGCTCTGGTTCATTCTTGTCATTATACCGATGGCCGGTTATTTCCTCGCGGTCCTCTACGTGATCATCAGGGAAGTCAGAAAACCGGTCGAACCTGATAAGACCCCCATCGACCTCCTGAAAGAGCGTTACGCCAAAGGCGAAATTACGCTGGAAGAATTCGAAAAAGGAAAAAACGCCCTGATGTAAGCGGTATAAACTGAAAAATTTACATTTTTTTTTTCGTTTGCTTGTTATAACCGCCTGACATCAATGAACCAATAATGGTTCAGAAATAGAGCTGCCATCCCGGGGCATTACCCGAGTTTATTTCTGGAAAGAGGAATAGTAAGAGTCCCGGTGTTATTCCTAAGCCGAGTCCGATACAATGCGCTACCGGTCTCATGAATAATATCCGATGACCCGCACTGATACGTCAGAAGGTGCCGGGGATACTCAAATACCGGTAATTTTCTTGCAGCGTGTTACGAATTTCACCGACAATCGTATATGATTTTTGGAAGATCGGGAAATTCCACATTATCCAATGGATCTCAAATCAAAAACAATTACACCTGACAACATTCATAACCATATCATAGTCTTTGGATCAGTGTTCGACAACCGGAGTCATACTTTGAAGCTATCAACAAGGGGCTGGTTTGCGTTCTCAATCCTCTTCAGCCTCATGGTGATTATTCTTGTATTCGTCACCACATTTAACGAAGAGACGATCAGGTACATACTGCAGTTCAACGTCTTCTTCCTCCTTCTTGCCATAGTGTTCCGCATCGTAGCCCTCATGTTCTGGGGCCTGCGGATCAGGGCGATGTCTGCCTCCCTCGGGTACCGGGTCAGTCTCAGGCATAGCATCAACATGGTCCTTGCCGGCCTGCTCGCGGGAACGATCACGCCGGGCCAGGCCGGGGGAGAACCCGTGCGGGTACATGAACTCTATCGTTCCGGGGTGAAACTCGGCGATGCGGCGGCGATCGTTATCATGGAGCGGGTACTCGACGGAGTTGTCCTTACCGTCATGGGTATCATCCTCATGACACTGATGACCAGCTTCTTCTGGAGCACCTTCAGTCCGGCCCTGATCGTCTTCATTATCATTGCATGGGTCGTCATGATCAGTGTCCTCGTCATTCCCCTCCTTGCCATCCGATACCCTGAATGGACGAAGAAGATGTTGATGAGACTGGTTTCCTGGGGTGTCCCGAAATTTTTCCGGAATTCCCGGACCCACGATCTCATGATCGAACGGGCAGACGATGAGATCAATAACCTGTTCTCGAGCATCTCCCGGTTCGCAGGCAGTGCACGGATCGGATTATTTTCCGGCGGTATTATGACCCTCTGTTTCTGGGTGGTGGAATTCCTGGTCGCTTCGGTGATCCTGATGGGGCTCGGTCTCGGACCCTATGTCGTCGAATCGTTCTTCTTCCAGATCATCATCGCCATCATCAACATGATCCCCCTGACACCAGGGTCCTCGGGGATTACCGAACTCGGGACGTCATCGTTGTACGCTCTCCTGATCCCCTCGGGTATGATCGGTATCTTTGTACTGCTCTGGCGGTTCGTAACGTTTTATCTGAACATCGCCCTGGGTGCCGTGGCCGGCCTCGCCATATTCAGGCGCGAACTCGAAACCAGGAACCAGGGCGCCATGAAAGATGCGGAGAACTGAAATTACCCGTCCGTGCAGCAGGTATCTGACGCTCCAGGGTGTCTGCCCCGCCGCTATGGCGCTTAGTTACGATGGAACCTTCCTGGGTAAACCGCAAAGTCCCGATCGAAAAAAAATTCCTGTCCCGATGCTATCCCTACAGCGAAGAGCAGGGAGAATTGAATTAACCGTTTTCTTCCAAAGACTTCATAAATTGTATGAAATTCTAACAAAAGACGCACGACCCGTTCGGCCGGTTTTGATCATAACGATGAACCATTCGGAAAATGAGAATTCGGGTGTCTGGTTTTCAGTTCTTCCCGGGCGGGTTTGATGAGATGATCTGCCCCGTAGCCGGGTTCGGTTTCTTATATTCCCTGCGGGCATAGGAGAGACGTTTCGATATACCGCCACGCAGGACAATCAGGTACCACTCGAAGATTGTAAGCCAGAACCCGTATTGCTCATAACGCCTGAAATCGAAACCCACATTGAGCTTGGGGTTGTAGACCACCTTTCCCTTCCTGCGTATCCTGATCGCGACTTCAAGGTCATCCCCTGCATCCATGATCCGGTACATCCCCGCCTTCTCCAGGGCTTCGTACCGGAAGACGGTGTTGCATCCGAGCGTGTAATAGTAAAGCTTCGTGGCAACGCCGAACCGCATAAGCATGGTAAAAAGGACGACATACCGTCGGTTTCTCGGGGTATTTTCGATTGGTTTCACCGGGCCGAACGCAAGCACCACTTCCGGGTCCTCGAAAGTTTTTTGGATCTGTTCCACCCAGTCGGGCGCAACAATGCTGTCGGCATCGGTCGTTGCGACGATGTCGTGCTGGGCCTTGATAAACCCGTCGTTCCTGGCACCCGGCACCCGTTCCGATGCCTGGATAAAAACGAGGTCCGCATATTCCCTCGCAATTTCTCTCGTGCGGTCCTTTGAACCGCCGTCGACGACGATCAACTCGTATCGATCCCTTGGGACGGTCTGGCTGGACAGAGCCGAAAGGCACCTGCGGATATTTGCGTCCTCATTGTACGTCGGGATAATAATTGAGATCATGGTTGCTGGGAGAATTCCTCATCAGGAAACAATTTCTTTCGCAAATTTATTGATCTCAACCATAAAGAGATTTTCTAAATAATCTTCTCCATTCGCTGAAATTTCTGATAGCGGACATCCCGCGTGCCTGGTTACCCTATATCAGGCGGTTGGTCCCGGACCGACAGTCTGATCAAGGCTTTACCAGGAAAAACAGGGCCATATCTCCATGAATATCGGGAAACCCCAAACGGGCCAGGGAAATTCTGACGGTGATCAATTCATGCCGGACACCCGGTAATTGAGGGGCCGGGCTCCCGCTGCGGGACGAATGCTTCGCTTCCAGAGTCCTGTTCGTGGAACTGGCGAATAACTATGCAGTGCCAGGGGAACCTGACCAGCCGGAACATAGCCGCGAAACCTGGAATATCTTTCCGGGACCTCTGATTTGTCAAAAGATTGATAGCGGTTCGTTCCCAGTAATAGTATACACGAAATCGGGAATGACTCTCCACGAAAATACTGAAAGATATCGATTACAAATGGGTAGTGCTCTCGATCACCACCATCGAGATGTTCATGGTTTCGGTAAACGGAAGCATCACCTTAATTTCCCTGCCGGCGATTTTTAACGGCATCAATGTCGACCCGCTCTCGTCCTTCCAGTACCTTCTCTGGGTACTCATGGGTTACGGCCTGGTAACAGCAACGCTCCTCCTTAGTTTTGGCCGGCTTTCGGACATGTACGGGAGAGTACGCCTGTATAACATCGGATTTTTGATCTTCACCATCGGATCGGTCCTTCTTTTCCTCACGCCGGGAAAAGGCGATGCCGGCGCTATCGAACTGATCATATTCCGTCTCGTCCAGGCTGTTGGCGCCGCTTTCACCTTCTCAAACAGCGCTGCAATACTTACCGACGTATTCCCGGTTAATGAACGGGGCAAGGCCCTTGGCCTGAACCAGATCGCATTTTTATCCGGTCAGTTCATCGGCCTCGTCCTTGGAGGGATCCTGGCCTACTACAACTGGCGCTACGTGTTCCTCGTCAGCGTCCCGGTCGGCATTCTTGGAACTGTCTGGGCTTTCCTCAAGCTGAAGGAGACTGCACATCCGAGGCGGGTCCAGAAGATCGACATATGGGGGAATATCTCGTTTATCGGAGGACTGACAATTTTCCTGATCGGGATTACGTATGCCCTGCTGCCGTATGGGAACGACCCGATGGGATGGGAAAATCCCCTGGTGATCATTTCGATGATTGCAGGTATCATGTTGCTCGTGGCATTCGTGTTCATCGAGCAGCGGGTGAGCAATCCGATGTTCAGACTCGATCTCTTCAGGATCAGGACTTTCACGTACGCCAATACCGCCGGGTTTCTGAGTGCCATCTCGAGAGGCGGGGTGTTTTTCATCCTGATCATGCTCCTGCAGGGCATATGGCTGCCACTCCAGGGCTTCAGTTTCGAATCGACGCCATTCTGGGCAGGTATTTTTATGCTGCCGCTCACAATCGGGTTTGTCGTCATGGGGCCGCTTTCAGGCTGGCTGTCCGATAAATACGGGTCGAGGTGGTTCAGTACAACAGGGATGATTCTCGTCGCCGCATCCTTCCTGATACTTTCCACGCTCCCCTATGATTTCGGTTATCCCCTTTTTGCAGCGGCCCTGTTCGTCATGGGGATCGGAAGCGGCATGTTCGGAGCACCTAATATCGTATCCATCATGAATGCCGTGCCCAGGGAAGACAGGGGCGTCGCATCGGGAATGAGGTCGATGTTGCAGAACAGCGGCATGGTCGTCTCGATGGCGATGTTCTTTACCATCGTTATCGTCAGCCTCTCTCATACATTTCCCCCGGCGCTCGCAGCCTCCCTGACCAGTGCAGGGGTGCCTCAATTAATACCGCCTATGAGTGCGATACCGCCTACGAGTGCCCTGTTCGCGGCGTTTTTAGGATACAACCCTGTCAATGCCATTCTTACTATTCTCCCTGCCGCAGTGGTTGCCGGCATCAGCCCTGCAGCCATCGCGGTCCTAACCGGGACGACCTGGTTCCCAACAACACTCGGCCTGGCATTCATGCCCTCGCTTCGCATGTCATTTTATATCGGAGCGGGGTTATCCATTGTTGCAGGAATATTGTCGTACCTTGCCGGAGGGCGAACGGGGGGAACAAAGCCCGGGAAAAAGGACATACCCATCCTGGTCCCCGGGGAAGAGCAGGTTATGGCGGCGGGAAAACCGGCAACAGAGCAGGGAAGCTACGATGACGTTGTTTGAACGAATTGTGCTCGCTACTGACGGATCGAAAAACAGTACGTCAGCAGTGGCCGAAGCGCTCAGGATAGGAAAGACATCCGGTTCGCAGGTCTTCGTTGTCAGCGTGATCGATTCGAGGGCATTGAGCTCGGTTTCGCCTGAAATACAGGTGACCGGGAGCATCGAGAGGATGCAGGCCGAGGCAGAACTGATAATCAGTGAAGTAAAGAGACTTGAGGACGGGCAGAATGTCCAGGCTGCGATCCTCTATGGCGACCCGGTAAACGAGATCATAAAATTCTCCCAGTCCCGGAATGCCGATCTGATCGTGGTCGGCACAAGGGGCAAAACCGGCATCGAGCGACTCTTCCTCGGAAGCGTCGCCGAGGGAGTCGTGAGAGAGGCAACCTGTCCGGTCCTCGTGGTGAAGAATAACGACCAGGCCTGATCGCCGAATCGCCGGATGGATGATATTGGTCGCGTGCGGCCCATCGATAGTACTTCACGGGACCGGATCTGATAATTTTTCCGGATTCCGGGAAATGGAGAATATTCCCCTGATTTATCAATCGGTACATGTGCATTTGAACAGGCTGGTACCCGGGCATTTACCAGATTATCCCTGCTGATAAACCCTGCATGACGTTGATAATACCCGGTATAACAATCTGCAGGAGACCGATTGTTTTTTAAACCCTGCTAAAGATTCTTTGTCTGGAAGTGATTGTTTTGGACGAGAAATATCTGGCGGTTCTGGTATGCCTGACGATTTTTGCAGCAACCGGTGCGGTATCTGCACAGACATCGGTCGATCAGGGCACGAGCGGTGTTGGAAATGTCTACACGACAGGGAGCATTTATGTCACGTCGACTCCTCCCGGTGCCTCAGCGGTACTCGACGGGGGAGAGGACCTCGTGTATACCCCCGGGACATTCAGCTCGGTCGTGCCCGGGTTGCATAACGTGAGGATTACAAAACCGGGATATCAGGCATATTCTGCAACGGTCGAAGTGACGGCCGGGAACACGAACAACATATTTGCCACCCTAAACCAGGTCACCCAACCAGGCGGCCTTTCAATCAATTCGAACCCAAAAGGGGCCGATTTCTATATCGATAACATCTACATGGGCGTAACGAACCAGATCGTCGGGAACCTCGCCCCGGGAAACCATAACATATCTTTATCCCTCGCAGGATACGAACTGTGGACAGGGCAGTCCAACGTTGTATCGGGCCAGGTCACCTCGTTAAACGTCAATCTCGTCCCTGAAGTCAACCCCCCTTCCGGGGACCTGAGAGTCTCTTCGACACCCGAAGGTGCGGCAGTATACGTGAACAACGATTACCATGGGACCACCCCTATTATCGGGTCTCTTGATATCAGCAACCTGAACCCGGGGAGTTACACGCTCACGCTTAAGAAGGCAGGATATGTCGACTATACGAGCCAGGTTACGATCGTAGCCGGGACGACCACCCAGGTCAACGGCATCCTTACGGCATCGCAGGCACCCAGCGTTGCCACTGCCCAGATTATCTCGAGCCCTGCAGGGGCAGACATCTACATCAACAACCAGTACGTAGGCATTACGCCTATTGAATTCCAGGACGTCAAACCCGGAGCGTATACGGTAGAACTCAGATTACCGGGTTATGCCTCTTATACTACGACCGGGCAGGTGACAGGGGGACAGGCTATCAGCCTGAACGTAGCCCTGACACCGGCCACAACACCGACAACGAAATCGGCTGCAAGTCCCTTCCTGGTCCTTCTTGCTTTGGGGATAGTGGGGCTCGCAGGTTTCCTCGCATGTCGCCGGTATTCCTGACCTGGAAAATCGAAATACTAATTTTTAATGCCGATCGCTCATGAATCCAGGTACCTCCGGGATTTCTTCTTTAGTATCCCCTGCAATTTTTTTGCATGCCGGTAGTGAAGAACCAGGAGGATAGGCGGAGCGAGGCAATATAAGAGGGACGTCCATGGCACCCTTGCCAGGGTCAGTGCGATTGCAGCGATCGATAATACCGGTATGACGAGTGTCTCGGCCTGTTCGATAAAATCATCGATGTGGTGCTTTGCAGGGTCGATCAACCGGTTCCCCGATGCGTAATAGTACTGACAATAAAACAGGATGCCTGCAAGCAGCAGGTTTACCTCAAATATTGTTTCAGCAAGGGGATGAGTTGGAAAATCTGCAACAAGCGATGTCGAGAAGGGGAACAGGACAATGGCAGCCATGGATACCATGTTCAGCCAAAGAAGAACCCTGTCGACGGCCAGGATTTTATGGAACTGGACGTGATGGATTGTCCAGAACCAGGCGATAATAAAAAAAGCAATCAAGAAATGAGTAAACGCAGGGGAGAGGTTCACCAGGAGCGAGTAAACATGTTCTGTCGTGAATTCCTCGAGACTCTGGGGTATATTAAGACCGGTAACGAGCAGGGTCATTGAAAAAGCAAAGATACCGTCTGTCAGTGTTTCCAGCCTGTTCTTTTCGAATCCTATTGTCCTTGTTGTAGTATCTTCGAATATCATATCCGCCACATCACTGAAATGTTGATATCCTGTCGGGGACCAATTAGATCCCCTGTTGCCGTATTCCTGCCCTGATAAAGAATTATCGGGCTTTTTATGTCAAGTTTATTTGACATTATGTCATATATACTTTACTTTTATCTGGGCCTGCCCGGAAGGTAGCTGTTCGGATGGCATGTCATCGGGTAGTGCACCTGATATTCGATAGGGACCAATCAAACGAAGCGGTAATAATCAATTTTAATAGCGTAACACGGGCTTTAATCCGAAAAAAGATCGGCCGGTGCCGTCATTCACGCTTCGTACACGAATACTTCTTCAACAGGGACATTAAAAAATCGTGCAATTTTGAAGGCAAGGTCCAGGGAGGGATCGTATTTTCCTGTCTCAATGGCAACGATCGTCTGCCTGGACACACTGACTTCCCTTGCAAGGTCTTCCTGCCTGAGCCCGCGAATTGCACGGAATACCTTTATCTTATTCTTCATCAACTACCCATTCCCCGTATTTCCTGGCATAATACAGCCGGAACCCCACGTAGAGAAAGATCATCATACAGAGCAGCCCGAGTGAGAGATACCCGATCAGCCTCGGCGATGGAATGTCTCCCGCATTTGCAAACAGTTCTTCGGGGCGTGGCGGTCTGAAGCCAGAGGGGAACCTTGGAATCCGGAACAGGGCTGTTACAGTCCCGATTGCGAAAACAGCGAATAACACCCAGAATACCTGGAGAGTCCTCAGGGCGGCTTTTTCTGTAATCTTTGCACTCCTCTCGTCCTCCACAAGGTCAGTCACCTGCCTACGGGCAAGATAAATGATCACGACCCCGATGATAAACGCACCTTCAGTAAGGAAATGTATTGAATTTTCTATCGAATACCAGAAGATTACAAGGAGAACAAGTGCGACGCAACCAATAAGCAGATAAAATGAATTTTTCTTCATCGTATACCTATGTAAAGAAGATTTTACATTTATTGTGTACTTATGCATTATATAAATTTTATGGTGTGTGGGCCTCCAAACCGGGAACCGGACTATTCCGATAGAAGCGGGCGATGGGACCGCAGTGCCGGGATCGGCCCGGATTCCCCTGGGAGATAGTCCTCCGGGACAAGGGCTTATTTCTATAGCAGTCCGCGGTCCCTGCCGGAACTATCCCAAAGAAAAGGAAAGAGGACGGGTATTTATACCTTAAAAAGAATCTCTTTCAACCGGCTATGAAAAACGACCACGAAATCGACCTGAAAGAGATTGCCCTGCGGGCAATGGAAAAATATGGGTTCGCCACCCGCTTTCCCGAAGCCCTGATACAGGAGACCGATGCTCTCGAAGAGAGGATATTTCCCGAAGAACCTGAGGGAAACAGCGATCTCAGGAGGGTCAACTGGTCGTCGATCGATAATGAAGACTCGATGGACCTGGACCAGCTGGAATATTGCGAATCAGGCCCTGACGGCGAGATCGAAGTAAAAATCGCTATTGCAGACGTCGACACGTACGTCCGGAGCGGATCGCGGGCCGACCGTTATGCGGCTCATAACGGCACATCTGTCTATACCGGTATCGTCACGTTTCCAATGCTCCCGGACCGCCTGTCAAAAGGGATGACGTCGCTTCTTCCAGGAAAAGACCGGATGGCCGTCATTATTGCCTACAGCGTGCTTCCAGATGGCAGTGCCCGGCACGGAAGCATCACAAGGGGTCTTGTCTCCAACAAAGCAAAACTCATTTATGAACAGGTCGGAGACTGGCTCGAGGGGATCGGCCCGATCCCGGACCCGGTACGCGATGTCCCGGGGATGGAGAAACAGATCCGCCTGCAGGATGAAACTGCCTGCCGGCTCAGGAAATACCGCATGCAACAGGGAGCTCTCGACCTGGATACCATAGAAGCCCAGGCGGTAATGGCAGAGGGATCGGTCAGGGATATCGTTGTCAGAAAACAGAACAGGGCCCATTGGATCATCGAAGAATTCATGGTTGCGGCGAATGGCTCCATGGTGGACTTTCTAGGCCGGGCCGGGACCCCCCTGATCCAGAGGGTCGTAAGGATACCGAAAAACTGGCAGGGAATCGTCAGCACGGCCGCAGGTTATCACGAAATGTTGCCCACGCAGCCTGATTCGAAGGCACTTTCCCTCTTTCTTGGAAAGCAAAAAGAAAACGATCCCGTCCATTTTCCCGACCTTTCGCTGACCATTGTGAAATTGCTCGGGCCGGGCGAGTACGTCACCCTTGCACCGGGAGATTCGCCTGCAGGACATTTTGCACTCGCAGTGACCGATTATACGCACGCAACGGCCCCGAACCGCCGTTATGTCGACATCATCAACCAGAGGCTCCTCAAATCGGTTCTTGACGGGGCCCAACCGCCCTATACAACCAAAGAGCTTGATGCGAATGCCGAATGGCTTACCGACCGGGAAAAGGCCTCAAAAAAAGTGGAACGTTTTATGCGGAAATCTGCAGCAGCAGTGCTGCTCGGTGAAAGGATCGGGGAATTATTCGATGCGCTGGTCACCGGCGTCACCGGACACGGCACCTATGCGAGGCTGATCGCTCCCCCTGCCGAGGGCAGAATAGTCGTAGGCGAGAAAGGTCTGAAAGTCGGCGATAGAATCCGGGTCAGATTATTGAAAACGGATCCCTATAACGGGTTCATCGACTTCGAACATGTCAGATTCGGGAGGACCTGAACGACAGGCCTCGTTCACCCGGAACCCGTCAATCACCAATATTTAGAGGCTTTTACGATCCGATCGTTTCACACAGCCAATGTCATCATGATCATTGGTAATAAATCCGGCTGATCTTTTCAGGGGAATCGGGATTACCCGAAATCAGCCGGGCCTCACGCAATTTTAACCAGGGCTTCAAGTAACCGCTTTCACAAACGTATCGAAACCGATCCGTTCGATCGTCTCACCCAGGCGTTCCAGGGGTTTAGCATTTTCCCGGTAAAATGCGATTACGTTCCGGGCGAGCCCCACAGCTTGTTCTGCTGTCAGGCCGTTTGCAAACTCCCTGCCGATTCGTGCCGTCCCTCCACCCTTTCCACCGGCCACTGCCGTGAAGCCGTCGTCGGTGCCGAAGAACCCGAGGTCTTTCATCCAGGAGTCGCTGCAACAATTGGAACACCCCGAGATACCCATCTTGAACTTGGCCGGGGCAGGCCTGCCGTAGAACTCCCTGTCGAGGGCAAAGCCAAGGCCTGGACTGTCCTGTTTGGCTTTCTTGCACGACCGGGTGCCGGGGCATATCTGGATACTGCGTATCGTCAGGCCGATCGCCCTGGAGCGGTCCTCAAATTCAGCCCATGCACTATCGAGGTCCTCCTCGCGGAGACCAATAATAGCAATGCGCTGGGCCCCGGTAAGCTTGACGTATTTTGCATGATATTTATCGGCGACATCGGCGATCTTCCGGAGCATCGCAGGCTCTACAAAGCCACCGGGGATATGGGGATGGATCAAAAACGTCTCCATGTCTCTCTGAATAATCGCACCCTTCTCAGGTATGTTTGCTTTTACCATCCGGATCATCATTCCTCATTTTGATAAAATTAGCAATGACTGGTTGATACAAACATCTTCCGATTCTCGCATGAACCAGGGGGAAGTCCCAAGCCATGAAGATTTCACCAATCGGAACCGTTCACGGCATCATCTTTGGTGGGGGCCGCCCATGCGGCGGGGTGGGGCCATAGGAGCGTCAGGTCACTTGAATCATATGAGACAGAGAACACCGGTAAACGGATGGCACGTTGAATAGAGGAATCCAGTATAGCCGGATATCCTTGAAAAACCGATTGGTCTCAACCAATCAAAACCGGGGATTTTTCCACGGTAATGAAGATCAGCCCGCTTTCATAACGTCAGCAGGGATACATTGTCAGAAGAAGCCTTTTTCCGGCATCGGTTTTGAATATACGATGATAAATGGACTCAGTTGCCGCTTTGTCCATCGCGTCTTCGAAGATATTGACCAGAAAGTCGGCCTCGACCAGGATCTGGAAATCGGTGCCGTCGATCTTCGTATAGGTATGATGGTTGCCGGTGATGAAACAGACCCGGTCGATCATTGGTCCGGGGATACCGAGTTCCTCGAGGATCTTCCGTGCTACGGCAGGTCCCTCGATCTGCTGATACACGCCTGCGGACGAATGGTACTTCCGTTCGGCCTCTACAATTCCTATGTCGTGGAGGAGCGCCGTGCACAGGACGGTCTCTTCGGTCTCCGAATCCAGGTGTTCATGGTAACTGATGATGCGGGCGAATGCAAAGACCTTCAGCGCATGATTGATCCTCCGGGTGTCGCTGCCGAAGTACCCGATCATCTTTTCCATGACATTTGGGATCATCGTTTGAATTCTTTCGTTCTGATGCCATATTGTTGTTTGGCTTTCCGGGACATGACCTGTTGAAAAGTACCCAGATTATCGGCAGGTTCTCCTTCAATTCCCAAAGATAGAAGTTTTCCCTGGAATCCAGAGGAGGGTGAACATGACGAGATCGTAGAATACCCGGGCATGATGAGCCCGTCGTCCCTGCCGATGGGATGCCCCAAAGCCACAGGAGCCGGAGTTGATAACTTGGAAAAATGATTATTTCGTTTTGATCAATACGAGGGCACACTGGTCGGCGAGGAATGGGGAATCCGGCTGAAACTTAATGAATTGCCAAGTTTGTCGGTAATGGACATCTGCTGGTTCGGGAACACCGTATAACTTACCGCCGTTCCGAGGATGGTGAGATACGATTGTTCGGTGCTGCTCGAAGAGGAACAATACATCTGTGTGGAGGTCAGCGGACCGATTGAAATACCGGTTCCCGATGGAAGGTTCTGTCCCGTGATGGTATATGGTCCGCCATAGTTATTGCACCCGCCAAATCCCGATACATGACCTTGGTTGTCGAATATCGCGGTAATCTGACCGTTTGCATCAAGCGGTGCCGTCGCACCCTGGTAAAGGATTGCCTGCAGGTACCAGGTCCCGGTCAGGGCGGGTGCCGATGTCGGTACCTGGTTCGTCGGGACCGGAGGCTGCGTTATCGCCGGTGTCGGACCCGGTGTAGTCTGTACCGGTTGCGGCTGAACCGGATTCGTCGTGCACCCTGCAACGAGCAGTACCAGGAGGAGCCCGAGAAACAGAAACAAATAACAGGATCTCATATGCCCCAATGACCAATCAAGGATATTAAATCTTTCTCATTTCCGGTTATCGGGAGAAACCGGTGGCTTAAGAAATGATTTCCATGCTGCAAGAAAGCACAACCCAATCTGAGTATGGCTACCATGGGTCGGGGTCCCCAGAACAGGCAGAGAGGTCTGAAAGGTGTCCCCCGGGCGGCACAGGAGCCGGATCAGGGTGCATTAATCTTCCCTGACAGGGAGTTACACCAGAATGGCGATATAGTATCGGAATAAAATGATATTGATAATAATCCGCGGGATGAAAGAGGGCTACCTCGGTTACCTGTAAGGAGGAACAATGACGGGATGTAAAACCAATCAGAGGGATTTCAGAGGGGGTCGCCGGATCCTGGTCCCCCTTAAGATGGGGTCGTTGGTTGTCGTTATCCTGGTTGCATGGTGCATGCTGCCTGTTGCCGGAGCGAATGTCACGGCGACAGCAACGACCACCGCTACGGCTACAACAGCCAGTCCGACAGCGACGGCCACAACCAGCGCCACCGCAACCGCAACAGCAACCCACACCACTACCCAGACGACCGCTGCCACGACCGCGGCTACGACCGCCGCGACCGTCACTGCCACGACATCGGTTACAACCACGGCGACAACGGCAGCCACGACGACCGCTACCACGTCATCGACCAGCCAGACAAAACCAAATGCAGGGTTCACGGCAGATCCATCAACAGGCCTTCCACCTCTCACCGTGCAGTTTACCGATTTGTCGACAGGCGGGCCGGTATCGTGGACCTGGGACTTTGGCGACGGGGATTCCGATACCTCACAGAATCCAAGCCACACGTATGATACCGCAGGTACTTACACGGTTACCCTGACCGTGGTAAACAGGCAGGGTGTGAGTGGCCAGAAATCGGAGCCCAATTATATCTCTGTTGACGAAGTTACCGCTACCCCGACAGAAACGACAACCACGACAGCGACCACCGCAACTTCGACTACCCTGGCAGCCGGGTTCAGCGCCTCTCCGCTGAATGGGACTGCGCCCCTTACGGTCACCTTCACCGATTCGTCATCGGGTTCGCCTGATGAATGGAGCTGGGATTTTGGGGACGATACTACCAGCTCCGATCAGAACCCGGCCCATACGTACCAGAACTCCGGGTTATATACCGTCTCGCTCAAAGTCAGCAAATCGGGCGATACTGATAAAACCACCAAGGTCTCGTACGTTACCGTTTCAGGGGATTTTGGTGCTGCAGGGATCAGTCAGACCGATGCGACGCCCGTTCCGACGCTGATGAAAAAATCCCAGCTCCCGGGCACCCCGATCCCAACGCCCATAATCCGGCAGCAGACTCAGGCCCAGACCAATGTAACCCCCGTGCTGACCGGACAGGCATGGCTTGATCGGGAGAACAAGAAACTGGCGGATGCCGAAGCCGCAGCATCGGGCCAGCATTCAGATATCGTTACGCAGATAATCGGGTTTTTCAAAGGGATCTTCTCCTGGATCTAATTTTTCCGGTAATCCTGACGAAGGCCGGATAGAAAATCGATAGGGAATAATATAACCTACCCCTTTGTTGATTGCGATATAACCGGCAATCCATAGACAATTTTATTTCAGAAACGAATTAAACCGGTTGCAACTCAGCCCATGGGGTTGCGCCACCTCACTCTTGCAATGCCCAATTAAAAAATTCTTATAACGTCCGGGCCGAAAGGGGGGTTCATCCCCGCCCTGTCCCTTCTATCAAGATGACCGGCGGACAGGGCGGGGGTGAGAATCAGGAATTAGGTTCCCTGGACTATCCTATCCCTACCTGGAACGCCGAAGCGGCGGGGCGGAGCTTATGGGAGCGTCGAATTATATGATTTCTACGTTCTTAATCGGGATCCAAAGCATATCGGCGAATATGAATGAATCAAAGAATATCAAGGGGGCAAAAAAAAGGTTAGAATGACCAGGGAATCGGGACGAACAGTTGCAGGGGTGGTGTATAGTTGGGGTTCGGAGCTACGTGGATATACTTCTCCCTTGTATAGACATTGGTACCGTTCGGTCCGATGGTCGTCAGGGTTACCGTGAAGTCACCCGGCCTGATGTATACGTGGGACGGGTCTTTTCCTGTTACGATCGTCGATGCGTCCCCGAAGTTCCAGTACCGGAGCCACGGGTTTCCGGTCGATATCTCGGTGAACTGGACACGTAATGGGACCATTCCGGACGTCGGGTTGCCGATGAAGGCCCCTTCAGGAGTTACGTTCACCTGGATATAATTCGTCCTGAGTTTCGAGCTGGACCCGCCGGGTCCCGAAACCGTCAGGTTCACCGAATAGGTCCCGGCATTCTGGTACGTGTATACCGGGTTCTGTGCCGTGCTGTCGATCTGACCGTCATTGTTGAAATCCCATGCCCACGCAGTTACGTTTCCGGTCGACTGGTCGATGAACTGGACCGCGAGGGGTGCATAGCCGGCCGTGACGTTTGCCTGGAAATCAGCGACGGGATGGGTCGGCGATACCGATATGAATTCGTCCTTGACCTTCGAATCCGACCCGCCGGGTCCGGTCACCGTCAGGTTCACCGAGTATGTTCCCTGAGACAGGTAGGTATACGTCGGGTTTTGGGCCGTGCTATCGATATGGCCGTCATTGTTGAAGTCCCATGCCCACGCAGTAACATTTCCGATCGATTCATCAGTGAAGTGGACCGTCAGCGGTGCAGCACCAGATGTCGGGTTGGCATTGAAATCAGCGATTGGATGCGCCGGTGAGACCGATATGAATTCGTCCTTGACCTTCGAATCAGACCCGCCGGGTCCGGTCACCGTCAGGTTCACCGAGTATGTTCCCTGAGACAGGTAGGTATACGTCGGGTTTTGGGCCGTGCTGTCGATATGCCCGTCATTGTTGAAGTCCCATGCCCAGCCAGTTACTTCTCCGACCGACTCATCGGTGAACTGGACCGTCAGCGGTGCAGCACCAGATGTCGGGTTGGCATTGAAATCAGCGATGGGCTGAGACGGCGATACTGAGATGAATTCGCTACTAACTTTCGAGTTCGATCCTCCCGGTCCGGTCACCGTCAGGTTGACCGAGTACGTTCCCGGAAGGTGGTAGGTATACATCGGGTCCTGGGCCGTGCTGTCGATATGCCCGTCGTTGTTGAAGTCCCATGCCCATCCGGTCACAATTCCGGTCGATTCGTCAGTGAACTGGACCATCAGCGGTGCCTGACCCGAGGTCGGGTCGGCGGTGAAGTTGGCAACAGGCGGTGCCGGGGGAATCGGCACAAGTGATACAAAGACCTGGGCAGTCTGTCCCTTCACGACGGTTACTGGTACGGTGCTGTTATAATATCCCGTCAGGTTCAGCAGCACTGAATGGACTCCTGGTTGGATCTCATCCAGCACGACGTTTGTATCCTTTCCGGTATCCATGCCATCAAGGAATATCTCTGCTCCGGTAGGATCTGAATTCACCGATATGCTGCCATTGGTTGGTTCGGGCGGTGGGAGTGGTGTCAGGGAGATATAGACCTGGGCAGTTTGGCCTTTTACAACCGTTACCTGTGCTGTCCCGTTCTTATACCCGGTCAGGTTGAGAAGGACGCTATGCGAACCGGGCTGGATTTCCGAGAGTACTGAAACGGTCTGAACGCCCGTATCCATCCCGTCAAGGAATATTTCTGCTCCGGTCGGGTTGGAATTGACATTGATGGAACCTGTTGTCGGGACAGGTGGTTTGACCGGGGTCAGGGTCGCAAAGACCTGGGCAGTCTGCCCGGCAATCACCAATACCTGAACAGTGCTGTTTTTATAGCCGGTGAGGTTCAGGACCAGTGAATGAGAACCCGGTGCGATATTGGCCAGGAGCGTGTTGGTCGTCTGGCCGGTATTCACACTGTCGAGATATACAAGTGCCCCTGTCGGGCTTGAAGAGACCGATATGCTTCCTTTTGTGGGCGACGGCGGAATTGCGGGGAGAAGCGTGACGTAGACCTGGGCAGTCTGCCCGGCAAGTACCACTACCTGCGCTGTCGCGTTCTGATAGCCTGTAAGGTTCAGGAGAATTGTGTGCGAACCGGCTGCAACATTATAGAGCACCGAGTTGGTTGATTGCCCGGTGTTCGATCCGTCAAGGTAAATCAGGGCCCCCGTGGGATAGGAATTCACCGATACATTCCCTGTTGTCGGAACAGGCGGGGGCACCGGGACAAATGAGGCATAGACCTGCGCGGTCTGCCCGGCGATGACGTTCACCTGTGCCGTTACATTCTGGTACCCGGTGAGGTTCAGGATTACCGAATGCGAGCCCGGGGTGATGTTCGGGAGGACCGAATTGGTTACCTGTCCTGTTGCCGCCCCATCAAGGAAGATGGCTGCGCCGGACGGTGTCGAGCTGACAGAAATATTTCCGGTGGTGGGCACGGGCGGTGCCACAGGCACCAGTGCTGCATATATTGGAACGGTCTGGCCTGCAGTGACCGTAACCTGAGTATTGAAATTCTGGTACCCGGTGAGTGACAGTGCAACTGAGTGGACTCCGGGCGCAAGGCCGTTCAGTTGGGCGTTGGTGACCTGCCCGGTATTATTCCCGTCGAGGAAG
>DATJQJ010000040.1:0-33971 GCA_035505975.1 Methanoregulaceae archaeon
ACGGTCTGGCCTGCAGTGACCGTAACCTGAGTATTGAAATTCTGGTACCCGGTGAGTGACAGTGCAACTGAGTGGACTCCGGGCGCAAGGCCGTTCAGTTGGGCGTTGGTGACCTGCCCGGTATTATTCCCGTCGAGGAAGATCGTCGCACCGGTCGGGCCCGAACTGACCAGGATATTTCCGCTGGTCGGATTCGGGGCAAGAGAAGCAAAGACCAGGGTTGTCTGGCCGGCAACCACTACAATCTGGGACGACACGTCCTGGTATCCTGCGAGGGTCAGTTTGACCGTGTGGGAACCCGGGTTAATCCCGGTAAGGAGGGCATTCGTAACAAAACCAGTCGTCGATCCGTCAAGATAGATGGTCGCACCGGTCGGGTCCGAACTGACCGAAATATTCCCGGTGGTCGGGACCGGTGTCGGCACGGGGTTGAAGGATACGAAGACCTGGGCAGTCTGCCCGGCGACCACCATCACCTGCGTTGTCGCATTCTGATACCCCGACAGGGTGAGCAGCAACGAATGGGAACCGGGATCGACGTTCTGGAGCAGGGTATTGGTGGTCTGACCGGTATATACGCCGTCAAGGTACACCACTGCCCCTGCAGGGTAGGAAGTGACCGATATGTTTCCCTTAGTCGGGACTGGCGGCTGGATCGGGATGAGCGTTGCATATAACTGAGCGGTCTGCCCGGCAGTAATGAGGACCTGGCCATTGAAGTCCTGGTAGCCCGGCAATCTAAGGGTCACCGCGTGCGACCCCGGAGCAATGCCGTAAACCACCGCATTGGTCGTCTGTCCGGTGGTAGAACCATCAATTGATATCTGTGCACCGGTCGGGCTCGACATTACCGATAAATTCCCGGTAGTCGGGACCGGGCCGGGAGCCGGTATGAGCGATATGTAGACCTGGGAGGTCTGCCCTGCAACTACCGTTACCTGGGCAATCCCGTCCTGGTACCCGCTCAGGTTCAGGCGGACCGAATGAGACCCGGGATTGATGTTTTGCAGTATTGTATTGGTATACTGGCCTGTATTTGCGCTGTCAAGGAAAATGAGCGCCCCGGCCGGGCTTGAACTGACAGAGATGTTCCCAGTCGTCGGCGTAGGTGGCTGGATCGGGTTCAATGTCGCATACACCTGGGTGGTCTGGCCGGCAACAACGATGATCTGGGTGGAGAAGTTCTGGTAACCCGCCAGGGTCAGCAACACCGAATGCGACCCGGGATCGATATTGGGTAGCACGGTATTCGTGTTCTGGCCGGTATTCACTCCGTCAAGATAGACAATGGCTCCGGACGGGCTTGAAACGATAGAGATGTTCCCCTTCGTCGGGACAGGCGGGGGTACCGGGACAAGGGAAAAAAATACCTGTGTCGTCTGGCCTGCCGTGACGGTAACCTGCTGACTCGCATTGTAATACCCTGTCAGGTTCAGGAGTACCGTATGCGTCCCGGGAGCGATCCCGGAAAACAGAGAATTCGTTACCTGGCCTGTATTTCCCCCGTCAAGGAAGATCGTGGCTCCCATGGGGTTTGAATTAACCGATATGTTCCCTGATGTGGGGGGAGGGGGCGGGATCTTTACAAGGGTAATCGACACGATCGCTGTCTGACCTGATATGACCGTGACCTGCTGGGATGCGTTGTAATATCCTGTCAGGTTAAGGAGGACCGTGTGCGGCCCGGGAGTGACCCCGGAAAGCAGCGAATTCGTTACCTGGCCTGTATTTCCCCCGTCGAGGAAGATCGAGGCTCCCGTAGGGTTGGAATTGACTGAAATACTTCCCGGTGCCGGTGGGGGTGAGCCGGTAATGGTGAAACCATCGGGAATCACGTAGCTGGAACTATCAGTGTTCAGTACAACGACATCCCATAACCCCGGCTCCTTACCGAGGAGATTATAAGTACCGATGAGGGTTTGGCCGGATTGATTCGACTGGTTGGACAATGAAATGCTGACCGGATAGATATCAGGATAACCATCCCTCGAAAGGAATGCAGTGCAGTCCGATAAAAACCCGTTACCGGTAAAATAGATTGTCACATTGGCATTATTCTGACCCTCATGGGGTGTATAATACGTCACCAGCGGACTCGCCGAACCTGCAGGAATCAATGCAAGCAGGATGAGTACTCCGATGGTAAGCAGAGCTGTAGTACTATTCATCTTCATTTCAACCACCTTGATCGGGACCTATCAAATCACATGATGCCGTGTGGATAGATCCAAGCATTCAAATATTATTTCAATCTGGTATATGTAAGTTTACCTAGATCTTATAACCGAACTATATATTTGTATATATTTTTTGGGATTTTACCCTCGATTCCTTCAGGTTGATACCGGGCTGGTATTCCCTGTTGAGCGCGGTCAGGATTGGGCCTGCGGGCAACAATAATCTGTCGCCCTGGCCCATAAAATACCGCACGACAATCTTTTTACTCCCTGTACCCAGCCTTCCGACCCGTCCCTTTTCCGGGGCCGGTATCGGTCGGGACACGTCATGGCATCGACTGTCATCAGGTACCGACCCGGAAGACCGATCGGTGGTAATTAATCGATTCCCGGGACAACTGCAAAACCGGGTGCCGGGATCTTGTTTGATAATGCGATTGACAGTTCACGCAGGATTATTCAGTATTCGTCCTGCGAGACCCGTAAACTTTGAGCAACATCGCAGCTGCTAAGGCCAGGGATATGGCCAGGATTACGATTACCACAAGGAAAAGACCCGGCAGGATCACCTGGACGATCGGGATTCCACCAAAAAGGTAACCGACCGAGAGCACCAGGCCTGACCAGACAACAGCTCCTACAAGATTCACGATGATGTAGAGATGGTAGTTCATCGGCTCCATTCCCGCAAAAAACGGCGGGAGGTTCACCGCGGGAATAAACCTGCTCACAATGATCGAAACATTACCGTATCGCTTCATAAGGTCGAGTGACTGTTTAACGTTCTTTTCGAGAAAAATACGGGGGCAGCCGCGTTTGCAGACCGCAATACCAAGGAGCCTGCCGCTCCAGTAATTTATATCGTAACCGATGTAGGCGGCGGCAGCCGAAATAATAAACAGCCATGCTATATCGAGCTGGTGAGTGGTAGCGAGGGCTCCCGAAACGAAGAGGAGGGAATTACCGGGAAATGGTGCGATAATGAAACTCGAGGCCGCGAGGATCGACAGGAAAACCAGCAGGTAAATTCCAGGCCCGTAATGTTCGACCTGAACGGGAAGAACGGCCGATATATTCGTGATGATACCGGTAAAATCCGACATTATCAATATTCCATAACAGCCGTGAAGCTGATAAAAGTTCATGACCGCCTGATCAGGCGGTCTCAAAAATCGGAACCCGGGCTCCCGATAATCCTAAAATGTCTTGGAAAAAGACGGATTGTGACAGGTACCAGGGATGGACCAGGGTTTAACAACTCTTCCCTGAACCTGACTTGTATTCCTCGATATCCTCGAGGATCCGTTCGAAACCGCGTTCAAGGAAATCGTCGAATGTACCGATATTCTCCCATTGTTCAACATGATAATTTTCCGAAAGGACAGGATTGTCGATCACTACGACGCTGCCCCTGGCATTAATTGCCCCTATGTACTGTTTCATTCTATGAGCGTGCTTCTGACTCTGGGGTATTTTTGCCGTGATGATCCAGTATGATTTCTCGTCCACAGCATCGACGTATACCTCGTGATCCCGTTCGAATTTCTTTAAACGCGCTTTTACGGATTCTGCCATAGTAGAAGACCTCCTGTTTGGATAGGCGTGAATTAACCTTTTCTTATAAATAGTTAATCCCGGCCGGTCGGGAACAGGTAAAGGTCCGGGATTACCAATTCATTTAAACGGCGAATTCGGATTGCATTATTACTACGGAATTCCAGGAAGCATGCACTCCAGGGGACCGCAGGTTTTATGAACCTGATGGATTATGATGAACACGATGTCGAGCGTTCTCAGGGACCGTGTACGGCAAGATGGAATGCCACCCATTCATCGTCACGCCTGTTTAATCATCGGCGGCGGCCTTACAGGGCTCAGGGCAGCACTTGAGGTCTCGGGAAGGGGAATCGATGTCGGGGTCATTTCCAAAGTCCACCCTTTAAGGTCACATTCGGTAGCGGCACAGGGGGGGATTAATGCAGCTCTGGGCAATGCGGACGGGGCCGGCGCGGATACCTGGCAGGCACATGCGTTCGATACGGTGAAAGGGTCAGACTACCTCGCAGACCAGGATGCGGTTGCCCTCATGTGCAGGGGTGCGCCGGGAACGGTGTTCGACCTGGAACATATGGGCACAGTCTTCTCACGGAAAGCCGACGGAAGAATCGCACAGAGGCCCTTCGGGGGTGCAGGTTTCCCAAGAACCTGCTACGCGGCAGACCGGACCGGTCACAATATTCTTCATACCCTCTATGAACACCTCGTCACGCGGGAGATCCAGGTCTACGAGGAGTTCTTCGCAACATCGCTTGTAATTGAGAACGGCCGTTGCGCCGGGTGCACCGCTCTCGAACAGAAAACCGGATATGTCCATGGCTTCGCCGCCGGGGCGATCCTCATGGCCACCGGAGGATTTGGAAGGATATATTCCCGGTCTACCAATGCCCTGATCAATACTGGTGACGGGACGGCACTTGCTTTTCGTGCCGGGGCAACCTTAAAAGACATGGAATTCGTGCAGTTCCATCCCACATCGCTCGCCGGCACTAATATCCTCATATCCGAAGGCGCCAGGGGGGAAGGGGGGGTGCTGGTCAACAGGCACGGCGAACGTTTTATGAAGCGATACGCCCCTGCATCGGGAGACCTAGCACCAAGGGATGTCGTGGCACGGGCAATTCAAACCGAGATAATGCAGGGGAGGGGCTTTCCCGGCGACTATGTCCACCTCGACCTGACGCATCTCGGTAAAGAGCTGATCGAGAACCGACTGCCGGGAATACGCCAGATCTCGATAGACTTTGCCGGGATAGACCCGGTGAACGAGCCTGTCCCGGTCCAGCCGGCACAACATTATTCAATGGGCGGGATTGATGTGGACAATAACGGTGCGACGCAGATCCCGGGTCTTTACGCAGCCGGGGAATGTGCATGCATCAGTGTTCACGGCGCAAACCGCCTTGGGGGAAATTCCCTTCTTGAAACTGTTGTTTTCGGAAAAAACGTTGCCGAAGTCATTGCGGGTGAAACCGGGCAGGAGAGTAATGTGTCAGATCAGACATTGGAAACAGAAATTTCGAAAATCGATGCCCGGATCGATGATATGGCCGGTTGTGCGGATGGTGAGAATACCGGCATATTAGGAGCAGAACTAAAAGAGGTCATGTTTTCCAGATTTGGAATTTTCAGGGACGAAGAAACGATGGCAGACGGTATCACCATGATCAGATCACTTGGGGAACGTTCAGAAAATATTGTTGTCAGGGACAAAAACAGGATTTTCAACCAGGGAATAGTGCAGGCATTCGAATTACAGAATATGGTACTCCTCGCGATGGCCGTTGCAAAGGGGGCGCTGGAACGAAGGGAGAGCAGGGGATCCCATGCCCGCACCGATTATCCAACGCGGGACGATTCCCGGTTCATGATGCACTCCCTTGCCAGACTTGAACACGGATCGGTTGTCATCACGTATGGGCCCGTGAGAGCAGGTATGTTCGAACCTAAGGAACGGGTATACTGATGAAACTGAAAATCTTCAGGTCTGGCAACGGGGGATCGGACACTCATTACGACGTCTTTACTCTCCCCGAGAGACCCGGCCTCTCGGTCCTTTCCGCCCTCGCCGAGATAAAACAGCAGTTCGACGAGACCCTTACGTTCCGTTACTCGTGCAGGGGTGCCGTGTGCGGGACGTGCGGGATGCTCATCAACAAAGTCCCGCGGCTCGCCTGCCGGACACAGGTCAGTTCCCTTTTCCATGAAACCGGGCAGGCCGGCCTTGCACCATTTCCTGAACAACATAACGCGGTCCCCTGGGATCCGCAGAGCGAGGTCCTCCTCGAGCCCCTGCCCAATCTTCCCGTTATCAGGGACCTTGTCGTGGATATGTCGGAATTTTTCCGGCACTACCGTCTTCTCGGCCCTGTTTTCATCCCGGCCGGACCTGCTCCCGATAATGAGCGACCGATGGACCCAACCGCCGTAAAAGAACTTGAAGTTTACACCAATTGCATCCTGTGCGCCGCGTGCTTCAGCGCATGCCCGGTCAGTGCCGAAAATCCACGTTACCCGGGTCCGGCAGCCCTTGCAAAGATCTACCGGTTCCACATCGATCCCAGGGAGAGCCGTGACGGTTCGCGGCTGCTTTCTGCGGATTCTCCGGATGGCTGGTGGGCATGCAGGTTCTATAGCAACTGTGCGAAGGTATGCCCCAAATCGGTCACGCCCAATGTCGCCATCGGAAAGGCCAGGAAGGAATTATCAAGCCTGCCCGGGCACCGGGAACCGGAGCGGGAATAACCCGATGCCTGCCCGATGAGGACTACCTGATCCACGTCCTCGACTGCTCGCGGAGATAGGAAAGAAGATACCAGGGGCCGCCGACTCCCTTCCCGGTGATACCGCTTGCGTTCCACCCACCAAACGGCTGCGAACCCGGCCAGGCCCCGGTGGTCGCACCCCCCCGCCTGTTTGCATAGGTGACACCGGACCGGACTGTATCAAAAAAATACTCCACTTCTTCTTCATTTTCTGAAAATATCCCTGCGGTGAGGCCATAGTCCGAGTTGTTAGCCTTCCGGAGCGCTTCAGCCAGGGTTTTGAACGTGTTGACGATGACCAGGGGAATGAACAACTCGTTTTTCACGAGGGGATGATCTTCGGGGAGTCCGGTCACAATAGCGGGCTGAACGAACCAGCCCTTGTCAAATATCCCTCCTGCCAGGACATTTCCACCGGTAACGACTGTTGCACCGGCTTTCAGGGAGACTGAGACGGCCTCCCTGTAGTGTTCAACAGCACGTCGATCGATCAGGGGTCCGACGAGTATATCACGAGTACGCGGATCGCCGATATGAAGGGCCTCGGTTTTTTCCCGCAGCCGCTCAATGAACTGTCGGGCGACTTCTTCCTGAACGTACACGCGTGAAGCCGCGCTGCATTTCTGGCCCGAATACCCGTACGCAGACCTTACGACACCCCCGGCAGCTTTTTCAATGTCTGCATTCCCGGTCACGATCACCGGGTTCTTGCTTCCCAGTTCCAGGATAATCGGTTTTTGGTACGGCTGCCGTTCCAAAAACATCAGGTTCAGCCGTCTTCCGGCGTCGCGCGACCCCGTAAAGGCGATACCGGCGATACCTGGGTTTCCCGTGATCGCTTCTCCGAACTGTTCCCCTGACCCGGTAAGATAGTGGACGGCATCAGGGGTGACTCCGCCCCTGATACACGCCCGGTACAACCAGAGACATGATAGGGGAGCGGCACTTGCAGGTTTTATAATGATGCTGTTTCCCGTGAGGAGCGCCGAACATGCCATCCCCGTCGCCAGGGACAGGGGGAAGTTGAAGGGCGAGATGATGGCAAACGTCCCGTAAGGGCGCATAACGCTTTTGCATTCGGCACGTTCACTCTCGGGCAGGAGCGATGAATTAAACCCGTCATGGTCGCGAAACACCCTGCAGTGGTACCTGATAAGCTCAACGGCTTCGCCAGCCTCTGCGATTGCCTCGTACCGTGGTTTTCCCGATTCGCAGGTAATGATGGCAGCCAGTTCGAATTTCCAGCTTTCGAGGTACCCCGCAACGTTTTCAAGGATTCTGGTGCGCTTTTCCCAGGAAAAACTTCCCCATGTCTCGAACCCAACGTTAGCGACAGAAACGGCCCGGTCGATCTGGAGGGGTTCGCACTGCTGGAACGAACCGATGAGTAAGTCCCTGTCGAACGGCGAAACGACTTCGAACAGGGATCCGGACCTTACCTCTTCGTTCCCGATATACAATGGATGGGTCTCCCCGAGACGAGGTACAATAAGGGAAAGGGCCTTGTCAAACGATTCATTCACCGATTCATTCTCTAACTGGTCCACGTACGTAACGACTGAGGGGTGATCCATGTTCTCCTTCCGGTCCGGCACCATAGGAGATCCTCCTCTCATCGGGAGGAGTTAATTCTTGCCCCCGGATTTTTCCGGTGACTGCCGCCGCATGGCCCGGGTTCCGGTATGGCAGAGTACTTCTTCAGCAGGCAGGAGCAATGGTCTGGCAGGAATGATCGTCCGTGGAACATAACACTGTGACCCGGAAAGGCACAACAATGTGCACGAAATGCGGCCTGACCAGCGGACTTTCCGGCCCATGTACAGGTACGCACGAAATTACAGACTATGCCGGTAAATTCATGTGCAGGAGATGCGGCCTGACCGGGGGATTTAATTCGTCGCCGTGTGTGGGCCGTCACGACATCGCCATGATCACCGGGAAGATCACCTGCAGGAAATGCGGGAGAACGGGCCTGCCGACGGTATTCTCTACCAGCACCTGCAACCAGAACCACAATATAGCCGTAGTGAACGGGGTTCCTGTCTGCAGAAGATGCGGGGCAACAAAAAACTGGCAGTCATTACGCTGCAGGTAGGAAGTCTGCCAGGCCTTTTTTATTCCGGGGACTGATATAGATGGTTTCCGGTCCCGGAAAAAATGTTTTTCATGGACTTTGGTGAACTCCCATAACCCGGAGCTCCGAGGGCTCCGCCCTGCCGCGGCAGCGTCCCCGGTTGCGATATGACGGTATGGAAGCTCGATTAATTCCTGATTTTCAGATCTATCCTGTCCACTGGCTGTCCTGTCGGGGAGGGTAGGGAAGGGTGAAACCCTCACTGTCAAAATGACGCTTTAAGGAAAGATCAAGAAATTTAACAGGACATTGCAATGTTTAAGTTATTTCCGGGAAATCTCCGAATGTTGCCTTGTACCGCTCCTTCATCAGGCCCCATGTGGGGAGATTTGTCTGGCATCCGGTTTTTTCCACGACAAACGATGCGGTAACCGTTCCAACCCGGCAGGCGGTCAGGGGATCGTAACCACGGGTGAATGCAGTCAGGAATCCGGCACGATAGGAATCCCCGGCACCGGTAGGGTCTGCCATCGAAACCGGCACAACAGGAACAGGTTTTTCGGCGCGACCTTCACGGTAGAGGGTGCTCCCGCCCCGGCCCATCGTGACGATCGCAAGCGGCACCGTTGTCACGATATTTTTCTCGGTCCTTGAAAGGATCTTCTCCATCCCCTGGATTTCATGATGGTTTGCGAAAAGGATGTCGATATGATCGAGAATTGTTTCAAGCTGTTCTTTTGTATACCGGTGCAGGTCCTGGCCCGGGTCGAAGGAGGAAAATTCGCTTCTCTCCGCAACTTTCGTGTTGAACTCCGGGTCAGCAGTAGCCATATGAACGAAGGGAAGAGCCGGTGCCTCCTCCCTTGAAAATGCAACAGATGCCCCCCATTCAAAGAAGGTAATCTGATCGCCTTTCTCGTCGGTGAACATGAATGCCGTGGCTGTATTTGCATCTGGGACCAGGAATAACTGCCTGGTGATTCCTATCCTGTCCATCCATTTCTCATAATCGCTGCCAGGAAAATCGCCGCCGACGGCACTCAAAAGCGTGCACTCTTCTCCGAGCACCGCGATGCCGGCGGCAATATTCGCCGCCCCGCCCCCGAAATATACCTTCCTGTCAGTGATATTGATCGAGCCGTTTACCGGAGGAAACATGGGGACCCGGGATATATGATCGATAGCCGTGTGACCGACGACCGTGATCATAATTCCTGCACGTCCTTCACCGTGAGGGGGACGTCGCGAAGAGCCTTGCCGATGACCGATCTGGCTATCCTCGACGCATGTTCAGGTGTTTCAGCCCGGAAAACCTTCATCTCGAGGGACAGTCCGACGAGTGCCGTATCAGCGACCACAATCGCGCTGTTCAGCTCTCCTTCGCAAAAGGGGCATTCGAGGATACCTGCTTCCACCTCAACATATTTGGCCTGCGGGTTTAAGCGCTTCCCTGCCTCGGAGATCGCGATGCCGATTGCATCGTCGAGAGACTTCACGTCTTTGATGATCCACGCGGACTCAAGGGTCACGAGATAATCGGGCAAATTCTTTCAACTCCTATGTTCTTTTTTCGAAATTTCCCTGTTTTCACCAAGTGTCCATGTGCACGTGTTCGCCGACAGCCATGCGACCGGTCAGACCGGTCTTGGACCTCCCCGTCCCGGCAGTCAATATGGCAACGGGCCTGATATGTGACGGAAGAGCTAAAATGTCCCGCACTTCGTCTTCGTCGAAGGCCCCGACCCAGCATGACGAGAGCCGCAACGAATGGATTGCGAGCATCATGTACGTGCAGGCGATCGTGGCATCCTGTACTGCGTACAGGATTCCCCTGTCCCCGTACCGGGACATGGAACGGACATAGTTGGCACAGACGACAAACAGGACCGGTGCATCCCTTACGTGGTTCTGGTCGAACGCAGCTCCTGCGAGGACTTCCTTCTGTTCGGCATCCCTGACCACGACGACATCCCAGGCTTCGAGGTTCCCGGCACTCGGTGCGGTATTAGCACAATCCAGGATAAAGACTATAGCGTCGTCCCCCATCTCATCGCCGGAATAGTCCCTGACCGAAGTACGGGTCGTCAGGAAGTCCTGGAATTCAGAGGAGTCCATGCTCGTTGAGTACCTGCCAGGATTCCTGTGCAACGGTCGTCGATGCCGATACCGCCCCGCTCAGGCGGAGTGCAGCCGTGTCGAAATCATCGCTCTCTGTGAGGCTGATCGCTTCGGAAAGCAGGTCTGCAGCCTTGCGGAATTCCGACCGCTCCGTAGATTTCCATGCGAATTCAAGTTCTGACCGTACGGCCTCGAGAACAAGGACCAGCATCCTGCGACCACCGGCCTGCTCTGTTTTCTGGAAACCTCCGAGGGCCACGACCAGTTGCGAGCAGACGATCAGTTCGCTTTTTGCCCGCTCTGCAAACTGGTAACTTACAACAGCAGATTTAGGATCCATATTCAATAGAATTCCCCCTGATACAAGATAGTTTTGGACTGAAAAAATGACAGGCCTCATGGGTTAACCCAATCGGCCTCATCGATATCGGAATATTACCAATTAACGGGCTGACTTCTGTTTCGCACCCATGACGGAAACTTTCGCCCGGCGCATCGCTCTCCGGACGATCGAGTCCTGAGGGTGAGCCATGTCCCTCCCCCTTCCACCGCCGCGTCCGCGTCCACCCCGGCCTCCCGGCCGGCCCTGGTCCCCGGAAAGCTGCTCGAGCTTCTTGACGGTGGCTCCTGCCCTGAACCGCTGGTTCGGCCCGGCTCTCTTCAATTCTCCTTCCGATTTCGGTACAAGCCTTATCTGGCCTTTTACACCTTTTACCTGTACCCATTGGGTGATCCCTGTTTTGCCCATTTGAAAAACTCCTTACCTTATTTCTTTAGGATTCTTCTTAAAGTTTCGCCCGTTCCCGGCCACTCCACACTTATCGTGATATTTTCAGAAAAAATTCATGAAGAAAGGACCCGGGTAATTTCCCTCTTCAAGAGTTCGCTGACAACTTTGCCGTCTGCCGAACCCCGCACCGTTTCCATAACGACTCCCATAAGCGGCCCGACCGACCCCATACCGCGTTCCCGGACAAAACCTGCCCGGTCGTCCACTATCCTTGCAATGAGGCCCTGCAACTCGTCATTGCCGATCTGCGGAGCGCATTGTTCAAGGGCTTCGTTTACAGAGATGCCGGAAGCGACAGTCCTCAGGAGGTCGGGAACAGCCTCCTTCGCTGCTTTACCGGATTCTACGGACTTAAGCACGCCGATCACCTGGTCGTCCGTTACCCCGGTCAGGTCCACGCCGTCCCTGGCGAGTTCTTTCCACGTGGCGAGGACGGTCCTTGCGGCAAGGCCGGGGTTGATCTTTTCGGCAACAGCCCGCTCGAACAAGGGGAGCCGCTCGGAAAACGCAAGTTGCCGGGCCAGGCCTTCGTCGAGGCCGAGTTCCCTGGTAAACCGCCCTGCCCTTTCCGTGAGGAGTTCGGGCAGCGGGATCCTGTCCCAGCGGGATTTCTCGACAAGAACGGGCAGCACATCCGTTTCCGGGTACATCCTGGCTGCACCGGGAAGCGGCCTCATGTAGGCCGTGCTCCCGCCTTCGAGCATCTTTCTCGTCTCTTCGGGAACCCCGGAAAGTGCCAGCAAGGCCCTCCTTATCACCTGGTTGGCGGCACATACCGCCTGTGCCGGTGATCCGGCCACGAGGACGATGCAGTCATGTTCCGACGCACCGAGGGTAGAACGGAGCTTTTCGGTCTCTTCACCGGTTATACCGTAAGCAGGAAGTTCGTCGGTATGGAATATGCCTCCGACTCCGCATTTCTTTGCATAATCCGACATTTCGGTCCCGAGCCGCCGCCCAGGTTGTATTTCGCGCCCTGCGAGACCGCCATACCCTTTGAGCCGGATGGCAATAATTTGTTTCGCCTTTTTCAGGATCGCGGACTTGGTATCGCGGAACAGTAATGTTACGTCGTGGTGCTCCCGGTCGACGACGGCACTTCGTGAATGAAGCTCGGTCCTGATCCCGATCAGGTTCTGCTGGCGAAGGACTTCACGTTTCACCACTTCGGGTATGAGGTCGAGTTCCTGGACACCTTTGATCTCGACGCGTGCTCCGTCCCGTATCGAGACATTGATGTCCTGCCTGATCGTCCCGAGTCCGCGTTTGACCTTTCCTGTCGAGCGGAGGACCATGCCAAGGTACCACGCGGTTTCCCTGACCTCTTCAGGAGAGTGCATGCAGGGTGACGTTGTGATCTCCACAAGCGGGATCCCGAGCCTGTCAAGGGAGAAGGTATCACCTTTCACCCGCTGGGCAGCTTCTTCTTCAAGGCAGAGCGTTTCGATACGGCCGCCGTTCGGGAGTTTTCCATTGAGCGCGATGAGGGCTGTCCTCTGGAACCCGCTGGTATTCGAACCGTCAATGACGAGCTTTCGCATCGTGTTGATCTGTTCTACCGGCGTCATGCAAAACATCTTTGCGATGGTAAGGCCTAGCCCGAGCGCTTCATGGTTGAGCGGAGCCGGGGGTTCCTCGTCATTCTCGACGAGACATGTGGTATCGTATGTATAATAGGTGAATTTTCTCTCGCTCTTCATCTCTTCCTTTGCCGCATCGTCGATCTCGCCGAGTTCGCTCTCTGTCGCTCTGAGATAACGGTGGAACTCACCACTGTGCTCCTCGGTCTTCCGAAGCAGGGTCGGGCACCGGCAAAACAGCTTCTCGTCAGTATCGAGTTGCTGATGGATTTCGATCCCGGCCAGAAGCCCGCATTGTTCATAATCCATGGAAAGACCTCCCGTTGTATTCCCCCTTCAGGTCCGAAGCGAGCAACCTTCTCCGCGCCTCCCGGTCTTTTTCATTCCCGAGCACCCACATCATTTTTACGAGAGCCGCTTCCGGCAGGGTGTCCTCTCCTTCGATGACTCCGATATCGATCAGGTCGCGTCCCGTGTCATAGACCCGGTCGCACACGCGCCCGTGCAGGCACTGTGACGTCATCATCACCTCGGTTCCGTTGTCGATGAGCCGCCCTAGTACAGGGATCCATTCTGTGCTGACATGCCCGAGTCCCGTACCTGCCAGCACCAGGCCGTCGACTTCACCTGGCCCGGGAAGCATACCGGGTGTCATGCCCGGGTAGAAATATATCAGACGGCAGTTCTCTTCGAGGGCAGGCCTGATCCGCGGATTGCAGGTCGTCCTTGTTTTTGCATCGTCTGACAACTGCACTTCAAGGGAGGGGTATTCGACGTAGCCAAGGGGATTTGATCCGACGCTCCGGAACGCGTCACGCCGGGAGGTATGCATTTTCCTTACCCGGGTTGCCCTGTGAATCGCACACCGATCGTCGCTGGTAGAGGCATGCATGACGACGGCGACCTCTCCGAGATTGCTTACCGCTGCCGCCGCACTGCAGAGCGCATTCATGGTGTTGTCGCTGCTCGGGCGGTCTGCCGACCGCTGTGACCCCACGAAGATTACCGGGACGGGTGTGTCGAGCATGAAACTTATCGCGGCAGCACTGTAAGCCATCGTATCGGTCCCGTGAGTCACGATAACCCCGGTCGCCCCGTCCCTGATCTCCTCATAAACCGCGTTTGCCAGTTCCTGCCAGATGACCGGCGTCATGTTCTCGGAAAGTATCGTGTAAAGCTGCCGCGTCCGGTATTGCGCAATGGCAGAGAGCCCGGGAATTGCCCTGAGGATGTCGTCGGCATCGAACTGGCTGGTGACAGCACCGGTGCGGTAATCGATACGGCTTGCTATGGTCCCACCAGTCGATATAATAGAAAGGACGGGAAGATTCGGGTCCTGGACAGCGGACCCTGCGGCCCTTTCGACAGGTACAGGACGATCGATTCTGCGGCAGCACTCCCTGCCTATCCCTATATTATAGCCGCTGTCGAGTTTTACAACGGTTTTTCCGTCACGCACGGTGATGAAGGTCCCCCGAAGCGTCACTCCCCCGAAATCGCATTCCAGCAGATCCCCGGTCTCCAGGGGCTCCATCATGTCACAAGCCTCCCCGCGTCACCGATCAGGCGCCCAATCGCCCGCGATACCGACAACTTCCGCGATTCGAGGAGATCGTTCTCCCTCAGGAGTTGTTCCCGCGAATAACTCACTGCACGGGAAGTTGCGCTGGGCGCAGGCCCCCCAGGGATGTTCCTGGCCGCGACGCTGCCGGTAACCGAGAGGGCCGCCGTCAACTGTTCCTCGGTAAACCCTCTTCCCGTGAGCGTTGTATGCAAAAATTCTTCGGATGCACGGTCGAGGCTTTCAAGGGTAATTGCCCCGGTACTCACGGCACGTGCGACGATGCTGTGGGCTTTCCGGAATGGCAGGTCATAGGCCCTGACAAGGAAATCGGCGAGATCGGTTGCGGTGGAAAAACCCTCTCCTGCTTTCTCCTTCATCAGTTCACGGTTAAACGAAGCCGTCGCGAGCATGGCAGACAATAATCTGATACTTGCCGAAATATCTCGTACCGTCCTCCAGAGGTGAGGGTTCAGCTCCTGCAGGTCGCGGTTGTAGCTCATCGGAAGCCCTTTCACAATCATGGAAGCGGCAGTGAACGCTCCCATTACCGACCCCGACTTTCCCCTCATGATCTCGGCAGTGTCGGGGTTCTTTTTCTGGGGCATGATGGAGCTCGTCGAACAGAACGGCTCGCCGAGCACGACAAATCCGAAGAATGGTGAACTCCATACGACCAGCTCCTCGCACAACCGGGAAATCGTGGTCATGAGGAGGGAATAATCTGCGAGCACCTCGAGCACCTGGTCGCGGGACGCCACCGCATCCATAGTATTTTGGACAATCCCATCGAAGCCGAGCACTGATGCAGTATATTCCCTGTCGACGGGGTACCCGGTCGATGCGAATGCTGCAGAGCCGAGCGGACTCTTATTTATCCTGGTATAGACGCTGGAGAAGCGTTCGAAATCGCGGGAAAATGCCTGTTCGTACGCGATAAGATAATGGGCGAGCGTGGTCGGCTGAGCCGGCTGGAAATGGGTAAAACCCGGCATCACCGTTTCCAGATGCTGCTCCGCGAGGTCAAGGAGGACTGCCCTCAGTCCATTGACCTGACTCATCTGGCCAAGAAGCTCGTTACGCAACCGAATCCGGATGCATGCGGCAACCTCGTCGTTCCTCGACCTTCCCATATGGAGCCGGCCACCCGAATCCTCACCTGCCGTCGAGATCAATAGCGACTCGATTCCTGCATGGATGTCTTCAAACCGGTCATCGAAAGCTGCATCGGGTATACCCTTGTTTTGCAGGACCAGCAGTGCTTTCATCAGGGCCTTTGCGTGTTCAGGTGCGATAATTTTCTGCCGGTACAGCATGAGGAGGTGTGCAATGTCGACAAGGATGTCCTCCTTTGCAATGCATTTATCAGCCTCCATCGATGAAAGAAATGATTTCAGATCTTCCGATCTCTCACCAGATAACCTACCGCGTCGTATGACATCTTCATGCATCAGGCATTCCAACTCATAAAAGAATGGGCATCTGAATGAGATTAAAGCCACGCCTTTCTGGAAGCCAGCTCGATCGCTCTCTGAACTGAGTCTCTCGGGATAATCGTTGCAACCGGTATGTGGACGAGCTGCTCGATGACGCTGCTGACGATCGGTGCACAGACAATTGCGACCGCCCCTTCCCGTTCAGCCCGTACCGCCGCGATAATTGCATCTTCCATTGTGTGTACCGGATATTCGCGTATATTGATGCGGTGGCCCTCGACCTCGGTTGTCCTCTCGACGACGACATCCAGCACCGGGCGTGCGGCGATCAGCCCGATGAATTCTTCTTCATTATGCCGGTAGTACCTTCGGAGTGCGCGTACGATGGCACGCAATGTCGAAAGGTTCGGCGAACGCCTGCTGTGGAGGATTTTGTAAAGGGAGCTCTGGGCGATGCCGCTTTCCTGCGACAGTTCCCGTATCGTAATCCTCAAATCCTTTTTAAGGATATCGTTAAGGACTGCGATAAACTCCTCGTCAGATAGGAGGGCTGCCCGCATCAGCCGGTCGATTGGGTCGGTCTGTACCATTTCAAAGATACAATAAGGACAATTAATTATAAAAATGTGCCTTCTGTCACATAAATATTCTGCAAAATCCCGCAATTATTGGACATTAATAATATTTTGTATGTAATATAGTAGAGAATTTACGAGAAATAATTTACAATTGTATAATAAAAATACCCCTAAAGTACATATTTAAATATCGACAGGACGAGAGATACAGACATGAAAAAGATCACTGGATTCCTTGTATTGGGTATTGCAGTCCTGCTGGTATTTCTTTCCGCAGGCTGCGTACAACAAGCCGGGAAGGGACCGAATACCAACGCGACAGAAGTCGATATCCTCTATGCAGGCGGAGTGGGGCCCATGCCGGTCCTCATCAGTACGAATCAGATCGATGGCTACATCGCCTGGCAGCCGTTCGTTTCGATTGCGACCGATGCAAAGATCGGCCAGCTTGTCACCTATTCGCAGAACCTGCCTCCCGATAACGAATGGAACAACCACCCCTGCTGCGTCCTGACGGCAAGGGACGACCTCGTCGCCTCTAACCCGGATTTCGTCAATGCCATGGCTGCCCAGACCATTCTTGCCAACAAGTTTTTAACTGATAACCCTGACAAAGCGTCGGTGGATTTAGCTGAATTCCTTGCCGGAAGTGGCAATTTCACCTACGGAAATGTGTCGGTTTCCTCAACGCAGGTATTAAAAGACGCCATCCCGACGGTACGCTACACCACCGATCCGACACCCCAGTGGATCAGTCAGACGAAAAATTTCACCGCCACGCAGATCGCACTCGGTTACATCAACGGTAAGCTGAAGAACGCCAGCGTTGCCGACATGAACAGCGTCCTCTTCAACTTTGGTCCGTATACGAACGCTCAGGAAATGATCAAGAACAATAAGATCGTTACGCCGGCGAAACTGAGCCAGCCGGTCGGGATCGGCTACCTGAAAGGGGATATGCATGGCGGAGCGATCATGATCGCAGTCAAGGAATGGCAATATTTCAATGACACCTATGGAATTGCGTTAAAACCACGGGATCTCACTGCCGCAAGGCCCGATGTCGCAGACCTGATCGTGAATGGGGTGCCGGTCGCCGAAATCCACCTGGTCCCGGCCGATGCAGGCCCCCAGCTCATGCAGGTCGAGGCCACCGGATCCGTTGTTATGGGCTACGCAGGAGTACCTCCGGCACTCGCTTCGATCGACAAGGGGTCGCCAATCCATATCCTGATGCCGATCAATACCGAGGGGTCCGGGCTCGTCTCGGCGATCAATTCCCCAGGCACCGACTGGAACAGCTTCATGAACTGGGCGGCACAGAGGTCGGCAAGCGGCAAACCCTTAAAGATTGCAGCACCTTCCAAGGGTTCAATCCAGGATGTTATGCTTAAAGCTGCCCTCGAATCAAGTGGTGTCACGGTAAAAGAAGTTTCATGAGACAGAAACACTCCATATATTAGACATGGGTTTCATGTTGAAGGGATTTTTAAAATCCTTTCCTTTTTTAAAAATAGCACTCCCGCTCATTATTATCGTCCTGTGGGCAGTGCTATCCACCCTTATAAACAATCCCTTTATCCTCCCCGATATTGCCTCCGTCCTTGAAGTACTTCTCCATCCGGTCTCCGATATACAGGGAAGCGGCAGCCTGCTCGGCAATGCCCTGATCAGTCTTGGCAGGGTAATCCTTGGATTTTCCGTGGCCTGCCTTATCGCCATCCCGCTCGGGATCGTCATGGGCCGATCGGAAAGGGTCCATGATTTCTTCGATTCGGCGGTGCAGATGTTCCGTCCGATCCCCCCTCTTGCCTGGGTCCCCCTCGCTCTTGTCTGGTTTCGGATCGGCCTGACCGCAATGGTCTTCATCATAGCCATTGGGGCATTTTTCCCTGTGCTTCTCAATACCCTGGACGGCGTGAAGAGCATCAAGAAAACCTGGGTCGAAGCGGCGGTGACCCTGGGTGCACGGGAGGGCCAGGTCCTCTCAAAAGTTGTCCTTCCCGGAGCCCTGCCAACGATCTGGACGGGGCTGCGGGTCGGGTTTGGCATTGCATGGATGTGCGTGGTTGCAGCGGAGATGATGCCGGGTACGAACTCAGGTATCGGGTACCTCATTATAAATTCCTGGTACTGGAGCCAAGTCGATGTGATTATCGCCGGGATCATTGTCATCGGTATCATCGGCATCGGGGTGGATTTCCTCTTCAAACTCGTTGAGCGGAAAAAATTCATGTGGCGGGAGCTCGATCGATGAAACTTGAAATCAATCACGTATCCAAGGTGTTCCTGCAGCGGAACGAGGTATCCCCGGCACTTTTGGATATCAGCACCGTTGTGCTGGATGAGGAATTCCTCTGTATCCTCGGACCATCCGGGTGTGGTAAGACGACACTTCTCCGGATGATTGCAGGCCTCGAACCGCCGACCGAAGGTTCGATCACAATCGATGATGAGCCTGTAAGCGGTCCGGGCCGGAAGATGGCGATGATTTTCCAGGACTATTCCCTGTATCCCTGGCGGACGGTAATCGAGAACATCGCATTCGGGCTCGAGGTTCAGGACGTGAACAGGGAGACGAGGATGAAGGTGGCCGGATCGTACCTCGACCTGATCGGTCTCCGGGAATTCGGGGATAACTATCCTTACGAGCTTTCCGGGGGCATGCGGCAACGCGTGGCGGTAGCAAGGGCACTCGCGATCGATCCATCGGTTCTCCTCATGGATGAGCCGTTCGGAGCACTCGATGCCCAGACCCGGAACATGCTCCAGATCGAGATCCTTAAAATCTGGGAAAAGACCAGGAAGACGATCCTTTTCGTTACCCATAGCGTTGACGAGGCTGTTTTCCTGGCCGACCGCATCATGGTGCTCACGAGCAGGCCGGGAAAGATCAAGGAGATCGTGGCCATCGATCTGCCGAGGCCCAGGGACCGTACAAGCCCGGACTTCGCCAAAATCCGCCGCTATGTATTGAGTTTAATCGACGAACACGCGATAGTCCAGTAAGTTTTAATAGCGAATATCTCCTTTTTATAAAGAACGAACAGGAATTCGGAGTTCTAGACAATGGTACGAAAACCAGGTAAGATGTATCGGAATCTTGCAAAGAAAGCGTACACCCGCAGGGAATATATGGGCGGTGTACCGGGTAGCAAGATTGTGCAGTTCGAAATGGGCAATCTCTCGCAGGACTTCCCGGTCGAAACTCACCTCATCGTAGACGAATGTTGCCAGATACGGCATACGGCCCTCGAAGCAGCCCGTATTGCAATCAACAGGCGGCTGATGAAAGACGTCGGAAGGGCAAACTTCCATATGAAACTGAGAGTGTATCCCCATCACGTGCTCCGTGAAAACAAACAGGCAACAGGAGCCGGGGCAGACCGTGTTTCAGAAGGGATGCGTCTTGCCTTTGGTAAGGCAGTGGGAACTGCAGCCCGGGTAGAACCGAAACAGAGGATCTTCACGGTATTTACGACATCGCAGTATGTTGACAAATGCAAGGAAGCCCTCAAACATGGAGGGCACAAACTCCCGAGTCCCTACCATATTGTAATCAAACAATAACCGATCTATTTTTTTTTTCAGCCTTACCCTGAGTCATTTTAAAATCTGCGTTCTAACGCCCTGGAACCGGGTACCGGCAACTTTCCGCTGGGTTTGTATGAGAACGATGATTATCAGATAATCCGGGTCATTTTCCGGGTGGGAGCGAAAAAACTATTCAGGCAGATGCCGGCCGGGACAGGGTTGACAGGGCAGATTGATTCATGAGGAATTACCGACAACCATTGGATAGCTATTTAAGAACGAGGGAACACTTTTTCGATTATCTGAAGTATGATACAGTCAAGGTGATTAAGGAGGCTCTTATGATATCTGTCCTGCTCGTAGATGACGACCCTTCGCTGCTGGAAATTACCGGGATATATTTGAAAAAAAATAAAAATATCTCGGTGGACACGTCCTCTTCAGCCCGCGAAGCACTCGAAAAAATGAAGGACCGTTCGTACGATGTGATCGTCTCGGACTATGATATGCCGGAAATGAATGGCATAGAGTTCTTAAAAATACTACGATCGTCAGGTGACCAGACACCATTTATTTTGTTTACGGGAAAAGGGCAGGAGCAGGTTGCGTCGGATGCGATCAATAACGGGGCATCGTTTTATCTCATACGGGCAGGAGATCCGAAATCCGAGTTCCTCTCGCTCTCCCATAAAATAAAGCGGGCTGTCGAACAAAGGAGGGCAGAAATCGAGCTGAAAAATTCAGAGGAACGGCTGCGTCTCATTCTGGATTCGCTACCTTCCGGGGTGATGATCATCGATGCCGAGACTCATAACGTGATCGGCATCAACCCCGCAGCACTCCGGATGATGGGCCATACAGAGAAAGAGATCATCGGTAAACCCTGTTTCAGAGTCATTTGCCCGAATGAAGAGGGGGCATGCCCGATCACCGATCTCGATGAGACGATGGACAGTATCGAACGGACGCTGGTCACGAAGAACGGGATGAAAAAACCGGTCATAAAAAGTGTTGCAAGGATCACGTTGAATGAAAGACCGGTACTCGTAGAGAGTTTCATCGACCTGACAGAGCAGAAGAAAATCGAGAAGGCACTCCATGAAAGCCGGGAAAAATACCGGATGCTCGTCGAAGAGATCCACGATATGATCTGGCTTGTCGATGCGAAAGGGAAGTTCAAGTACGTCAGCCCGCGGAGCGTTTCCCTGCTCGGCCTGCGCCCCGAAGAGATGATCGGTCATACCCCTTCGGAATTCATATCGTTCGAAGACGGGAAAAAGGTAAGGGACATATTCGAGGAAAGCCTCGTCGATCACAGGGAAATTCACCTCGTCGAGACGCACATGCACCACAAGGACGGCAGGACACTGGTCATCGAATCGAGTGCCGTTCCCTACTTTTCAAAGGACGGAAAACTCCTCGGGTTCCGCGGAGTAAGCAGGGATATTACCGCGATCAAGAAGGGTGAGGAAGTGATCGCGCTCCTCGCCGCGATTGTCACATCGTCTGACGATGCGATAATCAGCGAGGGCTTAAACCATACCATTACGACGTGGAACAAGGGAGCGGAGAGGATTTTCGGCTATTTTGCCGATGAAATCATCGGGACCCCTGCCCTCCGCCTGGTCCCTGACAACGGCGTCCAGGCGCTGGACGAAGTGATGGAACGGGTAATGAAAGGAGAGTACCAGCAACATTTCGATGCATTCAGGCTGAAAAAAGATGGTTCCGAGGTCGAGGTCTCACTCTCTCTCTCCCCAATCAGGGATTCCCAGAACGAAATCGTCGGGATTGCCACGATTGCAAGAGACCTCACGAGACAGAGGGAGACGGAAAAAGCCCTGATATCCTATATAGCTGAAACGGCGATGCGGCTCAAGAACCCTGTAGAGATGATCGCCGATCGTCTCTCCGATGTCAGGGACCAGATCGGGGCCGGGGACGTTTCCGAAGAGGAGATCCGCCTCCAGCTGCAGACCCAGATCAGGAATGCAGAGCAGATCGTAGCAAACCTCCGGGACCTGAACCAGGCAATTATGGAAGGTTTTTCGTCCATCCCGGATGCGTACAGGAAATACCTGATCCGATAGTCCCATCATGGTTTTTTCGATCAAAACGCTGGAAGAGAGCAGGATCGTCCTGCTGCTTGCTGAGTCGCGGAAACTGCGCCAGGTAAACCTGGACGTGATGAGGGAGATGACCACGAATGATTATTCGGTGATCCTCCTCTCAGTCACTCTCCCGAACATGGTAATCCGGAGGACCTATACGGCTGCGGGGATCAACCTCTCCCAGGTGCACGTGGTCGACGCGGTAACAAAATACTCAGGGGGTCCCGTGGATTCTGCCGATACGCAGTGCCATTACATCTCGAACCCCGGCAACCTGACCGATATCGGGATCGTCATCACCGAACTCTTAAAGACTGTTCCCAGTCAGAAAAAATGCCTGTTTTTCGATGATGTCTCCACGATGCTCCTCTACTCGCCTTCGGTTACGATCTCGAAGTTTATCCACTTTATGACGAATAAGCTCAGGCTGTACGATGTTTCCGGTGTGCTGCTCGCCGTTGAAAAGGGGCTCGACCCCGCACTGGTCACCCAGCTCTCGACGTTCGCAGACCTCGTTGTGCAGGCTGATGAGCAGGCAACAGGCAATTAATATTTTCGTATTGCTTTTGCTTTGTGAGAATATATCACATTTCTGGGCGTTATCTCTGCATCAGGACTAATAATACCTGATGACGATTATACCGGAACCACCGTTGCCTCCGTTTCCAGTGTTCCCCCCTCCACCGCCTCCTCCACCGGTGTTTGCAGTCCCTGCGGTTCCTGCCTTTGCACCAACAGCACCGCCGCCTCCGCCACCGGAGCCTCCGCTGCCTCCAGTTGAACTGCCTTGTTTATACCCGCCACCACCACCTCCACCGGCATAGGTGAGAATATTGCCGGTGATGTTCGAACTAATCCCATTGCCACCTGTCCCCCCGACATAGTTCGGTGAAGTTCCCGTTGGAGCTCCGCCGGTCGCTGCTGCGCCCCCGCCACCGCCACCCATATAATGGCCCCCTCCGTTTATTCCTGTTCCACCGGCATTTCCCTGGCCCGGTGGTGATGCGATTCCGGCCGCACCGGTATTTACAGCACCACCACCAGATCCTCCAGAAAGTCCACTGAACGCTGAGCCACCACCACTTCCACCCCCGCCGCCACCGGCTGCGGTAATGGTTGCGAATACGGAGTTTCCTCCACTTGTGCCCGTTGCAGAACTTTTAGATCCCGCCCCCCCACTACCGACAATTACTGACTGAGAGCCTGAAAGGCCGAATAATTTACCGGACAGGAATCCGCCTGCACCTCCTCCTCCACCGTAACGCCCTCCGCCGCCGCCACCGGCAACTACGAGGTATTCAATGGTTGAGACACCCTGAGGTACCGTCCAGGAAGAGGTTCCTACGGTCGTAAAACTTTTAACGGTTATGTTGTTATACGTGAAGGCGTTCGTTCCGGTCGCGGATCCTCCGGGGGCCGTGATGATTATGGTTACCGGGCCAGCGGATGTTCTGGCCGGCGTGATCGCTGTGATCGAAGTATCGGAATTCACCACAAACGAAACAGCAGGGGTTCCCCCGAACGTTACTGCAGTTGCACCGGTAAATCCAGTTCCCGAGATGGTTACCGTGGTCTGCACCGAAACCGGGCCTGATGCCGGGCTCACGCTCGTGAATGTAGGGGGTGGGACATAGGTAAACCGGTCGGCCGTTGATACAGCGCTGGTACCACTTGGGGAAGTGACAGCTATATCGACGGTACCCGAACCGGGAGGTGAACTGGCAATAATCGTGTTGTCTGATAATACCGTGAAATTCGTTGCGACTATTGGCCCGAACCGTACAACCATTACGCCATCAAACCCGAAACCGGAAATCATGACAGGGGTGCCGCCGGAAAGAGGGCCATTTGCCGGTGAGACTCCGGTTATTACTGGCGGAGAAATAGTCGTTGGAACCGGAGTAATAGATGATAGCGTATGCTCGACGAGGAGATCGGATTCCGTCGGCCCACGATAATAAATCTGTACAAGGCCCGGTGTCTCGTTACCCATGGGAACAGTCAGAATGTCTCCGACGTTCCAGTCCAGAGCACCATTGCCTGCGATAAGCGGGGTCCTGTCGATATTATTTACGAAGATGAGATATTCGCCGCCTTTTAAGGCATCCCCGCCGCTGTGGGTGATATACACATAGTTCTGCCCGGTAGACTGGTTTGTGATATTGTCAATCACCGCACTTATTTCCGGGATTTGCGTTTTCTGAGGCTGGGATACCAGGACAAGGCTCACGATGCCGAATGCGAGGACTATCATCGATACAAGAAGTATAATCCCGATTACTTCAGATGCTCCATAGTCGTTCGAAGGTTCTGGCCCTCGCCTGTTCATAGGTGCCTCGCTCCTGCTATTTTCTTTCTTTTTCACTGTGAAGAATGCGGCTATACCTGAGTCCCCCATTATCGCAGACGGTTATTAACATTCACCCAGGGCAGGCTGGGTGTCAGGCCCCTGGTTGTGCCCCTGATGATTCGGGTTCGACATAAACATTAAGGTTGACTGGTACATTGATCAACGTCACGGAATTCGACCCTCCTCCCCGAACCTGGAGCCGGGTCTGGTAATTATTGGATGCCGACCCATGCTGGACGAGGAACCAGTTCGTATTCGGATCAAAACTTGTTGCTCCAGGTGTATAAGGAACTCCTCCGGTATTCTGTGCAATCAGGCAAATTCTGTCTACTGCTACATTCCAGGCCGGAGTGAGAGCCTGTGTTGCAGAATTGGCAGAGTTATCGATCGTAATGGTAACAATATCCGAATTGGCATATGAAGGAATTTCCTTTCCATCTATTACCTGTGACAATGTATCGGCATGCACAAGACCATTACTTGAAACGCTACTACTGCTGCTGGGGTTAATGGTGATATTCATTACCTCCATAAGAGCAATAGAAGGATTGGAAGGGCTCCGAGTAATAGAAATTTCCGGCGGGATTTTCGCAACTGCACCATCACTTTGTGTAACAAAAACGCCCCCCATCTGGTAGACATAGTTCTGCTGTATCCAGTAATTGTTATGAGACTGGTATTCGAGAGAGCCCGTGCTATGGGCAGGAACTACTGTTGAAGATGACACAGGTGGCGAATAGGCATATTCAATTCGTACCGATGCCATTGCGATCGGATTTGAGGATCCGATATTCTGGGAAAAAGTATTAACAACCTGAGGATACGTAATGTTTGCATCGAGATTATAAAACTGGTTGATAATATCGATGAGATCAACAGGATATGGGGTATTAGGATCAGCATCTGTTTTTATAGTAAGTTCTCTTGAAACGGGTAAACTCTGAGTGCCAATCAATTTCGTGATTGATGAATTGACAACAATATTCGTCGTGTATTTCGAGTTTGTAGCGTTGAGATCAACCACTGGCACTGCAGAGATGGTAATATTCCATGAGTTTTTCGAACTGTTGTATAATCCAATTGTTGACTTCTGCGGAACAGGAGAGGGATTCGTATACCTCGTTGTACCGGTAGTGACCGTGATATAAATATGGTTAGGGGCTGTCGGGAGAGTGAAACTTCCCCCACCAACGGGAATTGTCGCATTATCACTGTTCCCCAGATCAGGGCTTATACCTGTCCGGTACTGAGTTGCATCGATCTTAACAGTTGTCCCCCCATTCTGCCCGTTCACGCTAAGAGTCCCGCTGGACGGGAGCGGCTGGAAGAGCGGCAGGTTGAGGAAGGTCCCCTGCGATGTCCCGGGGCTTGTCCCGAGGATGAAGGGATTTATTATCGTAACGTTCTGTTCGTTGATCCAGAGCGAATCGACCGAGGTCTTGTAATCGAGGAACTCGTTCTGGACAAGGGCCATATGGGCGATTTCAAGATCACGACCCTGCGACGGGACTACGTAGGTAAGATAGAGCGACGCGACAATCGTAATAATCGCAATAATCAGGATGAACCCGATAATCTCGGATACACCATCTTCGCCATGGGAGGCCACCATGATCTATTTGAAGATATTGGTTTATAGTTAATAAATTGTTCCTGAAGCGATACAAAGTCGGATTTATTTCACGGTAAAAATTTTCCAGGGATTTTCACCGTTTTTCAGAAATTGATATTAGTCCTGTAACAGTGGTCCCCGTTATTCAGGCTTGTATCAATCACGCCCGTTAGCGGCGCAGCCTCCCGCAATTCATAATTCTCGTTAGGGTGAAAGACCAGTCCGGAAAATGAATAATGCCCGCTGGAATCGGTGGTTGTCGTACCTGTATATATCCAATCGCCGCTCTACGCATGCTTGGTGTAAAGATTTATCACCCAGTTGGCCGGACCTGTTCCTGATATCATCCCGCACGAAGGCGTCGGAGTGGTTGGAACTACCGTCGTCGGTGAGACCGTTGTATTGGTCGTCGGAATCGTCGTCGTCCCGGTCGTTACCCCCGTCGTGGGCGATGTCGTAGAATTGGTGGTCGGGATTGTGGTCGTTGCAGTGGTGACGACCGTCGTGTTAGGCGTGCCTGTGCCCGTCGGTGATGGTACACCTATCCCCTATTCTTCGAATAGATCAGTACATTGTCGGTCCGGTCGACGACATCGAACCTCCATACCCCGGTGGGTAAGCCTATCCCGCCCCGGGCAAGCGTCTCATCTTTCGTCACCGCAAGGATCCAGGACACGTTATACACGTATAGTGTATCGCCCGGGTTCCAGATCATCGGACTATCGGTCGGTTGCTGTTTTGGAACGAGCAGTGCCCCGCCTGGTGTCGTGAACTGGAAATCGACCGGCATCCCCTGTTTCTGGGATGTATTGTTCAGGTACGCATTGTCGCCGTTTGCATTGAAAAACGAGAGATACCAGTTGCCGGGGGTGACATTTTTCACGTCAGTCTGGACAACGATATACGCGGATTTTGGGAATAGAACGATCACCCCAAAAACGATGCTCACAATGATCGCAGCAATGGCGATCACGAGGATCGCCTCAGGACAATGCTGACCGTTTCCGAAAGCCCGTTGTCATTTCTTCCCGAATCAGGATGGCGACTCAGGACGCGTCACAACTATTACGGCAGTTCATTATTTGAATCTCACTGACTTGTCCATCATGACCGGACCGGTGCGAAGCCGGTCGAGGTATGACCTGACCCGGGCCAGCAGGATGCCCGGTACTTGTTATTCCCTGGCAGAAAACATCCTGAGGTGCTGGCGCTGGTCGATTCAACAGGTCATTTTTCCGGATCTTCAGGAGGGATATACTTCGGGTGCAGGTACCGCCAGACAAGCCCCCCGATCGCGATGAGTATTATGATTACCCCTGCCACGAGGATTATCGCGGGAACCGGCAGGTTCAGCGGACCGGCCGTCTCCGATACCAATACAGGGGGCAGGGTTGTGTGGGCAGCAGGCGTTATTTGTTTTACCGGGTAGACGGGAACATTATTCGTTGAATTTCCCGCAACAACCGCGGAAACCGGCGCCAGGAAACACCCGGTGCAAATGATGCACAATAATATGGCGTAATACAGGTGCATTTTCATTATTTTTCGATATTTACGTTGATCGGGTATATTCTTATCTTTTTATCCATGACGGCGTCGCCCGGAAACTTGTCCACAGGTCATTTCTCTATGTTAATTATCTCCCGGAAATAATTATACGTAAAGGGAGTCAGAATCCATATAATGAGGTCTTCATGAACAGAAAGAGAGATAACCATAATTTAGGAGTGTCAGATGTCATCGGGTCATTCCTGATCATCCTTCTCGTCGTCGGCCTCGTCGCGGTCGTGGCTGCATTCCTGATGCCCGGGCTCTTCCCGAAATCGGTTTATATCGCAAGCGAGGTCGGTCCGGTTGAAGTGACCCAGTCCGGCAGCGGGATACCGACCCAGGTCTTGTATCTGCTACCGAAAGCCGGTGAGCCCTTCTATTTTTCAGGGCAGCAGAAACCGGCAGGCGGTGCAAGGGTCAGCATGAGAGCAATAGCTCCCGACGGGAGGAATATGACACCGGCAACCAATGAAATTGTCGGGAACCCGTACGGCCAGACATTGTATATATACCCCAATAATACACCGGGGTCAGGCCCCTGCGACTGCGTAGTCAGCCCGAACCTTCCGAAAGGCGCGTACAGGCTCATGACGAACGGCGTATGGACGATTCAGCTGATCGACGAGGACGCACACATGCTCGTGATGTCAAATTCGGACGGAAAGATCACGGATGGCACAACTGCCCTCCCGAGGCTTGGAGGTACGGTGGGCGGATGGATGTACCGGGCGGACTGCACGATTCTCGATAATTCCACACCGAACGGAAACCTGCCGATCAACTACAACAATACGATGCACATGTATTACCGGACTTTCAACGGCTCAACGTACATGCAGTATCCGAACGATCCGACCCTGTCGTATACAGGCGATATGGCAATCTCCCTCTGGATGGACCCGTCCGATACGGGGAGCTGGCACCAGATCATCGGGAAGGGCGTGACGTACAACGCGGGCAGCAGTTCCTCCAACGAGCTTGACAACTACCAGGTATTCCAGGTGGGCAACCAGTTACTATTCGAATGGAACGATGCCGGAAATGGCCAGCACTACCAGGCGATGACCCCGGCCGTGGTCCAGGCAAACCAGTGGAGTTACCTGACCGTGACGGTCCAGAATGGCCAGCTGGCCATGTATTATAACGGAGTGTCGCTCCCATTGACCTACGATAACAGCAACGTGCCCGGCCAGAACCTCTTACCAGGACCCGTACCGGTAAACCTCATCAATAACAATAACCCGGTAACCATAGGGAAGCAGAACTCTCCTGACCCGGGAAACAGTTTCTATTATACAGGAGCAATAGGCAACACCGCGATTTACAACAGGGGACTTACGCCCCAGGAGATCCAGGATAATTACCATAATTATGCTGCCTGATCATTCCGGATATTTTTCTTGGTAGGGTTCCATTCCTGCCCTTAATCTGCCAATAATTGGATTTTTTTTTGGGGGGGGATTTTTCGCTCTATGGGGGTCCTCATTTATTGTTATGGGTTTCATCCCCACCCTGCCCCACACGTGTTAAGATAACCATGGGAGGGGGTTAATTCCTGGGAATCCGGGTTCAGCACCCCTGTGCAGTCCTATCCCAGCCGGGGATACGCCATAGCGGCGGGGCGGATCCCCGGGAACGTAAGGGTCTCAATTTCTTTTTGGGTTATCAGGAATGACGGAAATAGGGAAATGGATTGGTAGGAATTCATCGGAGCCCATATATTTTTCTTTCCCTTCCGGCTTCAGATTACAAAATTGAATACAATAAGCGCGATCGTTACCATGATCGCAGCATGTTTTAACCCGGCATTAATTGAGGATTCTCCCATCTGTCCTGCAATAAGCCCTGAAAAGAAGGCCTGTATGAGGCAGGCATGATACATAAGCCTTGAGAACGTAGCGATCGAGATCCCCTTCAACCCGGAAAAGGCGCCGGCTGCTACCGGGATACCCGTGGTGTTGATATGGGTAAGGACAGGAAGGAACTGGGTGTCGATGATGGCAACGACGAAGATAAAGACGATGAATGCAAGGTATACGATCGCCGTATAAATAAACATCTCCGAGAGCCGCTCCCGCTTCAAGGTCTCAGACATCCTGGCGTCGCTCGCTGCGATTGTCAGGACTTCCCCGATGGACCCGCTCATCTGGCTCGCTTTGCTGATCAGGGTTACAGTCCTCGAAATCATAGGCGTTGAAACCCGTTCTTCGAACCGCATCAGGGCGTCGGTGAAATTCGCCCCCCAGTCCATATCCCGTTTTATCCTTTTGATCTCGTAGGAGAGCAGGCCAAGCCTTGTATTGACCATGATCGAAACTGCCTGGGCGATCGTAAGGCCGACCTGGTTTATTCCCGCCATCCGGTCGAGGAAATCAGGGATAAGTGCCTCAATCCCGAGGATATTCCTTTTCCAGAGTTCGTAAAAAATGCCGTACGGGATCAGGATAATCAGTACGGCAATGACCACGTGATCGTCGAAAAGGTCGATGAACTGGTCGCCAAACGGGATCGCCAGGAGGCTAATGTATACGGTGATGAGGTAGATGATGGCAATGGGAACGGTAACAAAAAGCGTGCGTTTGTAGTTCAGGACAAAGCCCTTGAGAGGGTGCCTGATAAATTCCTTGATGTTCCTTACCCGGTCGTAATGAAGGAGCTTTTCGAAAAATTTCTCCTCCCCGGCCTGCTTCCTGATGCGGACATCTGAATATTCCTTCAGCTCCCGCACCCTGGTAAACCGTTGGATACCCTCGGACTTGATGGAAATCATATCGATGAGGACGATAAAAATGAGCGAACCGATCGGGATGAGTGCATAGACGATAAGAGACATCTGGCTTATTGCCGCCCCGCCAAGCAGCCCCATGACGACCATGATAATGATCAGGAATAGCGGACCGGCAACGAAGAGCGTGACATAAGACTCGGCAACGAGGGCGAGGAAGTTGAGGAACTGTCGCTGCTCGAACCTGGCCTCGTCCTGGTATAACCTTACCCGCCCTGAAAGAAACTGGGTGAGGTCTCCCCCGGTCTCGATGACCGAGATCATATCCTCGAGAAACTGCTTCATCTTCTGTGAGGGTGTGGTCTCCATCAGCCTTCTCAAGGATGTAACGACATCAAGGCCGAAAAAATCTGCATCTCTCACCACCTGCCGAAACTCGAGGGCCACCTCTCCGTACACCGAGGCATTATCAGATAACGACCTGAAGATCACCATGAGTTGCGCCCCTCCCCTCCTCATCGCATACATGTAAGCGACTGCGTTGTGGAGTGTCAGGTTGATCTTCGATGCCCTCGTGTTCTTTCTCATCCCGGGATATTTCAGGACCAGGAAATAGACGATGAGCGTCCCTGCGATAAACGATACGGCACCCCATATCACCTGGATGATGATGAGTGGGAGCGTCAGGGTATACTCGCCGGGAAGGACGACATTATACGGATTGTAAATGCCCGATAGGCTCTGGGGGGGTGAAATGACAACGATCCCCGAGACCCAGAACCCAAAGACCGCGATAAGAAATCCGGAGAGGAGGGAGAGGAGGATACAAAGACCAAGGAAACGTTCCGTGGTCATGGGGAGCCTTGCCGACAGGATCTCCCCGTTGAGCCTCAAATGCCTTTCAGGATTGCGTTCCAGGTGCTGGTGGATCGCAGAATAGAATTTCATGGAATTCCTTTGTTCCCGCTGAGTTCCTTTAAGTCCCCCAGCGTTCTGAGTACCCGTCCGGCATCGATATTATACGCCTGGAGAACCCGGGATACGCTGATATAGTCCATTATCCCTTGTTCTTTCAGCGCCAACAGGATCTTTTTCCTCGTCGCGATCTCGGCTTCGAGTTGTTCGCGGCTCCACCCGCGCTTTTCAGCAATATCAGAGTATACCTGGGAATGCCCGAGGTACGTAAACGTGTCGTGGACCGCATCGTATGAAAACACGGTGTTGACCCTGAGGCTGTTCGTATTGGGGTCTATCCCTGCGATCTCGACTATTTCCTGCACGCGGCGTATCCGTTCCCTTCCGCGGTACACGAGGGCCTGGACACTGATGATATTCAGTGCCTGGATCATATTCCTCGGAACATTCAGGGGCTCGTTTTCGAGCCTGTGGATCGCCGAGTCCACGTCGCCCGCATGCAGCGTCGAAAACGTGGTATGGCCGGTATTCATCGCCTGGAAAAGCGTCTGGGCTTCCTGACCCCGCACCTCACCGACAATGATGTATTCGGGCCTTTGCCGCATGGCAGCCCGAAGCAGGTCGAACATGTCGATATTGCTCGTTCCTTCCGAGATGGCCTCCCGGGTAACGCTTGCAATCCAGTTTTCGTGGTAGAGGGTGATCTCCCTCGTGTCCTCGATGCTGACCACCTTCGACATCGGGGGGATGAAAAATGAGGTCGCGTTTAAGGAGGTCGTTTTTCCGGACGCAGTCCCGCCAATGAAGATAAGGTTCTTGTTGTTCTCGATCGCAAGCCAGAAATAGACGATCTGATCGGCATCAAATGTTCCGTTATCCATGAGTTCTATGGGGGAGAACGGCTCTTCCCGGAATTTCCTGATGGTGAAGGACGTGCCACGCGTTGTGACTTCGGTCCCGAGCGTCAGCTGGAGCCTCGACCCTTCAGGGAGTGTGGCATCGATCATCGGTGACCCGGTAGAGATATGCTTGCCGGAACGCTGTGCAAGGGTTATGGCAAGCGAATCGAGGACACCGGCTGAAAATGAGATATTCGTCCGGATGTTCCGGAATTTTCGGTGGTAGAGGAATAATGGGATATTGGTACCGTCGCATGAGATATCCTCGATATAGGGGTCCTTCATCAGGGCTTCGATCCGCCCCCATCCAAGGAAATTCCGCACGAGGTAATACTGCAACTTGAACAGGGTATTCTGGTCGGGATGGATCCCGTATTCATTGAAGAGATCGTCCATTTTTTCGACGAGGAGCTTCTTTTTATCAATGTCTAATTCCTCATCGTCGAGGATAAGGATATTCCGCAGGTCAGCGTGGACCCGTTCGATCAGTTCGTACTGGAAATCCGAAAGTACCGGCTCGAAGAGGAGGTACTCATTCTGGTTCGATCTCGTATTTTCAGCAATGACAACGAGCGATTCACCGACATCGACCCAGTAATGTTCTACTTCCCGGTAACCGGCCGGGATTTCGGGAGCGACAAGGGACCCGTGCCTGACCGGGTCGTACTGGAGAATGCTGAGCCGCTTCTTCCTGGAAAACAGGGTTATATGGGCTTTCCCAGTCCCTGATTTACTTCCAGTGCCGGCATCTTCCTGGAATACCTTTCTTATCTGCTCAAGTCCCGGGAGCTTCATCCCTTTTCACCGATCCCAATCCCCACTCCGTGTTTATAAAGCTTGGATTTGAGCGCTATAAAAGAGTATGGCATGTTCCATGTCGCCCTGGACCGGTCTCGTGTCCTCCGATAAACCGGCGGATGGAGGCATAATCAGGCCCCACAGAACTATGGGGGACCCAAGATAAACCGGCCACAGCGATCCCTCTCTGACCGGGATATATCAGGTCCTTATGGTTCAGGATATGAAATGAGCGGGCTTATTCATCGAACAGGACAGGTCTACAGGTAAGCATTATCATCGGATGCGTGAAAATGACTACAAGACATGGCAGACAAAGATATTCCGGAGCCGGATACCCGGAAAATGCCTACCGGTATCGCCTCGCTCGACCCCGTAATGGAAGGCGGAATTCCCCCTGGCTCGGTCGTTCTTTTGCTTGCCGAGATAGGCGCCGGGAGTGCCGAATTCATTTACAGTTCGATACTGTCCCTTGCGCATACCGGGAATAAAGGTAACGATGCAAAGGGTCTTGTTTTTCCGGAAAGCATCAGGTATATCACGGTAACAAGGAGAGAAGAAGACGTAAAACGGGAGATCTCGCTTTCTTTTCATACGGACCTGGTACAATCGATAGATTTAGTCAGGTTTGAAGACCTTTCCAGGGTATATTTCGATAGCACGGTCGTCCCTACAGACTGGTATTCGAAGGGGGACGTCATCGCCCGCCTCCAGCAGAGGACCAGCAGGGACATGCTTGCCTACCTTTCAGAAATACTCGCATCCGGAACCGGGAACAGCCTGGTCGTCCTCGATTCTTTCACCGACCTTGCCACGCAGGCGGTTGGGAAAGGGCGATGG
>DATJQJ010000041.1:0-18645 GCA_035505975.1 Methanoregulaceae archaeon
ATCGCCCGCCTCCAGCAGAGGACCAGCAGGGACATGCTTGCCTACCTTTCAGAAATACTCGCATCCGGAACCGGGAACAGCCTGGTCGTCCTCGATTCTTTCACCGACCTTGCCACGCAGGCGGTTGGGAAAGGGCGATGGGACGAATTGATGGCGTTTATGCGTGGATTGCAGAGAGTGACAAAACAGTGGAATACCTCCATTTATCTGCCGATGACAAGGGGGATTCTCGATGCCAGGAACGAACGCGAAATTGCCGATATCGCCGATGCTGTGATCCTTTTCCGGTGGGAAGAGAGTACAGCCGCACGCAGGCAGCGGATCATGTACTTTGAGAAGTTCCGGGGGCTGATGCCTCACCTCGAGGAGCGGGACCTCGTAAAATTTGCCGTCAGGATCTCTTCGGCAACAGGGTTCGAAGTGAGTAATATCAGAGTGGTCGTATGAACGGCGAACGGGTGAAAATTGGGATCGAAGGGCTCGACACGATGCTCGGAGGAGGCCTGATCCCGGGCAGTATTACGGCAATTATCGGTTCTTACGGGACCGGCAAGACTACGTTCGCCCTGCAATTCTTGTGGCAGGGGGTCTGTCGCGGCGAGCATGTGATCTATATCAGTCTCGAGGAACGCGAAGAACGTATCAAGGAATACATGGCCCAGAAGGACTGGAATTACCATCAGTACATCAACAAATCGCTGACGGTCCTGCGACTCGACCCGTCCGAGTTCAACATCGCCATCAGCCGTATAAAAAACGAACTGCCAGACCTCGTCAGGAAACTCGGGGCGACCAGGGTCGTGATCGACCCCATTTCGTTATTTGAGGACCTGTTCGAAGACAGCGCCTTACGGAGGCAGGAGATGTTCCGGCTCGTCGAATCGCTCCGCGACCAGCAATGCACGGTCGTGATGACGAGCGAGACCGACAGCGGGAACCAGTACATCAGCCGTCACAATTTAATCGAGTACCTGTGCGACACCGTTATTCTGCTCAACTACGTTCGGCCGGCCGACCTTACCGGCGTTCACCTCGCCGTGGAGGTCGTAAAAATGAGGCTTTCACAGCACTCCCGCGAGATAAAACCGTACGAGATCCAAAAGGACAGGATACTCGTCTATTCTGAAGCCAATGTGTTCTGATTGAAATCAGGAATGGCAGGGATCGTTGTCATGAAAATTGCCAATCTGCCGATAGAACGGGCAAAAAATTCCAACTTTTTGATTTTCATTGTTTCGATGTGAAACCCGGGACTTCACGACAGCTTTTAGAGAGATGGATTTCCAGGAATCGACGTTATTGACATCCTATATTTAAACTGCTTAATTATTCGTTGACCTTCTTCATTTCTCAAGTTTTTTATATGAATCAGATAATCTGACGCCCCGGGGGCTCCGGCCGGGAGCTGGCGGCGACGCGGTTTGGATAGGACTGCGCGGGGACCGATTAGTCCTGATTTTCCAGATCTACTCTTTCCCCGGTTATCCTTATGGGGAAGGGGCAGGGTGGTGGTGAAACCCCTCCCGTCGATATGACAACCAAAAAAATGAATGAGGAATTCGAAAAATCCTAATAATCCGTCTTTTACGGGCATTACCGGTTGTCGGCCCCGGATGCCACTCCCGTTCCGAGATCGACCACCTCATCGACGAGGGTATCGATCCTTGCGAGTATCATCGGGTTGAGACCGGTCCCGACAGCCAGGAAAATTCCCGGAATACCGAGGATCCTGAGCCGGTTCCCGATATAGTGGAGAAATTTTGAGACATCTACGGAGGGGAGGTAGATGAACATCGTATTGACCGAATCAAATATCATGCATATTTTTCCAGGCCCGGCCTCCCCGACCACGCCAGTGATGGCGATGCCAAGGTCGGTTAGATTCGAAGGGCTGCTGATAAATTTCACTCCCGGGACAACTGCTGGCGTAGTGCCGAGCGCATAATTCGTGATTGCGTCGATGAAGAAGACGGATGCAGGGTCGATGTTATTTCTTTCGAACGAGCGTCTCATCACCTCGGACGGCTGGTTTGTCGAGATGACGACCACGTAGTACCCTGCAGAGGTAAGGTCCCGCACCATGTCTATGGTGTTTTCCCGGGCCGTGTCTGAAGAATTCAGGGCCAGTATCAGTCCCTTCCCCTGTTCCAGATCGGGAAGGATCGATCGTCTCAACTTACGGTTCACCTGGTGAGGAACTCCCGGTAGGCATCGGGTATGTCATGGTCGCCTGACAGGACCTCCTGATTCAGCTCGGAAAGGTTCCTGATGATCTGTTCCGTGTTCCTGATTTGGAGGTGAAGCCTGATGGAAAGGTCATCGGGAGGGCCTTCGCGTTCCACCTGCAATGCCAGCTGGTGTAAGTTGTTGTTGACGATCTCGACCGGGTGCCGAATCCGGTTGGTAATTTCGGTGAGATAGGCGGTGAGTGCCTCGTGCTTCTCCTCGATCTCTTTTTTGGACCTGACCAGTTCCTTTTCGAACTCGTCCTTCTTCGCCGAAAGCCATGCGACAATCCAGGTCACAAGGATGAACATAAGCATCCGAAGAAGAGGCGGCCACGTCAGGACGCCCAGTTCATAGTAGCTCACGAGGATATGAACGAACCCGAGTGCGATAGCGAGATATACCGCCCGTTCATGGTACCAGATAGCGGCCAGCACGAGGACGACGTAAAATACGTGGGTATATGCGGATTCTATACCGAAGTAGAGGTGGATCGTCTCCTCTATAAGAATACAGAACAGCACGAGGAGGACGAGGGTGAATATCTGGTGGTCGGGGTCGGTAAACCAGTCGTAAATCCTTGACATCTCAAGCTCCTGTAATAAAACTCCCTGTTTTAATTATGCGTGGGACTAGTAATTCCTTTTTTCTTTTGTCTTGGACCGGGGCATGCCGAATCGGCTGACGATAATCCGGTGATTCCGATACCATATGTTTTTTACCGCAGGGGAACGAGATTCTTAAAGACACTTTATTTGGGTCTATCACAAGTGTTGGACCGGAAAAATTCGTGACGGCAAGTCTGATCTCCAGGGGCTTACGAGAGATGGTCAGTAATGCGACCTGCAGGGCCGTACGCAATGCTGAATTATACCTGCCACCGGACGTCACGTCGGCGATTATGCAGGCATTTGCGCGGGAGAAAAATCCCGTGGCGAAGAAGGAACTGGAGAACATCCTTGAGAATATCAGACGTGCAGAGGAACGTTCCGTACCTCTGTGCCAGGACACGGGCATCCCGGTCGTTTACCTGACTGTCCCGCCAGAAGTCCCGTTCTGCGATGACTTATGCGACGGGATACGGGAGGGGATAAGGATGGCTACCGACCGCGTGCCACTCAGGCCGAACGTCGTCGATCCCATTACCAGGGAAAACTCGGGCAACAATACCGGTGAGCGAATGCCCGGGATCCATGTCCGCCCGGGAAGAGAACTCAGCGTTACCGTGCTTCCCAAGGGTGCCGGTGCAGAGAACATGTCGAGGATTACCATGCTCCTTCCCACCGGCCGTCACCTCATCGGGAAATTTGTCGCGGAAACTGTGCTCCTGGCAGGAGGACGGCCCTGTCCTCCGGTTATCCTTGGGGTGGGGATCGGCGGGTCCTTTGACCAGGCAGCCTCGATGGCAAAGGAAGCGCTTCTTCTCCAGGTCGATCGGATGGATCTGTTCGAGCAGCAGCTGTGCGATACCGTGAACAGGCTTGGGATCGGACCAATGGGCCTCGGCGGCGATACGACGGCGCTTGCAGTCAAGGTAAAGAAAGCGGGCTGTCATACGGCATCGCTCCCGGTCGCGGTAAATGTCCAGTGCTGGGCCTCCCGAAGAGCCACAGAGGTGATCGACCTTTGACAACGATAGCACTGAAAACCCCTCTCGGTCAAGAGGTCCTCGAACTGATCGCCGGGGACCGGGTCACCCTGTCGGGGACGGTCTATACGGCCCGGGATGAAGCACACCTGATGATGCAGGAAAAGGGGATCCCCTTCGATCCGGAAGGTGCAGCAATTTACCATTGCGGGCCGATCATCAGGGACGAACGGGTGATTGCCGCAGGCCCGACAACATCGGCCCGGATGAGCGGGTGTTCGGGGTTCTTGCTGGACAGGGGAGTGCGGGCACTGATCGGAAAAGGCGGTATGGGAGCGGAGGTCAGGGACCAGCTTCGGGGAAAAGGGGTATATCTCGCCTTTACCGGCGGATGTGCAGCACTTGCGGCATCAAGAATGACCGTGGAAGGTGCGTATTTTCCGGAACTGGGGATGGCAGAGGCGGTCTGGGTCCTTTGTTTCGACCAGGTCCCCCTGGTCGTCGGGATCGATGCTCTGGGAAACGACCTTTTCCTGGAAGTGGAGAGGAGAGCGAAACTTGAATTCGACACGATGTTTTCCTGAACAATACGGAATCAATATTTTAAGGAAGGGTCAATGAAAATCGTTATCGATGAATCACGGTGCAAGGGCTGCAACCTCTGTACCCTGGCATGTCCCTATAAGATCTTTATGCCAGGAAAAAAACCAAATGCCAGAGGGACCATGATTCCTCTGCTCGACAGGCCCGAAAGGTGCACGAACTGCCGGCTCCGCCACCTCTACGGGAGGACACTCTGCGGAGTATGCCAGATGACCTGTCCCGACCAGGCGATCAGTTTTGTTGAAGAAGAGCCCGGAGAGAGGCGCAAGGTGGCGATTGAATATTGACAAGGACTGAATTCTGGCAGGGAAATATCGCATGCGCAGAGGGAGCGCTCGCGGCGGGCTGCAGGTTCTTCGGAGGTTATCCTATCACGCCTTCGACCGAAGTTGCAGAACATATGGCCATGAAATTGCCGAAACTTTCCGGGACCTTCATACAGATGGAGGATGAGATCGGAGGGATCGCCTCCGTGATCGGTGCTTCGTGGACAGGGGTGCGGGCCATGACCGCCACGAGCGGGCCGGGATTTTCCCTGATGATGGAAAATATCGGGTTTGCGGCGATGACGGAAACCCCCTGCGTCATCGTCAATATCCAGAGGGGAGGTCCAAGCACCGGGCAACCGACGATGGCTGCCGCTGGGGACATGATGCAGTGCCGTTTTGGTTCCCATGGCGATTACAGCATCATTGCCCTGACACCGGCAAGCGTGCAGGAGATGTACGAGCTGACGGTAAAGGCATTCAATCTCGCAGACCGTTTCCGTGTTCCCGTTTTCCTGATGGCCGACGAGATCATCGGCCACATGAGAGAACGTCTCATGGTTCCTGAACGCGTGGAACGTACGCCACGTAAGCCCCTTGCACGAGGTGTGCCGCCGTTCCGGCCGGATGAAGACATGGTCCCGGGGTTCCCTGAATTCGGCAGGGGTTTCCGGGTCCATGTCACGGGCCTCACCCATGACGAACGGGGATACCCCTGCGCCACGAGCCCTAAAGTTCACGAAGGGCTCGTTATGCGCCTTGTAAACAAAGTTGAATCCGCAAGGATCGAGATTGCCGATTACGAGGTGATCAATCCTGATGCCCGGGTGGTATTCATATCATACGGCGCCCCATCCCGGACCGTTGCGCAGGTCCTCCACGATACGCGGAGGGACGATATCGGGCACCTGCGCCTGCGGATGGTCTGGCCCTTCCCTGACCATGCCCTAAGGGAATTCCCTGGCGTTGAGAAATTTATCATTCCGGAGCTCAACCTAGGCCAGGTCGCACGCGAGATCGAGCGGCATACGAAAGTTCCTGTCCTCCAGGTGCCAAAACTCGGGGGCGACCTGCACATCCCGGCAGACCTGCAGTCCCTTGCGGAGGCCGACCAATGAGCTATGACGAGTGGTTCCGGCAGGACCGGCTCCCCCATATCTATTGTGCAGGGTGCGGTAACGGGACGATCATCAACTGTACCCTTGAAGCGATAGAAGAGACGGGATGGCAACCCGACGATACGATTTTCGTATCGGGAATCGGGTGTTCTTCCCGGGCACCGGGTTACATCATGACCGATTCCCTCCATACCACTCATGGGCGGGCGCTGGCTTTTGCCACTGGGATCAAAATGGCAAGGCCTGCTTTCCACGTAGTTGTGTTCACCGGTGACGGCGACCTGGCGGCAATCGGCGGCAACCATTTCATCCATGCATGCCGGCGCAATATCGACCTCACCGTCGTCTGCATGAACAACCAGATATACGGGATGACAGGGGGTCAGGGGAGCCCGACGACGCCTGTCGGAGCGATTTCGACGACTACTCCGTACGGATCGGCAGAACCGTCCTTCGACCTCTGCGAGCTCGCTATCGCCGCCGGGGCGAACTATGTGTCGCGGTGGACCTCTTATCATGTAAAAGAACTGACCAAAGCCATAAAAGCAGGTCTGGAGACCCCCGGACTCTCGTTTATCGAAGCAATGACGCAATGCCCGACGAATTTCGGACGCAGGAACAAGTTCAGGCAGGTGCTCGACCAGGTCGACTACATCAGGTCCCACGCGATGCTGAAAAAGAAATACGACCAGTTGTTGAAAGAGGGCGGCACGATACCGGAAAAGACGATAGTCGTCGGTGAATTCGCGAGAAGGAACCGGCAGGCGTTGGGGGTGCCGAAGTGAGGCACGAGGTCAGGTTCTCGGGTTTCGGGGGGCAGGGCATCATTTTATCAGCTGTCATCCTCGGTCGTGCAGCCGTGATGTACGACGGTAAATTCGCCGTCCAGACCCAGGTGTACGGCCCCGAAGCAAGAGGCGGCGCATCGATGAGCGCCGTGATCATCGACGATGAACCGATCCTGTTTCCGAAGGTTACCGCTCCCGACGTGTACGTGATCATGTCCCAGGAAGGATTCGAAAAATACGGTGTCTCGGCACCGGAATCGGCAGTAATGCTCGTCGACTCCACGCTCGTGCATTCGCGTCCCGCATGTACCTGCATCGAGGTACCTGCCACGAAGGAGGCGAAAGAACGGCTGGGCCGGGATATCGTCGCCAACATCGTCATGCTCGGGGCCGTCGTCGCCGCGACCGGTATCGTCACAAGAGATGCCATCGAAAAGGCCATCCTCGACAGCGTGCCGAAAGGCACGGAAAAACTGAACCAGGCTGCAGTGACGAGAGGGTTCGAACTGATCCGGGAACAAAAGGAGAAGCAGTCATGAAAATACTCGAGTACGAAGCAAAAAAAGTGCTGAAAGATGCGGGAATCCCCGTCCCTGCCGGTATCCTGATCAAAACTCCGTCGGATTTGTCATCGCACCTGGCAGGGCTTCCGGAAGCACTGGTCCTCAAGGCACAGGTCGATGTCGGCGGCAGGGGCAAGGCAGGCGGTATCCTGAAGACGGCCAAAGGAGATGCGGTCCTCACGGCAGGGGAGCTTTTCAGCCGGACAATCAAACAGATACCCGTCAGGGAGGTACTCGTTGAAGAACAACTGGAAATCCTCCATGAATACTACCTTTCCATTGCAATCGACCGTTCATCCAAGAAGGTCCTGATCCTCTTTGCCGATGCCGGAGGAGTCGAGATCGAGACGGTCGCGATGGAACGTCCCGATGCGGTCCGGAGAGCATCCATTCCCCTCATCATGACCGAGATCCCCTCCTTCATGATCAGGGACCTCGTCGGAAACGCACCAAAAGAGACCGGGCCGGTAATAAGCAAGCTGTACTCGGTATTCCACAAAAAAGATGCGCTCCTTGCGGAGATCAACCCCCTCGTAACCACCCCGTCGGGGATTTTTGCAGCCGATGCGAAGCTGATCATCGACGATAACGCACTCGGACGCCAGGGGATCACCACGAACCGCGACCTCACGGAGCGGGAACGGGAGGCCGAAAAACACGGGTTTTCCTACGTCGGCCTCGCCGGCGATATCGGTGTCATCGGGAACGGCGCAGGCCTGACGATGGCAACCCTCGACCTGATCGAGTATTACGGCGGGAGGGCGGCGAATTTTCTCGACGTCGGCGGGGGTGCGGAGCAGGAACGCGTGATGCATGCAGTCAGGCTCGTCGCCGGCGATCCGTCGGTTAAGGTCATTGTAGTAAACCTGCTCGGCGGCATCACCCGTTGTGACGAGGTGGCAAAGGGGATCATCAGCGCCGGTATCGGGCAGCCGGTGATTGTCCGGCTGGCAGGCACGAACGAGGAACTCGGAAGGCAGCTCCTGGTGGAAAAAGGATACCGGATGCTCGATACAATGGAACAGGTCGTGAAGGCCGCGGTCGAGGTGACAAAATGATATTCGGCGACAAGAAGACGGGGATCATTGTAACGGGCGCGACCGGTAACCAGGGGGCTTTCCATATTCCCCTGATGAACGAATACGCCCGGAGCGTTGGCGGGAAAGGTGTCGTTGCCGGGGTCACCCCCGGCAAGGCCGGCCGGGAAGTAAGCGGCGTCCCGGTCTATAACAGCGTGAAAGACGCCTTAAAAGAACACGATGCAGGAGCCGCAGTGGTGTTCGTCCCTGCCTTTGCTGCCGGCGATTCGATCATGGAGGCTGCAAGTGCAGGCCTCCCCCTCGTCGTCGCGATCACGGAGCATATCCCGGTCCACGACACGATGAAGGCGATCTCTTATGCAAAGATGAACGACTGCGACGTCATCGGCCCGAACTGCCCCGGACTCCTCTCCCCAGGCGAGGTCAAGATGGGGATCATGCCGTCGATGTTGTTCAAGAAAGGGCACATCGGGGTGATCTCCCGGAGCGGCACGCTCACCTATGAAATCGTCGACGAACTGTCCAGGGCAGGCCTTGGCCAGAGCACGGTCGTCGGTATCGGGGGCGACCCGGTCATCGGCCAGACGTTTGCCGACGTCCTCGAAAAATTTGCCGAAGACAAAGAGACAAAGGCTGTCGTCGTGGTCGGCGAGGTCGGCGGGGCCCTCGAGGAGGAGGGTGCACGGTCGACCGATCTCCCGGTCGTTGCGTACATCGCAGGGATATCGGCCCCACCCGAGAAACGGATGGGCCATGCCGGGGCCATCATCGAAGGCGGGGAAGGCGACGCACGGTCGAAGATCGAACGGCTCAGGGCGATGGGGGTCCCGGTCGCTGCAAGGCCTTCGGAAATTCCGAGGCTGATCAGGGAGAGCATCTGATAAGACGCCATGCGGGATGAACACAAAAATCGCATCCACTTCATCCAAAAAGGTGCCATTGACGGATAATTTAAGTGGGATCGATGGAAAAGAACAATTACCAGATGAAAGGAGCGGGGGATAAGTACGACGGACCATAAGACGGCTGGATGTGGACGAACCGGGAACGAGGCATACCATGGCCGGTCCTGAACAGTACCTGAAGCCCGGGGAGCGCCTGCTGAAGGTCTCGGACCGCGTCAGGATAAAAAAATTCATATTCGCGGCTTATATCACTGACCAGCGGGTATTCCTCATCGATAAGAACGAGAAAAAACCTGGTATCACCTCAAAAGAAATCCCAAGGGAAGTAATTATTTCGAGCATCCTCGAATCTGCGGAAACTGACCCGTTCCTCGTCCTGAACATCAGGACCTCACCGGATGAATCGAGGACGATGAAGATCGCCTTCGTTGAAGAGGGGACCGATCGTACCCACGAGATCGAAGAATGGATCAATATCCTCCACGGGAGACCCCTCCGCACTTCGAAATCGATCGTCAGGAACCGGGAAACCGCGGCCCCGAGACCTTCCCAACCGAAGACGATATTACACGAAAAGATGCCGTCCCACGGAGAACCGGTACCTGGTAAGGTGTCAACCGGGACAGTGGCCGGCGTTCACGTCCATGAGACGACGGTCCCGCCCGGGACCGCTCCCGAAGAACCGGAAGGCAGGGCTGAATACGAGGAACAGGATGCCGTCGATATCCTGTTTTGTCACCATTGTGGCAGGAAACTCCCTTCCGGAGCAAATTTTTGCCCCTATTGCGGCACGAACCTGCAGCGTTCAAGAGCATCGACCGTATCCCGCCAGAAGAACCGAAATAACCAGGAAGATTACTGACCGGCACCGCTCTGAACGGGGCCCGGGAGCTGTCCTTTCCGGGAGATGACGAGCTTCACCATGGCGCCTTTTTGGTATACGTCCCTTATCTCCTCTGAAACGACGATGAAAAGCCCCTGTGCTTCCATTGCCGACCGGTATTCCTCTGTCATGAACTGGCGTTCCTTGGTAAAACTCCCTTTACCTTTATCGATACCTGAGAATGTCCAGAGTTCCCACTCGAGCAGCTGGAGAGGGTTCTCCGGCATGCCTCCCGGGCTCTGGACATTGACGAAATAGCCCCCGTCGTTGAGCGCTGCCGCGATAACCGGGACCAATTCCAGGGATTTTCCCGATGGGTTTGAGGACGAAAGGATGAGGTCGTATCCCTGGCCAAAATCATCGCAGAAAAAATTTCCCGAAACGGCATGGACCCGGTCTGCCCTGTACCGAGCGATAAATGCCTTCGTTACCGGAATGATCGAAGGGAGGTCGAATACATAAGCCTCGAGTACGGGGTTCAGGGCGGCGAGGGCGATGGCATAGAGGCCATGCCCTCCTCCGAGATCGATCATTCTTTTAAACTCTGAAAAACCGGGGAGCTTTCTGACCTCCCTTACTGTTGCCTGAAGACGCCCGGAAACGGCATTGTCAGCCATCGCCGGCAGGGAATAGTCGTGAAAGAACTGCTCCTGGTCGTACTGAACTGGTCCGTTCCTGATAATATTGGGGAGAGGGACCCAGAGGTCCCGGAAGTGCCTGCCGAGCTCCCTGATATAACGGACCTGCGAATACGGCGAAACGTCGGACAGGTACAGCGATGCAGCCGGAGTATTCTCGAAAATCTCCCCCATCTTCATGAGAAGGTCTGCCGATACGAGGGCGTCGCATAGATATGCAAGGAGGGCTGCATCGGTCCCGGTTGACCGTGCCAGGTCCCCGATAACCATCGGTTTTCTGCAAAGATTGAAAATACCAAGCTCCTGCGAGGCAAGAACGATCGACAATGAACGCATACCGTTTACGGCACGATCGATCGACTCGAAAAACGGGCCAGGGTCGACAGGGGGATCGGAAACGAAGAATTCGGGGTCTGGTCGCATATTCATTCCGGAGAGGATTTGTCCTGACGATCTTTTAAGCGTTTTTGTGGATTTTTTTCCCTTTAAACGGTCCTTCCCACCACCAGGGTCTCGTTCTCAGGTCAGGAAAGCGGGGGTGACATCGTTTACACGACAAACCGTGTCTTGGAAATTTTTCCTTTGACCCCTGATGGTCCGAATCCGGATAATTACGAACCTATAATATAGTCTGGTCGAGAATTTTTAAGGAGATGCCCGATCACCATCCGCTCCATCACCTGAGAGGGGTGACTAAGTCTATCGGAGTAGTGTTCGGCGACATCGGTACCAGCCCGATCTACACGCTGACGGTCATTTTTCTCCTGGTCCAGCCGACCCTGCAGAACCTCACGGGCATTATATCGTTAATGGTATGGACGCTGACAATCCTCGTAACGGTGCAATATGCCTGGCTTGCCATGCAGCTTGGAAAGAAAGGTGAGGGCGGCACTATCGTATTGAAGGAAATTATCCTTCCGATGCTGAAATCAAGCCGGGCAATCGCTTTTTTCTCACTCCTTTCCATTATCGGGGTCTCTCTTTTGATCGGTGACGGTGTCATCACCCCCGCGATCAGCATTTTATCGGCGGTCGAGGGGCTACGGCTGATCCCGGGCAACGAGGGGATCAGCCAGCAGGTCCTCGTTATTATTGCCGCACTGATCGCTATTGCCCTCTTCTCATTCCAGAAAAAGGGTACAGAAAAAGTGGCATGGGCATTCGGCCCCATCATGCTGATATGGTTCTTTGTCCTTACGCTGACAGGAGTTATTGCCATCGTCCAGGCGCCCGTGATTATTAACGCCCTGAACCCCTATTATGCCCTGGCATTTCTCGCAACCAATGGCATTACCGCTTTTTTCATCCTCTCGCAGGTAATCCTCTGTTCTACGGGGGGAGAGGCCCTGTTTGCCGATATGGGACAACTCGGTCGGAGCCCAATCCTGAAAGCCTGGATCGTGGTATTTTTTGCCCTCGTGATCAACTACCTCGGCCAGGGGGCGTACCTTCTCATTCACCCCGATGCAAAGAATATCCTGTTCGAGATGGCATTCCAGCAGGCACCGCTCCTTTACATCCCGTTTCTGCTCCTCACGGTAACGGCAACGGTAATCGCCTCCCAGTCAATCATCTCAGGAATATTTTCAATCGTGTACCAGGGGATCACGACGAGAATCATCCCCCTTTTAAAAATTGACTATACGTCCCAGGAGATGCGGTCACAGATATACATCGATTCCGTAAACTGGTTTCTCCTGCTCGCGGTGCTCTTTGTCCTGTTCGAATTCGAATATTCGGAACGGCTCGCGGCGGCCTACGGACTTGCCGTGATGGGCACCATGACCCTGACCGGGTTCATGATCTCCGTGATATTCTTCTTAAAGCGGCAATATGCAAAAATGTGCATCGGGCTTTTCGTGCTGCTCGTCGATGCCGTCTTCCTGTTCTCGACAACATTCAAGATCCCAAGCGGGGGTTACTGGTCCCTGATCATCGCAAGCTTCCCTTTCGCACTGATCATGATCTATGTAAACGGCCAGAAACGGTTGTTCGCGGCAATGAACCCGATGGACCTCGAGGAATTCCGCGAGCGGTACAACCATGTGTATACCCATGTCAAGAAGATCAAGGGTACGGCAATATTTTTCGCCCGCGACATCCAGAAAATCCCGACTTATATCTCCCTCACCATCTTCAATAACAATATTGTCTATGACGAGAATATTATCATCAGCCTCCACAGCCTCGACACTCCCTTCGGTGTCAACTGGCATTTCGAAGAAGACCTCGAACCCGGACTCCGGGTATTCGTGATCGAATACGGCTATATGCAGGTGATCAATATGACAAAAATTCTTCGCGATGCCGACATCAGGGAGAAGACCATTTTCTATGGACTGGAGGAGATCGTCACCGATAATATCGTATGGAAATTATTCTCGGCGATAAAACGGCTTTCTCCTTCGTTCGTGTTGTTCTACAAGCTGCCATCCCATAAAATTCACGGTGTGGTCACCCGTATCGAGATGTAGAAGTTTCCCGGAGTGTTCTCTCTTATGGACCGTTCGCAGGTACGATGGATCTGGATTTCAGTAGCTTTTTCGACGATCGTACTGATCGTTGTCCTCGCCACGACCTTTGATAAAAATACCATCCTGACGTTGTTGAAGCTCAGTGTCGGGTTCATCGTCATCGCTGCGTTATTCCGGGTTTCCTCGCTGGTATTCTGGGCGTTGCGGATCAGGGTGATGTCGGGATCGCTTGGCTACAAAGTGAAATTCTCCCACTGTTTCAACCTCGTGCTGGCAAACCTCCTTGCAGGGGCCATCACGCCCGGGCAGACCGGCGGGGAACCGGTACGTGTTCATGAACTATACCGGGCTGATGTAAAAATCGGGGATGCCACTGCGGTCGTCCTCATGGAGCGGGTATTGGACGGGATTGTCCTCGTCGTCATGGGAGTACTCGCGGTTGTACTCCTTGAAAACGTGTGGAAGGGTCTTTCGATAGCGCTCATCATCGCGATGATCCTCGGTTGGATCATCATGATCGGCCTGATCGCCCTTCTTTTTTATTCGACGAGAAAACCTGAGAAGGTAAAGGTCTACCTGTTAAGATTTGTCAACTGGCTGGGAAAACGGGTGAAAGGAAAGACGATGGGAAAGATCGTGTCCCATGCAGATGCGGAGATCGACAATTTTTTCATCAGTCTTGCCAGGTTCACTTCGACCGGCCGCAAGGGACTTATTTACGGAACGGTGTTCACAGTCCTCTTCTGGTCATCGGAATTTTTCGTAGCGTCCCTCCTTCTTCTGGCCCTCGGCCAGCCACCGTTCGTTGCCGAATCATTTCTCTTCCAGCTTATTATCGCCGTGGTCATGATGGTACCCTTAACACCGGGTTCATCGGGAATCGCAGAGATCTCGGCCACCTCACTCTATGCGCTGATCATCCCTTCCTCGATCATAGGAATTTTCGTCCTGCTCTGGCGGTTGTTACTCTTCTACTTTAACATCATCGTCGGGATCGTTGCGAGCCTGAATATTTTCAGGAGAGAACTCCGGATCGACGCCGAGAAAAATCCCCAGGGCGAACCCGCCGTCATCGAGCAGGTTGATAAACAGGCCTGACCCGGGCTCCCAGGGAACAAATCCGGGATATTCGTTGTTACAGGTCGGGCATCCTGCTTGCCATATACCATGCATGGGCTGCAAGTACGAAGTAAACAGGGAAGTTGTATACGTATGCGTAAAGTTCCCCGTTCGAAGCAAAATTAAGCGTTGTTATGTAAACGTCGATCTGGAAGATAACGATCCCCCACCACTTTCCCAGGTAAAAATAACCCATCCCGGGGAGTACGAAATTGAGGAACGCAGCAATTGCCGGGTTTTTCCTGATCCTCGGCCTCATTGACAGTCCGCGGGGAAGATATATCGGGGATATGCCCACCTGTGGGGCGGCTTTCACGGCACTCCACCGGACTTCATCGCTGGCATCGCGAAGGGCACGGTACACCACGGGAATTGCCTCGGGCGACCCAATCTCGCCAAGCAACTGGACTGCCTTTTCACGCACTTCGTCGTTTCTGTCCTTTAGTGCAATAGTCAATGCTTCTATCGCGGGGTACCCGATCTCCTGCAACTTGTCCCATTCCTGTTTACCAAGGTGGAGGTAGGAATGGTCGGTTTCATTATCAGGTACCCAGTTCATCCGTTCAAGGGCGATCGCTGCGGCATACCGCACATACCGGTCATGGTCTTTCAGAACTGTTACCAGGGCTGGTATGCTCTTGGGTTCTGCTATTTCCCCGAGCGCAAGTGCCGCTTCCCACCTGATCTCGTTATCTTTATCTTCCAATGCCTTTTGGAGGTCGGGGACTGCCCGGCGGTCCTTTATTTCTCCGAGGGCCTCGATGATCCCGAGTTTCACATGTTTATTCCTGGCTTTGTGGAGCGCCTCGAGCAGGTGATCCACTCCCTCGGTACCAAGGGCGCCCAAAGCAGCAGCCGCGTGCCACTGGACATCGAGATCAGGGTAACGCAAAGACCAGACCAGACCATGGATATCCCCTTTCTCCAGTAAGTAGTTGATATCAGGTTTGTCAGGGCGGAAAATATCCATGAATTTCATGCAGAACCAGTTCCCGGGTAATTTTTGCCCCAAACAGCAGCGTATCTTCCGATGACCTCAGTTCGGTACCATGCCTCCCATGCAGACAGGGTTCTTTCATACCGTTGTACGAATAATACGATCATGATCACAAGTCCGGGATTTTATCGCCGAGATACCATGCATGCAGTGCAAAAGGGATTGAATACGGTACGGTGACCACGGGCAGGACGAGAAGGGGCAAAGGACTTCCCCATACCGCGATGAACATCAGGTTTGTAGTCAGGAAAAGCTGGAAGAGGAGAAACCCGAACCAGTACCCGAGATAGTTGTACCCGATCCCGAGGAAGAGGAGGTTGAGAAGGCCGGCGATCAATGGGTCAGGCTTCGTTCTCGGCCGCCGGGCAAGGCCCATCGGGAGGTGCATCAGGGGAATATCACACTTTGGGAACGAGACGACGGCTTCGGTACGAACCCTCTTGTCCGGGTCCTTCAATGCAGAACTGCAGGCCGAACGGGCAGCAGGGCTGTGCAATTCACCGAGTGTATGGACCACGTTCTTTCTGACCAGGGGATCGGGGTCATGGAGATACCCGAGTAATGGTGCGACTGCAGGTTCACCGAGGATGACGAGATGGGTCCATTCCTGTTTCGCGATATGATAGTATACTTCGAGTCGCACATCGTCCTGTTCCCATCCCAGTGCATCGAGAGCTTCGGCTGCGCCTTTCCTGACATATTTATCGGGGTCGCGCAGGGCCGTCACCAGGGGCAGCAGGGGTGCGTCCTTACCGAACTTCGAAAGGGCCAGGGCTGCAGCCCATCGTACCTCATTTCTTTTATCGTTTCCCAACCGTTCCACGAGCGGTGCGATGGCATCCTTGTTCCCGATCGTGCCAAGGACTTCAACGGCCCCGAGACGCACGGAAACTTTACGGTGTCCGAGGGCACCCACCAGGTCTCTGGTGACCCGATCCCCGAAACGGGCCAATGCATCGGCTGCCTGCCACTGTATGTCGGAGTCCGGATGACCAAGCATCCTGACCAGTTCATCGATCCGGCCTTTCTCCTCGAAGCTGGAGAGATTCGGATCCCTTGGCCATAAGATGATATTGAGATCTACCATACGTCCCCGGATCGTGAAAAAATTTAGTCCTTTTCCTTCCGACGGTACCGGGTGTATGTACTGAATACGACGATGAGGACAACAGAAATCATCGCCGCCGTTTCTATAAACATGGAAAATACCGATGAATTGGGGATTGGGACAACAATTCCGCCCACATTAGCCCCCGGCTGCGTTTTCGACGGCAGTACGTTGTTTGTCACGACCGGTCCGGAGGGGCTCGCCGGCTGCTGCACCGAATGTTCCTGTGCAGGGGAGTTGACAATTTCCTGCGATTGTTGTGCTCCTGCTGAACCCGGACCTGAAGCCGTCGCGGCAACCGGTGCCGCCGGTTCAGCGGGGGATGAGGAAGTAACCGTGTTCCCGCTTCCCCCATAACTGCCACTCCCACCACCGCCTCCACCATAACTAGGCGGAGCTGCCTTGGGTTTTGGTGCAGAGGTAGTCGCCGGGGAGACCCGGCTCAGTATGCTGAGATATAAGAGCTGCAGCGGATTCGTATATTTACCAACTGATACAAGGGTAAATTCGGAAAGTCCGTGAGGGGAGTCTGCTGTAAATACGTCCAGGTCCTTCTCGGGATCGTAATAGAGATGGGTCGTGTTGAGCACTTCCCCGTTTCCATTGTCATCGACATGGAGGATCGTGACCGGTTCGTACAGGGTATCCCAAATTCCAGGATCGTTCCACCTGACCCAATCGGAATCGACGGCAATCACAATGGAATTGCCGTAAAAAATACCTGGATCAGCTGGATCGATGATTTTCATCTGGGAATCCGCCAGGGAAAGACTTGCATTATATTGTTTAATGAAAAGACTTGAGAAATTGAATGCCGTATCATTATTAACAGTGTAATAATCGAGATTGTTCGCAGTATCAGAAAATTTAAACTGGGTATTGTAAGGAATAAAATTTCCATTTGCATCTTTGGTTCCGATAGTAAAACGATCCTGTTGAGAATTATACTGGCTGTTCCTCAGGACCCAGCTATGACTGACACTCATGGTTATTGTTGCGGGATTGGTATGGGAAATATTTGTCTTAACGCATTGAGTTGCATATGCGATCCCTGAAATAAAATCCCCGAAATCCGCAAGCTGGACCAGATTATTATCGTATTGTCTTTCTTCAGGAGATATATCGTTATAGATAATCGTTTCCAGGGAACAATTCGGATCCCACCCGGCTACTTCGAAAGAATAATTGACCCATGATTGCTTTCCAATTTCATCAGTGAACCCGGGCGAAGTAATATCTCCGCTCTTAATGATCAGGTCTGTAATATTTCCGGAGATTATTGAGTCTTTTTTGGAAAATGAATCATTTTCACCTGATATCAGGACAAATGATGGTAATATCCCGACATTTTTAGAGAGAATGGCAAGCCTCGTGTTATTTTCTCCAAGATCAAATGAGTAGTCTGACTCATTAGTCGTGTCTATTTCAATGAACCCGGTATCAGGTAAATATTGGACGAGCCCGGGTATCGCATATGAGGAAAGATCCACGGTGCTATTTATCACATTAATATGCTCCTCAATCGTATTGTTACCAAATTCATTTGCAGTTGTCAATGCGACTGTATAATTACCAGGATTTGTATAAACATGCGATGGACTCTCATCACCAGAGGTTGAATTATCGCCAAAATTCCAATTCCAGGTATCAGGATATCCCGAGGATAGATCGGTGAACGTAACATTCAAAGGTGCTGGACCTGAAGATGGACTCATAGAAAATTTTGTACAAGGAGCGGTTCCTGCTGTAATGAGATTTTCCTTAGTCGTGGAATCACGTGAATAGGGGTTGCTCACGGTCAGCGAAGGACTGAACTGACCTGCTTCATTGTAGGTATATACGGGGTTCTGTTCGGTCGATGTATTCCCGTCACCGAAATCCCAGCGCCAGGAAGAGGGATTACCAGTTGATTTGCCGGTAAACTTCACCGTAAACGGGACTATTCCCTTCGTGACATTCACGGAAAAATCAGAAACTAACGGGGTCTGTACCGGCCCGAGCGTGAACATATAGATATCAGAAGCAACGCCATTCTGCCTGCCAGTCCAGACAACACGGTTTCCGAATATTTTAGGTTTGATGTTCAGTGATGCCGGAATATTTCCGGTAATTTTTGAGGTGATTTTCCCCTCAAGATTGAACATGAAGATATTTTCATTACCATACGTCTGGTCCCGGTTGTCATCCCAGACGATATAATTTGCATATATCGCCGGGTGCATCTGGTCTGAACCGGGTGTATCGGGAGTTATCAGGGTTTCCAGCCCGGTGGTGATATTATACAGGTAAATATCAAAATTTTGATCCCGATGGTCCTGCCATACGACCC
>DATJQJ010000042.1:0-37447 GCA_035505975.1 Methanoregulaceae archaeon
GGTTTGACAGTCCATCCCTGGTGGACCTGCCTGAGCCAGGCCAGGGGGTCGTTGATGATTCCCTCAAGGGTCACCTGCTGGTAGGCATACCGGCTGTCGGTATAGCGGTCCGATATGACGATTTTTCCTCCTTCGAGAGCCGGGCGGATGATGGTTGCAAGATGAACTGCGTGGTCTGCGATAAACAGCAATGCCTCGGCAACGGGGTCGATCTCTTCTGCGATAGCACGCCGGACTGAACCTCCGACCCATGTCTCCCCGGGCTCACGCGTAATGACCGGGCACAGGTCAGCAAGGCTGTCGCACAACGATGTTATCAGGCTGCTTTTCCCTGAACCGTCAATTCCTTCAATCGTAATCAGCATAACTCTCCCTCCCTGATCAGATCCAGGGGTATTTTCCCTTTATGAAGGGCTGTCGCGACAATTGCGCCATCAAACCCTGCCTGGAGAAGGGTTCGAAGATCGCTGACCGATGCAACGCCACCTCCCCACAGGAGCTTTCCGGTATATGCTTCCCTGAATCGGGACAGGTTCTTCTCGGTAAGACCCTGGGATGTACCTACCGCACTGATATCGAGCAGGATGCACCCCTTGAAATCGAACGACGCTGCTGTAGAAAGGAATTCGGCAGGGTCAGCCCCCGATGGAATGACTGCCCCGTTCTTCATGTCGATACTCAGGTAACCGCCATGATAGGACTGTAGGTCGTCACCACATGTCTCGGTCCCGATGATATTCTCGAAATGGGGGAGGTCCATCAAATCGTCCGGTCCCCTGCAACCCCGGTCGGCATAGCAATGCCTGACGAGGGCGTTACATTCCCTGATTATTGCATCATGGGAACCAGTCCCTGAAATCCGGTCAAGGTCAGCGATATAGAGAGACACGGGCCTGATATGGCTGAGGAAACCGATCGGATCGGCAACCGGCGACGCACCCCATGTGAGCGGACGGTAACCGGACCTGTTTCCCTTCTCCCCGTGGACGACAAGCCCTGCCTTCAAATCCATTGCCAGAACAAGTTCCATACCAGAACGCAATCACTATTAGGATAAAAGATCATTAAATCCTATGCAATTACTCGTCAGCCCGGGGGATATTGAGGAGGCACGCCGGTCCCTTGCTGCTGATATCATCGATGTGAAAAAGCCCTCTGAGGGGTCGCTCGGGGCGAACTTCCCCTGGGTCATCAGGGAGATCAAGGCCCTGTCACCTAAACCTTTGAGTGCAGCAATCGGTGACTTCGATTATAAACCGGGAGGGGCATCGCTTGCTGCGTCGGGAGCGGCACATGCAGGTGCGGATTATATCAAGGTCGGACTGATGTTCGATGGCCGCCAGAAGGCGGACGACCTGATCAGGGCGGTGGTCAGGGCAGTAAAAGATGATTTTCCGCAGAAGAGCGTAGTGATAGCAGCTTATTCCGATTACGAACGTATGGGGACGATCTCGCCGTTCGAGATGGCACCGCTCGCCGCTGCCGGCGGGGCCGATTTCGCCATGATCGATACGGGGATAAAAGATGGAAAAAGTACCTTCGAGTTCATGGACGAACAGGTGCTCACCAGGTTTACGAAAGAAAACCGCAGGCTCGGTGTCGGAACGGCCCTTGCAGGGGCGTTGAAGTTTGACGATATCCCGGTCCTCAAGCGTATAGACCCGGATATTATCGGTGTCCGGGGCATGGTCTGCGGCGGAGACCGGACGACGTCGATCCGGGAAGACCTGGTGCAGAAAGTCCTCGGGATGGTGAAATAGTTATGTATATCGAGAAACTCGAAGCGCCGCTTGCACTGACCTTTGACGACGTCCTCCTGTTGCCAGCCGAGTCGCACATTGAACCCGATGAAACGGTCGTAGTTTCGCATTTCTCGACCAATATTCCGCTCAACGTCCCCCTGGTCAGTGCCGCGATGGACACGGTAACTGAATCAACCATGGCGATATCGCTCGCCCGCGAAGGCGGGATCGGGGTTATCCACCGGAACATGACCGCCGAACGAGAGGTCGAAGAGGTCAGGGCGGTCAAGCAGGCGGAAGAACTCATCGAGCGGAAGGTGCTGACCGTAGGACCCGATTCAAAGGTATCCGACGTCGAGCGACTGATGAACGAGAACCGCATCGGGGGAGTTCCGGTGATCGAAGGAGGAAAGATCATCGGCATCGTCAGCCGCCGCGATGTCAGAGCGATAGCGTCCCGGCGCGGGGCCGAGAGCATCCAGTTGATTATGACAAAGAAGCCGATCACTGCCGACGAGAACATCACCATGGAGCAGGCCCTCGAGATCATGTATACAAGCAAGGTGGAGCGACTTCCGGTCGTCAATGCGGAGGGGAACCTGATCGGGATCATCACGATGCAGGACATCCTCGAGAAGCGCCAGTACCCGCGTGCCTCACGGGACAGGACCGGTAACCTCCGGGTCGCAGCTGCGGTCGGACCGTTTGACTTTTCAAGGGCGGTCCAGCTCGAGGAGGCAGGTGCGGACGCTCTCGTGGTAGATTGTGCCCACGGGCACAACATGAATGTCGTAAAAGCCGTCAGGGATATCAGGGGGAGCGTCAAGGCAGATATTGTCGCGGGGAACATCGCGACCGCAGAGGCCGCCCGGGAACTCGCCGAATATGTGAACGGGTTGAAGGTCGGGATCGGCCCCGGTTCTATCTGCACCACCCGTATCGTCGCAGGGGTAGGCGTTCCCCAGATCACCGCCATTTCCGAAGTTGCCGAGGTGGCGGCCTCCTATAATGTCCCTGTCGTAGCGGATGGCGGCGTCAGGTTCAGCGGCGACGTTGCCAAAGCGATCGCGGCAGGAGCCGATTCGGTGATGATGGGGAGCCTGTTTGCAGGGACCGATGAATCGCCTGGCAGGGTGATCACGATCAAAGGGCGTCGCTACAAACAGTACCGTGGTATGGGATCGCTCGGCGTGATGAGTTCAGGTGTATCCGGAGACCGGTATTTCCAGCCGAAAGATATTGGCAGGACAAAGTTCGTCCCCGAAGGCGTGGAGGGAGTGACCCCCTATGTCGGCAATGTCGCCGACATCATCTACCAGCTGGTGGGAGGGCTCAAATCCGCGATGGGATATACGGGATCGCGGAATATCCAGGAAATGCATGAAAAGACCAGGTTTGTAAGGATCACCCAGGCGGGGATGCATGAGAGCCACCCACACAACATCCTGATCACGGACGAAGCACCTAATTACCGGCTGAGCGAGTAGCCGCCAAATCATCTTTTTTTCGGTTGATAACGGTAAATAATCAACCTGATATCGACAAGACCTTAGTTTTATGGCGGGATTTCGGCTTCAAAGGCAGTACCCGGAATTCCGACTGACAGGAGTTTATATATTTCAGGCCCCTGAAACCATACCCTAACGACAACGGGGTGCAAGGTACCGATGGATGCAACTATTTTGTGGCTGTTTGTAATCCTTGGTATCTGTGCGGTCATCCTGTTTTTCTGGCTTTTTTATTACGAGAGCGTTAAGCCCATCGAACGGAAAGACCGTCGGGGATAGGTACTGTCCCCGTACGGCGACCCAGTTTCAGAAAAGACGGTATTATAAATATCAGTTTTTTAAGATCCCCTTCTCAAAATGTCTTATGTTTGCCGACGTCCTTTTCTCTCATGATTTGAATGAAATTTCCAGTCAGACTTTCCCCTGGCCCCGCCCCGCCGCTGAGGCAGCCCAGGCCGGGACAGGGTCCGCACCGGAATCGAACAGTTTCTGATTTACAGACCAAAACCGCCAAACAGCTATCACCTATACAGGCGGATATCGGTTGACTGCAATTTTATACTAAAGAATCAACATTCTCTGTATCTTCCCCAGACGAACAGCCCTTCTTATTTTATTCGCGGCTATCCGGAGATGATTGGTATCGGGCAGAAACAAACGATAATATCAGGCAATAAGGGCCTGGAAGAGATGCTTGCAAAGGCACGGAAACCTGTCTCCGCAGCCTTCCAGTATGCCATCGTTTCCCTCCTGGCATATCTCATCGCGTTCTACACGGTCGGAGCACTTCCCGGTCAGGGGAACCTTAACGGGATAGGAGCCATGTGGGCGATGATATCAGGGATCATCGTCTTCCAGGCCACCTGGGCGACCACGATCGGGACCGCATCGCTCAGGATCCTCGGATCGTTTATCGGTGCAGTAGTCAGTGCGACATTTCTCTCGTTTTTACCGTTCAGCCCACTGGGAATGGCGGCAATGATAGGACTGACCGTCCTTGTCTGCATGGCATTCGGGATCCCGGACCATGCACGTCTGGCGGCCATTACGGTGGCAGTTATCATGGTCTTTTCGACATTGAACCCTGATGTCCCACCCTTCATCAATGCCACGCTGCGTTTCTGCGAGGTGATCGTCGGCAGTGCCGTTGCCGTGGGGGTTTTCTGGGCATGGAATAGCCTGTTTAAACATTCGGGGATATGAATAGAAAAACCGTGGATCTCCTTTAGTACCTGCACTTCCGGGTAAGGAATTGAAGACTCCTGTCCAGAAATAAACCGGATAAGGGCTCTGTTGAAAACCTATATTTTTCAACGGCATTTTCGTTGCACAGGTTTCTGATGGTTTGTGATTTGGGGCGACCTGCTGCTCCAGGGGCTCCGCCCCAGCGCTGGGGCGACCCCGGTTGGGATAGTGACTGCACAGGGACCGATTAATTCTCAATCAGATTGACCCTGTCCGCTGACTGTCCTGCTCGGGGAGGGGAAGGGATGGGTAAAACCCCTCCTGCCGGAGTGACAACTCATCATAAATGAGGGTTTCAACAAAGCCCGAATGCGAAAAAATAAATAATTTCTATCAGATCAGGTTGAACCCTGACTGGTAGCTCATCGATTTACTGAACTTGTTGATCAGACCGCTGGCAGAGGAAGTCTCGGAATAGACGAGGTCTTCGGATTTCACCGGCGGCTGGGTGATGACTGAATCAGGATAACTGGCCCCGATATTGACAATGTCAGGTATGCTGCTCGCATTTCGCGCTTCCTGGACATGCACCTTCAGGTAGGCTGATACCGAGCCGATCATCGGTGAAGATGTCCCGTCACTGAGCGTGATTCCCTGTGCATTGATGTTGTAGTTCAGCACAACGGGGAAGGTCGAATCGGTGCCGACGAACCGGTTGTCAGCATGGGTTACAACCGACGTCAGGGTCGTATCGATCGAACTCCCTGCCTGTTCAATATTGCAGTATGCCGGAATGACCGACGATACACTGTTCACAAATGGGCACAGGATTGCATCTGACGTGTTTGTTGCCTGTGCCGCTCCGTCGAGGAGGAGATCTTCAGTCCTCGTTGCGCGACCCGTATCAATCGCGATAAACTGTAAACCGGTATCGGCCTTGATGTTGCTCTGGTCGGCAATCCTGTTGCCTGTCGAGACCGCCACCGACTTTACAAAAGTGGACTGCCCGGAGACGGCCATTACCTGGTCATTGTACCCCGTGGTATACTGGACCTCCATATCCCGCAACGGAGGTGTCAGGGAAGACCCCTGGTTCTGGAGCCATGCCAGTAAATCGGCAGCCGCTGCAGAATTCTTTAAATACCCGTTCGGATCGGCGATCATTGCATTCAGCATGTCCTGAAGGTGCATCGAATCCGGATTGGGTTCTTCAAGCAACCACCAGTTCCAGTCGGACAGAAATCCCTTGTATCCTCCCCATAATGCCCAGTTTGGATAATTTTGGATCGAAGGATCATCTCCCCTGAGTGGAATGCCCCCGGCATTCAGACTCAAAGCTCCCGAATCTGTCTCGGTAATTGTTCCCTGGACATTCATGCCGGTTGCGGTTGCCAATCCCTGAATTTCCGGCATTGCCGGGACGTTACGGTCGGCAAAAACGGTACAGCTGAACGCCAAAAGCAATATTACTGTCGCTAGAGCAATTGCTCCTGATAAACGGAATTTGATGTTCATTCCCCCTTTGACTGGAATTTTACCCCAGTCAGTAAGGATTATTTTTAAAGTGCCGTTTGATAAATCTACCTAATTAAATTTCTTAAAATGCCATTCTCGTGATTCTTCGGGCCGGTCAGGATACACCGCAACACCCTAGACCGCTTATTTTATATACTGACGACACTAACATAAAGTAACTAATGCTTGACAGTTTCGAAGTAGCCCGGGTCCTCGACATCCTTGGAAACAGGAACCGGAGACGGATCATAGAGCTTCTAAGACAGAAGCCCTGTTTCGTCACCGAAATCTCGGACCGGCTCACTTTATCACCGAAAGCCGTAATCGAACACCTCCAGTTGATGGAACGCGAGGATATTCTTGCGTTCGAGATGGATGAACGACGGAGAAAATATTATTTTCTCTCCCAGGATATCAGCGTCAGGGTGAACCTGCAGAAACAGGGCCAGGTCCATATCAGGGCGACCGGTGATGCGGCGACACGGTTCCGCAAATCGCTCCTTTCCCTGCACAGGATGGTCGACGCCCGTGAAGAACTTACCAAGAACCTCGACCATCTCGACCATGATATCGACCTGCAGATCAGGGAGATCGAACACCAGGGTAAGGACATCCTTCATGGCCAGAATGAACTCGACCTTGTCATCGCCCTCTCCCACTACAGGCTGACGGTCCCGGAACTCTCTGAGCTGACCGGGAAGGAACAGGACCAGATCGTCCCGGCACTCGAACGGCTGATGGATAACCATATCATCGAGAAAAACGGAGCCCAGTACTCATTGCGTGACATCGATGCCTGACATTGAAAACCCTTACGACGACTTTCTGAAAAACCTTGCGAAACTTGTCGAAGATATCGTAAAAAACATACCTGACAGCGAAAATGCGAGGTTCATAGGCTGCACGATTATTGCGGGAGGCGGGAACGGGCTTCCCAGGGCACCGGGCATTTCCGGCGGGAAACGTGAGATCAGGTACGAGATGATCGATACCGAAGACCGGATCTTTATCACGGCCGAAATACCGTCAGAGATAAAAAATGCACCTTATGCCGATATCAGCCCCGATTCGGTCAGGATATGCATCGACGAGATGAATACGGCAATACCGTTCGAAGAAAAGATCGACGTGATCCACAGCTTCTACATGGTCCGTCACGGCGTCATGGACATCGTGCTCCGGAAAGATACGTCGACACGATGGGTCTGATCCAATAGCTGGTTCCCGGAAAAATTGGAATCTATCCCGGTCATTACCCCGGGTTCCATCTTCCTGGGGAAAGAATATGCAATTTGTCAGATTTGTCAATATCCTTTATTTACCTGCGTTTTGATGAGAAGATCTTCTTCGTTCTGATGCCTTTTGATGAGACTGACAGGATACTGACCTCCCCGGGCTCCGCCCAAAGCCAGTGGCGACCCTGATTGCGATTGGAACCTGACAGGAATGATAATTTTTTATTTCCCGGGTAAGTCCTGCCACCGGCTGTCACAATGGGGGCGGGACAGGGGAAAGGGGGAACCTCTTCTGTCCGTGTGATAACTAAAAATGAAAGGGAAATCCAAGGGGGAGGATTTTCTTAGATCGGTTGATGAACAGGATGGCCTGGTGGCAGGGTACAAAAAGTTACCTGATCTGTTCCAGGAAAAAGACAGGTATTTCAGACCTTCAACGGGATATCGGTTGAAGCCCACTCGGAGATCTTTCGTTCTTTCTTATCGTATTCATGGAACTGGCGGAGCGAGACGGTGAGGTCACGGGTGAAGGCGAAATACCCGATTTGGGTGCTCCTGCATAGTTTCATCGCCATATCCATCAGGCCGCGTGGATCGGGGCGCGATTCCCCGAGCCATATATGGAATATGTTGCCCCCGTCCACGATCGGGAAAAACACGTGCTCGATCTCCATTCTCTTTGCCAGGGGGATTTTCGCGCCCGGCGCAACGTGGGTGCCATTCGTGTAGTATACGGGCAGGTCGCGGGTCGTCCCGATCCGTTTGAGGGCTCGCTCGAGGTCTCCCTTGATGACGCGTTTTGCAGGGTCCCGGAACTCCTTGTTGAGCAGGTCGGAGACCGCGAACCTCTGCCCGGTTGTCTCTGCAGGCGTCCTCGCAAGGGCGATGGTCATACCGTGTTTCTGGGAGAGGTCCCTGGCATAGAGTTCCATCTCGGTCATGGCACGCACGGCCATCCTGAACGCCTCTCTCGACTCGTGGAGCTCGGCACCCGTATGTGCCTCGACCATCTCGTTCACGCCGACGATACCGATCGTGTAAACAAGGCCCTCCAGGTCTACGGCAACCGCACCTCTTTCTCCTGTCCCGGGGTCTTTGGGCCTTTGCATCGCGAAGGGCATCCTCCCATGGGCCCTGATAATCTCAAGCCACCGCCGTTTAATCCTGAAGACCTCGACAGCCACGTCCATCATTGCCCGAAGCTCCCCGAAGAGGCGTTCATCGTCCCCTGAGGCCTTGTATGCTGCCCTTGGGCAGTTCAAAGAGACCACCTGCCAGGAACCCATCGAAAAATGCATTCCCGATTCGAAATACAGTTTCTTGTTAAAGTCCGAGTCCTTGTCAGGCGTTGCCGAGAACTGGTATGCACAGCACTGGTAGCAGGAGATCCCCTTTCCCGCCCCCCGGTATGCCGGCATCTGGTTGTCATAGTATGGCGTCCCGAACTTGGATGCGAGCTCGAATGTCAGGAGGTACAGTTCCTGGTAGGTTGGCATATCGGGATGTGCCTCGTTCCACTCCTTCATCTCGGTCATGAAATCCGGTTCGACGCTGATCTCGGGTTTTGGGAACGAGAAGGGCTTTCCCCATGAATCGCCCTCGAGCATCACTTCCATGAGCGCCTTGAACAACAACCTGACTTCGCGCTCGAATTCCTGGTACGTCCGTTTCGGGGCAGATTTCCCGTCCCACACCTTCCCCTTGTAAACGCAGGGCTTGTTCTTCCAGAGCGTCGGCACTCCCGGGCTCAACTGGACCGATGAGAAGACGAGCTGGCCGCCCCGTGCAACCATCATCTGGGTCATTTCATAGACGAACATCTGCATCAGTTGTTTGATCTCGCCGTACGTCATGCCCTCGCAATAGGGAGCGAGGAACGTAAGGAAATTGTAGTATCCCTGGCCCCCCGCAAAGTTAGTCTGGGCGCTGCCAAGCGCTTTCACGGCATGGAGGACCGCAACTTCCGCACGTTTCGCGGGTCCCGCAACCGAGGCTTTTGTGCCGTTTCCATCAGGCATGAGACCATAATAAAAGAAATACCTGAGGTCCCAATCCTGGCAGAACGGCCGTGTCCCGAAATATTCGAGGTCGTGGATATGGATATCACCCCTGAGGTGGTAGTCGGAAAGTTCCGGGGGGAGCTGGAGCAGGTACTGCTCCTTGCTGATCTTGTCAGCCTTCTTTTTATGCGATGTCTCGGCGTTTTCCTGGAGGTTTGCGTTGTCTTTTGCCTCGAAACCGCGTCCGACGTCGATAAGATGGGCATCGTAAACGGGAGTACCGACTCTCGTGCAAACATTCCTGTACTGGGTCAGGCCGTTTTCAAGCAGGGTGATATTAACGATCTCCCTGATCAGGGGTCCCGAAAGCGAGTGAAGGCCCATCGAAAGGATCCTTCGCTCGACAAGGAGGGCGATCTCCCTGGCAAGTTCCTCGTCTGCACTCTGATACCCGTAAAACGTCTCGACAAGCTTTGTCTCCTCGGTGATCTGGCGGACGATACGTTCCCGGTCCCATTCAATAATGTGACCGTCGGTCGTCCTCACCGGTGGGAGCAGCGGGATAAAAATACCATCGAGCGTCTTCTGACGGGTATCGTGTTTCTGCATTCAGGCACCCTCAAGCAGCTCTTTCATACGCTCTTCCCTGACCAGTCCCCCGGAGAAGAGGTCGGAAGAGGTAAGAAATATCGTGCCTTTCTGGAGAACCGGCGCTTCATTCACGAATACCCCGTTAATCCGCAGTTCTGTAAGTGAATCTGCTGTCGACATGTCCCGTTCCCGGTAGGGGATCCCATGTTCTCTGCAATATGATTTCAATAATTCGCAGTTCGGACAATGTTCGAGCGTGTAGATGGTCAGGTGCGAAGGTTCTGCCATGTATTCCCCTTTCTCACGTATATTGTTTTAATTTTAAAATAAATGTTGGTCTGTCCGGTACCCATGAAGGATTCCGTTAAAATAAAGTATTTGATGCCGGGAGACCATGAATAGATCAACAACGGGCGTTCCCGGGGACAGTCATACCTATGGTAAGGACATTCATCGCGTTGGACCTTTCTCCTTCAGTCAGGGAGGAAATTGGAAAGATTCAGGTTGATCTACGGCAATGCCGCGCGAAACTGACGCTCGTCAACCCGGAAATCATCCATATCACGATAAAATTTCTCGGGGAAGTAGACGAGAAGGATATCCCGGGCATTATCCGCGCCCTGGAGAACGTCAGGCCCGATCCTTTCACCATCACAGTGTCCGGTGTCGGGGTAAATAATCCGCGTAGCCCCAGGGTAGTATGGGCACGGATCGACCCGGTTGAGGCGTGCAGGGCTTTGAACGACCGGATCGAGGCGGCCCTGGAACCTCTTGGGTTCACCCGCGAGAACAGGCCCTATACACCCCATGCGACGATTGCACGGGTCCGCCAGCACGACCGATCGCTCGAGGCGGCGATCCGCCCCCATGTGGAGCGGCCGTTCGGTCAGTGCCTGATCGACCGGTTCTCGCTGAAGAAAAGCGTACTGACCCCGAAAGGCCCGGTCTACGAGACAATTAAGGAGGTCGCGTGGCAATAAGGTCGGCACTCGAAGAAGAAGTGCTCATGGAGATTCGGCCCGGGGCGGGCGAAAGAGAACTCGTGCGGCGGGTAGCGGAACGGCTGGTCGGACAGGTAAACGGCAGCGGCATCGCGAACGGCATGATCGTAGGATCCGTTGCCAGGGATACCTGGATCAGGGGGGACCGGGACCTCGATATTTTCATGCTGTTTCCACCCGATATCTCCCGGGAGGCGCTGGAGGAGCAGGGGCTAGAGCTGGCCAGGAAGGTTGCAGAATCTCTTGGAGGGACCCATTATGAAAAATATGCCGAACATCCCTATATCCATGCGACAATAGAAGGGCTCGAGGTCGACATCGTCCCGTGCTACCGGGTAAACGATGCTTCGTCAATCCGGAGCGCAGTTGACCGTACCCCGTTTCATACGCGGTTTACAAAGGAGCGGATCGGGCCGTTCACCGATGACGTCCTCCTGCTGAAACAGTTCATGAAGAACAGCGGCGTTTACGGGTCTGACCAGATGACCGAGGGGTTCTCTGGCTATCTCTGCGAGCTCCTTATCCTCCATTACCGGGGATTTACCGGGCTTATCGAGGCGGCCAAGTCCTGGCACCCGGGGATTTGTATCGATATCGCAGGGCACCGATCTAAGGATTTTACCGAACCTCTTGTCGTCGTCGATCCGGTTGATCCCGGGAGAAATGTGTCTGCATCGGTATCGCTCTCGAAACTCTGCGAGTTTATCGAGCTCGCCCGCGGGTACCACGAAGACCCGGCCCGGGAATTTTTCTTTTTGCCGCCCGGGCGCATTCCGGGAAGAGATGAATTCGAATCAGATCTCAGGAGCCGGGGTACATCCCTGTATGCGATATATTTTGCCACCCCGCCATACATCGAGGAGATCGTTGTCCCCCAGCTCAGGAAAAGCCTCGGTGCCATCTGCTCTCTTCTAGCACGTCACGAGTTCGTGGTCAGCAGGGCAGGGTACGAGATGCATGAAAACAGGTCGTTGTTCTTAATCGAGCTCCTTACCGATACCCTCCCATCGGTGAAGAGGCACTACGGTCCTCCGGTTTGGGCGTTCCAGAACGCGAACCAGTTTGTACAGAAATATCTGGATAGCGGGGATATCAGGGTGTTCTCAGGCCCTTATATCGAAAACGGAATTTATATCGTCGAACTGGAACGCACCTATCGGACTGCCGGGGACCTCCTGAGATCAACAGAGGTCCTCGCGACCGGCATCGGAAGACATGTCAGAGAAGTCATGGCAGAAACCTATACCGTATCAGCAGGAGCAGACTGCTATGATGAAGATTTTTCGGGGTTCATTTCATCGTTTCTCCACAGGACATCCCCTTTTCTTACTATACAGAAGAAGAGAAAGGCAATTACATCGGGTCCTAATGGCTGACGCGGAATGGCATATAATCGAAACTGCAGGTACCCGTGGCAGGCCTGGGGAAGAGAGAGCATCTGCTCCTGACAAGAGGGGCTCGGTGATCCCTGATTCGATCATAAGCCTGACCCGGGACAACCCGTGAGATCAGACCCTGCACCGGATAACTATTCCCGACTTCCGGCTTCCACACGGCCATGTACAGAATCAGGTAGTCTGTTTAATGAGATACCTTCATATGCCCTCACATGAGAAGAATCAATAAATACTTGCCCGCATGGATTCCCGGGACCAGACACGCCGGTCGACAGGGCCGATGCGGCATCGGAGGAATATGTATACCGAGGACGCGATAGCGAAAAGAACGATCGTAATAATTGCCGTATCGGTTGTCCTGATCATCGCAGCGGCAGTGGTTGTTTTATTCATGAACACGACCCCTGCAAAGGTCCCGAATATGACTGCAACGGTAGAAGCTGCCGGGAATGTCGTATACCTGTACCATGATGGCGGGGACCCGTTCCCGAAAAACAACCTCCTCATACGGGTTAACGGGGAAGATATCCCCACCGATTCATATACACTCCTTCACTCGCAGGACTGGCCGTGGAGCGCAGGAAAAACCGTGAAGGTGCAGTATAACGGTGCCGGAAATCCGGAATCCGTACAGGTCGTCTATGTAAACGGAAACAAACAGACCGTCGTCTTCTCCCAGCAGATCCAGCCGCCGGCTACTATCCCGATCGCGACGGTGATTTCCGTCTCTCCTACGACGGTCCCGGTAACGATCATTCCGGCAACCAGTACCGGAAGCACCGTCACCATCCCGGTCGTGACGATGCCGATCGTAACCGTTCCCTTGGGAACGCCCGTCGTCCCGATAGTCCTTCCGTCGGTAACGCCGCTCCCCGCCGTCACATCGGCACCGCCGGCCGCAGATTTTATTGCTCAGCCTCTGTCTGGAGCAAATCCGCTTATCGTCCATTTTACCGACCAGTCTTCAGGCGTACCGGTTTCATGGATCTGGGATTTCGGCGATGGTGCGACCTCATCCGACCAGAACCCGGTCCACACCTATTCAACACCGGGAACATTCACTGTAAGTCTCACCGTATCGAATAATTTCGGGTCCAATAAAAAAACCCGCAATGCGATGATCTCATCGGGCATCGCACCGGTAGCGGCATTCACCGCTTCGCCCCGCAGCGGTACGGCACCGCTTGAAGTTCATTTCACGGATATCTCGACGGGTCAGCCTGCTGCCTGGTCCTGGGACTTCGGCGACGGCACGACATCGACCCTCCAGAACCCGGCCCATGTATACAGCGACGGGGGTTCGTATACCGTGAGCCTTGCCGTGGCAAACCTGTTCGGGGCTGATTCCCGGGTCCAGAGCGGGTATATTTCAGCAGCAACATCACCGACCCATGACGTGTACCTTACCGGCAGTGCATATGGATACCTGCAACCTGACGGGTACATCGCATTCCGGGTCACGACTCCGGATTCGTGGATTAAAATCGGTGGTAAACAGTGGAAATTCAATCCTTCCGATTCTGTGCAGCTGATTATCGGTGATCCCGGGTCAGGATTTATCGATGCCGCCGGGGGCCAGATTACGGCATTTAATTTCAATACCGTGGACATGTACGTCAACAACACCCTCGCGAGTACCGGGATCGTCTCTGATATCGATATCACGGGATATACTGATTACCGGTCTTCCACAACCCTCGTGATACCGGCCGGCGACAGCGGGGCAGTACTCTTTGCCGACGGCAGCAAGATAGTGCCGGCACCCGGCCAGCAGATCATCATCAATAATTTCAAGCCCGATTCAAATGGCAAAATGACCTTCACGAAGAAGCTGTTCGAGGTCGTGTACCAGGGAGGAGCGGAATCTTACCAGATCGTGTAGGTCTGCGAGAAATCATTTTTTCTATTCCGGCCTTTTTTTCCGAGGAAAAGGTATATGACGATTCTGCTCTTTATACCTGCGTCCATTGCGTGCAGAAGCAAGGGACAGGGCGGAATCCGGGAAGGCACCGGTGTACTAACCTGGCGAAGAATGTTGATATTACATTCCCCTGCCGATGCGCTCCTGCTCCCGATGCAACAGAGCAGATCTGTTTCTTCCGGAGGTCCTTCATAACCCGGGCAGATCCTGAAGGAGAATAGTTATACGAGAACAAAAACCATCAATAGATTACAATGTGTCGTCATAGATAAGACAACTGAATGTTATTTTATCATGACTCACTTCGCTCCGGAATGCCGGAAACAACCCAATCCCCGAGGTCAGAATATGAAAATTGTCACGAAAGCCATCCTGTTGGTTGCGGTGATTATGCTTTTCCTCTCTCTCGTGCCGGCGATGGCTGATCCCACGACACCCGCACAGGAAAAGGTAATCATTTACCAGACTGATTTCACGTCGAATCCGAACTGGCAGACAAACAACCCGTCACGTTACTACTGGGACGCAGGGCTCCAGAAGTACCATTACCTGGTCCAGGGGGGCACCGGGGGCTATGCATTCGTTCCTGTCGACTACGATAACGGTCCCTTTACTCTTGAATACGACTGGTATCCCCTAAGGACAGACAAAGATACGTCATTCCAGTTCGGCATGGGAAGCCAGGAGATGGATATTACCCAGGGGACAAATGTGCTGTCGATGTTCCCCTACACGAAATACGGAAAGCTCATGTCGCTCCAGGTGATCTCTTCGACCAACAACAAGCTCGAAGTAAACAGTGCCCATGAATCGTATAACGGGCCGACCGTAAATTTCGATGACAACCAGTCCTATCATATAATGGTCCGTTACTCAAAAGAACTCCAGAATGCCGATATGAAAGTGAGTTATCAGAATAACCAGACAACGGTGTGGAGTTCCTATCTTAACCTCGGCACCGAACTCCATACCATGAACCGCCTGTTTATCTCATCGGTGGGGTTCTATGGCAATATGAGCGGTTATTCTGAAGGCTATATCGATAATGTGACGCTGTACAGGTTTCAGGACGTTACACCGGTCCCGACAACAGAACCACCGACAACGGTTGTGACAACTATTCAGCCTACTCCGAGACCGACCACTATGGTCCCGACTACCACAAAAACAGCCCTGCCATGGGGGCTCGTTCTGATGGCAGGAATGATTGCGGGTCTGGTTTTTATCGCAAAGAAAAAAGATCTCTGATCTTATTTTTTCAGAAATTGTGCCGATTTCGCCTCTATAAATATTCTTAAACACCAGCAGCCCTTACACTATCCGAAAGATTATGGACTCTTCCAGTGACGAACACATTATCGAAGCAATCGGGAAGTGCCGTATTGTCGTGAGAAATGGCGAGGTCGTTGAGGTAGGCCCTCCCCTTATCGCCAGATGTCCCCTTGCCGAACGGTTTGCAAAACCCGTGAAAGAAATTACGCCGGGTGCTGTAAAAGAAAACTGGGAGAACCGGATCCGTCAGTTCGGTATGTGCACTGAACGCCGCCAGGTTCTTGGAAAAGGGGAATTTGTCGGATTCGGTGCCTCCGAACTGATAAGCGCCGGTCTCAAATTCGGCATAATCGACCGTGCCGTTATCGCATCGGACGGTGCGGGGACGGTAATTGTCGACAGTCCCGGTCTGGTCCAGGGAATAGGGGGAAGGATGTCGGGGCTTGTCAGGACAACGCCGATACCGGCAGTGATCGCGAGAATCGAAGAACACGGTGGAATAGTCCTCGATCCGGCATCTGCACGGATGGACCAGGTTGCTGGAACGGTACTTGCGTATGCAGAGGGGTCCAAAAATGTTGCCGTCACGATCGCACTCCCTTCAGATGCGACGAAAATCAGGAATTTATGCCCCGATGCGCTGATCATCGCGGTGCACACGACAGGGCTCTCCCGGGAGGAGGTAGAGGAACTATCGGCTTCAGCTGACCTGATAACGGCCTGCGCATCCAGATGGGTGAGGGAAATCGCCGGGAGCAGGGCACTCCTCCAGGCAGGGACCGCCATTCCGGTTTTCGCCATGACGAAACGGGGAAAATCTCTTATACTCGATAAACTGAAAGAATCTGACGAACAGGTGTTCATCAAGGGAGCAAAGCTACCCTTCGCAGGTGATTTCCAACCCGAACCCCTTGTCTGATACAAACGCTGAAAGGATCCGGGAAGTCCTTTATCAAGTGTTATTGCCAGTCAGGAGACCTGATGAACCAGGCAGGTCCTTTTTCTCCTGTATCCATACGTTTACTTGGCCGTCCGTATCAGGGGCGGGCAATGTCGACCGAACGGTGCCGGACGGGATAGCGTTCCAGGGGTATCGTAAAATAGAAAGTACTCCCCTGTCCCGGAATCGAATCAACCCACATCCTGCCTCCGTTCTGCTCAATTACCCTCCTGCAGACAACAAGGCGGATCCTGACAGCCGAACTGGCGTCAGGGAAGACATTACTGTCAGGGAATTCAAATATCTGTTCGGCATACAACGGATCCACGCCGACACCGTTGTCCTGGACAGAAAACTGCCAGCTGTTCCCGGTGCTTTTGGCATTTATCCTGACGATCAACGGTTCGTTTCTCCGTGTTAGAATGGCATTCTCGATAAGCGTGGAAAAGATCATCCTCAAACGTGTCGGATCGGTCCATAAAGCAGGCAGCGTTCCTGCAACCACCGATGTTCCCGTCTCCCTTATCAGGGCAGCCAGCCGGTTTTCTGCATCGGACAGGACCGCAGAGGACTTGACATCCCCGCGGGTCTCCTCTTCGCCCCCTGACCCGATACAGGGCAGCAGGTCGTCAAGCAGTGCATGGATGCGCCTGATATCTGCCAGCTGCGCGTGGACGTCCTGCCCGGCATCGGGTTGCACCCCATCGGGCGATTGTGACAGGAGCGTGGACAGGGCAGCATAGATTTCCTGCAACGATCGGTCAAGCACAGGGGGCGGAGCTTCTACGGCTTTCCAGGTCGGATCTTCCGGTTTCCTGGCATTGGTCTTCACCGGATCCCTTGCGACCAGCACAGCCACCGGTATATCGCCGTCCTTGCCACGGACAGGGGTTAGGACATAGGACTGCACCAATGATTCATCAGGAGTCCCGCCGTCAATATCCATCCTTGCCGGGGATCGCGACCTGAATGCAGAGAGCAATTCCTGCGAACTTTCTTCGGTAAACGGGCAGGGAAACCCGGCTTCCCATATCATTTTCCCGTCCAGTTCGCGTGTCCTTTTGCCGGTCATTTCACCTGCGGCAGCGTTGGCGAATAGAACTGTTCCCGAAGGGTCCACCAGGAGAACCGGGTCGGGAATATGCCTCAGGATCCCTATCATGAGCTGCCGTTGTGCCTTCACCTGTGTAAGCTCGTCTTCCATCTGTTCCGTGCGGGTCCAGCGATTGGCTTCGGAGATATCGATCATATAGATAATTGCACCGTTATATATCCCGTCTGGTCCATTAAGGGGAATCGTCCTCGACACGACGGTTGAAACGGACCCGTCTCTCCCCTGGACATGGTGCAGGGTATGGGCTCCGGTTTTATCGACCATTTTTCCGCCGGTCACAGGGGTCCCCGAAAATGTCAGGAATTCAACAGGGGAGTGCCCGATCATCTCTTCAGGGGAACACCCGACAATTGCCGCGCCTTTCGGGTTTACTGCCGACAGCATGTTGTTCTTGTCGAGCCACCATATCCCTTCATCGGCATGTTCGAGAATAAAATGAGTCAGGGAGTTTGGAAATTCTCCCCGCCAATAGATTTCATGATTTCCGTGTGTGCCCTTCATGGTGCCGCTGCCTTTGGATTGAGGAGGACAACCTTGATGCCTGCTGCTGTCCTCTTTCGGTCCAAAAAACATCATTGATCCCGGTTCAGAGATCATATCCATGACAACTCCGGGGGTCCCGGTGTTTATGGTACATACGATATATTTCCTTTTTGAATATAATATCATCTGATAGTCCAGTAAAGGGGGAACTATATGATTACGGGATTTTTGGCTTTGTTGACATCCTATATTTCACCGTATTTCCATTTGCATACGTTCTTCCTTTCTGATGAATTGAAATAAATTTGAGACTTTCTGACGCTCAAGGGGCTCTGCCCCGCCGCCGTGGCGACCCCGGTCGGGATAGTGACTGCACAAGAACCAATTAATTCTCAATCCATATTGACCCTGCCCCCTGACTATCCTGCTGGGTGAGGGACTGGGTGAGGATGAAAACTCCTCCTGTTGAAGTGATAACTAATTATAAATGAGGATGTTAACAGAGCGGGAATTTTTTTGCATTTTTTTAACCAAAAAGGAGGTTGACTTTCGAATTATGTAATGAGATATGTTATTGTAATGCATTAAATATAAATCATCGATGAGAAAAAGTCTTGTTGTCGTATAATCAGAATTATTCAGATTCGACATGCCGATAGGAGTAGGGTTTATGAACAAAAAAACTGATGAAAAATGCCGGTATTCTGCAAGCAAAGGGATAATGATTCTTATTCTTTTCCTTGCGCTCTGTGTATTAACTGGAATTGTAGCTGCAACGACATACACTGCTGCCGACCAGAATGCCAATGGCCAGTACCAGATCGTGTATACCGTTAACCCGGACAACAGCCAGACATTCAAGGCAGCCGGTGTCGCGTATGGGACCATGACCGTGAATGACCCGCCGTCGCCAGGCCAGACAGCAAGCCAGGACGTTGACATGAGCGCACAATATGGTTATGCCCTTGTTGCAGCGCAGGATTCCAGTGGTAACTCGGCCGATTCGGAGACCACGCTTTACAATGGAGATGCGAATGTTTTCCAGATGGTGGGTGTTATCCAGCCCAGCGGTAGTAGCGGTTCAGTGTCTGACAGCGCGTCAAACTTCGCCGGCCCAGTTAATGTTCCGTTCACTGGCGCTTATTCCATGCAATGCGTGTATTCAACGAACGCCTCTAAGATCATTGCCGATACCGATTCCAATAATTTGGACGGGACAGCAGCAGATGTAAATGCCCAGGCATCCGGTATCCAGTCCAATGAGCCTGCAGACAGCAGTTACGGCGGATATGGCGGTGGTGGGTGTTCGGTTTTCGCAGTCCACCAGTGGGCAGGTGCGTTCTCGCCAGTACCGTTGACAACAACGGCTTATTCAAAGAATGCATTCTGCCTTGATGACATCTCAATCGCATGCCAGGAAGGCATGATTAAGGGTGCCGATTCTGCGACTGTTTCCACCTCGGCTTCAACGCCGAATGGCCTTTCTACGCTCGTTTCAGCGACTGTGAACGGTGGGAGCAATGTCCCTGATAATGCTTATGGCTTCGGAGGCAACTCGGAATACATGAATTTCGACATGTTCTCTTCCGCGAAAAACGAATCAGGCTTCTTCAGCGGATATGGCTCTGATGGAGCAGGTCCTGAGTATAAAGTGAAGTCCGATGCAGACATCACTGCAAAAGGATCCAGCGGATCGACAACTTCGAGCTCAAACGGGCCAAACGGACAGTTTGCAGATGTGACTGCAAATTTTGTTAAGGACTCATACAAAGCGTATGACACATACGGTTACGGATCGAGAGGAAAAATCGATATCGACCTGTCAGCAGATTCAATACTTAATAATGATGTTACGGTGACAAAAGCCGAGAATAAACTGTGTAACTTACGCGGTTATGAAGGAAATGTTACCGCTTCGAATTCAGACGGAGATAACAAGTATACCGAGTTTGATTGTGTCAAGCGTGCGGGTGGAAAGTCTGGTGTAGTCACCGACACCGGCACCGGAGAAGTATATGCCAGCTGGGCACGAGTCTGGCCATACGTGTGATTTGAGGAGCAATGAAAATGAAACTAAAAAATATTTTATCGGGATTCGTGTTGTTGTTGATAGTTATCGCAATTGGCGGGGTCATTGCAGACCGCGTCATCACATCAGACCCTGAAATCCAGGGGCTGACGACAGCAACGGCAGTAGATATTCAGGGTATTGCTACCGAAAATGACGCCCTTGCATGGTTAAATTCAAACAGAGGGGCATTATCAAACACATCTCTCCTGTTGCCAACTCACCTTGTGGAAGACACAACCGGCACGTATATTTTCGATGTGCCAGGGCTTTACCCGGTATTTGATGCGATGTATGGTGGCGACCTGCCCGGAGAAGCGCGATATACGGTCGGATATACGGAAGACACGAGCGCTGTTAACGGGGCACTTGACTATGCAAAATCATCGGCCATTTCAACCGCCAACAAGCTCCCTGATCAGAACAATGTTCAGACGTCCAAAACCGCAACCTTCGTAGGGTTGGATGCAGGCCGGATGACATCATCAGAGAATGCCCTTATTGATGGTGCAGGGCAGTTAGACTTCACGAACTCATCCGTGCTCTGCCCGTTCGCCTCCGAGGTCAGCCCGTATCTCCCGCCGTTCTGCAATATTGCGACCATGGGAAGCTCGGTTGACGTATCGCTTGTATCCCTGGTGACTAAGACCGGCGAACGCTCGGTTGCTGCCTCGGCCGATACACCCGCAGAACTTGGTTATTCGGTTGCGGTCACGGGAATAAATTCCTCACCGGCGATCGGAAGCACCCAGGCATCCATGAACGTGCACATACAGGAAGGGAGAGCTGGTATCGTCGGCACCGGATCGCGTACTGATACGGATGTAACCTATGAGGTCGGACTCCTCCAGATCAAGAAAGGCGAAGACCTTACCTACAGTGAATCGTCGACGGCATCGGGTGAAATCGGGCAGTTTATAAAGTCGATGGACTACAAGTCCGGCGTACTGATCTGATCATCTGAATCTTTTTTTTTTTATCGATCCGAATTGGAATTTCCTTAATAACCGTCCCTGATATGTATTTCAGACTGACCAGGATCTAAGGAACCGGTCAGGAAATAGTGATGTTCAAATGTTGCAGTTTGGTATCCGGATGTTTGTATGGGATAACATTGCAGCAAAAATCTGCATACACCGGGTTTATCCCGTCATTGTCTTAACAGCGACGCTGACCCCGATCAGGAGGAAAACCAATCCGATGATCTTCTTTAACGAGGTCGCAGGGATGCCGGGCGCCATTCTCGAACCGATTTGCGCCCCGGCAAATCCTCCGGCTGCGAAGATCACAAAGAACAATGGAGTGATGTGACCGAGCAGCAGGTGGACGGATGCACCGGCGAGCGACGTGAAAAAAATTATGCACGTCGATGTCGCCACGGCGAAATGGATCGGCATGCCAAGAATAAAAAGCGAGGGGACGTTAATTACTCCGCCGCCCTGCCCGCACACCGCCCCGATGACACCCGATGCGAAACCCCACAGGATTAGATGGAGATAGTACATCCTCATCCCGATGCATTGGGAGAACCGGTCGTTACACGTTTCTTTAAAATACGGACCGTACTTGAGTGGAACGATCAGGGTCCTGTCTCCTGTGACCATTACCAGGGCGAAAAATATAACGACACCCGAAAAGATGAATGCCAGTACGGTAGCCGAAAGGAAGGCTGTGGATATTCCGCCGAGGACTGCCCCGATAGCCCCCGGAATGACGACCACAAGTGCGGCACGATAAAAAATCCTGCCCTGGCGGCTGTAGGCGATCGTCCCTGACAGGGATGTCGCTACGATCACGGCGAGACTCGTGCCGATGGCGGTCTTCTGGTCGAGATTAAAAAGGAGGGTAAAAGCAGGGACCATAAGGAAGCCTCCCCCGACCCCGAGGATCGAGGCCACGAATCCGATACCGATCGCGATGACGAGGGCAGCCCAATATTCCAGCAATTTAGTCCACCATTACCTCAGGGAATTCCGGATTCATCCTGTACGTATCACCATCGCATGGATGATATACCTGGGCAGCCCGGGTCTCGGGTGAGAACGGATATCAGGGACTGATAGCCCCTTCCAGATCTCCTTTGCAGAAAATAATATCAACCTGGTCAATCTATTCACTCATAATAATAAAAGGAAGTGGATGACTTGGGGATTTAAAGTACGAAGAGATATACAGAGATTCAATCGACCATAAAGACACATTTTGGGGACGTGCTGCCCACGCAATCGACTGGTATCGCACCTGGGATCGCGTTCTCGACGATTCGAACCCTCCCTTCAGCCGGTGGTTCGAAGGTGGGACTATGAACACCTGCTACAATGCCCTTGACAGGCACGTCCTACAGGGCAGGGGAGAGCAGGTGGCCCTGATTTACGACAGCCCGGTAACAGGGGCCGTAAAAAAGTACACGTACCGGGAGTTGCTTGGCCAGGTATCCCTGATCTCCGGCGGTCTTGCAGAAGTGGGCGTCACCAGGGGGGACCGGGTCGTCATTTATATGCCAATGATCCCCGAGGCCGTGATTGCGATGCTCGCCTGCGCCCGGATCGGCGCAATCCATTCGGTGGTGTTCGGAGGCTTCGCTCCAAAGGAGCTGGCAACGAGGATCGGGGATTCGGAACCAAAGGTGATTATGACGTCGTCCTGCGGCATTGAAGTCAACCGGATCATTCCTTACAAACCAATTGTCGACGCGGCTATTGAGATGTGCCCGTTCAAGCCGGAGACCTGCGTTATCGTTCAGCGCCCACAGGAACGGGCAGAACCGGTCCCTGGCCGGGACCGTACGTGGGACGACCTGCTGGAAGCGGAGCCTCATCCGTGCGTCCCGGTCCAGGCAACAGACCCGCTTTACCTCCTCTACACTTCCGGCACGACCGGTAAACCAAAAGGGGTCCTGCGTGATAACGGCGGTCATCTTGTCGCACTCATGTGGAGCATGAAGAATATCTATGGAATGTCTCCCGGGGAAGTATTCTGGGCAGCATCAGATATCGGCTGGGTCGTCGGCCATTCCTATATCGTTTATGCGCCCCTTGCCTATGGCTGCACATCAGTGATCTACGAAGGAAAGTCTGTCGGGACTCCTGATCCTGGTGCTTTCTGGCGGGTAATATCGCAACACAACGTTTCGGTCCTTTTTTGTGCTCCAACCGCCTTCCGCGCGATAAGAAGGGAGGATCCCGATGCAGAATACCTCCGGCGGTATGCCATGCCAGGGTTCAGGATGCTGTTTCTTGCAGGGGAACGATGCGACCCCGATACCCTGAAATGGGCAGAACAGGTCCTCCATGTCCCGGTGATCGACCACTGGTGGCAGACCGAGACCGGCTGGGCGATCGGTGCAAACTGCACAGGGATCGAACTTCTTCCTGTCCGCCCGGGTTCGTGTACGAAAGCTGTCCCGGGTTATGATATCCATGTACTCGGCCAGGATGGAAAAGAAGTCGCTGCAGGCTTGAACGGCAACATCGCCATCAGGTGGCCCCTGCCCCCGGGTTGTCTCACCACGCTGTGGAAAAACGATAATGATTTTATAAAGACGTATTTTTCTCTCTATCCCGGGTATTATTTTACCTCAGACGCCGGTTATATCGATGCCGACGGTTACCTCTGGATCATGGGGAGGACCGACGATATCATTAATATCGCCGGACACCGGCTTTCCACCGGTGCGATGGAAGAAGTCTTGTCTTCCCATCCCGATGTCGCGGAATGTGCCGTCACCGGCGTCCGGGACAAGGTGAAGGGAGAAATTCCGGTCGGTTTCGTTGTATTGAAATCCGGCAGGGAACGCCAGGGATCAGCATTAAAGCAGGAACTCATCGCGCTGATGCGGGAGAAGATCGGGCCTATCGCTTCATTTAAAGAAGTCCTCGTGGTTAAACGGCTCCCGAAGACCCGCTCTGGGAAGATTTTGAGGGGTACTATCAAGAAGATCGCCGACGGGACTCCCTATCAGGTCCCGGCAACGATCGACGATCCTCTGGTCCTTGCCGAAATACGTGATTCACTCAATCAACAGGGGTTTCCAAGAGAATAATTCCGGGAAGGTCCAGGGCCTCTGGAACGAGGAACGGGTTATATTGTAATGTCAGGGCTTCCGGGTCAGCCCTTCGAAACCCGGCTTTTTTTTCACAGGCTGGTCTTCCGTTTGCAAGCCCGGATCGGGTGACACCCATCCTACCCATGAGTCACCTGCATAAAGGTTGAAGAGTACAATATTAACTGAAAAGCGATCCGCAGGGAAACATACCGCAGGGGAGCGAAAGTACCATGTTCGTGTGCCGTTATTACAGGATCTACGATATCGGCAGGGAGATCGACCTGGCATATCTCGAGAAGGCCCTCACCAATGACCCTGCCGCAGGTTATACGCTCGGGCGTGCGGGTTTTCAGCGCGTCAAGCCGAAATCGATCATGCTCGAGGCCCAGCCCCTGATGTTGAAGATGGACCCATTCCGGATCGATCGGGACGGGAAACACCTCGACTTTTCAGTAGTTGCGAAAATTTACGATATCGGAGCCCTGAGTCTCTGTTTTATTTACGAGGACCCGGGTTCCCCGATCGGGAGACTGGAGGAGATTGCGGTATCGTTGTACGGGCAGGAAGGGCTCGTCGATTCGTTCTCTGAATACTTTACCCGCCTCACCGATCTTTTGAGGAGTCACCTGAAAGGAGTTGCCCTCACGCCAGGGTTTTACGAGGACTACGTGATCTACGTCCTCGACCGGATCGAACAGTCGGTCGACCCTGCAGTCCTCCTTTCCGGAGAGCGTGACGGCGAACTCTCACCTCCGATGCGAGACGAAATTCTCCGGAATTCCCTCAGCTACCGGAGCGACGACCTGATCATCCTGTCGTGGGATGCGGCGCTGGTCTGCGAACCCGAGAGCCCGGCCGACATGATTGACCTGATCGAGTTTGCCAACGTGCAGGTGCTTGAGTTGAGGTATTACGACCGGGAGCTTACGCGCCAGATGGAGAAGATGTACGACGACATTGAATTTGCCGATAAAATGCCCGGTTTCAGGAGGAGCAGGCGCTATCACGCGATCATGTCAGAGTTGATGATGACCTCGGCAGAGATTTCCGAGATTACTGAAAAGGTAAACAACCTGATCAAGGTCACCGAAGACGTATATTATGCCCGGGTCTATGCAACGGTCCTGAAAGTAATCAGGAGCAGCCAGTGGAGTGACAGCGTGAACCGGAAAATCGAGGTGATCAGGCAGAACTATTCCATGCTCTCGGACGAAGTCAGGATACAGCACTCGAACTTCCTCGAGTGGGTGATCATCGTACTGATAGCCCTCGAATTCGCGTTGGCAATCTGGCAGAGTATCCGGTGAGGTGCGATGCCTGAAAAAAACAGAAGAATACAAGGTGGAAACAATTATTCCCGATGAGACGGTGAATGCGTCATGACTTTCCATTGCCGCCAGTGCGGTTCCTGTTGCATGTATATGGGCGACTATATCGGGATCGAACAGGAAACCGGCCCCTTCGAATTCGATTGTGTTTCTGTAACGACCGGAACCCCCTTTCATGCCAGGGTCGACGAGGATAAAAGGCATTTGTTTCTCGAACAGGACTGGATCAGGGAGCACCCCACGGCATGCCGGTTCCTGAGGCCGGCAGGTGATTCCAGGATCGTCTGCACGGTCCACGAGACGAGTGCTGCACAATGTAAATTTTACCGGTGCACGGTGATGCGGATCTATTCAAAGAAGGGCGAGTACCTTGGAAAAGTCACTGGCAACCTGTCCCTGCACAGCGATGACCGCGACCTGAATAAGACCTGGGAATCAGCGGACCCGGAAATTCCCTGGAAGTCGCCCGATGCAGAGGAGAGGATCGCAGCTTTGCTTCGGGAAAAGGGATATATCGTGAAATAATTCATCGGGACATAAACCAAAACTCCTTTTCATTTTGCTGATGTCCTGCATTTCTGATGATTTTAGTTAAAATTACGAAAATCTGACGTTCCCTGGGCTCAGCCCCACCGCGACCCCCCCGATTGGGATTGAGACTGTTGCCGGCAATGATTGGACCCACTGGATCATCACCTGTCCCCTGGCACTCCTGTCGGGGGTTGATAAAGTGGTAAAATCCCCGTGATTTCCTTATTATAGTGAGAAATGACTGAAAATTCAACAAAAACCGAAGGATTTCATCAGAGTTGTTTTTCCTATATTATTACTTTCCTCACCTGTGGTAGCGACCGTATCTCCTCGACAACACCGGGGGGGAGCAGGTCCTCGATGATGATCACCAGTTTCGGTTCCTCTGAAAGCTGGGGGTCGGTGACAAAAATCTGCCTGATCGAAAGGTTATGAGCCGACAGCACCCGGACGGCGGCCCCGACAATCCCCCGTTCGGATGCATTCCTCGGTAGGACGGTGATGACCGACAACCCGAGGGATTCTGCAACCATCGAAAGGTCTGGCGTCGCCCTCATCTGGAGAAAAATATCGCGGAGGACAGGTATATTGAGGATCCTATGTGCCGTCGCGTCGACGACCCGGCGGTCAGACCCGATCGCCCTTGCAACCTGGGTGGCAGGGATCTCGATCTCATTGCAGACGATCCTGCCTTCTTTGTTGATCCCGAATCCGTTCTCGAGGAGGAACCGGACCACCTTGCTCTGGGCCGGGGAGTCAGCAAATTCGTGGATTATATCTGACCACATAGCATGAGATCAGGCGTCGGTGATAATAAATATACATTACATGCTCGCCCAATCTGGTTCTCCGGACGGGCCAGGTGTCAGGTACGTCCCGGCCCGGGCCTCTCGTCACGTGAAAAATAGATGGATACATTATTTTAGATAAACATCCTCATTGTTATGGCACGAGGGCGAAGGTTGTCGGGCCCGGTCAGCCGGACCGGCATATTGGCCTGGACATTATTTCGGGCACAGGACATTATCGCGCTCCGGGCTGAAACGAAGGTGTTGCGAGGGTAGCCAAGCTCGGTCAACGGCGCTAGGTTGAGGGCCTAGTCTCGAAGGGGTTCACGCGTTCAAATCGCGCCCCTCGCATAATTTTTTTTCAAAACCGTTTTAGGGTTATTATCGGATTTTTGGCAAAAAATTTATCCGAGAGGTTTCCCGAGGTGTTTCTGAATGAAGTTCAAACCTGCACCTTCAATCGAGAAGAGAGTGGGATCGTTTACTCTATTAAAAAAGTCCCGGTAAGGCATTCCGCGATAATATCAGGATACCTGAAATATCCGGTCAATCTTTGGATTTCCTGCCGGCAGGTATCAGAAAAGGTATTACTCAAGCCTTGTGTACTAAATAACAGGAGACGGACCAGATGGATTTCTCTCAAAGCCGGTACCGGAGAGTTCGCCAGTGATTCTTCCGGTACCCTGCCCCCGGAGGTTCCCATGATCAAGAGCATCCCGAGGTCTGAAATACCGGCCTGTAATATCAAACAATACAGGAAACGGGAAGGCAGGCATCATGCGCTAGGGTTCGATTTTATCCAGGCTAATCCCGATGGCTGGACCCTGGTCCACGCAACGCTCTATCCTCCGGAAGGACCGATAAAAAGGCTAGGAGGATGTTTCGTCGAGCGAGGTACGGTCGTGTACGACCCTCTCCTGGACCAGTTCTTCGACAGGGAATGGTACTACCTGTATTATTCCATTACCGCCACCCATACCTACACCCGCGACGAGGCGTCGCATCAACTGATCGAGCACCACCATTACGGGCCCTGGCACCGGAACCCGCCCGATCAGGTCAGGACAGGATTCACGTTCATCGGATACGAATATCGTGACGGGAGCCGGTAAAGTTTATTTCCGGGGTAATTGCCAAATCTTTGGCCCGATTTTTGAATCCTTTTTATATCCCGACTACTTTCCTGCTCCATCCCTGAAAACGACAGGAATAATATCATGAAGGGACTATCGATCGACTGTCTGAATTTAGTTCCCTAAGTTCAGGTCCCTGATACTGGAGATCGGAAAATGGAGAGAGAACAGGAGACTGAAAAAGAGGTGTTTTTCCCGGGACCGGTTCAGAAAGAGAGCACCGAGCTCCGTGTGCTCGCCTATATCATCGCACTGACCGCTGTTATCTCGTATATCGACATCGTTACGCCGCAGGGCTTCACCATATGGATTCTCTATATGATACCGCTGTTCCTGACTCTCTATGTCAGGTGGCCCCGCGCCCCCTTTGTGGCAGCCGGTATGTTCATCGTCCTCATGACGATCAGTTTTTACCTGTCACCCTCCGACATATCGGTCTACTTTTCACTGGCCGACCGGATTTTCTTCTCGTTCGCCCTTATCGTTGCCTCGTTCTTTATCTGGAATTACAATCGCAATGTCGGAGCACTGCGGAAGCACGAGATCAGGTACCGCCAGCTGGCCGAGTCGTCGCCCAATACCCTGGTCGTCGTCAGGGAAGGAAAAATCGTTTATATCAACCCGGCAGGGCTCAGGTTTTTCGGAGCTGACCACTGCAATGACATCATCAACAACGATTTTTATCTGCTCGTCGCACCGGAAAAAAAAGATGCGATGCGGGGGCATATCGAAGTGGCGATGCAGGGGAAACAGACACCGTTTTTTGAGACACGCCTGGTTAAACTTGATTCGACTCCGATCCCCGCCGAGGCGCTCTATGAAAAGATCCTATGGGACGACCAGCCTGCCGTGGAGATCATTCTAAGAGAGACAGGGCGATAAACCTAAAAATGGCGATCGGAAGCAGCTGGCTCACGGCTCTGCCCTGATAGGGAGAATGACGGTAGTGATCCCCTTGAACTGCAGCCTTCTCTGGAATGCAAAGGCAGTTTCATTATGGAGGACTTTCTGGAACGGTTGTTCGTGGCGGAACACGATCTGCCCTGCAAAAAACGTAGAGTGAGGGAATTCCCGGGCAATCGACTGGCACATCGGGACTCCCGCCTCTACGGCGTCAGTCCCGGTTGCAAGCCGGTAGTCAGCGCGAAAGCCAAGTCCCCGGGCAAGGTCGACGTACTTCTCGAGATCGGCCTTTACCGAGTCTTCCAGCGCTTTCACTTCGCTCTTGCCTTTGAAGGTGCCGGAATCCACCACTGCGACCGATGCAAAGATAAAATTTTCATAGACATCGGGAAACGTCTGGGTGATGGTGAAAAATGTCCTGACACCGAACCCGCTGTATCCCGTAACAAGCTGGACAGCCGTTTTTTTATGGGGGTCGGGAGGATTCCTGTTCACCTTCCCGGTACTCGGGACCGTCATGAGATGGGTATCGAGTTTCCTGATCCCTTCTGCAACTTCCTGATAGTGGCCGTGGATGAGGAAGCAGACGCTCACCACCAGGGCAGTCACAAGAATTGTCAGCCACGCCCCGGCACCAAGCTTTTCAAAGACCGTAATGATGAGGATCGTCGCGGAAAGCAAAAAACCGATTGTAAAAATCGGGAGATGAGTCTTCCATTTCGGTTCGCTGCTCCTGTTTTTATAGACAAACCTGCCCATACCGAACTGCGACAGGGAGAACGTGATAAACACATTGATGGCGTACATCGTGATGAGGATATCCAGAGACCCCCGGGAATAGAGGAGTAACAGCAACGAGGCAAAGCCCATGATGAGGATCCCGTTGTTCATGGTGAACCGTTCGGACAGAAGGGCAAATCTCCTCGGCAACCATGAATCGTTCGCCATATTCGCCATCACCCTCGGCCCGTCGATGAACCCGGTCTGTGCGGCGACAAACAGTAATGCCCCTTCCGCGAAGATCGTGACAAAGGCTATCAGGCCGCCCATCGGCCAGGCAGCGAAAACCGAGCCGGCGAGAACCGCATTGAGGGTCTGGCCGGGGACGGGATGCACTTCCCACAACAGGTAGCAGACGAACAGCCCGGCCGAGATCAGGGCAAGAGACAGTGCCATGTAAGCCATTGTACGTTTACCGGTCTTCACCCGGGGTTCCCTCATGATCTGCATACCGTTTGCAACCGCTTCGAGGCCGGTATAGGTACCGGCACCGAAGGAGTAGGCACGGATAAATATAGCCAGGATGCCGATGACCCCGATGGTCGCCAGGTCGAATCCGGCCTGAGACTGGATTTGTGCGGCAACCGGCACAGCATTTGTCGAATGGGCAGCGATACCATACCCAAGGAGGAGGATATGCGTAACAATAAAAAGGAGGAATATCGGGGCGAGAACGGTGACCGATTCCCTGACACCCCTCAGGTTGAGGACAATCAGGACAAAAATAAGGAGCACTGCGAAGAGCAACTTGAATATCTGGTAAGATACCGGGAGAAAACTGAAGAGAGCGTCTGAACAAGCAGCGATAGACACCGTAATCGTCAGGACGTAGTCAACGAGGAGGGCACTGCCTGATATCACTCCTGCTTTCTCGCCGATCGTGTGGTTCGCAACAATATACCCCCCGCCTCCTCCGGGAAAGTGTTCGATGATTTTTGTATAGGAGAACGATATGACGAAGACGGTTATCGCAGTCGCCAGTGCGAGAAATATTGCAATATATGAATGATTGCCAAGTGCCGCGAAGGCCTCGGCAGGACCATACGACGAAGAAGAAACTCCGTCTGATCCGAGTCCTATCCAGGCGAGCAACGGGATAAGGGCAAGTTTGTGGAAAATTGAAGGGTCTTCAAGGCTCCGCTTCGTGCCGATAAGAATATGCCGTATCCGGCTGCCAAGACCTTCCCATTCTTTTGGTTCTTCCTTCGCCACCCGGATTCACATCCGATTGTCCACCGGGCTAATCAGGTCAGGTGTATGTATGAATGGTGAATCGTAGTTTTATGTTGATTAAATACCTTTTGGCGAACCATGGGGAACAGAATACCAGTCAATCTCCAAATCCCGGATTGTTTCAATACCCTGAACCGGGGTTCCCGGACAACCGAGGGTGGACCTTCCAAAAAAATTTTTCCAGGTTGCCTGACAGACCCGAAAAAACATATACAAGTCTTTCCATCAACCATAGATAGAAGGATTGCTATGAAACTCAAAGGTTCACAGACAGAAAAAAATCTCCTCGCCGCATTTGCCGGAGAGTCCCAGGCCAGGATACGATATTCGTTCTTTTCGAGCGCAGCAGCAAAAGAGGGGTACGAACAGATAGCGGGGATCTTCCAGGAAACATCCGATAACGAGCGGGAGCACGCGAAACTATTCTTCAAACTGCTGCCCGGGGGGTTGGCTGAGATTACGGCGACTTATCCCAGTGGCGTCATCGGGACGTTATCCGAGAACCTTCTGGCTGCAGCAGAAGGTGAAAAACTGGAATGGGGGACATTATATCCAGGATTTGGCAATGTGGCAGAACAGGAAGGGTTCGATGAAGCTGCCGAAACGTTCCGTCATATCGCAACCGTTGAAGCATATCATGAACGCAGGTACCGCAGGTTACTTTCAAATGTCAGGGACAATGCGGTATTTTCCAGGTCATCGCCGGTTAAGTGGAAATGCAGGAACTGCGGGGCCGTCGTTGAAGGAAAGGAAGCCCCAGTCCAATGCCCGGTATGCGCCCACCCTAAAGCATACTTCGAATTATGGGTTGAAAATTACTGACCATGCCAGCAAAGGACGAGAAACCAGATGCTTCTTTTTCCTGCTGCCCATCATCAGGTGAATTCTCTATGAAATTTCGAAATCGCTATGGTTCCGACCCCGGGGAGGGGAATTTCATGAGCCCGGATGGGATCGTGTCCGGGCCGTGGCGGTTTTTTTTTAAAAAAAACCGCTTTGTTGGCATCCTATGGTCATGCTGCCTTTTTTATTTCCGGATTTTCTTTATTTCCGGATTTTCTTTATTTCCGGGTATTTTAATAAATAATTGAGATATCTGACGATTACCCGGGATGCCTGGGCTGGGTAAACGGTGGAACATCAGGTCAGCGAACATTGTTGTTTTGATCACAGCAAATGGTTTATAGCGATCAATCTCATATGAGGGATGAACGAATAAATAATCACCAGAAGGAGGATACCATGGGTTTTAGCAGGATATTTGGCATTCTGACAGTATTTATCATGTTATTTTGCATCGCAGGGCCGGCCTCGGCCGGAGAGCGGTACCTATCCGGGGGTCCGAATCTTACGGCAGCCATAATCGGCCCCAATGATTTCTCACCAGGGGACGAGGTCACCCTCCCGGTTGCCATCCAGAACAGCGGGTTGCTCCAGTATGTATTTACCTATCCCAACCAGATCACACCCGCCGATCTGCCCAATACAGCCAAACTGATGATGGTTACCCTGGACCCCGGGAACTCCCCCCTGATCATAAAGTCCGATCCGCAGATGGTCGGAGACCTCCCGGGAGGCCAGAACATGGTCGTGAATTTCAAGGTCAAAATTCCCGAGGACACAGCAGGTGAAACCTATCTCCTTCCCCTGACGATCGACTATACCTACCTTGCCCATGCCGATCAGTATGGAACCGACGCCCTGCAGTATTTCTACAAAACAACATCGACCGTCCTTGACCTCCCGGTAAAAATACGGCAGGAAGTAATACCGGAAATCGAGTCAGTCACGGCAGACCAGTTGAATGCCGGTACTCAGGGACACTTAAATATCAGCCTGAAAAACATCGGGAACCTGAACGGGACCGAGGCGACCGTGCAGCTCCTCCAGAATGGTAACAGCCCGGTCATGCCGGTAGCATCGAGTGTGTATATCGGCGACTTCCCCACAAATGCCGTCATTCAGCTGAATTATACCGTTTCAGTCTCGAAAAATGCGATCGCAACGTCTTACCCGGTGAACCTTACGGTCACCTATCAGAATGCCGATGGCACGCGTCTTACCTCGGACCCCCTCGTGATCGGAGTCCCTGTCTTTGGAAAAATTGATTTTACCGTTGTATCCCCCACACCGCAGGTGAACCCGGGCTCTAAAAAGACAATAATGGTGAGCTACCGGAACGCCGGAACGGCTACGGTGTACGGTGCAGAAGCGCATTTGTTCACCGTCGATCCCTTCACCACGACCGATGATGTATCGTACCTCGGGGATATGGCACCGGGTGACACCCGTGATGCGTTCTTTGACCTCACCGTCAATTCGGACGCCACAGTCAAAGACTATGCCCTCGACTCTGAGATCAGGTACCGGGACGTACTGAACAACAACCAGGTATCGGATCGGGTCAAGGTACCGATTCAGGTTGTAGGACTGTCAGGGGTCATGCTTATTATCGGGACTCCGTACGGAATACTGCTGATCGCTCTTGTCATTCTCGGCGCGGTCTATTTAATCCTCATGCAGAGGAAAAAACGGGCACGGTGAGTTCGCATGTACGGCTTAACGACCCGGCTGATTGCCATGCGAAGATTTCCGGAAGTTCAGGACCCGGATTCCGCAGGATCCTGTCATGGATCAGAATAACAGCCAGGTACCTGCCGGGACTCCCCCCGGCCTGGCACCAGGTACTCAAAATGAGCAGCCAGATCCCGGATCCTGCGCTCCAGACAGCGATTACATCATCAGGCTGGACCACATGGTCAAAATATTCAAGGGCCAGGGAAAAGTCACGGCGGTGAACGACGTCTCGTTCAACGTACGAAGAGGGGAGATATTCGGGTTGCTCGGACCAAATGGTGCAGGAAAAAGTACGCTCATCCGCATCCTCACAACCCTGATGGCGCCGACTTCCGGAACCGCCTGCATCGATGCATTCGAGATAACCAAAGATGACGAAAAAATCAGGTCGATTATCGGCGTCTGCCCCCAGAACAGCACCCTCGATATCGAGCTCTCGGCGTACGACAACCTCGAATTCTTTGGTAAACTGGTTAACGTACCTGATGACCGTCTCGATGCCCGGATATGGGAATTACTCGATATGATTGGTCTCACCGATCGTGCCTACTCGAAGGTCGAGACATTTTCGGGAGGGATGAAACGGAAGCTCGAGATCGTGAGGGCTTTCATTCACCATCCCCTGATCCTTTTTCTCGACGAGCCGACAATCGGACTCGACCCTGAAGCGAGGCGGGAGGTCTGGGGACAGATTTCTTTTCTTAATAAGGAAAAAACGACAATCATCCTTACCACCCACTACATGGACGAAGCAGAAAAACTCTGCCAGCGCATTGCATTCATGGACCGCGGGAAGCTTCTCGCGCTCGATACCCCGGAAAACCTGAAACGCTCGATGCCTGCCGGGGAACTCATCGAGATCGGGTTCGCCCGCTTCGATGAAAGGCTTATCCCCCGGATAAAGTCCCACGAACTGGTGATATCGGTTGAGGCAAAAACCGACAAAGTGCTGATATCGGCCAAAAACGGGAGCAGCCTCATACCGCTCCTGCTGGCGGATTTTGAGAGGTTCGGGATCGATATTACCACCATTTCCATCAGGTCGCCCTCGATAGAAGACGTTTTCCTCGCGATTACCGGGGCAAGGCTCGGCCAGACAGACACCGAAGAACCGGTACCGATGAAGGGGAGGGGCTAGAAATGGTATTAAGAGGCGCAATTGCCATCTTCAACCGCGATTTCAAGAAATTCCTGAGCAACCCGTTCATGCTCGTCATGACTCTCGCGATGCCGATTATGTACCTCCTCGTATTCGGCAATGCGATTGGGGGAACGATCACCGGGATCCCGATCGGCGTAGTACAGGACACCCCGTACGTAACGGAAACTCCGCTTTATACCCAGGCAGTGGGCAATCTCGGCATGCTTCACCAGTCGGGGAAAGCCGATACGTTCCAGGTAATTCCCTATACTGACCCGGGAATCGCCAAGAACGCACTTGAAAAGGAACAATTGTATGGTGTGGTTGTATTCCCGCCGGCCAACGCACCCGGCGACAATGTACAGCTCTATCTTGACAGTTCCGAGTATACGATCCCCCAGCTTGTGGAATCAGGCGTCATAGCGGCTGTAAGTCAGACCGGGACAAACAGTTCCGTAAATGTTGTAAATATTTACGGGACGATCGGTTATCTGGAATTCTTTGGCATCGGGATTATCGTCATGGCAATATTTACGTCCACCATGTTCGGCGGAGGGCTTGCCATGATACGGGACCGTGAAAACGGTATTATTGAGGGATACCTCGTGACACCCGTCAAACGTTCCAGTATCATTATCGGGACGATCGGCAGCGGAACTGTCAAGGCATTTTTCGCCGGTTTTGCAATCTTCCTCGTAAATATTTTCGTTGCGGGAGTGATTGTCAGGAGTGCCCAGGACTTCTTCCTCGTCCTCCTCGTGATATTCATGACCAGTATCGGGGTGACAAGCCTTGTCGTATCTCTTGCATCGCGGTTCTCAAACCAGCAGTCGTATGCATCCGTGATCGCGTTCATGAACCTGTTGTTATTCATGACGAGCGGCGTCTTTTACCCGGTCATCGGGATGCCGGACTGGCTCCGTTGGATCACTGCGGTCAATCCCGAGGCTTACGCCATTCACGCTCTCAGGAGTATCACCTTAAGAAACCAGGGACTCGATGTGATCTGGTTTGACCTGGTGGCGATCGGCATCTTCTCGATCGCAATGGTGATACTCGGGATCCTGACTTACCGCAGGACCCTGGAATAATATTTTTTAAAAGGCAGGGGTTCCTGGAACAGAGAACCCTGATAAAAGAACGCAATCCTGCGATCGACTTGGGATCCGAAATTTTTCCTCCAGTTTGGGTAATTACCATTCAGGAATGCAGATTGCAGGACCGAAACGGCGGTCGGTGCTGTTTACCTGCTTCTGCCGGCCGGCAGGGCAGAAGAACGGAAACGAGCGGTCAGCTATATATTGTATTGGAAAACAGCTTTCCATACAGTGAGTTGGATGAAGAGGATTATCGTTCTCGTAATAGTGATGCTGGCCTGCACAGCATTCACAGGATTTGTCAATGCAGCTGACGGGTCAGCCGGGGCAACTATCGGAGGCGACACCGGATATTACGTCCTCAGTTCCGATCCTTCAGGTGCATCGGCAACGGTCGACGGACAGGATGCCGGAGTAACCCCGGTCACCTACCCGGTCTACACGACCGGTGCCCCGGGACACACCATCACCATGATGCTCACCGGTTACCAGCCCTGGAGCCAGTATGTCCCTGGCAACCCGCCAGCCGGTGGCTCGATCACCATCAATGCCGCCCTTATTCCGATACCGGTTACCTTGCCAACGACACCTGTCGTGGGTGAAAACGGGTATTATTCCGTGAATGCAAATGTCCCGGGCGCGAGTGTTTCACTGGACAACCGTAACTACGGCGTAGCACCGGTCACGATCCCGGTCAGCACCTCGGGGACACCAGACCACACGATCAGCGTTGCAAAACCGGGATACCAGACATGGTCGCAATATTACCCGGGTAACCCGCCGGCCGGCCAGACGATCAGCGTTTATGCCACCCTGACCCCGAACGTCCAGACAGGAACGATTTACGTATCTTCGAGTCCTTCCGGGGCTACTGTTACGCTCGATGACGGATACGACCAGGGCGTCACCCCCATGACGTTCTATTCTGTCCCGACCGGGTCGCATAACATCAGGGTTACGAGCCCCGGTTATCAGCAATATTCAACGAACGTCGTTGTAAGTGCCGGTGCGACCAGTAACGTCTATGCCACCCTGACCCCGAACCAGCAACTCGGGAGCATTTCTGTCTCTTCCATCCCGATAGGTGCAGGGCTTTACGTAGATACGATTTACCAGGGCGAGACCAACCAGATCGTCGGTAACCTCGCCGTCGGCTCCCACACCGTGATGCTCCGGGAAGCCGGGTACCAGAACTGGCAGACTACGGTCCAGGTGAATTCGGGTCAGACCACCTACATCACCGCGACGCTCGTCCCAATCCAGAACCCAACGACCGGAGACATCGTGGTGACCTCGGTCCCGTCGGGTGCGGCAGTATATGTCAACTCCAATTACCAGGGAACGACTTCGATAGCGAGTCCGCTCGATATTACCGGGCTCCAGCCTGGTACGGTCACCGTTGTCTTAAAGAAATCAGGATACAACGACTACACAACGACGACGAATGTGGTCGCCGGGACTTCGGCACAGGTTTCGGCGACCCTGCAGCCGGCTGGCAACCAGAAGACATCCAATGTCCAGATAGTATCGGACCCGAGCGGGGCTGATGTATATGTCAACAACGTGTATAAGGGCATTACGCCGCTGTCGTTCCAGAACGTCCCTGCAGGCACAGGGACCGTGACGATCTCACTGCCGGGATACAACACCTATACGACAACGGTAACACTCGTGGCAGGCCAGGACTACCAGGTGAACGCAGCACTGACCCCGACGAACAGTCCGGCGCCGCCTTCCGGGGTGAGTACCACCATAACAATCGTAGTGGCTGTACTTGTCATCGCTGCGATTATCGTGATCGCATTCGTCGTAATGCAGCGGAAGAGACCTGAAGAACCGGAAAAACCCGGGAAATCCTGATTTTCAGGCCCCTCTTTTTTTTATAATTGCGGATATTAAAGGAAACCGGAGAGAAGGAT
>DATJQJ010000043.1:0-54561 GCA_035505975.1 Methanoregulaceae archaeon
GTACTCCTGATACTGCGGGAGACGGAGCAGTGAACGAACAACTGGGAAAGCGCCTGACGCCCGCGATGGAACAGTACCGGGTGCTCAAGGAACGATGCGGTGACTCGATTCTTTTTTTTCATATCGGCGATTTTTATGAGACATTCGGGTCGGATGCGGAGACGGTATCCCGAGAGCTGGACATCGTCCTGACTTCCCGGTCGAAGGGTTCGGACGGCGAACGGGTCCCGCTTGCGGGGGTACCGTGTCATGCAGCCGACAGTTACATTGCCCGTCTCGTAAAGAAGGGGTATCGCGTAGCCGTATGCGACCAGGTGGGGGATGCAAAGGAGAACAAAGGAATTGTCAACCGACAGCTCACCCGTGTAATCACCCCGGGGACTGTTATCGATCCCGCCATGGTATCGACGCCGGACGCGACCTATCTGATGGCAATAGCGGAAGACCGGAACAGCAGGGTAATCTCTGCTGCATTCCTCGATATCACGACAGGCGAATTTTTCTACTCGGTATGCCCGGCAGAAAACGGCTATCACGCGCTCGATGCAGAAATTGCAAAATATCATCCCGGAGAATGTATTGTCCCCGCGGAATTGACCCCGGCAATTGTCACGCTCGTTCGTGAACGTGGCATTACGGTCACGCCCTGGAAGGAAGAGGCGTTTTTTCCGGAGAATGCTAAGGCTGCACTGGTTTCGCATTTCGGTGTGGTTTCTCTCGAAGGGTTCGGTCTTACGTCTGCTCCTTCCGCGGTACAGGCTGCGGGAGCAGCACTTGGGTATGTCAGAGAGACCCAGGGAAGAGAATTAGCCCACATTACCAATCTCTCCGACCGGTCGGGTGAAGGGCTGCTGATGCTCGATGCCGTTACGCTCAGGAACCTGGAGGTGCTTGCCAATATCCGGGACGGCGGGGACGACGGCACCCTGAAAAAGACCATAGACTTCACAAAAACCCCGATGGGGAGCAGGTTGCTCGTCCGTTGCCTTACCAATCCCCTGGCAGATCCCGGCCTCATAAACGAACGGCTCGACGCCGTGGAATTTTTTGCAGACAGGGAACATGAAAGGGCTGTTCTTTCCGGGTTACTCACACGTTGCATGGATATCGCCCGAATCGCTGGCCGGATATCGTACGGGAATGCAAACCCAAGGGATCTGGCGGCACTTGCATTGTCCCTGAAGACCGTCCCGGAAATGAGAAATTTGTTCATCAAGGGCTCGACACAAATTCCGCGGGCTGTGCAGGCTGCACTAGGGTATTTAACCGATCATCGCGAGACAATTGATCTTATTTCCCGCGCGATCGTCGACGACCCGCCCCCTGTCGTAAAACATGGAGGAGTGATCAGGACCGGGTACGACAGGGAACTCGACGAGCTCCGTAATGTATCGGGATCGGGCAAGGACTGGATTGTGCGGTTCCAGCAGGCAGAACGTGACAGGACCGGGATTAAATCGCTGAAAGTAGGCTATACATCAGTATTTGGTTATTACATCGAAGTTACAAAGCCGAACCTTCACCTCGTCCCGCCCGAATACGAACGAAAGCAGACGACGTCTACCGGTGAACGGTTTACTGTCCCGGCACTCCGCGAAAAAGAGGCCGCCATTACGCGTGCAGACGAACGCCTTCTCGTCCGGGAATCCACCCTGTATTCTGACCTCATCCGGATTCTCGCCGATGATGTCACGGCCCTGAAGACGACGGCTGAGGGAATCGCCTTCCTCGATTTCTACCGGGCACTTGCAGAAGCCGCAAGGATTAACAACTACGTCCGTCCGAAAGTCGACGGGACAACGCAACACCTGGTGAGGGACGGCAGGCACCCCGTTGTCGAGCAGCGGATGAGCGGAGGATTTGTCCCAAACGACGTTGTGCTTGACGCAGGAGGGGAACAGATCCTCGTCATCACCGGTGCAAATATGGCAGGGAAATCGACGTACATGCGTTCCGTCGCCCAGATAACGATCCTTGCACAGATGGGGGGTTATGTTCCCGCATCGTTTGCGCAACTTGGGGTTGTCGACCGGATCTTTACGAGGGTAGGTGCATTTGACGACCTCGCATCAGGCCAGTCCACGTTCATGGTGGAGATGCTCGAACTCGCAAATATCCTGAACAATGTGACGAAACGAAGCCTCGTCATCCTCGACGAGATCGGACGGGGAACTTCCACGCTCGACGGGTTCTGTATCGCGAAAGCAGTACTCGAATTTCTCCATGGGAAGGGGAACTGCGGGCCACGCACCCTTTTCGCGACACATTTCCATGAGATCGTAGGTATCGAGTCAGAATTGAAAAGGGTGAAAAATTATCATTTTGCCGTCAGGGATACGGGAAAAGAAGTGATCTTTCTCAGGAAGCTCATACCCGGGGCAACCGACCGGAGTTATGGGATTCACGTGGCCCGCATCGCAGGAGTCCCCAGAAAAGTCGTCGACCGGGCATCGGCGCTGATGGACGAGGTGGAGACGACCGGGACGCATCCAGCGGGAAAAGTGCGGAAGTATACCCAGGTCCTCCTCTTCGACGCCCCGCCGCAGGGGCCCGATCCGATCGTGTCTGAACTGCAAAATCTCAGTCTTGACCTGATGACGCCGATAGAGGCGCTCAATACCCTCCATGCACTCCAGGAGAAGACACAAAAATTCCACAAGCCCGCCGGAAAGGTGGAAATAGCAGGGGCAGGCAATCATGATCCCGGGGGCCAGGGTTCAGGGCACGATGAGGCCGGGCATATTCCAGGCGAGGCAAAGGAACGGTCCGATCATGAACGCTGACGGTCATTGCATCATCCGGCTGCTCGACGCCGACACCGTGAACCAGATAGCTGCAGGAGAGGTCGTGGAGAGGCCGGCATCCGTTGTGAAAGAGCTCGTCGAGAACTCGATCGATGCAGGGGCCACCAGGGTCATTATCGATCTTACCTCAGATCGCCGGGGGATCGGTAGGATCCGGGTGGTTGATAACGGGTCGGGCATGGCCCGGGAAGATGCACGCATGGCGTTTGTCCCCCATGCAACGAGCAAGATCAGGCATATTGCCGACCTTTCAAAGAGCATGACTTTGGGTTTCCGTGGTGAAGCCCTTGCCAGTATCGCCGCGGTCTCGGAAGTGTCCCTCGCTACGGCTGAACGTGGGACAGACCGGACCGGGACCGAAATCATCGTCAAAGCAGGTTCCATGACCAGGTCAGAGGAGATCGGAACACCGCCCGGCACGACAGTCACGGTAAAGGACCTTTTCTTCAACACCCCTGCCCGTAAAAAATTCCAGAAACCCGTATCGTCGGAGATCGCGTTTATAACGCGCCAGGTTGAGTCGTTTGCCATCGCTCACCCGGAAATCGCTTTCCGCTTTGTCCATAACGGTTCTGTCAGGTTATCGACGGAAGAGGAAGGCGACCTGTTCGGGGTCCTGGTATCGCTTTATGGTGCGGGAATCGCCACAGAACTCATCCCTGTCGAGGCATGCGAAGGGCCGGTAAAAATTTTTGGGTATATTACGAAACCGTCGTTTTCCCGCCAGAATTCCAGCGGAATCCTCATCAGCATCAACAGGAGGCAGGTGCTCGCACGGCCCATCGCCGATGCAGTCAGGTCGGGGTACGGGACGCTCCTCCCAGACAAACGTTACCCCCTCGCATTCCTCGAATTGTCCATCGATCCAGCCCTCATCGACGTCAATGTCCATCCGGCGAAACGATTTGTACGCCTGTCGCGGGAGCGGGACATCTGTTCCCTGGTTACGCAGGCTGTTGTCCGGGTGCTCCGCGGGGCAAACCTTGTCCCGGAAGCCCCCCTTGATCACACTTTACACGCCGGGAGCAAAAAAAGCCCGTTACCGTATAACCAATCGGGAAGGCCCGCGTGTGAAGTGCATGAACCGGCTCATACAGAATATATCCTGACAGACCGCAGGCTGCGACAGACCGCGCTGGTTCCAGGATTAATGGAAGCACAGGAAAACCAGCCTGACATCGAATTTCTTGGTCAGTACAACGGGATCTACATCCTTGCCAGGGGTGCAGAAGGGGACCTGCTGCTCATAGACCAGCATGCCGCACATGAACGGGTGCTCTATGATCAGTTGAGTGCGACCCGCGGGATGTCGGATGAATCCCAGGAACTGTTAGTCCCGGTGATACTCACGGTGACACCGGCTGAATACCAGTTCATCAGGGTCGCCATACCCCTGCTCACCGGGAAGGGGTTTGTTATTGAGGAGTTTGGAAGAGACAGCTATGCAGTACATGCCGTCCCTGCAGCTCTCGGCAGCACTGCCCGGTATGAAGCCGTCAGGGACGTCATCCTCGAATTCAGCAGTAACCGCCGGTGCACAGGGCCGGATGCTGAAGAAATGCTGACCAGGTCCATGGCATGCCACGGGGCCGTGAAGGCTGGGACCGTCATGACCCCTGACCAGTGCCGCAGGCTTCTTGACCAGCTCTCCCGCACTGCTTCACCCTGGACATGTCCTCATGGGAGACCGGTGATGGTCTCGCTGTCGCGGGACCGGCTCGATCAGATGTTTTTACGCAGATAGCAGATTTGGGCGTGGCGGACTTCGTCATAACCGATACGTTAAAATGATAACCCGTGCGACTGTTATAGCCGAAAAGCCCGGGTGAATATCCATGAAACGAGCCAATTACGGTCTGTTTTTACCGATCATTTCTCTTATAATCGTTGTTGCGGGGTGTGTTTTCGCAACCGGATGTGTGAGTAGCGCACTTGGTGGCGGAGGCATGCCCGACGCTTGTGATAACGGGGTACAGCCGTCAGCGTACGCGTTCCCTCCAATGTACAGTTTTCCTAAGGACGCATCTTCTGTCCCGGTAAGCGGAGGCCCGGGAAAATTTTTGCCAGGTGATATTCTCGCACCCGAGCAGAGCTCGCCGGTATTCGATCCCGATCTGGCGGTGGTAATTGTCCGGGACACAGGGGATGGCTCGTACGAAATAGACGGCATCGCCAGGTCAGGCGGCAAATGGGAACGTATGACTGATTCGGTCAGGGGAACGATCAGCTATTCGGAGGTCGAACGGCTGTTCCCCGACAAAGTCGGGCATGTGGATATTTCAATGCATGCTCCCGGGCCGGGCAGCTGACTGAATGATTGTTCCGGATCGATTCCGCAATGAATGGTTATTTCCGGGCGGGAACAGATGCCGATCAAGGATCCCTGTGATGCAATCGGTAACCTCTGATGCCGACCTGATTATCATGCACCCCGGATATGAATCCATTATGAGGACACCATGACATCTCCCGACCAGGAAGAGATTGATCGGTTCCGTAAAAAGGTCTGGGCTTTTTACCGGGAAAAGGGGAGACACGATCTTCCCTGGAGGTCAACGACAAATCCCTACCGCATCCTTGTCTCGGAAGTGATGCTGCAGCAGACGCAGGTATCCCGATGCCTGGTAAAATATCCGGAATTTATCGGAGCATATCCTGATTTTTCCTCGCTTGCCGGCGCCCCGCTTGCAGACCTTCTACGGGTATGGCAGGGAATGGGTTATAATCGCAGGGCGATCGCCCTCAAAAAGACGGCTGAAATGATCATGACCTGTTACAACGGGGACCTGCCCGGGGAAGATGCGGAACTCAGGAGCCTCCCCGGTATCGGAAAGGCCACTGCCGCTTCCATCGCTGCATTCGCATTCAACCTGCCGGTAGTTTTTATTGAAACAAACATCAGGAGGGTATTCATCCATTGCTTTTTTCCCGGTGAACTTTGCGTACCCGATCGGGAGATCCTGCCCCTCGTTTCTGCGACACTGGACCATGAGAAACCCCGCGAATGGTATTACGCCCTGATGGACCTTGGGGCCGCCCTGGGTAAAAAAATCCGGAACCCCAACCGAAGAAGCGCCCATTATCATGTTCAGACCAGGTTTGAAGGTTCCAGAAGGCAGGTCAGGGGAAAAATCCTGGCGCTGCTTACCGCTTCCGTGACCCTGACATTCGGGGATATTGCCCGAATGACAGGAGAGGACCCGGAAATAGTACATTCACTCATCCTGGCACTCCAAAAAGAGGGATTCCTCGTGACCGAAGGCCATTCGGTCCGGATACGATAATCCGTATAGAACGATATCGTCAATGAAAGCAGATTTTCCCCGATTCCCAGTTTCCACCCGGTGAAACCTGACAAAACTTATTAATATCACTATAGCCTTCTGGAGGTAGTGAAAACCATGTCAGGAAAAAACCTCGCCCAGCTGATGTACAGCGCTGATAACGCTCCTGGAGAAGCGGGAGGAAAAAGAGAGAGCCATATACCGAAAATTGATGCCCCCTCATCGGTGAAGGCCGGGGAAGCATTCGAGGTCAGGGTAATGGTCGGCCCCCATCCCAATACAAATGAACATTCGATCAGGTGGGTCACTCTGTTTCTCGAAGAAGAAGGCCGGGCATTCAACCCGATCATGCTTGCGAAATCATCGTTCGCACCCGGGTTTGCATCTCCTGAAGTGGTGTTCAGGGTCCAGCTCCAGAAGGGTGGCACGCTCCATGCATCAGAATATTGTAATATGCACGGCCTCTGGACAGGTAAAAAGGACATCGCGGTCCAGTAACAATTGGATCGGATTCTTTTTCCCTTACCGGCTCTGTCGAATTCCTCAAATAATTATAAAGAGATCTTAAGGGACAGGGGGTATACACCTTCCCGTCCCGCCCCGGGCAGAATGGCCACGCGCAGAGTTGAACCAAAGAGACCTTATTCCGACTGTCAGGTCCCTGTCGCAACCGGATCGGCGCGGCCGCGATGCAGAGCCCGGATGCTCAAGGTGCCGCCTTTAAGAAAACACCACTATGTTTTTTGACGATTTGCTACAAAAGAAATAGAGATAATTTCTATGGCTGGATTCCTCGATACTACGGGCTGGAAATTATATATAGTCATTGGCATTCCGTTAATAGTGGCGATAGTACTCCTGATCGTTATCGGATATCCAATGCTTTCACACCAGGTAACACCGGCAGCTGGCGGCAACCGGCCTGTCCTTTATCCGACAGTGACCGGCACACCGCTTACGATCCGGAACACCCCCGGAGCCCCCAGAACAGTGCCTGCCACCTCAGGAACAGTCCCCGGGCCTGTCACACCTGTGCCTACGTCATTACCCCAGTCCCGGACGACAATATCGCCTGTACTGACGACGGCGATCGCACCGGTCCCGTTCTCGCTCTCGGTGACACCGCAATCTGCATCGGCAAAGCCCGGCGACACCCTTACCTATTCGCTCGATGTCCTGCACGGGGAGGGACTCACCGGGCCGATACATTTCTCCCTGGCCGCCAAAGTCCTGTTTTTCAGCCAGACCTACGACCTTGGGACCATAGACCCTCCGTTTCCGAAGAACATCAGATACGATTTCACGGTGCCAGGGAACCTGCCGTCCGGGGTAACGGTCAATGGCGTCATCACCGCCACCGGAAACGGACAGACCGAATCTGAGGACATATCGCTGAATGTCCTGTAAGGGAGTGCCGGTCTTTTGGTAAATTTTGGCGGAAATTCGGAGTGTTAATTTTAATTCTCGGTTAAATTCGGGGAGGAGATGCTGGGATCGTCGCCAGAATAATACTCAATTACCGGCCCTGAAGAGCAGCCACTCATTTTTCCCGGCCCTTTTGAATTTCACCAGGACGTACGGGCCGTTGAGCCTTTTTCCATGAAAGAATATTTCAATTTTTTCATCGTCCCAGTGTTTCGTATCGTAGGTGCCATTGTCCCAGATCGAAACGGTCCCTGCACCGTACTGTCCCTCCGGGATCTCCCCTTCGAAGTGCCCGTATTCGAACGGATGGTCCTCCACTCCGACGGCAAGGTGTTTTTCGCCCGGCACAAGGGGGACCCCTTTCGGGATTGCCCAGCTCTTGAGCACGCCTCCGCGTTCAAGCCTGAGGTCGAAATGGAGGTTCCTTGCATGGTGCTCGTGGACAACAAAATAGGTCCCTGGACCCTGCACAGGACCGTGTCCGGCAGGTTCGTTCGTGACGGAAAAATTTCTTTTTTCCCGGTATTCCGTGAGGTCTCGAACAGGAGAAACGTCATCACCGCCGGATCGTCGGTCCATCCTACCGGGAGGGACTGCTCCAGGGCTTTTATCGCCGGTATCTCCGGGCTTGTCCGCTTCCAGCTGGCCGGTAGTACATTCCCAGGGTGATTTATCGGGCCTTAACCTGATGAACCTGGGGATCCGGAGTTTACGCTCCCTTGTGAGTGACTGGTAGACCACCTCGCATATGACACCTGGCAGCAGCCATTCTACCTGTGCCGGAAGATCGCCCCCGGAGATCTGAGGCACCATGGTCTTCAGTTCTTCAAATGCAGCCATTAACGTCTGTAAATCCCGGTCTGAAAACCCGGTCCCGACCTTTCCGACGTATACAAGACGTCCCGGGTCACCATCAACACCCTGTACCGGTGCACTCCCGGGTGTATCCCAGCCGGGACTCGCATAAAGGCCGAGGACCAGGGCACCAAACGACGAGGATCTCCCCCCCTCCCCGCGGGTATACCCGGCAACAACGCAGTCGCATGTTTTCTCATGCTTGATCTTCAGCCAGTTACCGCTCCGAACACCAGGTTCGTAAGCGCTGTTTTTCCGTTTTGCCATAACCCCTTCCAGGCCGATTTTTATCGCTGCCTTGTAATAGTCCACTCCCAGCGATTCGACGGGAACCGACAGGACCACATGGCCGCCTTCTTTCACGCGGCTCGTGAGAATTTTTTTCCGCTCGGTCAGGGGCAGGGTGATCAGCGGTTTTCCATCAGCCTCGAGGATATCGAACACGATATAGGTCACCGGCGGGTACCCCGGACCTGCCGGTGTCATCCCGGTCCCTGCCTGGACTCTCGGGAGCAGGGCCTGGATATCGGGCTTTCCTCCCGTCATCACGACGATCTCTCCGTCAAGGACGGTACGGGGCGCGAGATCGGTCAGTTCGGCAAGCTCGGGGAACTGGCTCGTGATGTCCCTGTTATTCCGGGAAAAGAGGACGAGATCACTATCGACATATGCGATCGCACGAATACCGTCCCATTTTATCTCGAACAGCCAGTCCTCGCCGTTAAATGGCGATCCTGCCGATCCTGCAAGCATGGGGTGGTATTTCGGTTTCATACCTGTCGCTCCCGGGGGCTATTTCTTTGCGAGGACGGCAATCGTTTCCTTGAGGGCGTCCATCAGTTCCTTTGCCTCTTCCGGGTGCGGCCTTTCATACACGATCTTTTCCCCGGCTATCTTCTTCTTCACCAGCGCCTCCACCGAATCCCGGTACGTATCGCGGTAGTCGCCGATGGTAAAATCCCCGGAAAGATCGGAGATAATCCTTTTCGCCAGGGCAAGCTCGGCATCTTTCGGCACCGGCAGGTCGAGGAGCTCACCAAATGCCCGGGGTAACGTCACCTCGTCTGCATACCGAAGCGTCGTGAGGACAAGTCCCCCCATATAGACGTGGACGACGACAGGGTACTCCTTGGTCCTGAGCGTGATGGTCCCGACAGCAGCCCGCCCGAGTTCCTGGAGGGCGGTTACGAGCAGGTTGTAGGCTTCCTCGCTCCGGTCGGGTGTCAGGATGTAGGGAGTTTCGAAATACACGGGATCGAGAGAGAGATAATAGACGAATTTCTCGATCCTGATCTTCCGGTCTGATTCGGGGAGAAATGCTTTCAGTTCTTCGGGCTCGATCACCACATATTCCCCCTTCCTGACTTCATAACCCCTCACCGTGTCCTGCCAGGGGATCACATTGCCATCCCTCGTGCAGACCCGTTCGTACCTCAACGGCTGACCGTCCTCCCGATGGAGGAGGCGGAACGAGAACGATCTGTCCCGTACCATGGTATGAAGTTTTATCGGGACGTTAACGAGGCCGATGGTAAGGTTTCCGCTCCAGATCGGTCTTCCTGCCTTCCCGGTGACCAGCGGGAAGGGTCTTTTGTCCTGCCCCGGGCTTCCCTCTTCCGAAGTATCGGGAAGGATCTCCTTCACAACCGTGACCGGCGTCGCATTGCCGGAACTCTTTCTGTCTTTACCAGTTGTTTTTCTCACAACTTCCCCGCTAGCTGAGTCTTCCGATTTTCTGCCGGTCATTAAGGATCCCCTCCCAGGGTTTTTCTTTTCTCGAAATCATCGTCCTGATATTAAAATCTTCGGGCCTGATTCCATGTTTCAGTTCGGTCCAGGAGAGCGGGGCAGATACGCTGGCCCCGGGAGTGGCACGAAGGCTGTAGGGGGCTGCCATCGTCTTTCCTTTCGCATTCTGCAGGTAATCGATAAATATCGTGCCGGGGTCCCTCGAATGAGGAAATTCCGATACCACACGGTCAGATTCTCTCGCAATAGCCTTCCCGACCGTATGTGCATAATCCCTGATCTCGGCAAACCCGTAACCCCCGGTCAGTGGTACCGCAATGTGAAGACCTTTTTTCCCGGAAGTCTTCAGGTAGGGCTGCAATCCCTGTTCTACGAGTATTTCCCGGACCAGATGTGCAACATCGATCACATCGTCGAACGTCAGGGGGGGTTCCGGGTCGATATCGAACAGCATGAGATCAGGCGATTCGTACGAGTTGCTGGTCGAGAGCGTTGCGTGCAGTTCGATCGATGCAAGGTTTGCAAGCCAGAGCAGGGTATCAAGGTTATTGCAGAGGACGAAATGCACGTCCCGCTCTGAAGTATCTGAGTGAATCTTAAAAATATCGACAAAATCCGGCGTGCCTGCCGGGGCGTCCTTCTCGTAAAAATCTTCCCCGGTCAGCCCTTCAGGGAACCGGTGCATCGTGACGGGCCGGTCGTGAAGAAAAGGCAGCATTTCAGGGGCCGTCCGGATGTAATACCCGATCACCTCCTTCTTCGTTACGCCGATGCCGGGATATAATATCTTATCAAGATTGGTAAACCTGACCCGTGTCAGTTCTCCGGGTAACTGTGCCATCTCCCCATCCCCAAAGACAGTATTGCCGATGCCTTTCCAGGTGCAGGACTACAGGAAACAGACAAAAGACTGTTCATTTCCGTGATCGGTGGTCTGTCAGCCTCTCAGGTAATAGCCGATCAGGATCAGCAGGAGGCCGGTATAAAACATCATCGCCCAGGGCCACGAAAACCCGAGATTGATAGTCGAGAGGCCTTTGAGGTCCTGGAGCAGGACCAGGATAAACCCCGCTACGAAACAGACGAGGCTGATATCTTTTTTAACACTCTTATCCATTCATTACCTCCGGATCTGGATAATAGATATCGACAGAAGTCCGGTATATGTATTTCGCCCGGTTTATGCCCGGTCATCCTGGATGTCCGATATACAGGGACCAACGCACAAATAGCCTGACCTGAGACGCGATCGGGTGCACCCGCGATCACCGGTCCCGGATCAGAAGTCTCCGATCAGGAGAGAAAACAGTATTGAACCAGGGATCGGCGGTTCCCTGCACGACCCGATCCTGATCTGCTCGTCGGGGTAACCGAGATCTTCGCAGACTGCGATTTTTGTATCCCGGTAACCGTGAACCAGTGACTCTGCAAGCCCCGTTACTTCGAAACCAGGATCGGCAAGGAGGAATACAATTTTTCCCCGCAACAATTCCTTCATCGTCTCCGCACAAGCCGTCCCGTGGTCCCGTCCATGGGCGAGAACGACCGATATCCGGGCGAGCGGGACGCCGAGCCGGGCAGCCGTCACCTGGAGAGAAGAGATCCCGGGTATCACGTCTCCGCTAAGGTTTCCAAGGCCGGCGAGCATCGGGTCTCCCGTTGAGAGGACTACAGAGTCCCGGGGGAGACTCCCGAGGTTTTTGTAATCCCTGATCTCTTCGACCCTGCAATCGCTCCGGATGTACTCCTTCACCATTGCAATCGCCCGTTCCGACCCGTAGATTTTTTCTGCTCCCCTGATTGCAAGGATTGCTTCCCTCGTAAGCATCCCAGGCCCGCATCCTGTCCCCACTATTTTCATCCAGGACCCCTCCTGAAGTCGGCGGTGTCGTACTGCACTCTCCCGTCCCTGTCGAACAACACCACCCTGATCGCGGGGTACCGGGTGCGGTACATCTCGAGGGCATTGATGATTTTATCTTCATGATCGGGACGGTACATCAGTTCTTCCACCGTTGGGCACGATGTGCCTTCCAGGACACCCGGGCAGATGAAACGGATAATAAGCCCTGGAAGACCGGCAACGATTACCTCTCCGGTCGCACAGGCAAGAGCCGTCCCGATATTATTGCCGATGAGCACGGGTTCGTGATCCGGGAAGTGGATCCTTGCAAATGAAAGACCCGTCCGTCCCGTTGTCAGTGCCACCTTCCTGGCACTCCTCACCCGGTCGAGCACGGAGGCCTCGAGATGATCGTCCCAGGGCTCGACAAGCCCGGTAGAACCGAGGATGGAAATTCCTCCTTCGATCCCCATCCTGGGGTTCAGTGTTTTCGCGGCGGTCGATTCGCCTTCCGGTGCCGATATCTCTACGTCAACGCCAGGCATGCCGGTACTGTCGAGCCCTTCCCGTATCGATCCGAGGATCTCGTTCATGGCGGGGTTACTGATGGCGGGATCACCTTTCTTATATCGCGGCGTATCCCGATTGAACCGGCCTATTCCGGCACCTGCACGAATACGGACACCTGGCCCGGAAACCGCTGCCTGGGCATGGATTGTTATTCCTGCCGTGACGTCGAGTGGATAGTCCCCGGCGTATTTTCTGCAGGAGGCCTTCCCCTGGGGACCAACCAAAACCGGAACGGTAACTGCAACCCCGGCCGGAGTCGTTATCGTCACCGTCGCAGGGCGGCCGGTGATGGAGAGGACCGCAGCTTTACATGCCGCTGCGGCGGTCGTTCCCGTAGTATAGCCACGCCTGAGCACCGAACCATCGGACGTCAGGACTGCGAGCCCTGCTGATACCATGGGCAGCAGTCCCGGTTCCCGGCAGGCAGCAACCCATTTTTCCGGATATTCAAACCCGCTGACAGGGTCTTTCATTATTCCTGGCTGAAGTCCGTTTAATTCCAGGGAACGGAAACCCTGTGGTAATGGGGTTACGGACGTACGTCCGCCAGTTCCGCATGGATCGTAATGATCTCGTTTATCGCCGCGACTGCCACCGGGGTCCCCCCTCTCGTACCCTCAGTGGAAATTGAGGGTACTGCGATCTCCCGGAGCAGTTCCTTGGATTCTTTTGCATTTACGAAACCGACCGGAGTTCCGACGACCAGTGCCGGGTGAAATCCTCCCCTGATGCCATGGCATACCGTGATCAGGGAAGAAGGAGCATTGCCGATCACAACTATCGCACCGTTAATCCTCGGTCCAAGGTTGATAAAACCCCGGGAGGTCCGGGTAATCCCTTGTTCCGCGGCACCCTGGTCGAAGTCGAGGGCACAAATGATTGCACTGTGATGCCCTTTCTTCTGAATACCGACCTGGACCATCCTGATGTCGGTGATTATCGGGGCTCCGTCCGAAAGGGCGCGCAGGCCCGCCACCACCGGGTCACTGTCGAACCTGATCAGGTCTGCCATCGCAAAATCGCCTACGGCAATGGAGCACCGTTGCCTGACCCGGTCTTCGTACCCTTCATTTCCTATCGTCTCCCTGGCAAGTGTCCTGCTCCTTGCCGAGATCTCGTATGCCTCTTTCGTCGTGGCCCCAAGGTCAGTATACGTATTTCCTGTGGTAGCCCCGTTGTGTAATGATTCCCTTGACATGATCTCCCATGCTCCATATTCTGCTCTCGGTCCCGCCGATGAATACCGTGGAATGCATATCCACGCGTTCCTCGACCGAGGCCGCTTCCCCAAGTGTTGTAACGATAATCTCTTCTTCACTCCGATAGGCGTTTTTGACGATTGCAAGAGGCGTCGCTGCAGGGAGGTGGTCTGAGGCGATCCTGACTGCCATTGCGAAGTTATGAGGCCTCCCCCTGCTCCGCGGATTGTACAGCACAACCGGGATGCCTATGGAGAATGCGGCTTTCAGTCTTTGCTCGATTACCTCGCGGGGGGTCAGGAGGTCAGACAGGCTGATGACACAGAAATCTCCCGAAAGAGGCGACCCGAGTCTCGACGCCCCGGCATTTGCCGCAGTAACCCCCGGGACGATCCGGACATCGATCCTTTCGCCGCTTTTCTCGAGGATCTCGAGCACGATTCCCGCCATTCCATATACGCCCGGGTCCCCGCCGCTGACCATCGCGACGACATGGTTGCGGGCGAGATCCACCGCCTGAGACGCACGGTCCACCTCTTTCCCCATGGCGCTCCTGATCACCTGTTTTCCTTCGATCAACGGTGCGATCGGCGTGAGATAAAAACTATTGCCGATGACGTACTCGGCATCCTTAAGTGCCTGAATGGCATCCATCGTCATCAGACCTGTTGAGCCGGGGCCGGTTCCGACGATATAGAGTTTCCCTGGGTCATCGTGCGATGGCAACGGTCACCTTCCCGAATACTTTTTTCTTCATAACGAGTTCCTTTTTATCAGATACGGCAAGTGCCGCTGGTTCTGCGACTGCAGGAAGACCTATCCGGCCTGCTCCGGATGGGCTTGCCTGTCCCTGCGCCCTGATTGTAACGTCGTCAAGGAAGATGAGATTACCGCCTATCGACTCGACGGCAGAGACAAGCCCTGTTTCACCAATTTTTTTTTCAGTCGTTGCGAATATCATCACTTCGTCGGACCCGATCCCGGCTTCTTTGAGGGCCTCTTCGATAGCCCGGATGGCTTCTTCCGGGGTGACACCCCTGCGGCATCCCAGTCCAACCGTATATGCCCCCTTTCTCGAGAGAAACGATACCCCGGGGTCTGCGAGGACCACTGCCGGTCCCCTGACACGGTACACCCGGGTTATTCCATCAAGGATGCCTGCATTCGATACCCGCGTCGAGGGCCTGTTAACGACCTGCATCTCCTCGTCCGCTGCTATTACTTCAACAGAACGGAGACCTCTCGTTTCAGTAGCCGTAGTGATGACAGGCCTGATGCCGAGGATGGAGAGTTCGCGTGCCAGTTCATTGGCCCCATGGTGCCCCCCGATGACAGGTATGGCAAATGCCATGTCCGGACTTACAACGACCACTGCAGGATCGGTCCACTTGTCGACAAGGAGCGGGGCGATCTTACGGACGACGATCCCCGTAGCCATGACGGCAATGATTCTCCGGTATTGCGAGAAGGCGATGGCGAAAGCATCGGGTTCGTAGCCGAGGAGGTCGGCATTGAGTTTCCATGCGATCTGTTCGGCAGCGGCTTCGAATCTCTCCGGTGCGATGACAACCGTATCGCTCATGAGTAGAGGACCGACCTCCTGTGCCCGATGTGGGCATTGCCGACCGCCTCGCCGATAAAGAGCAACGCCGTGCGTTCTATCCCTTCGGCACGGGTTTTCCGGGCGATGTCCTCCACGGTTCCCCTGACGATCTTCTGGTCGGGCCAAGTCGCATGGTAAACGACTGCGGCAGGGGTCTCTCCCGGGTATGCCACCTTGGCAAGCACTTCTTCGAGCTGGCCGGTCCCGAGGAAGACGACCATGGTGGTATTGTGAGCAGAAAGCTCCCTGATCTGGTCCGATTCGAGAGTTTTTCCAGCCGGACGGGTGATGATCACGCTTTCGGACACCCCTTTAAGGGTCAGTTGTGCCCCGAGAGCCGCAGCAGCCCCGAACATTGAAGAAACTCCCGGGACAACGACCGTTTCGATCCCCTGCGACCCGAGCAGTTCCATCTGTTCAACGATTGCCCCGTACAGCGAGGGGTCCCCTGAATGCAACCGTACGACCAGTTTTCCTTCCCGTGCCGGGACTGCCATCGCCGGCACCAGTTCCTCGAGCGACATCCCCCAGCTGTCGAGCTTCACCGGAGCCGGGGATTCGGCGATGAGAACCGGGTTGACGAGCGAGCCGGTATAGATCAGCACATCGGCCCTGCTGATCAGGTCATGTCCCTTCACCGTGATCAGCCCGGGGTCTCCGGGCCCGGCACCGACAAAAAAGACCTCAGGCATCGTCTCCCTTTCACATGCCCGCATAGAGGATGCTCATGTAGTCGCTGGTGTCCGGTATTTCTTCACCGCGGTATACCCGCATATCGGAGAAGAACATCCTCTCTACGAGTATAAACGTCCGGTATCCCTCGGAACGGAGGACATTTACCGTTTCACGTGGCTTTTTTACCTTCAGGACGATCCTGCAGCCGGGATCACCCCCGTCGGTAACATAAAATCCTCCGGAAAGCGAGACCCCCGACACCGCCGCAAACGCGGTGATCGCACTGACCCCGGGCTCCGAGGTGCACACGATATCGGGGTACCGTTCGCCCATTACCCCTGCAAGGCGCGAGAATGTCGAAAAAAAGTTCGGGTCGCCAAGTATTCCTAAAACAGCCAGTCCGGTCCCGGCTACCGTTGCGATGGCATCGGCATTTTTTTCCATGCACCGCTGGATTTCTTCTTCGTTATCGGTCATCGGGAAATCGAGGACTACCGCATCCCTGTAGGGAGCGACCAGTTCTTTCGCGATTGAGCCCGGGACGAATACTGAATCGGCCTCTTTAAGCAGTCTCACCGCCTTGAGGGTCAGGAGTTCAGGGTCGCCGGGGCCAAGTCCGAGCCCTACGAGCACGGAGGACACCCCCCGACGACGATATATACGGGGTCGAGAGGTTTGAACATGATACCGCCGGCCAGGGTGTGGGATTTCCCGACCTGGAGGTGCAGTGCCTCTTTAAAAATTCCCAGTTGCTCCATGGTATTTATCGCAAGATTTAAGGTATCTATCTTTACTGCGTTAACGACGATTGAACGGGTATGGAACGTATGAAGGATACGGAGCACCCGGTCGAGGTTGCCGGAGCCGCCGATGAAGGCGCAGTCTATCCGGTCGATGGTAGGGAGGATGTCTATCGCTTCACCGCAGAACAACTCGATATTTTCCGCACCTGCGGATTCAGCCTTCTCGCGGGCCAGAGCGATCGCTTCTTTTCTCCGATCTATAGCGTAGACCTTCATGGCGACTGAGGATACTTCCAGAGAGATCTTTCCGGTGCCGCACCCGATATCGGCAAAAACATCGCTTTCGTTTATTCCCAATTTGAAGAGCGAAAGTGCCATCACCTCGTCTTTTGTGGGTCCGCCCGAGAGTGCCATCTTCCCGTAAAACAAGGGCGTCGTAGGTAATAATGCTTGTTTAAAACAGGGAAACAGGAGAGAGTCCGGTGGGATCGGAGGCCTTTCCGGTGACGGATGGCGTAAACGTCCCGCCGGTCAGCCACGGGTGACGAACGACTGCCGGCCCTCGTTATAGAGCCTGACGACATCCCCGATGACAATGATCGCGGGGGGTTCTACGCCCCGGTCCCGGGCCTGCACGGCGATCGTTCGAAGCATTCCGCTCGTGACCCGCTGGTCTTCCCGGAGCCCCCGTTCGATAACGGCCACGGGCGTTTCCGGATCTTTTCCGTTCGAGACCAGCATCTCCACAATCTTTGGAAGGTTCTTCACCCCCATGAGGACGACGATGGTGCCCCTGCTCCGTGCAAGGAGTTGCCAGTCGAGGGCGCTTTCCCCTTTCGACGGGTCTTCGTGCCCGGTCAGGATAGTCACCATGGAGGCGTACTTCCGGTGGGTCAGGGGAATTCCAACGGCGGCAGGGACGGCGACCGCGCTCGATATACCCGGGACGATCTCGACAGGAATACCTTCGGCAAGCAGTACTTCGAGTTCTTCTCCGCCCCGTCCGAAGACGAACGGGTCTCCCCCCTTCAGCCTGACAACCTGCTTTCCCTCGTTCGCATGCCTGACCATGATATCCTCGATCTCGGCCTGTTCCAGGGTATGATTGCTCCCATATTTCCCGCAGTCGATCTTCTCGGCTGTGGCGGGAAGCGAATTGATTATTTCCTCGCCCGGAAGCTGGTCGTAGAGAATGACATCGGCTGTTCCGATGAGTTCTTTCGCCCTGACCGTGAGGAGAGCAGTCCCCCCGGGTCCCGAGCCGACAAGATACACTTTACCTTTCATGTTCCCGCTCCTTCCCGTGATTGTCCGGGGTTTGCAAAAAAAATGGACCTGGACCTGGTGAGAGATCGAAGATATACGCGATATCGGATGAAACAGACATCAATCCTTCACCCACCTGCCTCGTCTTTCAGGCCGAGGGCCGCATACGCCTCGCGGATCAGGTCCCGTGCCCGTACCCTCAGTTCGCGGCCACGTTCCCTTGCATGGTCCACAGACGCCAGGTCCTCTTCAATCCGTACCTCGCAGGTGCCGTCCAGGGACAATACTTCTGCGATGAGGTGCGCGTTCCTGCAATAGACCCCGAGAGGCGTGTAGCATCCGCCTCCCACCTGCTCCATCACCGCCCGTTCCATGGCCACGTCCTGCCGCGTCCCGGGGTCGTCGAGGAGGCTCATGATCTCTGAAAGGGAAGGATCAAGGCGGCTTACGACGGCAATGGTACCCTGGTTAGGGGACGGGACGAACTGTTCAGGGGGCAACCGCTGACCGGGGAGGGTAATCCCGAGTCTCTGGAGACCTGCTTCGGCGAGGACAATCGCATCGTATTCCCCTTCCGAGAGCTTCCTGATGCGGGTGTCCACGTTTCCCCGCAATGGCTTTACCGTTATTACCGGGTCGTGCCTCCTGATCTGGGCGCTCCTCCGCGTGCTCGAAGTCCCTATCACTGCAACTTCGGACAGGGGTCGCTGGAAGGCAAGGAAGTCGGCCGGTGAGTCCCTGGCAAGCACCGCACTTGTCACGAGGCCTGGAGGCCGCACCGCCGGGATATCTTTCATGGAATGGACTGCGGCATCGATCTCATCGTTTACGATCGCGTCGTCAAGCGCACGGACGAAAACACCCTGGCCCCCAACTTCGTGGAGCGGTACGCCCGTTACGGTGTCGCCCTCGGTAGTAATAATCTTCTGTTCTACTTCGAAGCCCTTCGTTTCGAGCATCGAGCAGACCCTGCCCGCCTGGGCAAGCGCGAGCTTGCTCCCCCTAGTACCGATCCGCAATACCATACATTACCCCAGCGCCTGCTTGTATGCCTCTGCGATCTGCATGATATCTTCCTCGGTGTGGACGGCAGAGAGGAAGTTGGTTTCAAACTGGGAAGGCGGGACGAAAATTCCCGAAGCCAGCATCTTTTTCCAGAACTCTCCGAATGCTTTCGTATCACATTCCTTCACTTCTGTATAATTGGTAGGCGGTTCCGGCCTGAAGAAGTACTTGAACATCGATCCGATCATGACAAAACTCCCGCCCGATCGCGGAGGAATTGCATCGCGGATCACTTCCCCCTGGAGCCTCATCACCGAATACACTTCGGGGTGTGCCCCGAGCCATTCGATCGTTGCGATACCGGCAGCAAGAGTAAGCGGGTTACCCGAAAAGGTACCTGCCTGGTACACGGGTCCCTGGGGCGATACGAGTTCCATGATCTCGCGTCTCCCACCCAGGATACCTATCGGCAGGCCTCCGCCTGCAATTTTTCCGAGTGTCGTGATATCGGGACGGATACCGAAATAAGCCTGGGCACCGCCAATACCGATCCGGTATCCGGTAATGACTTCGTCGAATATCAGGAGGACGTCGTGGGCTTTTGTAATCTCCCTGACTTCCCGTAAGTAGGTGATCCCGGGTGCGACAGGGCCGATATTTCCCATCACCGGCTCGATAATAAGGGCTGCGATATCGTTGTTTGCAGCCAGGAGATCTTCGAGCGCTTCTGCATCGTTATATGGCACCTGCCGCGTATGAGAAACGACGTCGGGCAGCACACCTGCCGAGTCCGGGATCCCAAGCGTCGTTGCACCGGATCCCGCCTTGACGAGGACACCGTCGTGGGCCCCGTGAAACCCCCCTTCGATCTTGACGATATCCTGTTTTTTCGTGTATCCGCGGGCCAGCCTTATCGCAGCCATTGTCGCCTCGGACCCCGTGGAAACAAACCGTACCATATCGATCGCAGGAAATCCTGCGACGATCTTTTCCGAAAGTCGGGGTTCCAGCGGGCTCGGCGTTCCATAGAGCCATCCTTTTTCGAGCTGCTCCCTGATCGCCTCCATGATCCCGGGATGTGCATGGCCGAGGATCAGGGGACCGTAGGCCATGCAGCAGTCGATCAGGTCGTCGCCATCGACGGTCGTTATGTGCGATCCGGATGCGGAATCCGTGTAAAAAGGGTACGGCTTTATCGCCCGTACCGGGCTGCTGACTCCTCCCGGCATCAGGTTTTTTGCCGTTTCAAAGAGGTTTTCACTCTGTTTCATGTTGTCCATCCCTGCCTTTCTTATGGTTATTGATCGCGTCTGGACGCAACTGCACCCTGCGTTGTCCGTGGGTTGTCTCTCAACCATCCGGCAACATCCTCGGCGAAATAGGTGATAATCAGATCGGCTCCTGCTCTCTTGATGCAGGTCAGTGTCTCCAGAACGACCGATCGCTCGTCGAGCCATCCCCGTTCAGCCGCAGCCTTGATCTGCGAGTACTCGCCACTGACCTGGTACCCGGCGACCGGCAGCCCGATCGAGGCAACGGCAGACAATATGTCCAGGTAATTCCCTGCGGGTTTTACCATCAGGATATCGGCACCTTCGTCCGCATCAAGCTGCGATTCAAGAAACGCCTCCCTTGCGTTGGCGGGGTTCATCTGGTATGTCGTCCGGTCCCCAAAGGAATATCCCGATCCGGCGGCATCGCGGAACGGCCCGTAGAGTGCACTCGCAAATTTTGTGGAATATGACATGATCGCCGTGCCTGAATAGCCTGCATCGTCGAGAGCTGCCCGTATCGATCTGACCATACCGTCGAGCATGCAGGACGGCGCAACGATATCGGCCCCGCTTGCGGCATGGCTGACCGCTATCCTGTCCATGAGGGCAAGCGATGCATCGTTATCGAGGTCGGGACCGCAGGGACTATCGCCGATAATGCCGCAGTGGCCGTGATCGGTATATTCGCAGGCACAGACATCGGTAATTACAACTGTCTCCGGTACCTGGTTCTTGATCTCCCTGACAGCCTTCTGGACCACCCCGTTATCGGCATACGCCTCCTTGGCCGAGCTGTCTTTCTGCGCCGGGACACCAAAGAGGAGCACCGCATGGACTCCCGCGTCGTAAAGGTCAGCCGCCTTCTTTCCGATCCCGTCGACCGGGTACCGGTATTGTCCGGGCATCGATGCGATCGGTTCTGCCTTCCCGATCGTCTCGTCGACAAACAGGGGTGCCACGAGATCGGTCAACCCAATCACCGTCTCCTTAAACAAAGGCTGAATGATCCTTCCCCTGAGCCTCCTCATTCTTCTTTTCGGATACAAATCTTCTCTCCCCTGACAATTGCTGCGACGAGCGACTCGGCCGATTCGAGGTCCCCTGCCTCGGCGCAGGACCGTATCGAAAACGTCGCATCGTTGAGTAATTTCGTGACCAGTACTCTCGTGAGGTCGTCAATTACTGCGGATGTCTTATCGTCCTTTGCCACCAGCCGGCCTGTAGCGCGATCGCGCTCCCTCACGCGGATTGCTTCCGCCCAGGTATGGAGCATTGCTATGGTATCGTCGGCTGCCTTCCGGTTCAGCAGGTGGACGAAATGAGCAAGTTCCTCTTCTATAAACCCCATTGCCCGTTCGGCCTCTTCCTGACGCGATGCCATTGTGCAGTCGTTTACCTGCCTGAGATCGTCGATGGTATAGAGGTGGACCCCCGGAATGGACCCTGCCGATTCTTCGACGTCCCTTGGCTGGGCGATATCGATCAGGATGAGAGGCCTCGGGTGGCCGTCGAGAGGCCAGCACCGCCCCTTCATGACCTCCCTCAAATCACCTTCCCTGATAATCGGATGAGGTGCGGCGGTGCAGGAGATCACGACGTCAGAGAGAACCAGGTAACGGTTCAGTTCGTCGAATGTCACGGCCTTGCCCCCGATCTTCTCGGCAAGGATGATCGCCCTCTCATGCGTCCTGTTCGCAACATAGATTGCCGTCAGGTCTTTCGCAGCGAGCGCCTGGGTCACCAGCAACCCCATTTCACCGCTTCCGATCACGAGGATATGCCTCCCCCGGAGGCTCCCTATCTGCTCCTCTGCGAGGAGGACGGCTGCAGAACCTACCGAAACGGCACCCCGGTTGATCCGTGTCCTTTTCCGGCATTCGACACCGACATGGATCGCCTTGTTAATGCAGAGCTCGAGGATACTGTCGCTCGTGCCGGCTTCCTGGGCACGGGTCATCGCAGTCCTGAGCTGCCCGATGATCTGGTCTTCACCGACGATCATAGAGTCGATGCCGCAGGAGATTTCGAGGATGTGGCGAAGCGCCCCTGTCCCTTCGAACAGGGTAAAGTTGTGCCTCCCCGTCTGCCGAAGAAAATCTGCCAGGGCGTCACCCTCTCCGTGGACCAGTACTTCGACCCGGTTACAGGTCTGGAGGAGGACCGCTCCCTTGAACCGTTCATGGGTATCGGCAAGAAATGCAGTCTCGTCAGGGAACCGGAATTCCTCGATTGCTGCCACATCGGCCGTATGATGGTTGATCCCCGCTATGGCGAGAGGCGAGAAACAAGGTTCGTCGATCTGTCCCGGAGAATATTCCTTCTCACTCATGGAGGTACCTCATTTCAACCATTTTCCAACCGGCTTCAGGTGAAATGGCTATCGCACGCCAGACATCCTGGTCAAGGATGACATCGCGGAGGATGCGGCTCCTCCTCGACTGGTCAGGTTCTCTCTGTTTCAATGTTTCCCTGAGTCGTCCCTGGAGTTCGATCATCCCGTCGAGATTGGGCAGCATGGCGTTGATGTGCTCCCTGAGGAACCGCGACACCCCGGGACTTTCCCCTCCCGTGCTGATGGCGATGAGGTAATGGTTTCCCTCGATTTTCGACGGGATGATGACATCGCCCTTTGCCCCTTCGGCATTATTGAACAGCACCCCCTGCCCTGAACATATCCTGCCTATCCTGTCGTTCAGTTGGGGATCTGATGTCGCCGCGATTACCAGGAAGGCGCCGGTAATCAGCCTCCCGAGTTCTTCATCCCCGGCAACGGATATATCGGCCCTCGTTCTTGCGACACGGATGTTGTCGAACGAGCTCGAAAAAGAACGGGAAATCACCGAAACATCCGCCTGATCGCTAAAATATGCCGCTTTTCTTACCCCCACATCCCCCCCTCCGAAGATGATTATCTTTTTTTTGGAAAAATCGATCATCAGGGGGAGCATCAGCTATACGTGAGTGATTTTGTCACATTAAGATGTTGGAAACTTTTGCGAACTCCCGGGAACTGAGGGTTATGCATAAGGAGCAGGGGATAAGGCGACAGGAGTCGCCCCCACAGGGTTTCGATATGCTTATTATAGTTGCATACGCATCTAGTAAAGCACAATAGCGCCTTATTGCGCCGATAGTGTAGTGGTTATCACTAGGCGTTGCCAACGCCTAAACCCGGGTTCGAATCCCGGTCGGCGCATTCTCTGATCTTTTTTAGCAGTACTCTCCGGGAGAGAAACCTCCTGTGTTACGAGTCCCACCCTATCGCCATTTTGTAAGGATTTCGTCCCGCTGGAACGTGGCTTTGCTCAAATAGAAGAGCACGATATCGACGAGCAAAATGATCCCCGACAGGATGAGAAGGTACGGCACGTTGAGCGGGATCGCATTGATTTCGCCCAGCACGTAGATGAGGGCAAAGGGGATCACAATCAGGGACCCGAGTTGTTGTGCGGTCCTGACATCGTTTGCTCTCGCCGAGATAATGATACTGACCTCAACTGCGGTGATGGCCGAGAGGGGAACAAGGAGCAGCATGATGATTGCGATGACCGCGTTCGGATAATAGAGATAGCCAAGCTCGCCTAACAGGTAGTAATCGATCATGCCCATGAAGATCACGGCACCCACCCAGATGGCAACAAGAGGGGGCAGCAGGGCACCGATGCTCTTACCGAGGAGGATCTCGCCGTCCGTGGTCGGGGTGGCGAGCAGCGGCTCCAGACTTTGTTCCTGCTTTTCGCCGACAATACTATAGGATGCAATGGCGGTGGGAAGGGAGGCAGAACCGATAATGAAGAAAAAGGCAAATGCGTTTATCACGGTGAGCAGTCCTGCCAGGGTATCGGGTGTGACGGGCATGGACCTCACCAGGATAACGTGGATCAGATAGGGCAGGCCGACGGAAACGAAAAGGGGGAAGATGATCACGCTGATGAAGATCCCCTTCTTTCTCCGAAAAATACTCAATTCCTTCGATGCGATGATCCATGCCTGGGTCAGTCTCATGCGGTCTCCCTCACGACCTTCAGGTACACGTCTTCCAGAGTCGGGTTGAGCTCCTGGACGAACTGAATTTGCCCTCCGGCAGCGACGATCGCTTCCACGAGGCCGGGGTTCTCCCTCTGGGCATCTGCCACATCGATAACCAGCCGATGGTCCTCGATAACAACACTGCGGGGGGTATGGTTTTTCACAGCCGTTATGACGGAATCGTCGATCTTTTCCAGCTGGATGACGGTTTTATTTCCCCAGAGCGACTCTTTCAACTCCCCGGCAGTGCCTGTGCGGAGCAGGTGCGTTTTTAAGATTCCGATACGGTCACACAGTTTCTGCGCCTCGTCGAGGTTATGGGTGTTGATAAAGATCGTCTTTTCTTCCTCCTTCAGGTGAAGGATAAAGTCCCGGACGGTTTTTGCAGCCTCCGGATCGAGGTTTGCCGTCGGTTCGTCCAGGAACAGGATTTCCGGGTCATGCACCAGTGCCCGTGCGATCGCAACCTTCTGTTTCATACCCTTCGAGAATGTCCCGACAGGCTTGTCCCTCCTCTCCCAGAGACCCAGCAGTTTCAGCAGACGCCCGATACTCTCTTTTCGTTGCTGCTCGCTCCTTCCATAGAGGCGGGCATAAAAGTCCAGGTTCCGGTAGGTTCCGAGCTCGTTGTAAAGGCCGACATTCTCAGGGATCAACCCGATAATCTGACGGATCTTCAGAGAATCGGCCTCATTTCCGATCTCGTAACCGGCAACCCTCCCCTCCCCTCCGGTCTTGGCGATAAGGCAACAGAGCATTCTTACGGCCGTGGTCTTTCCCGCACCGTTCGGACCAAGGAGTCCAAAGACCTCTCCCTCTCCGATATGGAAGGTCAGGTTTTCGACGGCAGTTACATCACCGAATTTTCTGGAGAGGTTATCAGCGTCAATCACGGTTCTCCTTGGCTCCTGACTCGTAATTCCGGGTGTTAATATTTAAAATGTGCGAGACGACCTGTGGCTGGATATGCAAAAGATCGCCGGAAGATCCGGTCTTCGGATCAAGCGGATGTTACCCGGGTTCGGCCGGTTCATGGGACCGCGTGTTTCCTATGTATTTCGGGGTATTCAATTGCCACATTATCGGGATATTTTTTTTCCCACAGCGGAGGCACCTGCCGCCCGTTTTTCATAAACCAGGCTGATCAACCCGGCATATTATCGTCCCTTACTGGAGTACGACAATTTACGAAACGAAAATTCATCCGCACCTCCACCCGATCGACGATGTTCCCTGATCCTGACGATCGTGGCACTGTTATCTTCTTCCGGAAGGGACGCGGAAATAAAGCAGCGATACCAGGGATCTCATCGAATGCCAGCAACGGACATTGCATTTCAGGACATTTCCTTTAGCCTGCTCCACCATCCGGACCTCTGGCAATTTTTTTTTTATGGCAACTCTTGTTGCATGTCCGGGAAATGCTACCGGTTTAGTTCCATTACGAATATCTTTTATGGGGCCCTGATTATTTCAGGGTAGTTTGTGGTATTACGATTATCCGGATATCGGCATCGGAGTTACAATGGCTCAGGGATTCTTTGCAAGACTGAAAACAGACCGTTTTAACACGGAATATATACCGGCATTCGAGGACAAGTTGTTTTTTGAAGGTGAAAAACGACCAAGAAAGATTGCAAATTTCTCGGTCCTTCTTGGACTTGCGACGGTAATCGCTACGTACGGGATCATTACAGACTCAACTGCAACGGTTATCGGTGCGATGATTGTCGCCCCGCTGATGACACCTATTATGGCAACCGGAGCTGCCATCTCAATGGGGTCATCAAAACGGGCAATAAGCTCTATTGCCCTTGTTATTTTAGGAGTCCTCGGTGTAATCCTGTTTGCGGTGGTACTGACCGCTATAGCCCAGGGCCATCTCATCTCCCTGACGGAGAATTCACAGATTACATCCCGGGTTAGACCAGGTCTTCTCGATTTATTCATCGCACTCGCTGCAGGAGCGGCGGGTGCGTTTGCGATAGGCCGCCAGGAAATTGCGGATTCACTTGCAGGAGTCGCCATTGCCATATCGCTTGTTCCGCCACTGTGCGTCGTGGGAATAAGCCTGTATTTCGGTGATATTATCTATGCCGGGGGAGCTTTTCTCCTGTTTCTTACTAATTTTATGGCTATTCTTGTTGCCGGAATGGCAACATTCGGACTAATGGGGTTGCCTCGTGCCGTAACAAAGGAAATGAAAGATAAGACAAGGAAAAACGTGATGGTGGCAATAATGATTGCCAGTGTCGTGCTGGTTGCTGTCCTCACCGTAATGAGTTACCAGGCATACCATGAGACCAGAACCCAGATCGAAACTGCCGGAGCAGTACAGGAATGGCTCGGCCCTGCACAATACCAGATACAAAGTGTTGTGGTATCAGGCTCTGATGTTACGGTTACCCTCATTGGTGCAGGGCCGGTACCCCCTCTCGGGCCACTCTATTTACATATGAGTGATCTGCTGGGTCGCCCTGTTACAATACAGGTTCACGCAATTCCTGAGAACAACATAACGTATCCAGCTTAACCGGCCGGGTTTACAAGGAGAGGCAGATTCAGCGGGCAGTACCGATGTAGTCCAGGCGGTCGTCAACAAGTAATGGTTATTTTCCCAAAAAACCGGGAGATCGGATGCTGCTCTGCCACCCGGGTGCAGACTCCGGGATCCTGCATACACGAAATACCGATATTTTTCGGCGGAAATTCTATTTCCCGTCTGTGATGGTTTACTATCCCTGAAGATCGGTGATCAGGAATCCGGATAACCGGGTTAAGGATCGATGTATACTAATACTAACCCGGAACATTCTTTTCTGCTCAATCAGGGAGGACCAGCTATTGGCTAAACTTGATGAATTTCTCGGCCCGCTCGATCAAGGGGTCTGGGAGGTTACGGTGCCGAAACAATCGGTAACCGAACCTCTTGATACAGGATGGGAAAAATCGGCCATTAACGTCCCTTCACCGGGAACGGTTGCCAGTTACCGGAAGGGCCGATATCATGTCCACGAAACACGGACGGAATGGAAGGTGCACCTCGACAATCACGATCCAAAATCCCACCCCTACCTCCACCTCATCGACGACGCTCCCCTGCTCCTGATGATCGGCGATACCTTTATCACCCTGCTGGCAGGGACCAGGAAAAAAAGCGGTGATACGAAGGAAATTCTCGATGGACAGACCAGGACCTGGCAGCAGCAGGTGCTTATCGGACTTTTCGTCATGTTCTTTGGGATTCTTATCATCTCCTCCCCACTTGTATTTTTTTCCGGTATTGTTACGATCGTTGTGCCTCTCGCAATCGTTGTCCTTGGGTGCATAACGGTCTGGAATGGATCAAGACCCGGACCTGCAGGTAAATCCGACCGGGGAGCAATGTACCGTGGCGTTGCGATAGTCGTTGCAGGGATTATCGTCTCATTCATACCCGGACAATTCTGGGCATTCTTAGTTCTCCTGGTCCTCGCCCTCTGGATGCTCGCGAGTTCCCTGATGCTGCTCACCCGGGCGAAAAAGGGACGGGCGGCAATCCCTGAAGGATTTTTAAGCCGTATCGTTATTGCAGTAATATCCCTTATTCTTGTGATCCTGATTGTTATAGAACCGGCAGGCGTCCTCCTGCTGCTCATGATTATCATCGGGACGGTGGCACTTCTCCTCGGCCTGATGCTTCTTATCAATGGGATACGACTAAGGAACATGATGAAAACAGTCCCCCATTGAACCTCCCTTTTAAATTTTAGACCGGTCGAATTCCTGGTATTGAAAATACCTGTCTACAATCCCGATCTGAACGGGGTTTTACCTCTTCCAGCTCCGGCCCAGGGCTACAGCAGGATTTGGATTTTAGCAATGGTGGAACCCGGGCACAATTATCTCCTCTGGTTAACGTACCCAAGAAAAGAATTCTGACGGCATTAAAAAAGGTAAACAATAAAGGGGGATTACTTCTTCCCCTTTGGTGCGGCTTTTTTGGCCGCCGGTTTGGCCGCTACTTTCTTTGCTGCCGGCTTCTTAGCTGCTCCAGCCATTACAAGTCCACCTCCTACCATTTATGGTTATAATCTTTGTTATTTTTTTAATATATAAACATTTCTCATAAATCCTGGTTTTTGACAGTTTCCAACTGATTATTTTCCAATCTGGCATTTTTAATCATGATTTATGGAAGCCCGGATACGGGCTCTTTTGGATCATTTTGGCGGAGCGGGTATTAAAAAAGTTTGCTGACCTGACGAAAATGGGGGGGTGGGATCAGATATTTCCCCTCATAACGCCTGCCGGTTTCGGCACGAATGCCGTCTCAACAATCTCTCTCGTAAATGCCTCGGGTACCGTGCCGGTTTTAGCATAGAGATACAATGCCGTGTTGTATATTCCCTGGAGGGCTGACCCGACAACCATGATGAGGGCGAGATATAGTACGTATATTGCGGCCAGTACGACAAAAACCGTGGACGAACCTGCGAGCAATGCAATCCCCACGGGTATTATCCCAACGAGCGCCAGGATGACAAACACGATACCGATCGATGCCTGGCCGATGATGCTTTCACCCCACGTCTTCCTGAATAACCCGATTGATTCTTTCATCGCCGTAAATGTCCCTTTTTCTTCGAAGATCATAACAGGGATGACAAAATACGTAATGAGACTCCATGCAGCGCCGATCAGGGAAAGGACAATCTGGCCGATCAGGTTATTGAACCTGTCTTCGAGGAGGCGAAGGACCAGGCCGACGGTGGCTGCTACAAGTGCCCAGAGAAAAATCGGGACGATATGGGCCAGAGAACTCCTGATACCGTCCATGAATACGGGGTCTCCACCGGTAAGCCGGATTCGTGCGCAAGCAATCAGTGCCGCATTGAAAAATATGATGATGAAATAGCAGAACAGGTAAAACAGGAAAAGGATGGGGATATACCATGCTCCGAGGGCTACAGGACCTGCATCCGTTATCAGTCCCGAAAAGAACAGCGGGATTACAAACGAGATCAGGACGACCAGTAAGGCAATTCCTGAAAGAACGGGAAAGAGGAGGATCTCCTTATCGAGCGAGAGAACCTTCCAGCTTTCCCGGATAAGGGTGAAACTGCGGGAAAAGGACTCAAACATACAGATAAGTATCAATTCAGGAGGATATGAATTACATGGTGGTGCCTCGTGGAGAAATTGTGTCCTGACTCATGCTTACTCAACCTTTTTCAGCGCGAGCCACTACAGTTCCCGTATATTCATGTCCATGCAGCAGTCCCGGTTTCTGCATAGTATCATTAACCGGCACGTAACGAAATGAATTCACCCGGTTGACGGGAGGGACGATGCACCTCATTTTTCGGATCCGGACACTGAAATGTCGGGAGGTCTTCAAATAGTCGCGTAAATCTCCGACGAACAGGCAGATAATCGGTAACATCAGCCGATTACAATCCATAGCTTTACGCAATGTCACTCCTTACAATCACGGTATTCTTATAAACCGGCAGGTCAGAGATAGCAGGGAAGGTGACCGGTGACCAGGATAGCAATTGTCGATTACGGGCTTGGAAACCTCAGGAGCGTATTCAGGGGACTCGAGAAGGCAGGAGCGTCCCCGGTGATCACTTCCGACGCCGATGAAATTGCATCGGCCGATGGCATTGTCCTGCCTGGAGTCGGGGCATTTCGCGAAGGCATGGAACAGCTCGGAGACCTCCGCGATACGGTCGTTAAATCATCGGCGGAAGTGCCTGTCCTTGGGATTTGCCTTGGTATGCAGATGCTCCTCGAATATTCTGAAGAACACGGGCTCCATCAGGGTCTCTCCCTGATCCCAGGTACCGTAAAACGGTTCCCCCATAAGTCCGGTTACAAAGTCCCTCACATGGGGTGGAACCAGATCCACCTTGAAAAATCCGGGCATCCGCTGTTCGACAGCATGGCCGACGACGAGTACGTATATTTTGTCCATTCGTATTTTGCGGACACTGAACCTTCATACACCCTGACGTCGACCGATTACATCTGCGGGTTCTCATCGACCATCGCTGACGGCAATGTATACGGGGTCCAGTTCCATCCTGAAAAAAGCGGTGCGGCCGGCCTGCATATCCTGGCCAATTTTATCGGGATGTGTAGTTAAGGGGTTGTCATATCCGGAAGGCCGGACAGGTACCAGAAGCTCATCCTGCGGTACCGGAACTGCCTTTTGCATCTGACCCTTTGTTAGGCTCCGGTGCAGACGGATCGGAGGTGAAAAAAAACGGCAACCCGGGCACAGTCTTTCTGCTGGCGTTTCCAGAAATAATTTACCCTTGACGAATATACCTGTTCTCCATGAAAACGATAGCCCTGTTTATCCTGCTCTCCATGGCCTTTATCGTGGGGAGCGCCTCTGCATATGAGCTAATCATCACCACACCCGATTCGATACCCGTCGGGGCACCGCTGTCAGTTTCAGGTACCACGAGTTACCCGGCAGGCACGACCTTCGACATGGTCTTCTCTTCATCAGGGCAGGTCGGGACTCAGATCGCCAGTCTCCCTGTCACGGTGTCAGGTGATAAAAATGCGAACGGGGATCGGACATTCAACGTGATTTTCGATACGACAGGACTTCCCGGGGGTCAGTACAAGGTCGAGGCCGTCCTCCGCGGCAATGATGCCGGATCGCTCAGTTCGAGCTCGCAGACGTTAAAAATCGTCCAGCTGATCGACCGATCCGCCGAGATACACATTACAAGCCCGATGAACCAGCGTATCCCTAACGCCCTCGCGATCGAAGGGTATCTCGATAATGCAGGTAACTCCGGCGTGCAGATCTACGTGCTCGGGCCAACGGGCGGGGTTTTCGGTCCGGCATTCATCGCCACCCAGACCCAGGGCGGCGGCAAGGCCGGATATTTCTCGAAAACTGTCGCAGTCGACCAGGAAGGGAATTACAAAGTCAGTTTCACCGACAGCCTTGGTAAGTACATCGGCGAAAAAACATTCTCGGTGACCGGTCCGATCGCCACGATCACATCGCCGGTAACGCAGGAGCAGACCACAGCCCCACCGACAACGATCAGAACCTCCACACCGGTTATCACTACGGCGACCCCGGCTCCGACCAAGTCACCAGCTCCGATGACGGGAATCCTTGCAGGACTCTGCGCTGCGGGGTTCCTGGTATCGGCAAGGTTGAGAAAGTAAGGGAACCGGATAACCTGCTTTTTTTTGAAATGAGGATAGTTTTTTTTCAGAATGGGAATATCATAAACATCCATGGGAGTAAATTGACTGGATTCATGTTTAATCACTTCAGGTTTTGTCCGAATTTCTGAATCAATTTTAGGTGTCCTTTTGGCAGGAGGGGTATTCACCCCCCCGTCCTCCTCAGGCCTGATGGTCAGAGGAAAGAGTCAATCTGGATTGAGAATTAAATCGGTCCCTGTGCAGTCTCTATCCCAACCGGGTCGCCACAGCGGCGGGGCGGAGCCCGGGGAGGGTTATATTGTCTCATATTTCGTCTTTGTCGTAAGAAATTAGGAACATATACAAATGAAAATGCAGGGTAAATTCAGGATAATAACAAGCTGAATTTCATGTAATACACAAGAGAAGAAAAAAAGTCGCAAATGAAAAATCAGCGTGAATACAGGATGTCAACAAAGCCTTTTCTGTTGTAATTATTCTTTCCTGCTCTTCCTGTGTCTCTGGTATAATTCCCAGCATACGAGGACGCCGATTACCAGGCAGCCGCCGAGGAAGAAAGCCACAAGGATCTCCCGGACCGGGAACTCGGCAGGGACCTGCATAGTAGCAGAAGGGGCGACTGCCACCTTTTCGAACATATCGTGTGCCGCCTCAAGGGTCTGGGGTGAAGTGATGTTCCTGACCGCCCCGGTAGCGTATCCCGAACCCGATGCATTGTACAGCGGCAGCCCGGCAGGTGCCGGGACCTCCAACGATTCCTGCGCGCCTCGCGAAATTACTGAATTGGAGGTGGCTGGTGAGATCATCTGCAGGATTGCGCCGATCACTGCCGTCACGGCGATTACGATGCCGAAAAGGGATGCGTATTTGATGAGGATCGACCTGACATTTGCGATTCTTGGTGCGACGATCACGAGCTGGTCTTTGAGCCCATAGATCTTCACTTCACGGCCTTTGACACTGTACTTCGTCTTCGTTATTTCGATGAGCCCCGCATCGAGGAGGTTCTCGATATGGTACTTTGCCGTTCCCATCGGGATATGAAGGGTCTCCGTTACTTCTGTCGAGGTTTTGGGCCCCGTCTTCAGGAGCTGAAGGATATCGGCAGCAGTCTGGCTCCCCATCGCTTTTGCGATTTTCTGGGCCTGTTCGTCCCCGGGTTCAAGGATGAGGACATCCTTCCCGGTCCCGGGAATCTCCCCCGGTCCGGGGGAAATACCTGCTGCCGGTCTCCCTTCGTCAGTCATGCGATTTAACCCTGGATCGATGCGGCAATCCTCTCGCGGCCGACCTTCAGGGCAAGTTCTATCTGGTCGGTGTTGCCGCCTCCCCCACGGGCAAGCGAGGCGTTTCCTCCTCCTTTTCCTCCAAGCATCGTCGAGATCTGCCCGATGATATCGCCTGCATTCACCTGGGGGATACCTGAAGTGATAATAGCCTCGGCGCGTTCTCCATTCTTTGAAAGAAGCAGTGCCACACCTCCATGTCCCGAGACCCGGTTCGCAATCGTCGTAAGGTCCTTTGCCGGGAGGTCAATCCTCCTGACGACGACAGCGATTCCCTTGATGATCTCTGGTTTGATCTGTGCTATTTCAAGATCCACAAGCGATTTCGAAAGTTTCTCGTTCTCTTTTTTTAAGTCCTTCCATTCACTGAAAAAACGGACGCAAGTCTGGGGGAGGTTTTCCTGCTGGACCGAAAAGACGCCGGAGGACTGCCGGACGAGTTCATCAAGGTGCTGAGCGTATCCGAGGGCAGCAAGGCCAGCTGAAAATTCGATCCTTTCAATTCCGTCCTGGATGTGTTCAACCCTGATGATCTTGATCATGCCTATCTGTCCGGTCGTAATGCAATGCGTCCCGGCACATGCTTCGATATCCCCTCCGACCGATACAATACGGAGAACTCTCCCGGGCGGCACACCTCCCTGGTAGAGTGAGAAACCATACGTCTGTTCTGCCTTGCTCCGTTCTTCGAATTTTATATCGACGCACTGGTCTGCAAGCACCATCCTGTTTGCCGCCATCTCGATCCGGTGCAGTTCCTCCGGAGAGATATGACGGAAGTGCCTGATGTCGATCCTGGAAGTATCGACACCCTTCTGTGCCCCGGCCTGGTGGACATGGGCGCCCAGCACGTCTTTCGATGCCCGGAGAAGGAGGTGCGTTGCCGTATGGTGGCGCATGAGGGACCAGCGGCGTTCATCGTCGATAATACCCTTCACCCTGTCGCCCCTGCGGAGCACGCCCCCTTCAATTTTATGGAGTATGACATCTCCGATCTTCGAGACACCGGTGATCCTGACCATGTTCTCCTGGGTGATCAGCATACCGGTATCTGCGGGCTGACCGCCTCCTTCGGGGTAAAAGAGGGTCTGGTCCATCACAACGAATCCGTCAAAAAAATCGATGACTACCGCCTCGAATTCCGTATCACACGGCTGTTCATAGAATAATTTTCTCGTTGCCGGTAGACCCCTGATACGGGCCTGATACTGGGAAAAAGCATCTTCTTCTCCTGCCGTTTCTGATTCAGAATGCATATCGGCAATTAATGAATAGAAATTATCGGGCAGGTCGACGACCGCTCCTTCTTTTGTCGCAATGTCCCGGATCATATCGGGCGGGATCCCGTGGGAGTCATAGAGAGTGATTATTTCCTTTAATGGCACGCGCTGGGTCTTGGCCTTATAGGTCCTCGCGACCTTCTGGACTATTTTTGTCCCCCGCTGGAGTGTCTGGGCATATTTTTCCACCTCGCGATCGATTATTTCCCTTGTTACGAGGATGTCCTGCTCAAATGCACCGGGGCCGATGATTGCGGATTGCGCTTCGACAAGGTCGGCGAGGCTTTCTGTTAGTTTCAGGTCGTTCATCATCCGCAGCGTCCTCCTGATCACGAGCCTTGCCAGGTAGCCTTCACGGACATTCGAGGGCACGATCAGGTCCCCGAGCATGTAGGCAAGGCAGCGCGTATGGTCGACAACCGCATAGACCTTCTCGATCGGCGAGATCATCCTGTCAAGCTTTTCCGGTGAGATGTTGATCGCCTGGGCGACCTTGTTCCTGAGCTGGAAGAGGTTTGCACCCGAGATGTCACCAAGGAGCCCGGCATACTTCGCATTGAGGGCGAGTAATTTTGCGTATTCGGAATCCTCAAGCATATGCTCGAGGCCGGCCCCCTCCATCACCCGCGAGACCATTTCCGGAAATACCGCGTCGTATATGGTCGGGGAACCTCTCGACGCCCAGACGAATCGTTCCAGCCCGTATCCGGTATCCACAATCCGGCTCTGCAAGGGGTAATACATTGCCCCGCCCAGTTCTATGCCCGGCCCTTCGGTTTTCTGCCTGCCGAGGTTCATGAACACGAGCGTGGCCACTTCCAGGCCCCCAACGAGGACTTCAACGCTCGGCCCCGCATTTCCCCCTCCGATCCATGGGTGCTCTTTGTAGGTAACTCCCTGCAGGTTCCCCCCAATCGACCTGATAAATTCGTCGCAGAGCTCTACAGTCCTGTCTTTCCAATAAATCTCATGCTCCGCGGTATTGAAGGCGTGGTGTGCCATCATCTCGAACATTGTCAGGTGCCTGCCTGAACGACCTACCGAGTCAAGGTCGTTTAACCTGATGCAGGGCTGCGATATGGTCAGGGGGTTTGCAGGCGGGGGCACGACCCCGGACGTCACGAAGGGCTGGAAATCAGCAATGGACGCAATAGTGAGGTATATATCGTCGCGCCACCGGGCGGCGACCGGATACCGGTCGATGCGGGTATGTCCGTTCTTCTCAAAAAAAGAAAGATATGCTTCCCGCATCTCGTCGACCGAATGTTTCCGGAAGACCGGGTTGCCGATAAAATTGTAGGTCTCGCAAGGAGCATCTCCGCATATCTCCCGGTCGGGGTCCCGGGTCCAGAAAGCCGACCCGCACTTGGTGCAGGTCTTCCTTACAAGCCCGTTTTGTTTGAAATAATCGAGCTGATATTCCTGTTCGAGCATGCAAAACCACGTTTCTCTTTAAATATAGGGGTTTTTCATTAAAAACTGTGTGGAATTATGGGTCCGGCCTGCGGACATATTGTTAGCGGATGGTATCTCCGGTAAGTCTCCCGGGTGATCCCTTATTCTTTCCATGTGTCAAGGTACCATTCGTCGATCTCTTCAAATTTTTTTGTTATCCCTGCGATCTTTGCTGCAATGACGTGCCAGCAGAACCCCAGAAAAACCTGGCCCCGGCACGTACAGAACTCCTCCTCGACAACATACTCGTCACTCCTGCCAACGACAACAAAAAAATCAAGATATTTTTTTACCTGACCTTTTTCGACCGCGAGCAGTGCTGTCCGCCCCCGCTCTGCGAAGAGGCGGATGATCTCGTCCCGTAGTTCCGGAGTCAGCTCCCGCGCCTCCCGGAGTTTTTCCCATAGCCGGGTCTCTTCTTCCGGGGGGTCACTCATGGGACGACTACCATCGGAGGGGGGTCGTCGATCCAGGTCCAGCTCATCCGTCCTGCAAGTGCCTTCATCGCCGGTGCCTCGAGTGCATAGTGCGTTGCCTGTATCAGGGGGATTGGAGAGTCCCTGATCACCGAATGTTTCGGTTCGGCAGAGAGGAATGCCTCCGCTCCGAGTCCCACGGCTTCTTCAATGAGATCCGGGTCGAAACCACTGCCGCCGACGACCGCAAGGCGACAGGGAGCCCTTACCTGACCAAAGACCAGTAATTCGCAACCAAGAATCTCCCTGATCTCCCTGACCGAACGATTGCAGTCACCGACAATGCCGAGCTTCATCGGGACGGCTTTGCAGAGGCCCAGCATCCCGGCAAGTGTGTCATTTACACCACGGGGGGCACGGTCGAAATTCGTATGCATTACATAGATATTCAAACCCGAGGAGAGCACAGCGAGGAGGAGTGGTGCAAGATGTCCCCTGACCGAAGTTACGGGATGAAAAAGCGGGGTATGGTGGACCACAAGCGCATCGGCATGCCCACGGACGGCTTCACCGACTGCATGGGGAGTTGCGTCGAGCGAACAGAAAACACGGCCGATATCCTTCCTGCCTTCGACAACGAGTCCTATTCTCCCCAGATCAAACTCATCGGCCAGCGCGGGAGGTGCTATCTCCTCCATTCCAGAGATGAATTCGCGGATATCCATACACCGGTATACGCACCGGGGTTAAAATACCCTGCCGTGCTGCAATAGAATCCTTATCTATAAGTCCACAGGGTGCGATATCCTCTCACATGAAAAAGTCCATCGACCTGATCAACGAACGGATCCGGGATGGCAATGCCAGGGTGGTCACCGCTGAAGAGATGCCCGGTATTGTCGCGGAACTCGGGGAAGAGGCTGCACTCCGTGAGGTGGATGTCGTAACCACCGGGACATTCGGGGCGATGTGCTCATCGGGGGCATTTTTTAACTTTGGTCATGCGGAACCTCCCATACGCATGGAGCGTATCTGGCTGAACGACGTCGAGGGATACGGTGGCCTCGCGGCAGTCGATACCTATGTCGGTGCGACGCAGCAGTCGGACACGCGGGAGGACCAGTACGGCGGTGCCCACGTCATCGAGGACTTTATCGCCGGGAAATCGGTCGAACTCCGGGCAATGTCCCGCGGGACTGACTGCTACCCGAGAAGGACGATAACCACCGATCTCCTGCTCGAGAACTTAAACCAGGCGATCATGTGCAACCCGAGAAATGCCTACCAGCGGTATAATGCAGCGAGCAATACGACTGACCGCATCCTTCATACCTACATGGGCATGCTCCTCCCGAACACCGGCAACGTAACGTTCTCGGGCGCAGGCTGTCTGAACCCTATCTCGAACGACCCGGGTTTCCATGTAATCGGCAGCGGCGTCCCTATATTTCTCGGCGGTGCGCAGGGGATGGTAGTCGGCGAAGGGACGCAACACTCTCCTGCCGCAGGGTTCGGGACACTGATGGTTACCGGGGACATGAAACAGATGTCGACCGATTACGTGCGTGCGGCCACGATGAACGGGTACGGTGTTACCCTCTATGTGGGAGTCGGCATACCGATCCCCGTTATCGATACGCAGGTTGTCAGAAGTACCGCGGTCCGGGACGAGGATATCGAAATCGACATCCTTGATTACGGGGTGCCAAGCAGGAACAGGCCGACAATCAGGAAGGTAAATTATGCAGAGCTCCGGAGCGGGTCGGTTCAGATCAACGGCGATGATGTCAGGACGTCTTCACTATCGAGTTACCGCAAGGCCAGAGAGATTGCCATGACGCTGCGACAATGGGTGGAACAGGGAAAGATGGAACTCTTCCTCCCGACACGGCCGATAAATCCCAGGGCGCAGGTAAAACCGATGCACGAGAGTGTCCGGGGCCCCCGTGTGCTCGAGATCATGGACCGCCAGGTGTTTTCGGTCGGGGAAGGCGATGAGATCAGGACCGCTGCAAAGATCCTCCTGAAAGGAGAGACCAATCACCTGCCGGTCGTCAACCAGGAAGGGATCCTGGTCGGCATCGTTACAACTTTCGACATCTCAAAAGCGGTCGCGAACCCGGGAAAAGCGGGGTACGTCAAAGATATCATGCGCAAAAAGGTTGTCACGACCACCCCCGATGAGGCGGTCGATATTGCCGTTCAGAAACTGGAACGCCACAATATCAGTGCACTTCCGGTTGTCGACCCCGATATGCACGTGGTAGCAATGCTGACTGCAACCGATCTCGGGAAACTTTTCGGAGGAAGGTGGCTGAAATGAAACTTCTCGTGACATTTTCAAGGAAATCTGGCAGGAAACCGGTCATTGCCCAGGTAGTGAAGGATACGGGCGTCCTGATCAACGTAGAACGGGCGATCATCGACTCGTCCGAAGGAGAAGCCTTGATCGATATTCCCGACGACACCTGCCAGGTGATCAGGGAAAAACTGGCCGAACTCGGCGCCAGCGTACGGGTGCTCGACCGCGGAATAATCCTTGACGAAAGCGAATGCGTGGACTGCGGCGCCTGCATCAGCGTGTGCCCCCAGGAGGTGTTTTATCTCGGTCCCGACTGGAAGATATCCCTCCAGGAAGGTCGCTGTGTCCTGTGCGGCCGCTGTATCGAGGCGTGCCCGCACAATGCCCTTTCAAAGCAGGAAGAAAATTCTTAAGAATTCAATCTTTTTTTCACATCTCATTGGTAGTAGATGGTAGGAGGTCTATCCTTGCGCGTTGCCCCTTACGAGCTATGTATCCGAGGATTGTCGATAGGGAAACCGGGCGGTAACCCGTCATTTCGATACTGACATTCACCCGCCGGTGAATGAAATCGATGAACGGATATTCCCGGATATTGTTGTTGTGGGCGTGTCCGTGAATGATCCAGCCGTCATAGTCAGGAGGGGCTCCTGCCGGGTCGTGGATAAACAGAAGATCGAGACCGCCTGTCTTCTTCTCAACAGACGATACCTGACCTGGAGTATCTTCATCGTGGTTTCCCCGGATGTAGGTGATCCTGCCGGCCAGTTTTCCAAGATATTCAGCAGGAGGTGCGGCAGTTGGACCGTACCTGAGGTCGCCGAGGAATAACACTTCATCGTTGCTCCCGACGACCCGGTTCCAGTTGTTGATCAGCACCTCGTCCATCTCGGCAGCCGAAGAAAACGGCCTCCTGCAGTATTTGATGATATTTTCGTGGCCGAGGTGAAGGTCAGATACCACGAAGGGCGGGGCTTTTGGGGATTTCGGGGGACCGACAAGTTCTATCCCCGATATATGCCGGTACTGCTTCAGCGAGATCACGGCTCTTTCATGGCGATAGGCCAGGGGGCGGGTCAGCCAGTCCCCGGACGGCATATCGAATTCTGCCCTGACACTCCCATTTTTCAGGAGTGCGATCCGAAACACCGTGAGAGGGGCATATTCGGGCATGAAGACCTCATGATTGCCGTCTGCCCGGTTTTCCCCCTTTTCTGTTGATCCTGCCGTAGTAACGGCACCCATCTCTATCATCCGGCGGATTCTTTCGCATACGGATTCCGCATCCCGGGTCCTCATGTTGTACGAATGAGTGATGTGAAACAGCCGTTGCAGCGGATCGCGGTCTATCCAGCTCAGGCTCTCGGTCAGTGGGGCGATCGAATGCCAGAGTACGTCATAAAATTCCCTGAATGCAGATGAGACCTCGATATCGTGCGCAATTGCAAGTCCTCTCCGTCCCCGCAACCTGATCCATCCGGAGAGCTCCAGGATAAATCCAGGACACTTTCTGCAGGCTGATTCGATTGCCTGGCACAGTACACCCGGATGGAGGCCTTCACGGAGGAAGAACGGCCCGTACAGAGTGACATGCTGGAACGGGGGGAAAAGGTACTGGTCAGGTACCAGATGGCTGATAAATTCTGTTTTTTTCGACAATTTCCAGTCGTTTACCCGGATCATGAGAAAGTATTCGTCGCTACCCCGGGCTCTTCTGTTCTGCCATGTCCTGAAGTGGTGTTGCCTGCGGGATACTGTCATCTCGGTTAAAAGACGTTCACCTTCCTGGTATATACACCCTGTTCAATTCCCGTACCAGAGCCGTCCCCTGGAACACCATTGGTCCCTGATGCGGGACACATTTTAGCATTGGGACATACCAGATGTACTATACCGGGACCCGCATGATCAGGCATCACTTCGAGATGAGAGAGACGATTGCCACCATAATTGCCGATGAACAGTCCTACATCGACGAAGCCTGCCTGGCAATGATCAGGGCACGCCAGGAGTTGGAGCGGTATATCTTCAGGGATCCCTTTTTCCGGAACACCTTCGATCCGTACTGTCCTGACTCGTCAGGACCGACCGTAACCCGGATGGCCGGGGCGGCCGCCCGGGCCGGTGTCGGACCGATGGCGGCGGTAGCCGGCACCATTGCCCTAACCGGTGTCGAGGCGATGGTGAAAACCGGTGCAACATTTGGCATCGTCGATAACGGGGGGGATATCGCACTGATTTCAGACCGGGAAGTCCTGATTGGTATTCACGCCGGGACGTCCCCGTTAAGCGACAGGTTCGCGTTCGTTGTCCCCCCGGTCGACGGGATATACGGCATCTGTACTTCTTCGGCAACCGTAGGGCCTTCGATCTCGTTTGGTATTGCCGATGCCGTCACCGTTTTCTCCAGAGACGTAAGCCTGGCCGACGCCTGGGCTACGGCGATCTGCAACGAGATAAGGGAGGATGACACTTCGGTGTTCTCGCGTCTTTTACCAGGAGATGTGGACGGTGTTTTTGCAATCATCGGCGAAAATAGTCTCAAATGGGGAACGATACCACCTATTGTGCAGGCAAAGGTTAACAGGGATCGCATTACCGCCGGCATCAGGTTTTAAGACAATATCCTGGCTTTGTTGATATCCTGTTTTTTTTTTACTTTATTTTCCAGTTGAGGCTGTCCTTCAATTCTGATGAATTGAAATGAATTTGAGACTTTCTGACGCTTCAGGGGCTCCGCCCACCAGGCTGGGGCGACCCCGGCCGGATAGGGATTACGAATGAACTGATTAATTCTCAATCCTTATTGTCTCCCGGCTCTCATGCACAGGAGGTGACATAAAGGGGAGGTGAAATCTCCCCCGCCAAGCGATACGTTACGTTTAAATGAGGAATGCATCCATACCCGGATACCGGCTGTCCCAAAAGGGAACAATCAGATTCATGGGATCCGGGCTTTCAGAGGCTCTCGTCGATAAACTGCATTGCGTCCCGGTAAGCTGTCTTTCCCCGGTAATGACCAAGGACCTGTGAATCGTCCATGACCGTGATAAGCGGATCGTCGCCATCCATCGAGAATATCACGACCAGATAGTCTACTTCGCGGAGAGCCACGCCCTTGACGAGCATGGATGCAGGAGTCAGTATCATCCGTTCTTTTTCAAGGTCCCCGGGCGATTCGCGGAAAAAATAATAGAATACCTGGTACGCGTTCAGGAGGTCGGACCCGAGCAGCTCCCTGAGAAGTTCCGGGCTGATGGTATCGAGGTGGGATGCCAGGCGCTCCTCGTCATCCCCGCTGGCTTTAAAGAGCGATTCCGCAATCTTCGCGAGCTCCCGGTATGGTGTTCGCCTGGAAACGTCAGTCATGGCATATCATTTGCAGGCTGTCGCAAAAAATGTCATGGTTGCAGTTCCGGAAAAGGTATAACGTTTTAAAAGAGCTATATTTGCCCGTGAAACCTGAAGACCTCGACTGGATCGTCTATCACCTCATCCTTGACGGGAAGGCATCAGACAGGGATGCAATTATCGGGGCGACGGGATGTACCCCCGACGAAGGGGATGGATCGATACGACGCCTGGTCTCCTATTTCCTCATCGATACCGATGGGGACCGGTTCCATGCACTTTCCGTGCCTGATATGTTCCTCCGTTCGCAGTGCAAGTACGACGGGGATATGCCGATCGTTATCGAAAACGGGGTCGTAAAAAGAAAGAAACCGGTGCAGTAGGATGGAGATCGTTGTTTTGCGGCTAGGTCACCGTCCCGAACGTGACCAGAGGGTCACGACCCATGTCGGTCTTCTTTCCCGCGCCCTCGGGGCCAGAGGCATGTTCCTCGCCGCTGACGACAAGGGGATCGTGCAGAGTATCGAACGCGTCGTCGATCAATGGGGAGGAGACTTCTTTATCGAGAACCGGGTGAGATGGCGGCGCTGCATCGACGAATGGAAACGGTCGGGGGGCGTGGTCGTCCACCTTACCATGTACGGCATGCCGGTCAGGGACTATGAAACAGAGATTAAGACCCATGAGAAGATCATGGTGATCGTCGGCGCTGAAAAAGTACCTGGTGAGATATACGGGCTTTCAGATTACAATATCTCAGTTACGGGGCAGCCCCATTCGGAGATTGCCAGCCTTGCGGTTTTCCTCGACCGCATCTTTGGAGGCGAGGAACTCGCCCTGGAATTCCCTGGCGCAAAGATCAGGGTCATACCATGCATGCAGGGGAAAAAGACGGAATTGAAATGAGCAGCCGGGTCCTCATCGCGGGATTTGCAACCAGGCACGTGGCCCGTTCAGCCCGGGCTGCCGGATACCGGGTCTGTTGTGTCGACCATTTCTGCGACCAGGACCTCGTCGCAGTCGCGGACGAATGCCGATGTTTTTCCGACCTTGAGGCCCTCCCGGTGGCAATCAGCGACATGGCTGAACGATACAGGTTCGACCTGTTCGTGCCGACCTCTGGTGCCGAACTATTGGATGTTCCGATCCCGAGGTTTGCACCGGCACCCGAAACTGCAGCCCCATTTATGGATAAGCTGTGTATGGCGGGATATCTGTCCGGTCTTGGCGTGCCGGTCCCGGCGACGCTCCCGGAAGGGACATTTCCTGCGATGCTCAAGCCGTCCGAAGGATCGGGCGGTTGGCGAAATACCGTCGTCAGAAACCGGGACGACTGGGTCGCGTGGAAAGAAATGATGGAGGACCCTCCGGTGATCTGGCAGGAGGTGGTTTCCGGGATCCCGGCAAGTGTCTGTTGCGTTTGTAACGGCACTGCTGCCAGGGCTGTCGCCGTCAATGAACAGATCCTCAGGGGGGGTACCGAAGCCAGGTACGGATTTTCGGGTTCGATTACCCCGTTCGTTCATCCTCTTGCGGGCGAAATGGTGAGATATGCCGAGAAAATCGCATCCGGATCAGGGTGTGTCGGCACACTTGGGGTGGATTTTGTTGTCGGAGACCGCCCTTATGTCATTGAAGTGAACCCCCGGTTCCAGGGAACGGTCGACACGGTAGAGATGGCGACTGGTGTGAACCTGTTTTCCCTTCACGTAAGCGCATGCGAAGGACAACTGCCTGAAACGAATTTTACACCACGCCAGTTTGCCGCCCGGAAAATCCTTTTTGCGGAAGAAGACCTAATCGTGGATAAAAACCTGATGCACTATTCACGCTTCATCTCGGACATCCCCTGGCCCGGGGCATCGTTTGAAAAAGGAGAAGCAGTCGTAAGCGTATATGGTACCGGGCCCGACAGGCATTCGGCATTGGAGGTGCTGGATAAACATATTAGCACCGTTCGACAATATATAAAGGGGTCGTCGTGATGGATGAATTATTGAACAACCAGGCAATCAGGGCTTACATCCTGCGTCTGATCGGAGAGGAAGGGCTTGCACTTCTGGAGAAATATCCCGAAGATGGGGAATACAGCGATGAAGAGCTTGCTGCAAAAACAGGGATCAATCTGAATTCCGTCCGCCATACACTCTATACTCTTTATGAGAAGCGGCTCGCCGAATACCGCCGGATTAAGAATAACGAGACAGGCTGGCTCACCTACCTGTGGCAGCTTCGTCTCGATACAATATACGAAGCGATAAAAGAAGACCTCGAACGGGTGCTGGAAAAGCTTGAGACCAGGGAACGTTTCGAGGAAGAAAACGACTTTTATATCTGCAAACAGTGCGGGATCATCTGCACATTCAACCAGGCGATGGATTTCAATTTTATTTGCCAGGACTGCAACCAGCAGATGGACCATTTTGACAACGATATACTGCTCAAGGCGCTGAAACGTCGGATTGATACGATCAGGCAGACGCTCGGGCATGCCTGATACCATCGGGAAATACCGTGACCTCCTGGTCTCGGCAGGGTGCAGCAGGAAGGTCATCGCCCATTGCGAGGCCGTTACTGCCGTCGCCATGCAGTATGTGAACTCAGGGGATGGTGCAGATCGCGAACTCGTCCTTGCCGGAGCGATGCTCCACGATATCGGACGTTCCGCGACCCACGGGATTGGCCACGCCCAGACCGGGGCCGGGCTCTGCAGAAGCCTGGGACTGCCAGAAGGCGTGGCGAGAATTGTTGAATGTCATACCGGGGCAGGTCTGACTGCCGACGAATGCAGCCTGCTGGGACTCATGCCAATCGACTGTGTACCGAAAACTCTTGAGGAAAAAATTGTCACCAATGCGGACAACCTTGTCGGAGGTGGACACGAAATATCGATCGAGCGGGACCTGATGGAGTCATACGCCCTGAAGAGGAGATCCAGGAAAAGGATTTACCGCCTCTGGCTTGAGATGGAAATGTATCGACGTTGATGGGCCTTCGTACCGGTAAATTGCAGTTATGGCAGGAGATAAAATTCAGGCTCTGTTGAATTCCTCATTCATTTTTAAGGTGTTAAATCGACATGGGGGATTTGCATCTCTCAATGTTACACGCCCCGGGAGGCCAGCAAAGGCACAGGATCATTCTGGATTGAGAATTAATGGCTTCCAGTAAAGTCCCGATCGCGACCGGGGTCGCCACAGCGGCAGGGCGGAGCCCCGGGAGCGTCAGATTCTCAATTTTTCATTTATCTGCACCAGAAATGAAGAACATGAGGAAATGAATGGTGAGTGACCACAGGATGTCAACAAATCCATCCTCTTATAACGTAAAAAAATATCATGGGAAATGCAGGATTCGTACGTTACTCTTTTTGAATAGTGTCTTATTGTACGAGAACACTCATTTTCTGGAGGCAAATGCCCTTTTGAGGTTAAGGGATGCCGCCTTATCGCGGTAATAACCGAATACATACTCACCCCACGCTATAGCACGGGGGTCCCGGCTGAACAGATCTGAGGAACAGTCGTAGCGGTCGCTGTTAAGCTTATAAAGGCCAAGGGACAGGTGTTCATTCGTTACGGTGATTCCCAGCCTCAATGGCTCTTCCAATAAAAATACCTTGAAATTGGGGAATTTCGCTAACCGCTTCACCTGGCTTAAATAGGGTTCCCTGCGAATGGTTGACAGTACTTCATCATTGATGACGATCTCCACTTCAGTGCCTCCGCTGATGCGGGCAGCGACAACATCTGCAATTCCCGGGCTCATTATTGAAGAAATGCCGTGGATATACTCACCTTCCTTTACAATTTTTAGGAAACGGGAATATACATGCAAAATATCGACCTGGGTATTCGATTCCACTTCCGAATTCCGGAGATCTCCGATCATCTTCAGACTCCCGGCCGGCAGGCCCGACAAATCATGAGTTCTCCAGAACTCACGATGTTTGTCGATTCCTGCCATAATATGGACATAGTTTGCAATATTATCTGCCACCGCCATTCCCAGGGGGGTGAGAGAAAATGAGTAATTTTTTGAATTGATGAGCATCTGGCTTTCGAGTAAACGGATTTTCGGGATTAATGCCTGCGAAGTACTCCCGGTAATTTCGCGAAGTTCGGAAAGGGATGACTGACTGTTGAGAAGAGCCAGTAATATCTGGACTTTGAGACGTGAGCTGTAAACGGAATGAATTATTTTCTGATGGTCATTGTATGATTCGAGATAGGTAAACGTCATAATACTGAGTCATTTAATTGTTTCTCAGGTGTAAAAAAATGATGTGGTTAACAAATAAAGGAAAGCAAATGCATTAGTCTTTTGAACCGGAATCCTACAACTCTTGATAGTCCATGGTTTAGTGCGGCCGTAAATGAGAAATTATGAGGGTTCATGTAAAAATTATTTATGGGTGATTTTTTCGGATCGTGTCAGCCTCTGCAACGGTCCGGCCTTCCATGTTTCCCGACAATTGTAGACCGAGTGGACGAAGCGGAACACATATGACGACCCTTGCTATGCGATATTTTTTAAGATTTCAACGTTGATACAATATAGAGTTTGGTGAATCTATGGACAAGATGGGTTTAGCAGCACTTATTGGCGGACTTATACTCGTAATCGTTGGGATTTATGCAATCGTTGTCTTCCAGAGCGAGGTAATAATCGCTTTAAAAGGGGCAGGTGGGATCATCCTCGTAATCGTAGGAATCTTCCTCTTTATTTTTGGAATCCTGCTCATTAAAGACTGATTAATTTTTTTCCGTTATATTCCGGACCCTGATGATAATCAGAGAAATTGAATCCCGGGATGTTTTCCAGGAACCAAAAGCATGTCATTTTTAAAATCGTCACCTTCCAGCAATCTTTTCACTTTCATCGGGCTGTTATCGGATGCAGGTTATCGTGGATCGTCAGGGTTTTAGTTCGGGAAGGATCGACATCGATTCGCATTAGTGTGCATTTTTCCATGCAGGATGAGAACAACAGGGAATAAAGAGGTGTGCAAATTCAGAAAGAGGTGATTTTTTTACAGGTTAAGCAGCCATGAGATTACCAGTGCAATGGCAATAATGATAATAAGCCATTTTAACAGGGTCCAGGCGATTTTTCCGATAATCCAGAGAATTCCTATAACGATAAGAATTATCAGGAGGATAACCAATAGAGAGAAAATCATAGCATCTACCAGACAGGATCAATGCAGGCTGACATCATAAACCTGATGAAAACGAATCCCTGATAATATAAAAAAAGAAACGACAGGATTCAATGATATCAGATCCGGAATATCCAGGCCGTATCCCGCGAAAGACATGGGAGGTTGGAAAATACAAAATGCATATTGTTTTATCGATTATTGCCCCAATGCAATGCAACGATGAACGATCCCGAATTTAAGGACGCAGTGAGAACGGTCTGGGATCTCGCTTCTCCTGCCTATGATCTAGTCCCGGGCCACCAGATCGGGTCCAGGGAAGAGTGGAATGCGTGGGAACGGGAACTGAGCGGCGATCTGCCTTCAGCACCAGGGAAAGTCCTTGATATCGGATGCGGAACGGGCGCGATGGCCCTCGTGCTTGCCCGAATGGGGTACCAGGTTACCGGTATCGACCTTTCAGGGGAAATGATCGCAATGGCGCGTAACAAGGCGGTAGAGGACGGGATCGCTATCGGACTGATTTCCGGTGACGCCGAAAAGTTACCATTCGATGACGGGTCCTTTGACATCATTGTTACCCGCCACCTCCTCTGGACTGTACCCCACCCGGAAATCGCCCTTCGGGAGTGGTACCGGGTCCTCGCCCCCAATGGCCGTGTGCTTATCATCGATGGGGTCTGGAATGATGGTTCCCCAGGTACCCGGATCAGAATAGGTATCAGTTCGCGGATGGCCCGGCTCTTCGACCCAAAATCCACTCACCCGGCATCGTACAACAACGACATCAGGATACGGCTTCCTCACCATGGCGGAGTGCCCGGGGAGGCGATGCTCGATTATCTCAATCAGGCAGGATTTGTTGACATAAAAGAAAAAGATCTGATGTATATCAGGTCATTACAACAATCGCAACTCTCTTGGTATCGGAGACTGGCCCAGGGTGAGAGTTACTATCTTATTGCAGCGATAAAACCTGAAATGTGCATTTATTAAAAAATGCATCGGCCAGGTTTTCCAATCGGAAAAGATATTCTATCGACCAACATCCTCCAGTACAGATTCAATCCATGAGTTTTGGGGGAAAAAAGATCAGTCCTGAAGGTTCGGACCCAAAGATTCGGATGCCTTAAGTGTCGGAAGGAATAGATAGGTGTCTTTGGAGAAGGCCTTGGCTATGGCAAAGATCCGTATTGTTCGTTCGCACGATGCGCCTGTCGGAAAGCAGCCGGTAGAGTATGTTGAACGCAAAGGAAAGGGCCATCCGGACAGTTTAATGGACGGGATCTGTGAAAGGGCATCGGTTGAATTATCCAGGTATTACCTCGACAATTTTGGTGTCATCCTCCATCATAACCTTGACAAGGGCCTGCTCGTCGGCGGAGCCGCCGATGTCGGGCCGGGTTTTGGAACCATAACAAAACCAATCGAGATAATTATCGCCGGAAGGGCAACGGGAAACTTTCAGTCAGAGTCCATTCCTGTGGATGATGTGGTAATCGAATCGGCAAAGAAGTATCTGAAGGAGAACACCCGGTTTCTCGACGTAGAAAGCGATGTGTCGATCTCGACGAAAATACGGGGAGGGTCTTCGGATTTGACCCGCCTGTTTGCCAGGGGGCAGGGGGTGCCCCTTGCAAACGATACTTCCATCGGCGTGGGTTACGCTCCGATGACCGGGACCGAGAAACTGACCCTGGAAACCGAACATTTTCTGAACAGCGCAGCATATAAAAAGAAGATGCCCGCCGTCGGGGAAGACATAAAGATCATGTGCCTGCGGGAAAAGAAAAAAATCAGCATCAACGTAGCTGTCGCATTCGTGGCTCATCTCATTCCAGGAATTGAGCGTTACATCGATTACAAAGAAAAAGTTATTGCCGATGTCTCGGAATTTGCGAGGAATATGACCGATGAAGAGATTGACGTATCAGTCAATACCGCAGATTCAACCAAAGAGGGCGAGATCTATATCACAAAGTCAGGGCTGAGCTGCGAAGCAGGAGATGACGGCCAGGCTGGCAGGGGTAACCGTGCGAACGGCCTCAATACCCCTTTTCGGAGCATGTCGCTCGAAGCCGTGGCAGGGAAAAATCCCGTCAGCCACACGGGAAAGATCTACAATATCCTCTCTAAAGAGATTGCAGAACGTACAGTTTTTGGTTCGCCCGGGATCGAAGACTGCTTGGTGACGATGGTCTCGTATGTCGGGCGTAACGTAGATGACCCGAAAAGCATGACGGCGAAGGTCGTCCTGGGAAAAGGGATGGGGCTGGAGGCTGTCAGGCAGGAGATAAAAAAGTGTGCAGGAGACGTTCTCAACGAAACCGGTACCATCTCCGGACGAATTATTGCAGGGGCTTATACGATTTTCTAACGGGCGTGCCGAAAAAGGGTTGCATATTTTTTGGGTATTATTCACCGAGGTGGGTATTGCCGGCAACAAATTTCTCGCTGAATAAAAATTTATCAATTTTCCATGATCCGTCCTGTTTTAACAGGTGCAGGGTATAACTCCCGACGAATACTTTTGTGTTCCTGTTAGACCGCTCGGGAAGGTAATGATAGGCGATCCCGTAACAGAATACCGAAGCACCGTCGGGTTCCCATGTGACGAGAAAGTTGCCGACCTGGTGGTGGATGGCCTGGAGGTCCCGGAGACCGTCCTCCCAGGCCTCTGCAATTCGTTCCTTTGCGATCATCACCGGTTCCCAGTTTGTCAGACCGGTATTGAAAAGGACCGTGTCGGTAAAGCATGACTGCACGGCATCCCAGTCCCTGTTGTCAGTGGACACAAACAGGGTTATGACCGCTTCGATAACGTTTTCTCGTTCAGATTTTTGTATCGTTGGTTCAGGCATCGCAAATCCCTATCAGTGTAATCGTCTTACAAGATTTAAAAAAGGTCGCAGGGATTGCAATAATTCCGATATGCCCAGTGAGCATTGCGGCCCGGGCTGGGTCTGTCATCGAATGGATAGATGACCCTTTACCGCGGCATGGCCTCCCTGCGACTTCAGCGATCCCACACTTAAACATTCAGACTGAACCTTTTTCTTCCGGAAACGCCCTCATTATAACGACCACCTATGGTGCAGGTGCATAGGAATTACCAGAAATCGCTTCGGATTGCACTGTTCATTACGGCCTTATTTTTTGTCGTCGAGCTCGCCGGAGGATTCCTTTCGGGGTCGCTTGCACTGGTTAGCGACGCCGGCCATATGTTCTCCGACATCCTCGCCCTCATCCTCTCTCTCGGGGCAATGGCCCTTGCATCTCGGCTTCCCACGAAGGATCAGACATACGGGTTTCACCGGGCTGAGATTTTTGCGGCATTCATCAATTCGGTCCTCCTTATCGGGATCAGTTTGGTAATCATCTGGGAAGCCTACATAAGGGCGCTGTATCCGGAGCCGATCCAGGGGGGATTGATGGCATTGGTCGCCGTTGCGGGCCTCGTTGCAAATGGTTGTGTGGTGCTGCTGCTCCATGGGAGCCACGATCTCAATATCAGAAGCGTCTTCCTCCACGTAGTCGGCGACACAATCTCCTCGGTAGCGGTAATTATCGCGGCGGTCTGGATTTCATTCACCGGTTTCACGATTATCGATCCGGTCCTTTCAGTTTTTATCGCCGTGCTGATCGTCATATCGGCACTGAGGATCCTTAAAGAGACGGTAATGGTACTCCTGCAGTTTACACCGTCGTCGGTCGACTTTGACACGGTTATTGCCGATATGTCTTCAGTCCCGGGAGTGAGCGGTGTACATCATGTCCACATCTGGAGCCTGTGTTCCGAGATATTCGTCCTCGATGCCCACGTTTACTCCTGCGAACAGGGTATGAAACAGATCGAGACCATAAAGGCAGAGATTAAGGAAAGGCTGAAAAAATACAAGATACTTCACTCTACCCTGGAATTCGAATGCGAGGAGTGCAGGGATTGCCAGGTCGTCGATCCTGGAAAGTCCCATGCCTGATACCAGTCATTCCGCTGACAAAGAAAGAAAAAAATTATCACGTCGCTACCGTATACTCCGGGTATGAATCCGAAAACGGCAATGATCCTGACAATGTTAGGCATTGTTATCCTGGTCACCGGATGTATTAACCAGGTGCCCACCCCGGTTCCTGCGACCACAGCACCACAGACTCGGACGATCGTTCCGGTTACCAGCACGGTAAGTACGACATCCATGCCATGCGGGGATTGCAGCTCTGTGAACAACACGACAGTAAATAATACGACGTTGCCCACCTCTTTTGCAACCGTCGTTGCGACATCCCCGGCCATTACCCAGCCACCCACACCCGGAAGCGGACCAAGACCGAATGCACAATTTACTGCCAGTCCGGTATCGGGAAAAGTCCCGCTCCCGGTGATGTTTACCGATTTAAGCACAGGATTCCCGGATAGCTGGAACTGGTCGTTCGGGGATGGGAATACATCGGCCCTGGAGAATCCGACATACGTGTACACGACATCGGGAACATTTACCGTCAGGTTAGAGGTTTCCAACAGTGCAGGCAGCGATTCGGAGACAAAGTCGTATTACATCATGGCAAATCCTGCATTCGTTTCACCGGGTGCCGGCTGGGATGTAATCCCGCCGACGCCCACTCAGCCGACGACCGTTGAATTCATCGACCGGTCTTCAGGCCCCCCCACAAGCTGGGACTGGAATTTCGGGGACGGGGGAACCTCAACCCTGCAGAATCCGGTCCATACCTATTCCGGTCCGGGAGTATACCTGGTCTCGCTGAATGTATCTAACGAAGTCGGATACGGAGTCGCTTCCGGATATGTTTCAATATGATTTCCTGCCTCCGTGATCACCCATGACCCTGTCGCCCTGCCCTATGACGCGTTTACCAATCCCGTATCCCAAATACTTTTTTACCAGATAATGCCAATATTATACCCATGTATCAATCAGCACTTACCACCGTAACTCGATCGGTACGGGTAGTACCTGGTAAGCGGCTGCTGTTTTTCGTATATTAAACGAATTACAAAGCTACTGAAGATTCTGACCGTTTCCGGTAAGAATCGGATCCTGTCCTTCGGGATTAATTATTGAAATTCCGGGAACATCGCTCACATTGCATTGCCCTGTACCATCGAACAAAGAGGAATAAAAAAGGAACTAAAAAATGGCCCAGATTTCGGAATCATCGGACAACGAATGGTTCAACCGGTTTGCAAGCACCTCCCTGATATACGGCATCCTGGACAGAGCCGTTTCAGGAGGAGCTGATGAAAGGACAAGGGCGATACAGTCCCTGGGGGAACGCGGAGACCCAAGGGCAGTCATGACCCTGACAGCATGCTGTCTCGATAAGGAACCTGCGATTCGCTTGAACGCGATCGATGCCCTGGCAAGGCTTAAGAGCGGGCGGGCGGTTCCGACCCTTGCCGGTCGCCTGGGGGACGCGGAGGAGCTCCTGGAAAACAGGTGTCATGCAGCAAAGGCCCTTGCCGGGACGAGAACGAATACTTCAATCGCAGGGCTTAAGGCACTGGTAGACGACGATAAGGAGGACCCCGCACTCAGGGAATATATCGCTGTGCTGCTGAATTCGGCGGACCTGTAAATCCCGGGAGAAAAGTATTATTCAATCGGCTTATTTCTTTTCTTCCATAAAAATCGAGTTGTAACATAAGAACAGCAGTTCCTGATACTTGCCGGCAGACAATGTACCGGGGAGAAGATCTTTTTTCAGCCTGAAAAGGGGCAGATGAAGGCTGTTATGCAGTTCCAATAATTTCCGGTATTTTTTCTTCCTGATCGTCCCCCCGATAAGGCTGTTTTTCCGGGTGGAAATTCGTTTCAGCGATTGTCCGCAGATGTTTATCCAGTTTTTATATACTTCGAAAATAATCCGCTGATTTGCCTGTTTATTCGCCGGCCCCATGACAAATCTTCCACCAGGTTCCTTGTACAGTGAAAGGATGAGTACTTCCCGCGCTTTTATCCTCTGTTTACAGGTCCGGTCTCCAAAGATGACCGGACAATTGTCGCCATGATCGGGGGTCAGGTCCTGGCCACACCATTCGCAATAGGGATTATTTGCGTGCGGGTAGGTGATATCCTCATCAATCTCGCGCTCAACATCGAAGCAAAAATCCGATTCATCGGTCCTCCCGAGTTTTTTAAGGACCAGGCCAAGGTTATGCCAGGCAGGAGAATATCTGAAATTCAGGTCTATCGCATTTTTATAGTATTCCATCCCTTTCCGGTAATCCTTGGATTTAACCGCCGCATTTCCCCTGTTTTTCCAATATTCGGGAGTGTTCTCGACCATCCAATCAATTTTATCTTACTTGGATATTATAAAGGTATCAGTAAATCCAATATTTCTTACATAACTATTTGTCAGGTATCTGGTCTTCAGATTCTAAAAATGAATGTGCTAATCATTGAATTAACTGGCCAAAGGCTCTCGAAGCTTTCCCAACCAGGATAAACCTGAACATTTACCTTTTACACTTTAAAAATCATATCCATGGGGTCCAAAAGTTCTGTTCTGATTTACGAGCGGCCCTCCAGGATATGGCGCAAATTTTTATCTTGTGCGAACCGACCTCGGCGAGTCGGCGCTCTGGGAACGCCATTGGCGATACCAGTTTCGGAACTCGTCACGGATCTGTAGAAACCCTGATAATGAACGAGATGGGACTATCTGCCCAGTGAAGTTCTGACGAAGGAGCATATACAATCAATCCCGCAAATCACAAGTCATGAGCACTATTCATCTGATAAAAATTGCCTTAGTTAATGTCTCGACCGACGGAGTCCCTATCGGAGTTGCTCCGGTAATCGGAGCAATTATCTGTTTGCTCTGGTTGGAAGTATGGATTAAAATAGCGTTTTTTATGAAGGTTTGCCACTCATACCATTAAACGAACTGACTCTCATGAACAGCACGACCTATGACCTTAAGTCCTGATTTCAGAATGATAGAAAATATTATCCGATATATCACGCCGGCATGACCCGCATTTGCCTCAATACAGCAAACGTGAAATATACAAAAACAAGAGCTCTCGCTCTTCATATCAAATTTCATAAAATTGCAGAATTGTTTTCGATGCAATAAGAAGGGTAATAGCAGCGAGGTATAGTTCCCGAGGACTCGCGTACCTCAGTACAGTATACTACGTGAGTTGGCTTAACTGCTGGGTTCGGAATGGGTCCAGGTGTTTCCCAACTGCTATGGCCGCTATTACCCAAAGCCAAGGTCCGGATTTGAACCGGAGTGTAGCTGATCTGCAGTCAGCCGCGTGGCCGCTCCGCCACCTTGGCAGCCGTGTAAGGCGCCAAATACATATGGTGTGTATTTGAATTATAGGTTTGCACTTCAGGATTTCGTCTGGGTTTGACGTGGTGAGCACTAGTGATTGGACGTTAGTACTTGCGGACTGAACACGTCGTTGCCTTCGTGCGTACATCCCAAGCCTATCAAACGAGTCTTTTACTCATGTCCTCAACGGAGTCTCTTTTTAGGCCGGGTTTCAAGCTTAGATGCTTTCAGCTTTTATCCCTTATCGCGTAGCTGCTCGGCATTGCCCTGTCGGACAACCGATCGACCAGAGGCGACGAATGAAAGTTCCTCTCGTACTATTTCACTCTTACCCTCAGACTCCAGACACTCCTATTAGATAGTAACCGACCTGTCTCACGACGGTCTAAACCCAGCTCACGATCCCCTTTAATAGGCGAACAACCTCACCCTTGGCTGCTGCTGCACAGCCAGGATGGAAAGAACCGACATCGAGGTAGCAAGCCGCCGGGTCGAT
>DATJQJ010000044.1:0-30603 GCA_035505975.1 Methanoregulaceae archaeon
AGACGATATAATTTGCATATATCGCCGGGTGCATCTGGTCTGAACCGGGTGTATCGGGAGTTATCAGGGTTTCCAGCCCGGTGGTGATATTATACAGGTAAATATCAAAATTTTGATCCCGATGGTCCTGCCATACGACCCGATCCCCGTAGATTGAAGGTGGCGTCTCCGTTATACCGGTACATGTACTCTCGATAGATCTGCTGGTTCCCGTTACCAGGTTGTAAAGCTGGAGACTTGCATTATTATCTGAGCCTGAATACCAGACAACCCAATCCCCATAGATAGCGGGATAGAGGTGATCCGGGCCCGTGGACTCATCGGTGAGGACCCGTGTTTTATTGGTGGTGATATTGAACATCGCAATATTTTCAATCCCCCGGCTATTATCCATATAAACTACGCGATCTTCGTATATCGAAGGATAATCACGATTATATCCGTCGACCGGGGTAATAGTCGATCCTTGATTCGTTAATATATCGTAAATGTTGATACAATAGGACCCGTAATAGCTGTCCTGGAAAGTATACCCTACAAGGTTTTTATAGACAATCGGGATATACGGACTGTTATTGGAGATTACCGTTTCCGTCCCGGTGCTGATGTTATATAAATGAATTGCCTGCTCATTATTGCTGAAATCCAACCATACCAGGTTATTTTCATAAATGGAAGGATATCTCTGATCGGAATTGCCTGCCCCAACCGAGATACATGTCACTGTCCCTGATGCAACCGGGATATTGTCCCCTACAGGTTCATTTTCCTGAGTTTTATTGGAACTTACAATGCTATCCGCATCGGTTGATGAGGTTGTATTTGTCGCATTATTACTTACAGAAATAGTTGTTGTGTTGTTTAAAGGATTATCACCCAATATTGTCGAATTTTCCGATGTTATATTCAGGTTTGAAAAATTTTCGTTTACGCTGGAAGTTTGAGTATTTACCTCTCCGGTTTGATTTGTTCCTAAAAACGTTACATTACTATTCATCGATGAATTGGCAACAGAGTCATTTGATGATGAGCTATTGGAGCTGATGGTAAAATTTTGTCCTGTATTGTCCGTACTGCCATTAGCAATGACGGGTAGCCATACGATACCGATTATTAATATTCCGATACAGAGTTTCCAGACTGATGTCATTTTATGCCCCCCCAAATCAGATATTCTGACAATTCAATTCTCGGAATCAATCCTATTAAAGGGTATCCTCCCTGACAGAGGGAATGTTAATTCAAAATTAAAAATATTGAATGTTTTATAAAGGTAATTTAGAAAATTGTGTGAAATAATTTCCGAAATCGTTTTTATTTATGCCAAAAATACCACTACCTAGATTTATTCTTGTCCAGGCGAAAGCTCTCTGATTAACACCACCTGCATACTGTGAATAGTTGACCACCCATGCCGGATCTGTCATCAGACCACCCCCCGGTGCTCCAACCGCTGTCGGATCTCGCAAGAGGATATAGGTACTGGTGCCGGCTGCATTAGTATAGGTGCCCAAAACCGTATACATATGAGCTGCTGCTGGGTCACCGACAATCAGGGGATATTTTACCTGCCGGGAAGACCCTGTGAGGGGGGCGTACATTCCAGGATACACATATGAATTTGACACTAAATTGTTGGCAACTAAGAAATCGTAAAAGTTACCTGCATATCCTGCAAAATTTGTCCAGGCAACTTGGGCAAATTTGTTTAAGTCGTTGATACTTGCGCCATGTGCAAACTGATTGGAATACTGGGTCCCGTCCGGATCGCCATGAGTATTCAGAGAACAGGAAACAAAGGCTTTTTCGTAATAGAAAGGCCATAATACCCCTGCCGCCGAATGGCAGAATTGTGCTGCCGGATTCCAGATATTAGGCCCGAATCCCCATGGCTGGGCCTTTCCTGGCCAATTGAACGTAACTGCGTTATTGGCACTTTGGATTACTCCTGCTAAAAACACGGGATTAACCCAGGCCAATGCAGACAAACCCGCGACAAACGCGCAATTTGGACATCCGTTCCCCTGAATCGGATCGCTAAACACCGGGGCGCCGGTTGGTCCGTAGTAAGCACCTGCCGGTCCAGTCCATGCCATTAATAATCACCTCTGATTTTCCAGTCTTCCAGATACATAATTTTACCCTCCATTGCTACCTCTTTTCATTAAATCGGGAATTTTCAAGAATTTTCATAAATATCATGATCATCCGCAATACAACTTGAGTTACCTGAATACCCAGTAAATCTGGCCCAAAGAGCAAAATTCTTCGCCAATTATCCCTTATCACCAGCCTTGATCGGGGATAAACCGGTATTGCACGGAGATTTTATACCGGCATCTCAGTAGGCTCTATTCTCCGTCCCGGGATTGCCCTCGTGTCCCATAACCCCCCTGGAAATTGGGACGTGAACCGGGGTATAAATACAGTGTGATTCTGCAATTGACTGATTCGGCTATGCTGTTATAAATATTTCCAAACCCGGCATCTATCGTTCCGGCGTACTTTTGTCCCTCTAAAAAAATTTATTTACCGCTTAAATTTTAGGATTGCCGAGCAGTCTCACGAGCAATGCCTTCTGAGCGTGGAGCCGGTTTTCAGCTTCTTCCCATACCAGGCTTTGCGGCCCTTCAATTACCTCGTCCGAAATCTCCTGCCCCCGGTGCGCGGGGAGGCAGTGCATCACAACGGCATCGGGGTCGGCCGATCTGACGAGTGCGCTGTCGATGGTGTATCCCTGGAATGCTTTCAACCGGTAATCCTTGCTTTTCTCCTCGCCCATGGATACCCAGGTGTCGGTCGCTATGACGTTTGCGTCCTTCACCGCATCGTAGGGGTTTTTCATTACTTCCACTCGCCCGCCATTGGAATTCGCGAGTTCGACAAGGTCAGGGGATGGCTGGAATTCCGGAGGACTCGCGACGTTGACAACCATGCCGGTGATTGCCGATGAGAGGAGGAGCGAGTTACAGACATTGTTCGCATCGCCGACCCAGGCGATCTTCAGGTCGAGGGTCGAACCGAAATGTTCCCAGATTGTCAGGATATCGGCCAGGATCTGGCAGGGATGTTCGATATCGGAAAGCCCGTTGATCACCGGTATCGGGGCATACCTTGCAAAATCGACGATCGTCTGGTGTTTGTAGGCCCTGATCATGATCCCTGAAACGTACCTTGATGCCACCCGGGCCGTATCCCTGATCTCTTCACCTCTCCCTATCTGCAGGTCCTGGGAATTCAGATAAAGTGCGTGCCCGCCAAGGTCGTGCATTCCCACTTCAAAGGAGAGCCTCGTCCTCGTGGAAGGCTTTTCAAATATCATGGCGAGGGTTTTCCTGGTCAGCAGTTCATGGGGAGCCCGCTCTTTCCGGAGTTTTTTAAGGTGCTTCGCTTCCACAAGAAGGGTATCCAATTCTTCTTCTGAAATGTCAAGGAACGATAAGAGGTCCTTTTTCATCGTATCTCCTTCATATGCTCTATCCTGCGCGTGAGGAGCGTTTCAGTACCGATATCGCGCCGGTACCTTATATCCCCTGACACCGATGATGCCGCTTTTTCAGCTATTTCCTCGGCTTCCTCCAGGCTCCCGGCCTTGCCCACGAAAGCAAGGGTTCGCGAGCTCCTCGTCAGGAGCTGTCCGTTCTGAATATCGACGTTTGCATAGTATAAGAGTGCACCGCCATAATCACCGAAAACGAGCGGCCTGCCGGTGCGGGGGGTTTCAGGGTATCCTTCGGGTACGAGATATTTGCAGACCGTCGCTTCCTTCGAAAACCTGACAGATGCCCTGGACAGGGTGCCGTCCGTAATCTTCTGGAGGAGTCTCCCTAAATCAGACTCGAGGAGCGAGAGTACATTCATCGCCTCGGGATCGCCGAACCTTGCGTTGAATTCTATGACCATCGGTCCCCGTGCGGTATTCATGAACTGCCCGTACAGGATTCCCCGGTACGGTTGTCCGATATCGGCCATGACCTTGACGACGTCCTTCATAATCCGCATGGCTTTTTCACGATCGCCTGCGGTTACGAACGGCAGACCATGGTCGGGCATGCTGTAAGACCCCATACCGCCGGTATTCGGGCCCTGGTCTCCCTCAAACGCCCGTTTATGGTCCTGGACAAGGGGCATCGGGACGAGGTGCGAACCGTCGACGAATGCCTGGAGCGTGAACTCCTCGCCGACCAGCCGTTCCTCGACCACCACCTGGCCTGAAAGCTGCCGGACATATTCGACTGCCCCGTTCCGGTCGACGTGTTCTCCCATGATCCTGACTCCTTTGCCGCCGGTGAGTCCGACCGGCTTCACGGCAAAGTCCTCGCCCGAGTTCTCGATATAGGAGATCGCAGCCTCGCGGTCGTGGAAAACCCGGTACTTCGGACAACCCGCGATGCCATGGCGTTCCATCATCGCCCGGCAGAACCCCTTGTCGGTCTCGAGCCGCGCAGCCTCTCTTGTCGGGCCAACACAGGCGATCTCCCGTTCTTCAAGCGCATCAGCAATCCCGGCCTCGAGGGGGGCTTCGGGCCCGATGACTGCACACTGTGCCCCGACAGCCGTGGCAAAACCGGCAACACGCTTGATATTGGTCTCTTTTTCGATCAGGACGCGTTTTGCAAGCATCCATATCCCGGGATTCTTTTGAGCCATTACCGAAAAAAGTTCGACTTCGCTGTTTCGACAGAGGGCCTCTGCAATCGCATGTTCCCTGCCCCCGCCACCCACCAGAAGGATCTTCATCGTCATGCCAGCCAGACCATTTTATAGTATTATGAGTGCCTTATTAATTCACTTGCTTTTACGAGCGGATACAGCGTTATGCCATCCCGGGCAAGGGCCTCCCGGGCACCCTGTTCCCGATCCACAACGGTCACGACGGTGTTGACCCTCGCCCCGGCTTTCCGGAGTACATTTACGCCGTACAGCACTGATCCACCCGACGTAGTCACGTCTTCTACGAGAATTACTTCCTTTTCCTGTACGTTGCCGATGATTACGTTCTTTTTCCCATGGTCCTTTTCAGCACTTCTTATTATTGCATAGGGTTTACCTGCCGCCAGCGCTACGGCAACAGCAAGGGGGACACCGCCAACGGCAACACCGGCAATGACATCTGCCGTGAACTTTTCAGCGATTGCCTCCCCGATAAGCCCAAGCAATCCGGGGTCGGTGATCGCAGACTTTACATCGAGGTAGTAGTGGCTCGTTGCACCGGATGCCAGGACAAAGTCCCCGTATTCCACGGCCCCGTGGGCAATAAGTTCTTCAGCAATCCTGTCAGCCATTTTTATTCAGTCCTGCATACATGGCGTCGTCACCAGGGAACTTTTTTCATACCGGCTGCAAAGCCTATCATGTTGGTCACGCGGTGCAGTACCGGGGTGATAATGACGATAGCAATAACAATCGGCAGGGTCATGACCGAAAGAAACCAGCCCGTGTCGAAAATAGCTGCCATGACGAATGCTCCTGCAACAAGGTCATACTGGTCGGCAACAGGCCATTTGGAGCCCGATGGTTTCCCAAGCCTGCGTTTGAAAAAACTTTTTGCCAGATCGCCGAGGAGGGCCCCGACCGCGAACAAAGTTGCCCCGGCAATCGTCATCGCAGGGAGGAATGTCAATCCATACGTGGCCTGCAGGAAGATTAGCAACAGACCAACGAGGATCCCGGCCACAGATCCGACAATAAAACCCCTCCAGGTCTTGCCATCGCCGAAAATACGGTTTCCGTCGGAAAATTTTTTTCCGAAATCGATGGGGATGCCTCCTCCGGTCGCGACAGCGACTGAGTTTGGTATATATGCGGGGAGCATTATCCAGAACGCTGAAACCAATGTTATTATTATTGTATCGATACTAATATTTGGGCACCCCAATACCTAAAATAAAGAGCAGATATAAACATTAAGGTATCTAAGGGTTAGATTTTGAAAAGAATGCACAGATGGTGGGATTAATACGCTGATCAAAAAGACGAAGAGCCTGTGCCCGGTCTGCCACACGGTAATTGAGGCAGACATCGTTGAAGAAAACGGGGCCGTCTGGCTGAACAGGTCATGCCTGGAACATGGAGTATTTCATGACCTCTACTGGTCCGATGCAGAAATGTACCGTCGATTTGATGAGTATGAAGCAATCGGGAACGGCGTCTCGAATCCACAAAAAGAGGGGACACCCGAGACCTGCCCCGGACAGTGCGGCCTTTGTTCCAATCACCGTTCGGCAACCCTTCTCGCAAATATCGACCTTACCAACCGCTGCAACCTGAATTGTGACTTTTGCTTTGCAAATGCACGTGCATGCGGGTACGTGTATGAACCGAGTTACGAGCAGGTAGTGTCCATGTTACAGGTCCTGAGAGATGAGAAACCGGTGCCGGCTCCTGCAGTTCAGTTTTCTGGAGGGGAGCCGACCATGCGGGACGACCTCCCCCGGATCATCCAAAAAGCGAAGGAACTCGGGTTCCCCCAGGTGCAAATCGCAACAAACGGCATTAAACTGGCACGTGATGTCGAGTACGTGCGGACCCTCAAGGACGCCGGTCTCTCCACTGTGTACCTCCATTTCGACGGTGTTACGAGGGAGACAAACCCGAACCTTGCGATAGATGAGAAAGCGGTGGCCAACTGCCAGAAGGTCGGACTCGGGATCGTCCTGGTCCCGACCCTCATAAGAGGAAGAAACGACCACGAGATCGGTGCGATCATCCAGTTCGCGGTCGACCATATCGCAATAATCAGGGGAGTAAATTTCCAGCCGATCGCCTTTACCGGGGCGGCCAGCGAGGACGACATCCTGCGGGAGAGGATCACGGTGCCTGACGTGGCGGCCCTGACCGAAAAACAGACGAACGGGGTGATCAGGAAGACCGATTTTTATCCGATCCCCTGCGTTCTCCCGATTTCCGATCTTGTCGAAGCCTATTCTGGTAAACCCCAGGTGAGGTTCACCGCCCACCAGCACTGCGGCGCTGCGACCTATGTATTCGTCACGAAAGACGGCCTGGTCCCGATAAACAGGATGGTGGACGTGGAGAGCTTCTTCCAGTCAGTGGAAGAGATGGCAGAGAAGCTCAAAAAAGGCGGAAAGATCAATAAATACATGACCCTTATCGAAGGGATCAGGGCACTCCATTCATCGGTGAAGAAAGGAGAGCAGGGGAGTGCTTTCGATTTCTGGAAACTGCTTGGAAACGCGCTGGTCCTGCAGAACTTCGATGCACTCAGGGATTTTCACTGGAATGCCCTCTTCATCGGGTCGATGCATTTCATGGACAACTGTAATTACGACCTTGGCCGCGTCCAGCGGTGCTGCATCCACTATGCAACCCCGGACGGTACCCTGATCCCGTTCTGCACCTATAACAGCGGACCAGTGTACCGGGAACAGGTCTGGAAAAAATGGAAGAAAGAGCCCACCTGAAAAATATCCATTATTATTGATATTTTTTGCTTTCGTTGAATTCCTGAATTCACACCAGCGTTTTCACTTGCTTATTTCCTTGATTTCTGATAACTTTAAATGAAAATTGGGATTTCTGGCCCTCCTGCAGCTTTGCCCCGCCGCTGCGGCGACCCCGGTTGTGATAGGGACTCACGGGAACCGGTTAATTCTCAACAGGAACGACCCTGTCGACTGGCCATCCTGTTTGGGGGTGGGCAGGATAGGGGATCAAACCCCCTCTGTCGACATGATACGAATAAAACGATTGTTGAATTCAAAATAATCAGACGCTCCAGGGGCTGTGCCCAGCCACTGCGGTGCCCGGGTTGGGATAAGCAATGCAATCGGCCTCTTTTTGAGCTTTTTGAAGCCGGGGCGCCCTCCGGGGGCGGCGGAATCAATCGCAATTTGGGATAAGGCAGCCTGAACTGGATTTTTTCCATAGAGAGGGTAATGGAATTTTATCCGATTCTCTATCGTTACTGATACAAAAGGAAGGTTATTCTAATGCCATTTCCTGGTTTTTCACCGCCTCGTCTCCTGAGGTCAGAGGAACGGCAGTTCTATGTATCTTCCCGATTTCATCGCCACCGACGCAATTGCAAGGTCCTGGATGGCAAGGCCGGTTGAATCGAAGACCGTAATCTGGTCTGGACTCGTGCGTTTCTTTTTTCCAAGCACGACATCACCGAGGACTCCAGCGATCTCTTCTCTCGTGAATAGCCCCCTTGCAAACGGCACGTTGATCTCTCCGGAATGGACGGCTTGTGCCGGATCGTCCACAAATACTGCAGCACGCTCGAGGATTGCCGGATCGAGTTCTTCTTTGCCTGGCGCATCAGCCCCGATTGCATTGATATGGGTCCCCTCGCTTACCCATTGGTTCATGACGAGCGGGACAGTCGAAGGGGTCGTCGTCACGATGACATCGCTGTCGCATGCCTTCTCGATTGAGGAGACTTTGCATTCGAAATCCGGGAATTGTGCACAGAACGCGTTTGACGACTTTTCTTTCCGGCTCCAGACACGGACTCCGGTGACTTCCACTTCCCGCGATATCGCATTGAGCTGGGCAATGGCCTGCCTGCCGCTTCCGACGAGGCCAACCGTAACTTTCTTCTTCGGAGCAAGGTATTTGACGGCAATCGCTCCCGCCGACCCGGTCCTGAGGTCTGTCAGTGCCGTTGCATTGAGGATTGCGCGTGGTGCACCCGTGCCCGTGTCGAGAATTACCGTCACGGCCATGACCGTCGGAAGTCCGATACCAGGGTTCTCGGGATGAACATTGACGACCTTGACCCCGGCGATGTCGAGGCCGGGCAGGTAGGCCGGCATCGTCCTGAAGTCGCCGTGCGGAAAGGTTACGTACACCTTTGGCGGCATCTGGACATTTCCTCTTCCGTGTTCGGCAAACGCAGCTTCCACAGCCATGGTTACCCCACGGATATCCAGGCCTTCTTCGGGTTTTTGGTAATATTTCATTGCGTGCTCCTGTATTGGGAAACAGATATCGTCCATTCTATCCCTTTTAATGGATTCATCAGGATATGGCAGGATCGGGTATCAGGATATCGCTGATGAGTGGATTACGGTGATCGACCCCGGGTCTTTACCGGCGATCTTATGAATTTCCGGGTAGACTGGTTAATGAGATGGATTCTTTTTCTGATATCATGGCGGAATACCGGTATCCGGAGGTCATGTGGGTGCTATGATCGCGATTGTTCCAAAACCAACAGACACAGCCGGTGACGATTCGACCGCCATGGTCACCGGGGAGCTGAAAAAATCAGGGATATCCCCGGTTTTTATCAACCTCGACGAGATCGATCCATTCTCCACAGATATCGACGGTATGGTGATCTGGGTCTGCGGGATGCGTCAGGACGACCACCAGTTCGAAGTGCTCGATGCACTCTCCGTGAATAATAAGATAATCAATTCGCCCGCGGCCATTGTTACCTGCGCGAGCAAGGTGAAAACATCTGCCCATCTGCAGAAATCAGGGATACGGTCGCCGGATACGTGTTTCACCGCTTCGAAAAATTTGGCAGGAGCATTTATTGCAAGATTTGGGGCCGTCGTATATAAGCCGGTGTACGGTTATGACGGAAACGGGATACGAAAAATTACTTCACCCCAGGAGCTTGGCGACGGCCCGTACTATCTCCAGGAATACATCAAGAATGACCGCGATTACCGGGTTTTTGTCATTAAAGGAGAAGCAGTCGGGGCGATTGTCCGGCAATCGGATTCTCTTGCACACAATATCCATCAGGGCGGCCACGGGAGGGCGGTCGATGTATCGGTCGCCATGAATGAGATCGCCGGGGCGGCTGCCGATGCCGTCGGAGCGGATTACGGCGGGGTGGACCTTCTCGAGGATGGTGACGGGTATACGGTGCTGGAAGTAAACGGCACGCCGAACTGGCACTGCATGAGTGCCCCGATCCCACGGTTGCTTGCAGACTATATCGTCATGCAGGAGCGCGAATACAGGCGTTGAAGCTATCGGACATTGCCATTATTGACATGACCAAATGATCGTCAGCCTTCAGGCTGTAAAAATAGGAAGTATGGTGTTACTGGGCGTATTCCATCTCTTTCAGGGTCTTTTCAGCCAGTTCCCTCATCCGAGCAGAAATCCGTCCTGATGCCGAGAATTCTACGTCCTTCATGGCATTAGCCAGTTCCTGGCCCAGGATGAATATGGCATATTTGTGTTCCATCTTGCTCTTGTGGGATTGTTCGGGGAGAATTTTCAAGGAATAATACTGTGTGAATTTCAGGTCGGGATTAATGCTCTCAAAATAGTCCTTGATATCGAAGAGCATCTGGTGAAGGATAATCAGTTCATCTTTGTGCATCGGCTACCATTCCTCGATCAAAATGGGAAACCTTATCATAAATAGATTTTGAGTTAGGAGATCAGGCCATTTTAATGAGCCTGATTGAAAGAGGGCGTTTGATTATCCCCCGGAATTCCTTTGCCACAACGTATTGCAGCCCTTTTTCAACAAAATGGTCCAGGAGCTTTTGGTTTATTTCGCCATCCACGACTACGCCGGGAACCTCACCCTCGATCGTTTCGAGACCGGTATCGATATCATTTATTCCGATCTCTTTTACGACCGTGCGGTCCAGCGAAAGGAAACGAGCAATGTGGCGCCCCTTTATTGCCCTGAAATGATCGGCTAGAGATTTCCCAGGCTTCTCTCCCTGGTCTGTACCAGGTCGGTCAGGGGATTTTGTTTTTCCTTTCTTTTCGGCCACGGGTACTGGCACCGGCACCTTTTCCTCAGTAATTTCCGGTTTTTTCTCCGTTTCAGGACGAATTTCTTCTTCTCCCCCGGCAAAATACTGGTCTTTGACATATTCGACAGGAACCTTGTTCCGTAGCGCCTTGACGATCTCCTTCCTCGTCATATCCTCGACGCTTCTTCCGCGCGGGGCATAGGCGACGTAATCGATATCAGCCACCTGGAGCAGCTCCCGCAGGATCAATTCTCCCCCGCGGTCTCCGTCGAAAAATGCAGTTGATGTCTTTTTCTCACAAAGATCGATGATCGAGGCCGAGATTTTTGTTCCTTCAACGGCGACTGCGTTCTTGATCCCGAATTTTAAGAGGTTGATGACATCGGCCCGGCCTTCCACGATGATGATCGCATCCGATTCAAGTACATTCGGCCCGGCCGGCACTTTGTCTTCGCCAAGGGCTTCGATCTTCTCGATCCTTGTGCTTTCCCGCACCTCGTCGAGAAGGCCGTAACTGTCGATCGAACCCTCGTTAAAGTAACTGGTCAGTAGTTCCCTGGCCCGTTCGGCAATTTTTCTCCGCTTGATGACCCTGATATCCTCGATGCTTTCAACGCTGACATGAGCGACACAGGGGCCGACCCGGTCGATCGTCTCCAGAGATGCTGCGAGGATTGCCGTTTCTGCGCGGTCAAGAGAGGAGGATATGAGAATATCCCCCCTGGTCTCGCCCTTCTTGCTTGAGATCTGGACATCGATCCTCCCGACCCGGCCCGTTCGCTGTAAATCTCTCAGATCAAGATCTTCGCCGAGCAACCCTTCAGTCTGGCCAAATATGGCCCCCACTACGTCGGGTTTCTCGACCACCCCCTCTGCGGTAAGATGGATGTGAATAAGGTACTTGGTAGTATCAGATGAATACAAGGTAACGCACCCCCATGCATCATGCAATGACTGCTGCGCGTGATCATAGGTAACTCCTTATTGTAACCTGGGGACATAAAATCTACGGTTTTTGGCATTTGCCCGATTTTTGGGGACCACTCCAAATTCCTGGCCCGATGAACGCCCACAATCCGGAAATATCCGGTAATGAATGAATATGAATAGGAACTTTTTTTGTTATGCCATTGTGGGACTGAAACCAAAAAGGGAATTATTGCGATCTCTTACCCGGTGAACACGCTTGCGATTTCGTAGTATGAGTAATCAGGGACTGTTATCGGATCGGTCCTGAATTCCCAGGTCTTCCCGGGTTCGAGATAATATACATCGACGGAAGACGTCCCGACGAGGTATCCCTGGTTATTGTAGAGATCAGCCGTCACGACGAGCAGGTCGATCCTTTCAGAACCGGTATTTTTCACGGTCCCGACGATCCTCCGGTCGCCGGTGACCAGATCTTTGTCGAGGTGGGATTCCTGGAGTCTCGCCTGGTACCCTGGATGGTAGGTAGACGGTACGAACCCGTACGGCCTCCTGATATATTCGGGTGCTGCCGGGTTTTGTATTGCTCCCGTAGGAACCGTCGTTACCGCTACAGGCACCGGTACGCTCGTGACCGGTGTAGCCTGATTGGCCACGGATGCCGGTGATGACGGGGTATTCTGCACCGGTTGAACTGCCGGCGAAGAATTCAGACACCCCGGAGAAATGACAACAACACCGACGAACATGACAAGGAGAACAACCATCCGTACCTTCATTTTCGATCCCCGATCCTGATGTTCCTTTATTATGCTCCCTATTTATATAATCAGGTGAATTTGTCCTGGTTTCGCGAAGCCTGAAACATCAGGCGTTCCGCGATGCAAGGAGAACGGCAATTTTTTGCAGGACATATTCGGCAGAGACACCGGTGATACAAATTTTCTTCTGGTGGGACCTGCTGCCCGAAACAAGGGATACCCCTGTTCTCGGGAGACCGAGGGTGTCTGCGATCAGGTCGGTGACAGCGGCATTCGCTTTACCGCCGGTCGGAGTCGCGCGGACCGTGCACCCGATCGCTTTTCTCCAGGAATTATATCCCGATGGAAAAGAATCGGTTTTACTCCCTGCTGATACTTCCACGGTAATAATTACTCCGTCTCCATTACCATGGACCGCTTCGGAAATGTCAGCGTTCATCGGGGCCTCCAGTACCACGGGTGAACGTAGTACGTCCATGGGGATAAATTCTCCAAAACAGTCTCCCGATACCTGACGAAAATGCAGGAACACCCTCCGGGATGCACCACCACTATGATTGTCGCCCGGCATTAACAAGGAGGGATCACCAGTGGCATGCCGCCGTACTTCACCCGCTTTTACCCTGCCGGGCGGTGCCTGTCGCACAACCGGGTTGTCCCGAAGTTCATTTCCAGGCACTTGCCAGTCGATCACACGGGGACCTATGGAAGTGCTGTATCGGCACCATCTTTCATCGGTCTTCCGGATATTTATTTCCTGTTACCTTAACGTCGCAAAATCCCGGGCCCGGGTACCACCGGGGGGAAATTTTGGTGAATTCCCCTGATTGATAAACGATCTCGCCGCTCATTACCACAATTTCGGGAAAAATTGCAGGATGACCTTCGAACGGGGACCATCCTGCACGGCTGTGAAGCATGTCGGGATCGACGCTGACAGCTTCCGGAGGATACAATGCAAAATCAGTCCTCGCCCGTTTATTCAATCCGGCAGGGGGGATTCCGAGAATTTCACAGGGCCGGTTGCAGATCTTTTCGATCAATTGCGCAAGGTCCATTTTCTTTTCTTTCACGTACGCAAGGAGGACAGGGATCATGGTCTCGACACCTGGCAGCCCGGAAGGAGCTTCGGCGAAAGGGACGGCCTTATCCTTACGTGTATGGGGCGCATGATCGGAGGCGATGACGTCGACCTGGTCCCAGGCACCGAGAAGGCCATGTTGCTCCTTTTTCGACCTCAGAGGGGGATTGACGCGGGCCCTTGTATCTTCGGGGCTGAAATCCTCGTAGGAAAGAAGCAGGTGGTGTGGGGTAGCCTCAACAGAAACCTGCAACTCATGGTCCCTGGATATCCTTTCCCGAGATAATCCGGGCATTTGATGCGCTGCGTTCACGGCTTCTGAATTGCTTAAATGACAGAAATGGATGCGGGATCCTGCAGGACAGGCATTAAGGATCTCCCGTACAGCGCTCGCTTCCCCCTGACAGTTCCTGAAGTCGTTGTGCATCTCCAGGTTTGCCGGGTACTCGCCGGTTATCTTCTCTGCATGGATCGTTGCAATACCACCCAGGTCATGGATTTTGGAAAGACCCAGGGAAAGATCACTTTTCGACAAACATTCGCCATAGCTTGACGGTGCGGCGAACAGCTCGCCGAATGCCATCACTCCGGCATTCCAGAGACCGGTGAGATCGCCTGCATTATCCAGGCCGCCGTTGATCGCGAAATGGCAGAGGGACCGCAATTGTGCCCTTTCTACCCGTTCAACAACTCTTTCCGCGGTTACGAGCGGAGGGACCGTATTAGGCTGGTCGACAACGAGCGTTACCCCACCTGCAAGTGCACATTTCGACCCGGTTTCCCAGTCTTCCTTGAGAGACTGGCCCCAGTCCCGCATATGCACATGCATATCGGTCCCGGCCGGGAGCAGGAGCAACCCCTTCGCATCGATGGTCTCGGCTGCCCGAAGCCCCGCGCCACAGTGAACGACAGTCCCCCCATCGATCGACAGGTCTGCCCTTCTGCCATCGGGAAAGAGGATATCCAGCATCGTGAGATCGCAGGTCTTCATAGTATCAGAAATGGGGACAATCGATCATTAACATGGCGGTGCCGGAAGACAATCCCGGGGACGGTGCGCGGTCAGGATGAATGTCCGGGACCCCTGGCTTCTTTCAGGAAATGCTTTGCCATGCAGGGGTTATCGGTGATAATGCCGTCTGCACCGAGCTTAATCGCTTTTCTGATCTCGTGAGGGGTATTCGGTGTCCAGGGGATGACGATGATCCTGTTCCTGTGGGCAATTTCGATGAGGTCTGAAGACAGGCGGTCGAGCCTCGGGATGATCGCGTCGGCTCTCAGGCTGACGGCCCTCGATACCGGGTTGTCGTTAGGCTCCGAGAAGATGTACCCGGTTTTTACCCAGGAGAGGAGATTTTTTACCGTCCTCAGGCTCTCCTCGTGGAATGAGACGATAAAAACGTCGTCTGCGGGATCTGTTCCAAGCAGGGAGCAGACGGCTTGTTCGCTCCCGGGTTCCTTAATTTCAATGAATATTCCGCACTTCCCCTTTACCAGGGCCATGATCTCCGAGAGAGTGGGGATCGTTTCACCCTCTCCTGCATCAAGGACCCTGAGCTCTTTTAAGGTATGATCGTTGACCCTCCCGGTTCCCGAGGTCGTCCTGTCAAGCTTCGCATCGTGAATGACCACCGGTATCCCGTCATGGGAGAGCCTCACATCCACTTCTACGAAATCTGCACATTCGTACCCTTTTCTGACCGAGCGCAGGGTATTTTCAGGCTCTTCAGCCTGCGCACCCCGATGGCCTATGATCCACATTGAAAATCCTTTCAGGTTCCTGTACCTGTTCCTGATCAGAATAGCCTATTTCTTTTATTAACCTGCCGAAACCCAAATCCCTTTCACAGGAAATAAGGCAACCAATCAAGACCGGAGATAAAAGGAACGTTTTATTTCTTTTGTGTGTAAATGTCGGTATAATGAAGAACCAGAGTGCTGTAGTCGTAGCAAGCCTCATGATTATCGTATTGTCATTTATGTTCTACCTCTTCTCGAATCAACTCAATTTTTTTATTATCGGTATCGGTTTGGGCCTGTACATCATTGCTACAGCAGTGTTTTTCCTGATTTCCGAGATCAGGGACTCGATAGTGGAAATAAGCGATGCTTTCGATATGAATAGCATGATAATCGACGTATCAGGGCAGAGAGGCAGGACCAGTACGAATGGACCAACGGGTCCGGATGAAATACTCAACGGTGAGGGTCCTGAAAAGACCGATGAAAAGGGCCCGGAATATTGACACTTTCAGGGTCGACAGGAGCAGTCAAAGCACGACCCGTCTCACCGATGGAAACCTCTTGCCATTATTTTTGGGGGGGAGCCCTGGAAATGAGTTCCGGACTAAAGGGAAGAGTCAGAGCGGGGGAAGGCAACACTTTCAATATCGAAGACCGATCCGGTGAACCTGTTACCTGCCTGCGGTCAGGTGTCTGGTCCACCAGTTCCCCGACGGAGGATCACCCTCTCACGATCGTCTTTTAAAAACCAGGTCTTTGGTCAGTCAGGCCGCCGGTGAACCTTCGAAAAATTCACTCGTAAAAAAATCCAGGGAATTCCTGCATTTCCCTTTTTCTCACTGTCCGGATGACCGTTTATTGGAATACCTTATCACAACTGGACCATCCCAACCATTTATCCGGTGAGTAATGAAATAATGATTCAGGTACGATATCCATGCCCGGGGATTCGGGTCACCAGGGGTTCCACCAATGTCAGGCAATGAAACCGTCTCAATTTCTTCAGACCCTGAATTTTTGCAAGAATTGTCTGAATATCTGGAAGTCCTTTCAAACCCGGTGCGGCTGAAAATACTCAAAGTAATCGAGCGGGACCCAAAAGAGATCAATGAGATAGCCGCACGGATCGATACAAGTTATGGCAACACGAAAAAACATATCGATCAACTCGTAAAAATCGGCCTCGTAAAAAAAGAAGCGGGTTTTGGAAGAGAGACGGCAAAAGGAATACACCCCGTCTGGAAATTTTCCCTGGCCGAAGGGGGCCTCGGCCTCCTCTTAAAAAATTTGGGAGTTTTCTCCAGGATTAACATCCCGATGGGATACGGGGAGATACAGGAACGGCTTGAATCGATAACGGCGTCGATCCAGGACAAGTCAGGGACGGGCTTTTCAGCCCTTCACCTGGTTAGCGGAAAGGAGGGCGGGCGTACATACCCCCTCACTAAAGACAGGATATTACTGGGTCGGGCAGACCCTGAAGCGGGGTCCTGCATCTCGGAAGGCGATATCGTCCTGCCCGACAGCTATGCCGGCGTAACGAGGATCACGAAACCCCATGCGATCCTCACGAGAACACGAAATACCTGGCAGATCGAGGACCATGGCAGTTCGGGGGGAACGTACCTGAATGCAGAACTGTTGAAGCCGATGAACCGGTACCCGGTAAAGAACGGGGACTTAATCGACCTTGCTCTTGGGGAGAGTTCGGCAAGGTTCATCGTAGTCTCAAACGAGTGATCCCGATGGTCGATCCCGCGGGAACCGGACCCCTGAAAAGATCCGGGACCGTGCCGCTTCTCGCAACGGCGGTCCTGGTCCTTTCACTTTTCCTGTTTGCGGTACCCCTGGTGGACGCGAAAGTCCTGGTATTTGATGAAAGCACCAACGGGTCGACGATCCAGAGTGCCATGGACGCTGCCGGGACCGGAGACCTGTTGCTGCTGAAGGGGGGCACATACCATGAGAACCTGACGATTAATGAGTCAATTACTGTCGGTGCCCTCGATAAAAATGACCCCCCGGTCATTGATTCCCCTGAAGGGGTGTCAGGGATCGCCCTGTATACCGATGGGATCACCGTCGAGAACCTGAGGATTACCGGGAAAGCCCGTTATGGTATCCTTATCCGCTCGGACGACAACAAGGTAACGAACGTCAGCATTAGCGGCTTTCCAATTGGAATCGGCCTTATTTCTGCGGGGCACAACGAGATCACCCGAAATTCTGTCACCAATAATTCTTTGGGAATCGATATGGATACGGGCTCCATCGGCAATACAATTTTTTTGAATTACTTTGACAACCCAAAGAATGCAGCCACAGGGTTGGCCGATCTCTCATGGAGCAGTCTCCCCTGGCGATACCAGTATGCAGGTAACACCTTTTCGGGATCGCTTGGGAACTTCTGGATGCAGTACACCGGGAAGGACCAGGGCGGCGATGGGATCGGAGATACGCCATATGTCATCCAGGACAACGGTCAAGACCCTGGAAATCAGACTGCCGATCGGGCCCCCCTGGTGGATCCGCCCGGTGCCTATACCCTGCTGCACGCCGAGGACCTTCCTTCCCCGACTCCTGGGACCAATGCACTGCCACCGCCCAGTGGCACCCTGGGATTGCCACCGCCCGGGGTGGGAGGACCGGCAGGTCCGGGACCTGATTTATTCATGTACCTTTTCTGGATCGTCCCGGTGGCCGCTGTACTTTCGATCGTCGCCGGTATCGTGTTTGAAAGAACACGCAGACGAAGTCGCGTGGATGATGAAAATTTCCTTCACCAGGAGCCAGCTGACCGGCACAAAACAGTGGTCAGCAAACCAGTCGGTAATCCTGAAGATGGATCCCCACCGGAAGACCATTATTACACCGTCCGTCTGCCCGTGCCCCTCGAACAAAAGTACCCGGGTGCAGAATATATCGGGGAAGGAGGGATTGCGCGGGTATTTCGGGCGAACGATGCAGACGGGCGCCCGATAGCCCTGAAAATTCCGATCCGTTACGACGAGATTACCGGGACTCATTTCACAAAAGAGATCCATCTCTGGCAGGGGCTTCACCATCAAAACATCGTACGCATCAACTCGGCGAATATCTTCCCTGTGCCCTATATCGAGATTGAATATGTCGGGCGTTCGCTTGCAACGGTGCCTCTGCCGGTCAGACTGCCGGAATCCGCGAAGATTGTCCTTGGGGTTGCCGAAGGACTGCGGTACGCCCATAACCTTGGAATCATCCACCGGGACATCAAACCTGAGAATATCCTTCTGGCAGAAGACGGTACCCCGAAAATCACCGACTGGGGCCTCGCAAAGGCGACTGCAGACGTGAAACAGACAGGTCTGATCAGTTATTCCCTTGAGTTCGCTGCACCAGAACAGCTGGCTCCCAACCGGTACGGCGAGACTGGCCCGTGGACAGACCTCTACCAGCTTGGCGTAGTATTTTTCACCATCATCACAGGACACGTCCCATTCACCGGCAGCGGCGTGGGAGAGATTACGCATGCAATTCTCAATGAAGACCCGGGACCAGTGCAGACTGACCTGCCCGAGTGGGAACAGGTCCGCAGAATTATCGATAAGTGCCTGATGAAAAGACCTGAAAACCGTTACCGTTCGGCAGAAGACCTGATTAAAGACCTGGGGGATCTGATAGATGCATTGTGTGCAACGGGGAGATGATAACTCCCCGCACACCGGCAGATCCTCCGGACCTGCGTCCCCCGGGTTGCATTCTGGAAAAAATACTGCAGGTTATAGGTATACAGCATTACCTGCGAACTTCGGGAGTTTGATACTTTTTATCTGTTGTGCCTCTCCTGAGGGAGAGTAACTCTGCATCGCCGACGATACAGTTCCTGCAGTTGATCCGGAGTGGGCCCCCGTTGAATTCAGCGGCAGGAAAACCGAACAGGGAATGGTGAGCCGGCCCGAAACGTTCAGAAAAAGAGAACCCTTACCTGCTGCACCCGAATTTTTCAAATAAGCAAGGGCCGGATAACGAGACAACCCGGAATTTATCTGGGAGTAAAACATCCCGGTGCCCGGCAGGTTTGTTTTCGCTGACTGGCCGGATTTGAGGGGTGCAAGATATCCCCCGTTAACGAGGGAATAGGTCTTGCCGCCGAGTTCATGGTTCTCTGTGAGGTTCTGATCGTAATACACGGTATAACCGTTTCCGATCACGTTCCTGATAGTCCCGTTCGATATCGCACCCTTATCGGAAAAAGAGGAAAGTACCGATGTCCCGGTGACCTTCCACGTGCTCGACGCATCGAGCGCGAGCGCAGCCGAGTTGACCGCTCCTTTCAGGGTCGAGTCATGTACGAGAGAAAGTGAAATATTGCTAATCTTATCCGAGATGACCGACCCCGTCAGGGTCTCGCCGTCAGCAATGAATGTTACCGTTCCTCCGTTTGTTCCGCTGCTACCCCAGTCACCTGCACTGGCATTCAGGAGCGTCCCGGAACTGCTGATAATTTTCGCTCCGGTCAGCTTTATCTCCCCATTCGTATTAGTAACATAAAAGACCGGGCCTGTGGTCGAAGGCCAGGTGAATGACCCGCCATTCATCACGAACGATGCGGTCCCTGTTTCAGCATCGCCTGACATGCTCTGGTACAGCATGATCCCGCGATCCCGGGTCCCTTTACTCCCCGACAGGACGGTATTTTCCAGCGTGATTGTATTTTTCCCTTCGATCACCGCACCCTCCGAAGATTTTGCAGAGATCGTGGCACCGGTGATAGTAATATCTCCCGTCGAATATATCCCCGGAGAATCGGTCCCGGAAGAGGTTGCCTTTCCTCCCTTAACGGTGACGGTCCCGCCGCCACGGTCCGTCGCTATAGGGGCTCCGTGTGCACCCGAAGTTGTCATGTCCACCTGATCCAGGACCAGGGTGCCTCCATCGGTGGCCATGACCGCATGTCCTCCGTCTCCCGTTGCCTTTATCGTGACCCCGGACAGGGCGATCGATGTCCCGGTCCCGGTGGGAAATGCACCGTTGGCACCACATCCGCTCGTCGAAATAGATCCGCCGGAAATCTTCACGGTACTCCCGGTCGTAGCAAGGACTGCGGCGTTAAGACCATAAAAACTACTCGCCGAATCCGATGAAGTATCCCCGGTAGTAACAATTTCCGGGTTGACCAGGTTCAGGTCCCCGTTGTTCGTGACGTAGACTGCAGAAACGTCTGAAGTATTCGACACGAGATTCAGATCCCGTTCCGTGGCTGATCCCCCGCTCAGCGAATAAACACCGCTGATATTGTACGATGACGACCCCGGGTTGTCGCTGGGGGGAATCCCTGAAGGGGGTGTACCATTCGGCGGGGTTCCGGAAGGAGGCGTCCCCGAAGGGGGCGTTCCTGTCGTTGGTGTTCCCGACGGGGGAGCGCCATCCGGTGGTGCTCCTGAAGGAGGCGTGCCGCCGGGTGTTGTCCCGTCGGACAAGATCTGCCCCGATTGGGCAGCGTTATCGTTCGCTAACAAATTCAGAGCAAATATCGTTGACCCGGTCGCAGCAGCAGATACCAAGGTGCCTGCGACCACCATGAGGGCAACCATGAAAAACAGCATCGCTGACAGCGATTTGAATAGTTCATTCGACATATCAATCACAGAACTGATACCATTCGGTGGTATCATCCTGCAATACCATACCAGACTTGACGTAAATATTGGAAATACGACAGCAGTGATACAGATGATGTCCCCCGGAACACGATTGAACCCCGCAGTACTACCAATCCGCCTGGTTGGCCGGGATCAATTTTATTGCCAAACATGACTGAACGGGCCATACAAGCTCCGTCGTATGTTCAGAGACGAAGGAAAAAAACAAATCAGGAATTCCAGTCTGCCGCAATTGTTAATTTTCACATGGAATGTTTTATAAAAATAAACATTACACAGGCGGTTTTTGATCGTGTCGCCATCAGAACAACAAGTCCTTGAAAATGGGAGGAAAGGGATTCGAACCCTTGAACTCCTGCGAGATTAACCCCTGAAGCTAACGCCGTTGACCTGGCTTGGCTATCCTCCCGGGTTGATTACGGTTCATTCCGCGAGTTTGAATACACCCGGAACCGGAGCGATCCACGATATACCCGTGAAATCGTCGCATGTCAACCGGCCCGCCGGACCTCGCGTCTTATACTATAATGCACGCAAGAAAATAAATGTAGTAGTTTTTTTTCGGCATGCCGATGTCCTCATATGCTTTTCAAACGGACCGCCATCTTATTTCTTACTGCCGGATGCCTTCCCACCGGCACCCGGTGATCCGTTCTGTCCGTTGGAAAACCTTGCCATCTCCATTTCGCGGAGCTCCTTTCTCCTGATCTTACCCGAAATGGTCTTCGGCAGGACATCGGTAAACTCAATGATCCTCGGGTACTTGTAGGGAGCGGTAACTTTCTTGACATGGTTTTGCAGTTCTTTCACGAGTGCGTCCGAAGGTTTGAAATCCGGGGCCAGGATAACAAAGGCCTTGACGACGAGCCCGCGGATATCGTCGGGCGATCCGACGACCGCCGCTTCTGCCACCGCCGGGTGTTCGATCAGGGCGCTTTCAACTTCGAACGGTCCGATGCGGTATCCCGATGCCTTGATCACATCGTCGTCCCGGCCGATGAACCAGAGATAGTCGTCCTCATCCCGGTAAGCCTTGTCCCCGGTATAATAGAAACCGTTCTGGAAGACCTTCCTGTTCTCTTCATCGTTATACAGGTACCCGTCGAACATCCCGACCGGTTTCGGATCCATCTTTATTGCTATCCTGCCCTCTTCATGGGTGGGAACGGGTTTCCCATCATCGTCGTGGAGTTCGATATGCCAGCCAGGCGAGGGTTTACCCATCGAGCCGAATTTCGGCTTCATAGAAGGGAATGTTCCGATGCACAGTACCGTCTCTGTCTGTCCATATCCCTCGAATATAGTCAGGCCGGTCGATTCTTTCCATGCCTTGATGACCTCCGGGTTTAGGGGTTCCCCTGCGCTTACGCAGTGGCGGAGCTCGGTGAAATCGAACTTATCGAGGTCGGCCAGGATCAGCATCCGGTAAATAGTCGGGGGGCAGCAGAACGTCGTGATACCGTATTTTTCAATAAGGGGAAGAATTTCCGTTGCATTGAACCGGTTCCTGATGTCGTAGACAAATATTGCCGCCCCTTCGATCCACTGGCCGTATAATTTTCCCCAGGCGCTCTTAGCCCAACCCGTATCTGAGAGCGTGAAATGGAGGTCGGTGGAATGGACATCCTGCCAGAACCGGGCGGTCACGATATGACCGAGCGGATAACTCTGGTCATGGATCACCATTTTCGGTTCACCCGTGGTCCCTGACGTAAAGAAAATAACGAGGGGATCGGTTGATTTTGTCTTTTTCATCCCCGGAAGCGTGATCAATTTGGTTGATACCGGCGCCGGGTAATTGAGTTCCACCTCGTAGCTGATCCACCCGTCGCGTTTCCCGTCGATTACCATCCTGCCGCAGAGGGACGGACAATCTTTTGCGACCTCGTCAACCTTATCGGCGTGTTCCATGTTCGTGATAATCATCTTGATATCGGCGGTCTGCACCCGGTATTTTATATCTTTAGGGGTGAGCATGGTCGGGGCCGGGCAGTACACGACGCCCCTCTTGATGAGTGCCAGCGTGAATATCCACCATTCGGGAACCCTCGGGAGCATGATGAGGACGCGGTCGCCCCTGGTGATCCCGTACTTGATGAACATGTTCGCGACCTGGTTCGAGAGGCGTGAAAGGTCCCAGAAGGTGAATTTTTTCTCGACGCCCTGCTGGTTCACCCAGATCATGGCGAGTTTGTTCCTGTCTTTTTTTGCCCAGGCATCGATCACATCAAAGCCGAAATTGAAATATTCAGGGACATTGATCTTAAAATCCCGGTAGGTCTGATCGTAATCGACGATATTAGGCACTACATCCCGTTTCTCGGATCGCACCGATTCTCCTGCTGCATTTGCCCAGATCTCAGTGGTGCCCCCCTGGCCGAGATACGCGGTGCATGCCTCGTTTATCCATTCTGATCGTGATTTTCCGACATTCGCGGCAGATTTATCAATATCTTCCGTCAGTTTATCCTCAGTTGTTATTGAATAACGCACCATACTATAAAATTAAGTGGTGCAGCTGATAGGTCTTTCGAATGATGGGTTCCGTTAACACTTTAGAGGTTGATACAGGTGCGTTAACCGTCGTGGGGTACTCAGGCTGGTTCATCGGGAAAAATCTGTTTGGGCATTTTAATTTAAACCTTATAAATCCGTCAAAAATATTAAGCTGTCTAATTCCGGGGCTTAAGGATAAGCATTGGTGATAATTTGATAAATGATGAATTTGCAAAGGTCCTGCCCGCAATAACGACATGTGAATAACAATCCCTTTTCTTTTCTTCCGCAATATTCACATAGTCCCATAGTATGACTAATTATCCTGATTTTATTGCATCATGGGTGAAAAATCAAAATGATCAGTTTATTTTCAATAAAACATTATCGGGGTGTATTATGGAAACTAACACGGAGAGGTTTAAAAAAATTTTAATTATTGCATTTTTAATCGGCATTTTCCTGTTAATTTTTGGTATATGGAGTGGAAGCAATTTAAATTCGTTAGGATGGGTCGTGCTAATCCTCTTCATTATCGGAGTTGTTTACTACTTCGTATTTATTCGCAGATAAAAAGATTAAATTTTTTTTTTTCTCTATCCTGTGAAGGCAGGCACACCATTGCAAAATGCAAATTGTAGACCAAATAATTCCAGCCGGACTGATGATCGGGATATTATTTCCCTGAGCAAAATCGGTTATTATAGCAAGAACACTCCCAATAACCCCGATACGGGGAAATTAAGTCCATATAATACTCTTTTTACAGATTGAACCACTTCCGGATCGTATCCGGTGCATTGTGGTTTTGGAAATCTCAGCCGTTCCTTATTGCTTTTAGAAAATCTGGATTAGTGATGTTTTATCGCGTTCTGCATAAAAGTAAGCCATTAGTTATTCCCATCAATCATAATCCCACAAACCCCTGGCGGTATTTTTCTTTTAAGGGTATGATGATCCCTGATAAATTGTGATAAATCCGATATCAGGGAGCACGTTGGTATCTTTCTTCTACAATCCTGCAATGTCTGCTCACTATGGTGGATCTCGCCATTCACCCTCTTCATCTTGTTATTGTTTTCCCACCCGTTTATTATGCCCGTTTCTGTTGATCCGGGTGCCAGCCCTGGTCCCTTAATAACACCGTTTTTCCGGATTTTTTCCCCGAATGTTTTTATAGATCAGGGGATACTCCTACGGTAGGGGAACTCAATGAAAGAATTAATCGCCTTAATTCTCGTGCTCGGTTGTTGTGTTGCTCCCTGTCTCGCTGACAGCAGCCTTGCACTCTACAAGGGATGGAATTTTGTGTCGGTTCCTGTCCTGAACCCGGTATATCAGTACCCTGGTTACCAGTTTTACTCGCTGTTTTCCGGGGTCGATACAGGAGGACATTCATCGTGGAGGTATAATGCCGGAGCAGGCATGTGGGACAAAATGTACCCTGATACATCAATTTCCCCCCTTGACGGGATTTGGATCTTTTCGAATGGTTCCATGACCATACCTGTCCCGGGTGATAATACCTTGTCTCCGGCGCCGAAAGCGATTTATCCGGGATGGAATGCCGTCGGTTTTGCGGGGACGGAAACTCCTGTGGGAGACGCATTCAGATCGCTTTCCGGAACCTGGCAGATACTGATGGGCTACTCGGGACAGTTCCAGCAGTACGGAAGGACCATGTTCGACAGCGAACCTACCCGGAACATCCCTGCCGAACCCGGGCAGGGATACTGGCTATATGCGGGAGGGCCGGGTCAGTACAGCATATCACCTGTCACCGGTACCACCGTGCCTACATCCGTCCCGACGACTTCCATTATCAATATAACAACCACCTCTCCTGGGACATCCCCGACAACCCTGCCTGTGACGTCGCCGACCGGGACCACAACAACAATTCCGACTTCAGTGCCGGTAACAACCACGGTACCGACATCCATCATCACGACGCAACCTACGACCGTTACGCCTTCGCCGACCGGGACCACAACAACAATTCCGACTTCAGTGCCGGTAACAACCACGGTGCCGACATCCATCATCACGACACAGCCTACGACCGTTACGCCTTCGCCTACTCCGACCGGAATGCAGCCAGGTACACAGGTCAGCTCGAAAACGGTGTTCGGTACCGGGTTCATATGGTACCAATACCAACTCCTTGTTCATTCGAACGGAACTACGACACAGGCAGATTTGAAGACAGAAATATCGAGCGACCAGTTCCAGGGAACTCCTGCAGTCCATTATAAAAACACTATGGTACTGACAGGACAAGGGTTCACGATTATAACCGATATCTACTACAGCACCTCGTTTGATACAATTCTTGGAGGGACTGTCACCACAATCATGAACGGCCAGACAACAACGACACCTATCCCTCCCGATCAGTTGCGCTCCTACGCCGGCAGTGCCAATTTCCAGAAAGAAACCACCCTCGTTTACCAGGGAACTGAGACAATAACGGTACCGGCCGGAACGTTCTTAACGAAAAGGTATACCGCATCTGTCGACAACGGAACTGCCACCTACTGGATAGCTGATGGGGTTCCCGTGCCGGTGAAATATTATATTCTCTCCAGTGACGGCAGCGATGTTACCGCCGAACTGGAAGGATGGGGCTGATAGAACCGGGGTATCCCGTACACCTCCCTTTCCAGCGTGGACAATTCCCGGGTATATTTCAATCTTTTTTATGCCGGAACTGTAGGCCAGTGAACCATGAAGAGCGCCGTATCATTTCAGTAAATTAATAATTCACCATCGGCAAGAAGAGATCATGAGTTCAAAATTATATCGACGGGAGACAAATATTAATCCGGCATCTGCCGGTCGCTGTTTGTTGGTTCTCTTCGCAATATTCCTCCTATCGGCTCTAGTCTGCCAGCCGGGGCTGTGCGATAACACCACCGTACAGGCAGCGAACCAGACGGTATCTGTCGCTGCTACGACGCAGGCGGCCATCCCTGCCGCGGTGGCACCGGTGCTCCAGAAAAAACCGATACTTGATTTCACGGTAACGCCTGTAGGGGGAACGGCCCCGCTCACAGTGACGGTATATCCGGTCTTCAACTCCTCAGGAGGAGCGCCCGATTACCTTGTGTGGGACTTCGGCGACGGCCAGCAACTCAATGATACCTTAAAAACACGATATTCTCATACCTACATCGTCGCCGGGAACTACACGATCACCCTGACATCGGTAAACATGGCAGGGAGCAATGTCCAGGCACATGAAAATATAGTCACTGTCGGAGTCCCGGATATGACGACCGTTCCGACGACTGCACCACCGGCCGCTACTATCGTAACAACCGTTCCGACAACAATTCTGACAACGGTCCCAACGACAGTTGAGTTGATCGTACCGGTTTCCGTATCGAACAGCACGAATGGGACCGCGAATGCGACGCTCAACGCAACCGTTGAGGAATCCCCGTGTGCCGTTAATGTCACTAAAGCCAATTTCACGGCAACGCCTCTCGAAGGACCCGCCCCGCTTCATGTAAAATTTTCCGATAATTCGTCATGCGCACCGGCGATGCTCTGGGACTGGGACTTCGGGACACCGACGAACCCCGGAATAAAGACGCTCAGGGACCCCGATGTGACATATACCGTCCCGGGTTACTATAATGTCACCCTGAAGGTTACGAATTCCTTCAATAACAACGATTCAGTCACCCTGACGAACTTCATCCACGTCCTGCCGCCACCGCCGCCCACGACCTACCCGACGACACCCCCGACTCCTGCACCAGTGCCGGTGATCTATACCGATTTCGTGGCAAATATCACCTCAGGAACGGCCCCGCTCCTCGTCCAGTTCAGCGACGTTTCCGGCGGCGCGACACCGGTCACCTGGTTCTGGGACTTCGGAGACGGATCGAACTCCACCGTCCAGAACCCCCTTCACTGGTTCAACAAATCGGGTAACTACACGGTTATCTTAAAAGCGACTGCAGGTGGGCCGGCATATACGAAAGTAAAGGAGAGTTACATCATCGTATCGGCTCCCTCCGGGGAGATCCCTCTGCAGATGGTGCTTATCATCGCAATCGTCATCGTGATACTCCTGATTATTATCATGTTCCTTCGCGGGCGGGGACGAAGACCAAAACCCCACGCTGCAGCCGGGCATAAGGAAGAAACACTTTCAGAACATGAAACCCAGTCAGGATCTCATTCACACCATGGCGGAGACCTGTAATCGGTCCTTTCTATATTTTTTTATGTTTCGCGGAGCCTGCAAATTTTCTCCAATTTATTTTTAAGCTCTTTCCAGAGAAAACCGGTTTCTTCTATGATTTACCATATGCCATGTCAGATTCCGCAATCATTAACGTGCCATATTGACAGGAATGGGGTCCATTCCCTCCCTGACCCACCCATGAAGTAGTCGGTGGGCAGGGGCAATCCGGCGTAGGAATTAATCGTCAACTCGAGCAGCGCCTATCCAAACCGTGGCGCCCGCGGGTTTTGGGGCGGAGCCCCGGGATCGTCAATGGTGCAACGCTGGACCAGACGGGATATGGCATACCATTGAATGAAAATGGGACATTTATTCACTTGGAATTATTAATGGGAAACGAGAGATTCAGGGTATTCCCGCATTGCCGGGCGGGAAAAAATCCGCCCCGGCCAGACCATGTATTCCAGGCTTTTGGTAGGAACCTGGTATATCCGTTGAATTTTCGGACCTTCGACAGATGCAACAGGGTCCGGTCCCGCCGACCCCGGGATCCGCCTGAATCATGAACTCCCCTGATATTTTTTCAGTTCGGCATCCCTGAGTTCATTCCTTTTTATCTTCCCGGATATCGTCTTTGGAAGGTCCGGGACGAATTCGATGGCCCTGGGGTATTTGTAGGGAGCGGTCGTCCGTTTCACGTACGTCTTGAGATCCTTTACCAGGGATTCCGAAGGCTCGTACCCCTTGTTCAGGACAACGAAAGCCTTGACGATCAGGCCCCTGAGCCTGTCAGGCGAACCGACGACCGCTGCCTCCTGCACGGCAGGGTGCTCGAGCAATGCACTCTCCACTTCGAACGGTCCTATCCGGTAGCCTGAGCTCTTAATCACATCGTCATCGCGGCCGACAAACCAGAAATAGCCATTCTCGTCCCGATACGCTTTATCCCCGGTATAATAATACCCGTTTACAAATGACCTGCTATTCTCAGAAGGATTATCGAGATATTCTACAAACAACCCGACAGGGCGGGGGTCGAGTTTTATTGCTATCCTCCCCTCCTCATCGATTCCGACCTGCGACCCGTTCTCGTCGTGGAGCTCGACGATCCAGCCCGGGCTTGGCTTTCCCATCGATCCAAACTTTGCATCCATACTGGAAAACATACCGATACAGCACGCCGTTTCGGTCTGGCCATACCCTTCGTAAATCGGCAGGCCGGTCCCTTCCTTCCAGACCCTGATTACCTCGGGGTTCAGGGGTTCTCCGGCGCTGCAGCAATGGCGGAGGGACGTCAGGTCGAACCGTCCGAGGTCGGCGAGAATGAGCATCCGGTAAATGGTAGGCGGGCAGCAGAACGTAGTCACTTCGTATTTCTCAAGGATGGGCAGAACCTCAGTGGCTGCAAATTTACCGGTAAAGTGGTAGACGAGAATACAGGCACCTTCGATCCACTGGCCGAAGATTTTTCCCCAGGCACACTTCGCCCACCCTGTATCGGCAAGGGTGAAATGAAGGTCATTATGACGGAGATCCTGCCAGAACCGGGCGGTTACGATGTGGCCGAGCGGGTAACTGTTGTCGTGGAGGACCATTTTCGGCTCACCCGTCGTCCCGGACGTGAAATAGATCAGGAGGGGATCGCTCCGCCGGGTCCTTTTCAGCTCGGGCATGCTTACCGAGTGGTGGGAGACCGGTGCCGGATAGAGGAGTTCATAGGGATAACTTGCCCAGCCCTCGAGTTCCCCGTCGACGACGAATCGTGTGGTAAGGGACGGACACTCATCGCAGATCTCCTCAATTTTTGAAGAATTTTCAATATTGGTGATGATCATGCTGAATTTCCCGGCGTTTATGCGGTACCTGATATCTTTCGATGTCAGCATGGTCGTGCACGGGCAGAATACAGCTCCCAGTTTTATCAGTGCGATGGCAAAGATCCACCACTCGGGGATACGCGGGAGCATGATGAGTACCCGATCCCCCTTGTTGATCCCGTATTTGAGGAGGATATTTGCCGCCTGGTTCGAGAGATTTTTCATGTCCCTGAACGTGAATTTTTTCTCCTCGCCCTTCTGCGAGACCCAGATCATAGCGAGTTTGTTCCGGTCTTTCTTCGCCCACGTATCGATTACGTCAAAGCCGAAATTATAATACTCCGGCACGGGAATCGAAAAGCGTGCATATTCTTCCCCATAGTCGGGTAGGTTGCTGTTGCCGCCGCCCATAGAATCCAGATAAAATTAACCTGATACTACCTTTAATCTTCTTTTTTTTCTCCCGGGAGGCGCCTTTTTGGGAGACATAAAGGTAATCCATTAGTATTATGATGCAAAAGCAAGCATATACTAAACAATGGACGATAAGCAGTACGATTCCTTAAAAATTGAAAATATCGTTGCTTCGGGGGCAATTGCCGATTCCATAGATCTTTTGGATATTTCAAAAAAGATTGAGAACTGCGAGCTCAATACAAAGCGGTTTCCGGGAGCGGTATTCAGGATAGAGAAACCTAAAATTGCCTCATTAATCTTCTCGTCCGGAAAAGTGGTCCTCACCGGTATCAGGGACAGGGACGCATTGAACGATGGGCTCAAACTGATTATAAAAATTATGAAAGAAGCCGGTGTGCAGACTTACGAAGAGCCAAAAGTGGCAATCACCAATATCGTCTGCTCGTACGACATTGGGAAATATATCAACCTCAATAAGGTCGTCATCACCCTAAACCTCGAGAACATCGAATATGAACCCGAACAGTTCCCGGGACTCGTCTACCGGATCAAGGACCCGAAAATCGTCGCTCTGTTGTTCTCTTCAGGAAAAATCATCTTAACCGGTGGAAAAAACCTCGAGGACATCAAAAGGGGCCTCGATTTCCTCGAGCAGAAACTCGGCAGCATCATGTAGACCTGCCGATCAATTGTATAACGTTTTCATTATGGGACTCCCTTTTTATATCGTCGACGTTTTCACCGGAAAAAAATATTCAGGCAACCAGTTGGCCGTGGTTTTTAATGCAGGGGACCTGTCAGATGCGGAGATGCAGCAGATT
>DATJQJ010000045.1:0-7723 GCA_035505975.1 Methanoregulaceae archaeon
GCAGCGGTCATACCCCCATGTGCCCCGAAGTAGCAGCAACAGCCGAGGAGGTCATATTCATCGGACTGCACCTTGTTGAATGTGACCGACACCGTTGAAAGACTGGCAGCCAGCTGCTCGTGTGCGGCTTTTCCTTTTACATCCTTGCCATATGCATACCCGTTTACTGCAATGTAAATATCTGCAAGGTCTTTTTCATCCTTCCATGCACTAGCAAGCACGGCGAGGTTTACCCCGCTCGAATAGGTTCCAGGCTGCGAAGAGAAGACACGCAACGTTCCGCCACGCCAGTCCCCACCATTATCCACCATATTCTGCAGGGAATGCCTGCGCACAAAGTTCTGTTCCACGGGCTCATCAAGTGAAGAAACGGCAAGGACCGCCTCATCGAGCAACTCGTAACAATTGGTAAAATTGTCGCGGAGAATCCCTGAACTGCGTACCGTGATATCGATCCTCGGCCGGCCGAGTTTTTCGAGGGGAATAATAGTGAATGCTTTAACCTGCCCGTTGGGAAGCCAGACCGGTTCAACCCCGATCATTGCAAACATCTCGGCAAGCATCTCCCCGTCAGAAGACATGATGTCTCCCGCCATCCAGTAAAACGCCACGGTCTCTGGCAGTATCCCTTCTTCATTCAGGTACTTGCTGATCAATGACTCAGAAAGACGCTGCCCGACACGCCATGCGGCGCGGGTAGGTACGCGGTAGGGATCAAGGGAGTAAAAGTTGCGCCCGGTGGGGAGGACATCTTCATGGCCCCGGGTGATCAACCCTGAAGGTCCGGCCGGTATATATCCGCCGTTCAGACCGTTGAACAGTGCCTCTATTTCTTTTGTCTCTTCAAGCCGCCGGTTGATATCGACAATCCTGGCGCGGATTGTGTCAAGCTCCTTCACCCGGACAGGAGAAATCTGGCAGGAGAAGATTGTATCATACGATGTTGACGGTTCCGTCAGAACAACCCATATGAACTGTTTTAACACGTGGTCGATTCTTTCGAGTAATGCTCCGTATGATGCCCCGTGCTTATCGGAATATTTTTGCTGGTTGGCAAGTAGTTCTGAAAGGTCCAAACCCGCAAGGTTCGCTATTACACGACGCGGGGAAAAGTCGCCGGTATCGAACCTTATAATCGAGTTGATAAAACCGATCCGCTTCTCCCCCTGCGGGACCTCCCCGAAAATATGCATCCCGGATTGTATCTGGGTATTGCGGATTTTTGATAGTGCCTCGTGTGCCCGGCTCACAACCTCAGCGAGTGGCACATCGTGGGAAAGGTGCAGGTCCTTGTCTAGATTGCTTTTCTTAATGGCATCGAGGACCAGGTGCTGGAGAGCATGAGCCCTCGCAGGATCGATTTTCGCGGTCTCATATTCAGTCAGGAGCCCTTCGAGTTCCTCCAGGTCTTCATAGAGTCCCCCACCGGTCATGACCGTCTGCATATGATCGACAAGTGTTGCGTAACTTCGCCGTTTTGCAAGGGTTCCTTCCGGCGGATTGTCGGCATTATACATATACAGGAGTGGGATATCCCCGGTAACTACGTCAGGGAAACACTCGCTTGAGAGCCCTAACCCTTTTCCGGGGAGAAACTCAACCGTTCCGTGAGTCCCGACATGTACAATCACATCTGCACCGAGTACCTTGCGGATATAATAGTACGTGGCAAGGTACTGGTGGGGCGGTGGACAATCCGGGTCATGGAGGATCTTGCATACCTGCCCGTCGCAACGAGCCCCGTAACATCCGCGTTTGGGTTGGACATGTACGGTCGCATTTCCAAAGGATACCCCGGTGATTAGGAGTTTTCCATCAATAACCATCCCCAGGCCCGGTGGCTCTCCCCATGTATCACGGACTCGTTTTTGGACTGCTGCAGGGAGTGAGTAAAAATAGGGTGTATAGGTCTGCATGTCCATCTGGGAAAGAGCCCCTCCCCTGGCAACGATATCCTCGACCGTTGTCCACCGGAACTCGGAGATCGCCTTTTTTGCCATAATGGTCTCGATGAGTTCTTTACCTGATGCCGGAGGGTCGACCTGGTACCCTGCTTCCTTCATCCTATGGAGGATCCGGGCGACACTTTCATGCGAATCCAGGTGCGAAGCTGCACCGACATTCGCCTCGACGTTTGCACAGGGGTTATTATTAAAAATAAATGCCACTCTACGTTCAGATACCGGTTTTTTTGCAAGTGCGATCCACGCTTTGACCCGTGAGGCCACTTTGTCGCAACGGTCGGGAACGGGTTCCCGTGGTTTTTCACCATCGTCACTGCTGCAACTTGTCCCGATAAAGACCGGCTCAATCACTCCTTCGAATTCCGGCATCGCAACCGCCCAGCCGGTGTCCAGGGTGAGCCCGGTGGATTCCCGCCATTGTTCAACCGATTTGTACATAGAAATGACCGGGTGAAAGATGGGGATATTGAGCCGTGTGAGGAGTTCAACACCACTTTCTGCTGTTGTTTTTCCGCGGTAGTCGTCTCCTTTCGATGTCCCGATCAGGAAGGGGACCAGCTTGATGATTGCATCGACCCGGGGTGAATCATCTTTCATCAGGTACTCGGAAATAACGTAGGTCATTCCACGTGCGCCGAGGCTATCATCCCGTATTGCATAGGTGAACGCAGGTATTACGTTTAGTCCGGTAGATTCGAGGCTCCGGATAAGCATATCTTCAATCGACGTATTCGATGAGGCCCATGTTACTCGGGAGAAGATGATGCCAACATATGGTGCGTTTATTTGTTCGCGTTCTGAATACCATGAAAGATAATCGTCAATAGTTGTGAATGCTGACGGTGCTTCAGGATGATAGAGTCCTTCCCATGGGACCGCAATCGGAGGGATGACTACAACATCCTGGTTGAAAAGTTCTTTTTTAATAAATTTGAGGAGATTTCTGAAATTCTCTTCGCCATTGTTGGTGATGTAGGTCTGGCATGTTGTGACAATCCTTGGACTAACCGTGGAGAACACCCAGTATGAAGGGTCATATCCGAGTGAGATGACGGGGGTGGTTTTTCCGATACCCCCTATCTCCTTATCGACCCGTTCCCAGAACATATCGGACGTGTGGTAGAGGAGGACCACGTCTGCGGTCTTCATCAATTCCAGCACCTCATCCACTTTATCCGGGTGCTCCTCAAGTAATCTGCAGGGGTAAATGACCAGGTCAATATCTGCCGCGACTGCTGCACGTTTCAGGACAGGAGCATAAGACCCCCACATCACCGATATCATTCTCATGTTCTCGAAACCTCCCGTCAGACAACACAGGCCCGGTTTTTCCCTTCCTGTAGTTGTTTTAATAAACCGAAATTAATTCTCGCTGATTTTCGCAATTCAGATGAAGATGGAGCGAGCCTGCATAGATGCAATCTTACGTCAATATTCTTTTCGGTGTGTTAAATAAGTATTGAATCGTCATACTTATTAGCAATATGATTAAAATATAAATTATTTAATGAGAGGATTATTTAATATTTGATGAAATTTGCATACAACTTTTACATTTTATACAACGGAGACCCGCGATGCATCATTTTGACGATATTTACCCGTTTTCAGCGATAGTAGGCCAGGAACAGATGAAAAAAGCACTTCTCCTTAATGCAATTAATCCCCGTATCGGAGGGGTCCTTATCAAAGGAGAGAAAGGGACTGCCAAATCCACCGCCGCCCGGGCCCTTGCACACCTGTTGCCGAACCGGAAGGTAGTAGAGGGGTGTATCTTTGGATGCGATCCAGCAGACAGAAAAGGAATGTGTCTCGACTGCCAGAAAAAATACCCGGACCTTATCACCTCGACTGCGAAAATGCGGGTTGTTGAACTCCCGATCAGTGCGACCGAAGATAAAGTGGTCGGAAGCCTGGATATCGAGCATGCCTTGAAAAAAGGAGAGAAAAAGTTCGAGCCCGGCATTCTCGCCGAAGCAAACCGGAATATCCTGTACGTGGACGAGGTCAACCTGTTGAACGACCATATTGTCGATGTCCTCCTTGATGCAGCGGCGATGGGGATGAATTTTATCGAACGCGAAGGTGTCTCTTATGTCCACCCCTCGGCGTTCATCCTCATCGGCACCATGAACCCCGAAGAAGGCGAATTGCGCCCGCAACTCCTTGACCGGTTTGGATTATGCGTCGATATCGAGGGAATCCACGATGCAGAAACCCGTGTTGAAGTGATACGCAGACGACAGAGGTATGAGAACGATCCCGATGGGTTCCTTCACGAGTGGCAGGGAAAAGAGCAGGAACTGCGGGAACGGATCGTCATCGCACAGCAACTCCTCCCGGATGTCACGGTTTCCGATGATATGCTCAAAATCATCGCCCAAATCTGTATCGATATGGCAGTGGACGGTCACCGGGCAGATATCACGATGATGAAGACGGCAGCCACGATCGCTGCATACAATGGCCGTACTGACGTGAACGAGGACGACGTGAGGGAAGCTGCGGCACTCGTGCTCTCGCACAGGATGCGCCGCAGGCCCTTCTCCGAGCAGCAGATGGATAAACAGAAGATGGAACAGTCCATCCAGAAGTCGCAGAAAGAGAAACCGCAGCCCGAACAGCACCATGACCATCCCGAAAACCAGAAACCGAAAGAGAACACAATGCCGGATGGTTCCACGACGACCCAGTTTGCGGAGGGGCAGCCGTTCAAGGTAAATCAGCAACCTCTCGCCCAGCCCAGGCGTATCGACTCATTCAAACGTGAGGGTAACGGGCGCCGGACCGTGACCGAGTCGCGTGACGGGAAATATGTCAGGAGCCGCATTCCGGAGACAATCGGGCCCGATATCGCGCTGGATGCCACTATCCGGGTGGCCTCACTGCACCAGGGCGAACAAGAAGGTCCCCTGGCAGTACAGATTGAAATGTCCGATATCCGGGAAAAGGTCAGGGAGAGGAAAATGGGGAATACCGTCCTGTTCGTTGTCGATGCCAGCGGGAGCATGGGAGCCCAGCAGCGGATGACTGCCGTCAAAGGGGCAATACTGTCCCTCCTTATCGATGCATACCAGAAGAGGGACCGGGTAGGGCTCGTGGTATTCCGTGGAAAAGGCGCAGAGGTCCTGCTGCCTCCTACTTCAAGCGTTGAACTTGCACGCAGCTACATGCAGATGCTCCCTGTCGGTGGAAAAACACCACTTGCCCATGGTCTTTCCAAGGGATTTGAGGTGCTTAAGAGGGAAATGATGATCAATCACCATACGATTCCACGCATGATCCTGATCTCCGATGGCAAGGCAAATGTAAGCCTGGGTTCCGGCTCTCCCCTTGATGATGCAAAAGAAATGGCCTCCCATATCCGTGATGCCGGGATATCGTCGCTTGTAATCGACTCCGAACAGAGTTACATATCCTTCGGCCTTGCTCACATGCTTTCCAATGAACTGGGTGCAAAATACTTAAAACTCGAAGACCTCAGGGCGGACCAGATTGCCGAAGTGGTAAAAGGTATCGGGATGTGAAAATTACCTGGCTGTCCGATTTCCGGACCGGAAAAGACCAATGAACGTGCAACCCGGACAATCGTAATTCATTGCTGAACTATATGGCCCCCGATAACCCACAGGAAAAGACAGGAAAACCTCTGGTCTATTCCCTGTACCGACAGGGAAGTTCCCGGAGAATTGTCTTCATTATATTTCTTATTGTCCTTCTTATTACGGCAGCAATAATGTCAGCCGGTATCGGTACGGTTGCGATCTCCCCGTGGAATACTGTGCTTGCAATCTGCCATTCATTCGCCACCCAGGTCAATAACCTACTGGGAAATTATATTCCTGGCATCGTGGACTGGTACAATTCAATCCCTTACCCCACAAACCCCCAGGCAGAACTGATCGTCACGGGGTTTCGGCTGCCAAGAATCCTGCTCGCAATCCTGACCGGGATGAGCCTCGCTATGGCAGGGGCCGTAATGCAGGGTTTATTGCGGAACCCGCTGGTAAGTCCGTTTACCCTGGGGCTTTCATCAGCAGCAGCGTTCGGGGCCGCTTTCGCCATTGTCATCGGCCCCAGTATTTTTGCGGCGTTTTTCCAGGTGAGTGACGACGTTTTCATTATTGTTATGGCGTTTGTATTCGGGTGGCTCTGCATGCTCCTGGTATATGGTATATCCCGCTCACGCGGGACAAACCAGGCGACACTAATACTTGCAGGAGTCGTGATCGGGTACATCTTCACAGCCGGAGTCAGCGCACTCTCCTATGTCACCACGAATGAAAATCTTCGTAACCTTACGGTCTGGCTGATGGGGGGGATGTGGGGAGCCAGTTGGACATCAGTACTCATCCTTCTGCCAATTACCCTGATTTGCTTAATACTCCTGATGCGGATGTCATGGGACCTGAATGCCCTTGCTTCCGGTGACGACGTGGCGAAAAATCTTGGCATTAATGTGAACAAACTGCGACTCCGTGGCCTGATGATCGCCACCTTTGCAGCTTCCTGCTGTCTGGCTTTTACCGGTATCATCGGGTTCATCGGTCTTATGTCACCCCATATATGCCGTATGCTGATCGGAAACGATCACCGGTACCTTATCCCTTGTTCCGCCCTCATGGGGGCTTCAATTCTTCTCATTTCAGATACTGCCGCGAGGACAGTTATGAGCCCCGTCGAAATCCCGGTCGGTATTATAATGTACGTTATCGGTGGCCTGTTCTTCCTCTTCCTGATCATAAGGTCTCGGGGACGGGGGTTATACTAGGTGATCAATGATGGAACTCGTTATTGAAGGGCTGGTAAAAGATTTCGACTCGGTAAGAGTATTGGAAGATATCTCCTTTTCCATTACCAACGGGGAGATCCTTGCTGTTGTCGGACCGAATGGTTCAGGGAAATCCACTCTCATCAAGGGCATTACCCTGATTCACGAACCATCGGCGGGATCGATTACCCTAGACGGTACAGAGGTAAGGAAACTAGATCCAATCGATCTTGCAACCAAAATCGGGTACGTTCCCCAGAATTTTTCATATACCCTGTATTCGACGGTATTCGAGACGGTGCTTCTCGGCAGGCGCCGCTATATCAAGTGGTCCGTCTCTGATGAGGAACTTTCGCGGGTTCAGCAATCACTGGATGCGCTTGAAATGGGGGATATGGCAGGGAAGTACATGGACCAGCTTTCCGGCGGTGAGCGCCAGAAAGTTTTCATCGCCCGTGCTCTCGCCCAGAACCCGGCACTGTACCTGTTCGATGAGCCGACCAGTGCACTGGACATCAGGTACCAGATCGAGGTGATGGAAACGATGCGGAGGATCACGTGGCAGCAGGACTCCGCTATGATCATCGCGGTCCACGACCTCAATCTTGCATACCGTTATGCCGATTCGGTGCTTGTCCTCAGCCATGGTCGCATGTTCGGGTACGGTAAACCGGAAGATGTCCTGACACCGGAATGTATCAGCAACGTCTATGGCGTTGATTCATTTGTTGTAAAGAATGAGTTCGGTAAATTCATCATGCCGTTCAGGGTTAAGAATTCCATATAATGCCGGGTAATTTTTCAAAAATGCTGGTGTTGCCAGATCAACCTTTCCCAACTGGTTCAGAGACCGGTTACCGGTCTAGCCCCTGTTTATAATAGTATCATAAATTTAAATAATTACCTGATAAAATTACAATAATTGTACTATAAATATTATTGAGTGCTACAATTTTTATCCGATGTCATACTGAAACAGTGAGACAGC
>DATJQJ010000046.1:0-10458 GCA_035505975.1 Methanoregulaceae archaeon
TGGTACCCCTACGATTACCGGTTCTCGGCAAAGGACCTGATCTCGAACCACCTGACGTTCCAGATCTTCCATCACGTCGCAATATTCCCAAAACAGCTTCTCCCAAAGGGAATGGTGGTCTTCGGCATGGGTCTCTTAAACGGCGCCAAGATGTCGTCCTCCAAGGGAAACGTGTTCCTGCTTGAGGATGCGGTGAATGAGTTCGGTGCCGATACGGTCAGGATGTTCCTTGTCGGCAGTGCCGAGCCGTGGCAGGACTTTGACTGGAGAAACGAGCTGGTGATTTCCACACGGAAGCAGATCGAGCGGTTCTACAACATTGTCGAGGATTCGGCAGACATCAGTGAACCCGGGGATTCAATTGACCGCTGGCTGATATCGAGGCTCCAGCACCATATTGAAAAGGCAACTGAAGCGCTGCTCAGGTTCCAGACCCGCCAGGCACTCCAGGAGGCGTTCAACGGGGTTGAAGCAGACCTGAAATGGTACCGTCGCCGCCTCCCCGAAGGGTCGGAGGGGCATGCACCGCTCAGGGACCTGTGTTCTGCCTGGGTCAGGCTGATGGCTCCGATGATCCCCCATACTGCCGAGAGGCTCTGGACCGATCTCGGCGGAAAGGGCTTGGTGTCGTATGCCGAGTGGCCCGTGCCGGACGGCAGCCTTATCGATGCCGGTCTCGAACTTGCCGAAGAGCTCCTTTCGAGGACGGTTGAGGACGTGGAATCCATCATGAAACTCATCCAGATCACCCCGGCGTCACTGACGATATGTGTTGCCCCGTCTTGGAAACGCGAGGTCTTTCTGAAGGTGGCCAGGTCGGAGGACAAAAACCAGGTGATGAAGGAGGTCATGAAAGACGAAGCGATGAGGGGCCGCGGAAAAGAAGCGACCGATGCTGCAAAGCAATGCACCACGCTCATCCACCGGCTCCCGCCCCAGATCGTCGAAGGACTGCTGTCACAGAGCCTCGACGAGCTGAAAATCTTTGAAGAGGCCCGGGAATTTCTTTCAAAAGAATTCGGAATGAATGTAAGGGTGGTGCCGGCCGACCCGGCTGTCCATGCCAAGGCGGCATTGGCATTGCCCTTCAAACCGGCAATTATTATTGAATAAAAAAGATCTCTTCAGTTGCATCCGGGTGCGGGATCGGAGACACTGACAAATTTTCAGGACAGGTAACGTTCTCTGCGACCTAGATCCGGAATAATTGAATGATTTTCGGAATTCCAGATTTTTATTGAATTCTTCAACCAATTCTTTTAGGGCATCCGTACGAGGATTTCCTTCCTTCCCGGCTCCTTCCCAATCAGGATAGCCAGGGGGCATGCAGATTTAGAAACCAGTAATTTATCAGGACCCATGCAAATCCCTGTCGCAACCGGGGCCGCCACCCCGGCGGGGGGCGGAAGCTCCTCCCTGGAGCGTCATGTCTCCTGCATTATTCAAAGAACCGGATGATAAAGATACGAACACATTCCCGGATAGTATTCCTGATAATCACAGGCGAATTCTTCCCAGGTTAACCTTTGTCTACTCATTTACCGGTGAATCTTTGCACGGTACAGGGTTTTTAAAATTCTGCCGGGTTCGTCCGCAATCCGGTACGCACCCCTCGGCACCTCGATCTCGAACCGGGAACCCTTGTTTTCTGTCCCGGTCTCTTTGATGGAGATATCTGTCAGTGCAAGGATCTCCCTGACCAGAAATAAGCCAAGGCCGGTATTCGTTCCGAATCCCCGCTCGAAGATCCGTTCTTTCTGATCACCAGGGATACCTATACCGTTGTCTTCCCAATAGACCGTCAATCCTTTCTTTGTTTTTTTCCAGTGCACCCTGATCTCGCTGACATGGCGTCCATGCCTGACTGAATTGTCCAGGAGGTTTGAGAAGACCTTTTCGAGCATCGGGTTCGCATACACTGTTACCCCGGTAACATTCACATGCAACGCGACAGATGGCGGGACCTGCAACGCCTGGACCATCTGATCCAGATCTTCCCACCGGGGTTCATGGGTTCCAAGGTCATGGTAGATTCGCGTAAACTCGATCTGGGTCCTGATCTCGCTCACAGCCGACTCCATCTTTTTGCAGTAATCCTCGAGCACCGGATCTGACAGTTTCCGCTTTATAATTTCGAGATACCCCCTGATCACCGATATCTTGTTATTGATATCGTGCCGGGTGACGCTTGTCATCAGGTCCAGCTGGCGGTTTGCCTGCCTCATGGCATCTTCGCCCCTCTTACGATCTGTTATGTCGTGCACAGACCCCACCAGATGGGTGCAGTTGCCGGCATTATCAAAAACAGGCGTAATACTGACTTCACCAGTCAACCGCCCGGTCGGATAATCGGTGGTCTCTTCCCATCTGACAATTTTCCTCTCTGCGATGGCCTTTGCATATTTTTCCATGGCCAGACAGAGGGATGGCTCGGGTATGACTTCATTTACGGTTTTACCGACTACCGCATCGTGAGTCAGTCCGGTAACAGAGCAAAACGCCGGATTTACCGAGGAAAAACGAAACATGCCATCTGGTTCGACCGTCAGCTGGAAAATAACGTCGCTGACGGTATCATAAATGGAAGCGAGCCGGCGTTCATTCAGGTATAGCGCATCGAGCGCCCGGACACGATCGGTAATGTCCTGGTGGTGCCATACCCGGCCACATGGTCGGCCGTTTTCATCGAACAGCGGGATATAATCCACCATGACAATCCTTCCGTTTCGCAGTGGTATTTCATAACCGAGGACAGGTTTCCCCCGGGTGGTCAGCTCGTGGATGCGGGCGATCGTTTCTTCAGGGAACAGGTAAGCGTCCAGCACTTTGTTGATCATCTCATCGGACTTCAGGCCGTACAGGCTTTCAGGGGAATCGGGAAGGTTAAAAATATTGCAGAGAGCCTGATTGACCCTCTCCACCCGGCCCGATTCGGATACCATCATTATCCCGGCATTGAGTCTTGAGATCAGGGTATCCATTCGGTGCAGTGCTGTGCGGGTGAGGTCTTCACCCAGGTTCTTCCCGGTAATGTCGTGAACGACTCCAATTACTACGTTTCGCACGGGATCGTATTCTGCAACAGAATGGATGTCCAGGACGGCCCCGTCTGATTTTCTCCGGATCTTGAACTCAACGTTATAGGGGGCTTTTCCTGCGATGAGATCACTCAGTGCAGTATTGAGGAGGGGGCGGCAAGCCGGAAGCGGAATCTTTTGGACTTCATCGATGGTCCACCGGCTTCCGGTCAGTCCATACAGGATCCTTGCACCTTTCGAGGCGTGCACCTCGTTTTCATTAAAGTGGAATTCCCAGCTGCCTGATCTTCCCAGCTCCTCGGCCCGTTCCAGTGTTGCGTTACTATTGCGGAGCGCTTCCTCAGTCCTTTTCCGGGGTGTGATGTCGTGACATATACCCCGGAAGCCGATTAAAATTCCTTCCGGACTTATGAAGGGGGTAGAATGAATTTCAATAGTAATACAACGGCCGTCCCGGTGCCTCGCGCGGACTTCGAATTTGGACAGCCACTCATTACCTTTTTCGTGTCTGGTCAGGCGGTCTCTGATCAGACTAGTATCATCTTCATAAATAAAGGAAAAGATTGGCTTCCCAACGAGATCCGAGGGCAAATATCCGAATATCTTTTCAGTCTGCGGACTGACATAGGTGAAATTGCCTGACTTGTCAATCTCCCAGATGATATCAGGGGTCGTCTCTACGATATTCCTGTACTTTTGCAGGCTTTCGCGCAGGGCCTCTTCGATCTGCTTGCGACCGGTGATGTCCCTGACGACGCTGATGAGGTGCTTCCGGCCGTCAAGAGTAATAACATCGGCCGAGACCGATGCGTTAAACAGCTTCCCGGATTTGTGTCGGTTCACGATATCGTAACGTTCTGCGAGACCATGCTTTTTCACGTGGCTGATAAAGGCGTCGCGGTCTTCTTTCCTGACCCAGATCCCGAGATCGAGTGCACTCTTTCCGATCATCTCGTCCCGGGAATATCCGAATATCTGCGAGGTCGCATTATTTATCTCGACGAACTTCCCGGATTTCAGGTCGCTAATCATTATTGCATCGGGACTTGCGAGGAATGCCTTCGTGAACTTTTCCTGGGTGCTTCGCAATACCTCCTCGATCCGCTTGGTCTCGGTAATATCCCGGCCAACCGACTGGTATTCTTTCAGGGAGCCGTCCGCGTTAAAGATCGCACGGTCGACCCACCGCTGCCAGCGTGTACTGCCATCCTGCATGATGATCCGCTGGTCGATGGTCATCAGCGGGTTGTCTACCGTGAGTGATGCGATGAGCCCGGCCATCATTTCGAGGTCTTCCGGGTGAATTTTCGGATGGAACCGGGTGCCTATTATCTCTTCCCGGTCCAATCCGAAATAGCGGCAATATGCTTCGTTTACGAAGATATGGGTACCGTCAGGGAGGAACCGGCAGATAAACTCCGTCTGGTCCTCGATTACATTACGGTACCGTTCCTCGCTCTCGACAAGGTCTGCCTCGGCCCGTTTCAAGTCGGTGATATCGCGGATGGATTCAATCGCCCCGGTAATGCCACCGTGCCGGTCGTAAAGCGGCGACGCAATAAACCAGAGGTACGCACCCTTTCCGCCATAGAGAAGAGGTACATAAGTCTCGGAGATCAGCTTGCTGCCTTTTCTTGCAATATGGGCATAGGTCGCTTCGATCTCCTTGTTCTCTTTTAAAACGAGGTCGAGGAGGATCGGCCTTTTCTTCCCGTAAAACGGAAGACCATAGGAGTGATCGCGGGTGGCCAGGATTTGCTCTTTGGGGACACCGGTCATCTCTTCCATTGCCTGGTTCCAAGCGATGACCATTCCCTCAAGGTCGATTGCGACGGTCGCGTCGGGCAGGTGATCGATAATGTCCCTCATCCTCTGCCGGGATTCGGATAGCTCGTCCGCAGTCTGCCTCCGCTCTATTGCAAGCCGGATCTTATACTCAAGCTCGATGAACTGGGACTTGGGATCGCCGCCTTTCTGGATATAAAAATCTGCCCCCTCGTTCAGGGCCTGGATTACGACCTCCTCGCGCCCCCTGCCGGTAAATATGATGAACGGAATAGGATTTCCCAATGCCCTTACCTGTTTCAGAAATTCGATGCCATTGGTACCAGGCATCTGGTAATCTGAAACTATGGCATCGTAGAGGTTGACCTCGATCTTTTCCATCGCTTCCATTGCCGACAGACTCGTATCGATCCGGAACTCCCCGCTCCGCTCGAGAAACTGCTGGCCGATCTCGAGAAGAGAGGGTTCATCATCGACATAGAGGACCGAATACATAAGTAGACCAGAAAATCCAACTGATTAACAGGGAATTGTTTGTGCATAGTGATAAATTGTTATCTTGGACCAAGGAGAGATGGAAAAAATCCCCCTGTCCTTTCCGGCATACCTGTATACTGCCCCGAATAGTGAAAATAAAGGTTTTTTAGCATCCTGGATCCAAGCTGATCATCATTATTTGCCGATATTCTTTATTTCTTATGTTATTTTATGTGAAATTCAAGGTAATCGACGCTCCCGGGGCTCCGCACGCCGCTGCAGCAACCCTGGTCAGCATAGGGACCGCCCGGGAACCGACTAATTCGCAATCCCAGATTGCCTCCGTCCACGGGCCATCCCAACGGGTGATGGCCAGGGAGAGAATGAACCCAGGAGGAAGTGAAAACGAAGGAATGAATGAGGATGTTAACTGAACCAAAAAAACGATTATTGGTAGATTAAGGGGCAGGAATGGTCCCTTATCCGGGTTAAAAAAATTATTCAACGGTCTTAGCTTTTTTTACCCGTTCTTTCGTGCTATAGCCTGTTACGAGGTCGAGGTATTGCCTGAACCGTTTGTTTGTATCAAGTATTACCTCATCCGAAACGCTTGTATCCGATTCCGTCCGGACAACAAGCGATTTCCCATCGCTGCCGACCGACACGTCGAGCACTTTAAGGGCACCGTACTGGACAATGTAGTGGTCCCCGTCACGTTTCGGTTCGACACCGAAACATTGCCTGAGACTATTTACCATAGTTGATTCGAGTTCTTTTGAAAAACCCCTTTTCACCGGATACTGTTGCATAATATTTTTAGTCTTGTCGTGTATGTTAATCTAATGTCACCAGATACAGGATTTGATATCAGGATATTTTCGGACCCCTTAAAAGGAGAGGGATCCTCGGTGCTGATGGGTTTTCCTGGCAGCGGTCTCGTCGGGAGCATCGCTCTCCAGTACATGGTCGATCAGCTCGAATTCAAGCTGATCGGGAGCATGACGAGTAAGTTCTTCCCGCCCCTCGCGATGATGAGCAAAGGGGTCATCAACGTTCCGGTGCGCATCTACGAGAAGGAAAAAATCTCGGTCGTTGTCGCCGATATCCCTATCCACCCGATGATCTGTTATGAGGTCGCGAACGGGATCATGGACTGGCTTACCCCTTTCAAGATCCGCGAAGTCGTAACAATCGCAGGGATCATCACGAACGAGATGGAAAAACGGGTATTCGGGGTCACGACATCGGATGCCAACCTCGAAAGGATCCAGGACAATACGTTGATCCTTCCGATGGGAAGCATTTCGGGGATTGCGAGCAGTCTCCTCACCGAGTGCAAAATACGCGGGATCCCCGGATACGGGCTGCTCGGCGAGACGGTCAATTCACCGGACCCCAGGGCTTCCGCATCGGCCATCGAAGTCCTGAACAAGATGTACGACTTAAACCTCGACGTAAAGCCGCTCCTTGAACAGGCAGAAGAGATCGAAGCCACCATGCATAAGATTTCCGAAGAGGTCGCATCACAGGAGACGATGCCGAAGAAAGACCTGCCGATGTACGGGTGATACAGATGCAATGCGCAGCATTAACAGGAATTTCTCCGGATGTCATCAGGGAGCTCAAGCTGGGGAAATCACGGACACTCGAACTCCAGAGCACCCACAATGTGGTGACGGTGGGCACCATCGAGCCTGGCATGCCGGTATTCCTTACCTCGGTCAATGTCGAAGACCTTGGGACCGGAGACCAGGGGATCATCGCCGAAGCCCTCTCAGTAACGATTAGCATGAAACGGACCGTGGAATACAGTCAGGGGTATATATTCGAAGAACGGGAGCGGATGTCAGCGCGGGTGAAAGTGAAGTATTGCAGCAATACGACCGTCAAGTCTGCCCTCCACGAAGGCATGTTCGACCCGGTGCAGGTGGACGTTGTGAAGTCCTGCTCATACCATGCCGTGTGATCGGGATATTTTCATCTTCTTTGCAGATACCAGGGATACTGATCCTTTTTGACACCGGGTCTCGGGCGATAGTTACATAGGGATTTGTCGACAATAGTGTAGAGCAAGACTTGGGCTTGTGGCTTAGCCTGGATAGAGCGCCGGGCTTCTAACCCGGATGTCGGGGGTTCGAATCCCCCCAGGCCCGCTGTGGGACTTTTTTCCAAAAGCTCCAAAGCAGAATTCACCTTCCGATGAATTTGAAGAATCTCCCTTCGATTACAACTCTGCCATAAGATATTACCACGTTCACATTCTAACCCGACAATTCACTTTCAATCCAGCCATTTCGTCACATCATCAGGTGGCGGCCTGACAGACGGCGGAAGTTTCTCCTTTGGATAGCCCACAGCACACCCATTCAGTTCATATGCCCCTGGTTCTATCCCAAGCAATCTGCAAAATTCGGGGTCTGATCCCATCTGGGTCGTGAGGGATACGAGCTGGAATCCAAGATTCAGGGCCGTTGCCTTGAGCCACATGTTCTCGAGGCAGTGAGCGAGCGACTGCTGTTCGACAGGCGGGTATCCTTTTCGTTCGGCAACGACGATGAAATAGGGTGCATTGCCGACCCCTCCAACAAACCCCATCTTTTTCATCATATCCAGACGGCTCGCAAAGGATTGGGTTTTTTCAGTCATCCCGGGGTTGTTCCCGGTTTCCCGGGAAAGGTCATTGTACATCTCGATAATCTTCTCCATCATCAGGCCGCCGGCGATGCTGATGCTCCTGCTTTCATTGGAAAAGACGAAAAACTGGCGGAAATATTGGGAGCCTCCTCCCCCCACTGCTGCGGCCGCAAAAGGTGCGGCAAGGCCGGCCTTTATTATTTCAGATATCTGGTCCTTCTCGGGGAAATCGGGCAGGAACATCCGGTTCGTCCTCCGTGCGGCAATAATATCGTCAAGGACAACGTTTGCGGCATTATCGAACTGGCACATAATCTCACATTATGGTAAAACTACTATTAGAATCACACCGGCTCCATGATACAGGCATGGTCTCCCGATAGTTTTATTAACAGACTCCAGGGTAGTATTGACATACCGATTGGAAATAAATCCTTTCAGATCGGGGGATAAAAATGAAATCCCTTTGTGTTGGAGCAGGTGTCCTGTTGGCTGTCGTGTTTCTTGTATCATTCACGGGTACCGCATATGCAGATCGTAATGTTCCGGCGCCGCCTGAAATACAGGGCCTGGCGACCGGCACCGGAATGAACGTTCAGGGGACGATTATTGAGACCGATTCAGGGGCATGGAGTGTCAATGTCAATGGCATTCCGATAAGCGGGGACGATCCATTCCTGGCATCGTATCCCCGATGGGCTGATACTCCGTTTGAAAACTATACAAATTTTAAGGAGTTCTGGGATGAGGATTCTGCGACTTTCCCTGGAGAACACCTGCAGGACCTCCTGAACTGGTTTGCCATTCCAGGCAATACGTTCGAGACTGCGGGTCCCTGGGCGAACGACCTGCTTACCTGGCTCCAGGGACAGGGAAGCTCCCTGGACCCTCCTTTGCAGGACCAGGAGATCCAATATACTTCCGTTTATAACGATCAGATGATGGCTGTTTCGGGGCAGTCTGTCTTTGCCAAATCAATAGCGGTTACAACAGCTAACACGATTGCCGCCCAGAGCAACATCAGGGCAGACACCGGCGTGCAGTTCATCGGGATCGACACAGGCAGGGCGACACGGACCGAGGACCTCCTCGTCGATGGAGCGGCTCAGGCATCGAATACATCAGATGCAATTCTTTGTCCGTTCGTAACCAGCGTGTCATCGCTGATTCCGGCTTACTGCAATATCGGTCAATCAGGAAGTTCATTCGATACTTCATTAGCATCGGTCGTCACGCATGCTGACGACCGGTTTGTCGGCACCGATTCTGCGTTCCCTGTTATCCTGAGCTATAATATCGCAGCAGAGGGAATAACCGCCGGTAACCGGTCTTCCCCGATGATTGGATCGGTATCGGCATATCTAAATGTCCACGTGCAGGAAGCACGCAATGCCAGTTCACAGCCGTTGTTAATAGAGGGTTTTACCCAATACAACACTCTTCCACCACTGAAGTCTGAAGATCTGGTCTATTCCGGGACTTCATCTGCAAGCGGATTAATTACAAAGTTTGGCAAATCGATGAGTTACCAGTCGGGGTCCATCCTCCTGTAAGAATTTTTTTTTTTTGGGTATGGTCCCAATAAATCTCCTGACTCCAGATCGGATGCTAATCCCAATGTTCCTGCATGATAATCATCCTGGTTTTGAAAAGGGTCAAATGAGAGATTATTCCCTGGTCGTGCCCTAATCAAATTATTGCAGGGGATCCTTCGGTGTCAGCGGAGTCAATCTCAATACGAAATAAGGGACGTTGCATATTTTTTTCATGGATATCGGATAACGTAATTTTACTAAATTTTTCGTCGTGCTTTGTGCAGCTACCCTTTTTTAATTATTCATGCATTCTGACCATTGACCAGTTTCCGATCCTGACCAGATCCCTTTACGATCTCTACCCTGTCATCAACGGGCATTAGGAAAACTCCAGCAGATTAATGAGTGAATAAAAAGCATTTTTTCCCATGGCATCCGGGGGCGAGGAGTTATATCAGCTCATACTGGACCGCTTCAAAAGAGGTCTGCTGGACCCTGAATTTTATGAACGGATGAGGTCATTTTTAAAGGATATGAACTATTCCCCGAAATCCAATGATTCTGAGACGTGGAATACGATGGGAAATACCTTTTTCAGGGAGAACGACCTGGTCCACGCCCTCCAGTGTTATGAAAATGCGATCGCAATTGATTACGATAACAGCGATGCTCATTACAATATCGAACTTACCTTAAAACTTCTCAAACGGAAATGAAATGAGAGATGAGTAATAAAAAAGACAAGGGTTTTATTTTAAATCAGTGGTGGGATCTCATTTCCCTGTCTGTCAATTTTTTTATAAAGCAATCAGGAAAAAATGGATCCAGGGGAAATCAGATGAGCACCAGTCCCGACTGGTAGTGCATCGCTTTATTGAAACCGCTGATAAGGCCGCTCGCCGAAGACGACTCGGAATAGCTCAGGTCCTGGCTCTTTTTGGTCCAGCTGGCCAAATATGCCGCTTCGGTAGGTGCAGTATGGTCAGGCT
>DATJQJ010000047.1:0-134703 GCA_035505975.1 Methanoregulaceae archaeon
TTACGTAAAACAACTGCAGAGAATACGGTTTCTGCCAGGCCTCCGTCCTCCTGGATATCATTAATAATCGCCTTTATGCCAGGTATCACTGTTTGTGCCTTTTCCATCGGCCGCATTTCTATCCTGTGATTAAAAGGAGATCCGGGGCTATGTGATAGGAAATCAATTCCGAAAGCACCTGAAGGAAATAACTCAAATGCATCGCTGCCCTGTTGATCTATTCCCAAAACGAAGAGAGGGTGTTATGCCGGGCCCGGATGTTGACAATGAAAAAAAGGCTCTGTTTTGACATCCTATATTCACGCTGCCTTTTCATTTTCCGATGAACTCATTTTTATTGACTTATACAGGAGGATTGAGCTATTTGACGCTCCAGGGGCTCCGCCCCGCCGCTGTGGCGACCCCGGTTACGATAAGGACTGTATATAAACCGATTATTTCTTAATCCAGGTTGACCCTGTCCTCTGGCTATCCTGATTGGGGGTGGAACAGGGGGGTAAAACCCCCCTATTGTCGAGGTGACAACTAAGAATGAACGAGAATGTCGACCAGGGAAAAAATGAAAAAATCGGACTCACGTCTGACCTTCACCGGTTGCAGAGGGTTTTTCCGGCTTTGGCGGTTTCACATAGGTGATGGTTATGGTGTCAATACTGCGGGCCGTCATCGGGGCCGTATACTGGGTATCCATAAACAGGCACGTCACCGGGCAGACATCGACACATGCCCGGCAGACAACGCACCGCAGCCTGTCGATCTGCCAGGTCTTCTCCTCTTTATTGACGACAATTGCCTGTGCCGGGCATCTCTTCTCGCACAGCCTGCAAGAGATACATCTGCTTTCATCGATGACGACATGCCCCCTTGAAATATCGGTTTTTTTGGCAGGTTCGACAGGGTACAGGATCGTCGCCGGCCTGCGGACTACGGTCCTCAGCGCGGTTTTTGCCATTTCAAAGAATGCCATTTCAGGTCACCTCTCCGCACACCCGATGCAGGGATCGATCGAGAGCACGATTACCGGGACATCAGCAAGCTCGCACCCCTGAAGCATTTTCACGAGCGGGGGGATATTGGTGAGCGTCGGTGTCCTGATCCGGGATCTTACGAGGAATTTTGTACCATTGCCCTTCACATAATGGACGAGTTCTCCCCTGGGCTGTTCTGAACGGGAGAAATATTCTCCATTCGGGGCGCCCGTCACCTTGACGTCGACAGGCCCCTCAGGGATCGCCTTGACTGCCTGCTTGATCAGGTCGATCGAGGTGAACAATTCACAGGCCCTGACCACGCACCGTGCATAACTGTCTCCTTCGCATTCAGTAGCGATTTCGAGGTCGAGTTTCCCGTACGCAGCATAGCCGGTTTTCCTGATATCGATTGCCACGCCACTGGCGCGTGCAACGGGACCTACTGCACCCATCTGATAAGCATCGGTCTTCCCGAGGACCCCTGCACCCTGCAGGCGGTGCTTAATGGAATTATCCCGCAGAAAAACCGACGTAAGCTCGTCGATCTCTTTACGGATGCTCCCGAGGTCGTTGCTCATCTGTGAAAGCTTTGCATTGTCGATGTCCCTTCTGACCCCTCCAATCTTGCATGCCCCCTGGATCACACGACCCCCGGTGGTCTGCTCCATCACGTCGAGGATGCGTTCCCTGATCCTCCAGGCATTCATAAACAGGTTTTCGAACCCGAATGAATCGGCAAAACAACCGAGCCAGAGGAGATGGGAATGGAGCCTTGAATATTCAGACCAGATCGTCCGCAGGAACAGGGCCCGTTCAGGCACCTCGATATTCATGATCTGTTCTATTCCCTGACAATAGGTCAATCCATGAATGAAACTGCAGATACCGCACGTCCTCTCAGCGATATACACGTAATCCGGAAATTCCCGTTTTTCCACGAGCTTCTCAAATCCACGGTGGATATACCCGATCGAGGGGATTACATCCACTACCTTCTCGTCTTCCAGGACAAGGTCGAGATGGATAGGCTCAGGGAGTACCGGGTGTTGGGGCCCGAACGGGACGATGATCTGTCTCGTCATTGCTCCTCTCCTTTCGGTGCCGGGTTGCCGAAGGGATATTTTACCGTCGTTCTGATGAGTGTCCCTTTGAAATCGACATTCATCCCTCTTACCTGGATGCCGAAGAGGTCATGCATTTCGTTCTCGTAAATGAATGCCCCGGGATACATTCCGGAAATGCTCGGGACTTCGGTACCCTCTCGTATTGTTATCCTGATATTTTCGAACCGGTAGTCCTTGTCAAAGGAATAATTGATCTCGTAGCCCTCCCCCAGTGCTGTGCAGCTGATCTGCACGAGCCTGTATCCCTCGTTTTTAAATTGTTCCACTGTTCCGAAGAGATTCCCTATGTCGATGGATGTTGTGAGCTGTTCTTCGATCGTCAAACGGTTTCACCTGCCTTGTTATTCTTCCTCTCAGATCTCCCGACCATCGCAAGTCTCTTTGTTTCAAGAATGCCCAGTGCCGTCACAACGCCGTCGATAATCGACTCGGGACGGGCGGCACACCCCGGGACGTATACGTCAACCGGGATGATCTTGTCGATACCACCGGAAACATTGTAACATTCCCTGAATACTCCGCCTGAAGTCGCGCAAATGCCCACCGCTACAACAACCTTCGGGTCAGGGATCTGATCGTAGGTGTTTTTGAGGATCTCTCTGTTCTGTTCGTTGACTGAACCGGTGACGAGAAAAACATCTGCATGCTTCGGGTTACCTGTATTCACGATCCCAAACCTCTCCACGTCGTAGAGTGGAGTAAGGGCCGCCAGGACCTCGATATCGCACCCGTTGCACGACGAAGCATCGTAGTGAATGATCCAGGGGGATTTTTTCAGATATGTCATGGAACGACCGCCTTCAGATAGTATAGAACTCCCAGGTTCACAATACCGAGGGTTCCTGCAACAATCCATGCGCTTCTCAGGGTAAGCTGCCACTTCACGCGGGCCGTGGTATTATCGATAAGTATCTCGAGGAAATACGCGATAATTATCGCCGCGATCGCCAGCAGAGGGTTCCAGCCGAAGAACAGGTATACCACACCGATCAGGAAGACATACTCGAACCAGTGGGCGATCTCGATCTTTCCGAGGTTCGGACCCGAGAAATCCGTCGTGATGCCCTTTACGATCTCCTGGTGTGCATGATGCGAGGTCGAGAGATCGAACGGCGATTTTCTGAGTTTTATTGTCAGGACAATCAGGTACCCGAAAAACACCCCGGGGAGGTAGAGGATAATTGGAATACCCGAACTGACAATCGAACTGACGAAAAAGCTCCTGGTGACCATGTACATCCCCACCGCAGTGAAGATGATCATGGGTTCGTAGGCAATAATCTGGATAAGTTCACGCTCGGCTCCAATGTGGCTGTATGGTGAAAACGACGCATATGCACCAAGCACGAGGAATATGTGCGACAGGGTGAAGGCGAAGATGACCAGCAGCATATCTCCGCCAGAGAAAAATAACGCTCCCGCAACGACCATGAAAACCAGGTAGGACAGTACGTAGAAGTTCTGCGTAGTCGTTACCACGACGTCCTCCTTTTCGAAGAGCTTGCCGACATCATAAAACGGCTGGAGTATCGGCGGTCCGACTCTCCCCTGCATCCGTGCCGTTACCTTCCGGTCGATCCCTGCGATAAGACCTCCGACAACAGGTGCGAGAAGGATGTAAACGATCGCATTGATGATCGGTTCAAACGGTCCGGCTGTCATAAGACCGCCCCCACGAGGAGTATCCCGGCAATAAGCAAAAGGGCCCAGCATAACAGGGTCCCGATCATAAAGAGCCTGTCCTCGCCGAAAAGGTTCCTGAGATAATAATTCGACAGGACCAGTTCACGCGTGGTGCCGATCGAACCGGCAAATCTCATTTCTCCTTCGGTTGTCCTGCCGCCCATATACGGTGCAATGTGTTTTGAATTTTTTCCATAGAACAACATGGATAACGGCATGATCATCAGCAGACAGAGCATCATGAGCATAATTGCGACATTGGCCTGGGACAGACGCGTCGTCTGACCATAGATATTCATTACGAATGGTTCGATGAGATAGGTCGAGATCAGGGGGAAGATCAGCGCAACGACGACAACGAGCGCGGTCAGTGTCGAAAGAACGGCCCATTTTTCCCATTTTATACCGTTCTCAACATTTTCCTGGTTTCTCATCACCGAGATAATCTTGCCCATCCATTTGCTCCAGAAGAACAGGCTGACCGAACCTCCGAACGCAAGGATTACGATGAAGATCAGGCCCATCGGTGCAGTAATAAACGCCTCGATCGCAGCCCATTTTGAAATGATCATACCGAACGGTGCCAGGAACATCCCTGCCATCCCGATGAACATCATCACCGCGACCTTGGGCATTCTCACGATGAGTCCGCCCATATCCTCGATATCCCTGCTGCCAATCTTGTGCTCCACGGTCCCCACACAGAGGAAGAGGAGGGACTTCGCGACCGCGTGGAATATGATCAGGAGTATTGCGACCCACATCAGGTTGTAGGTCCCAACCCCGGCACATGCGACGATCAGCCCAAGGTTCGCGATAGTTGAATATGCCAGCACTTTCTTCGCATTACTCTGGGATACCGCGATACACGAGGCCAGCAGGAATGTGATGCCGCCGACAAGGGCTATCATGAGGCCTTCCGTTGTCCCTGACAACACCGGTGCGAACCGCACGATGATATAGACCCCGGCCTTCACCATGGTGCTTGAGTGGAGCAGGGCGGACACCGGAGTGGGAGCGACCATTGCGCCAACGAGCCACGATGAAAAGGGCATTATCGCAGCTTTTGTAATGCCCGCAAAACTGATCAACACAGCAGGGACGAGAACGAGGGCATACCCGGAATTGACCAGGGAACTGAGTTCGAACATCTGGCCAGACGGGAATATGACAGCGATATAAATCAGTGCTGCAATGAATGCCACGCCACCGAGTAGGTTCATCGAGAGGGCAAGAAATGCATTATTTGTCGCTTCGTCGGTCCGGGAATATCCTATCAGGATGAAAGAACAGAGCGTGGTGATCTCCCAGAAGAACAGGATCCAGATGAGATTGTTCGAGAAGACCAGCCCGAACATTGCCGACAAAAAGGCAAACATGATAAAAAAAAACAGTTTCCTTCTGTCTTTTATTCCCGGGTGGAGCTGGTGGTACGTTTCCATGTAACTGACGGCATAGACACATATCAGACTCCCGATGATCCCGATGATCATCGCCATGATGATCGACAGCTGGTCGATGAACAGGTTATTTCCGATATCCATTCCCGGCAGCAGCCCGGCCTCGAGAAAAACCAGTAATCCTGCCTGCAGGAGGACAAGCAGCACGGTGAACGTTTTCCTGTATCGTATACCCATGTACAGGATGTATATGGCAACGATCATCTCGATAAAAAACATGACGTGAGCGATCGGTTCGAAGGATATATTGAAAAGGACGGTGTTTTTGTCAAAATACGTCAGGAGTACATACAATGAGGCAAGACAGAGCACCAGTGCCGAACAGATAACGACGATATTCCTTATTTTCTCTTTCGAAATCAATAGCATCGAAAGGGCAATTATCAGGGGAAATCCTATCAGGAATAGCAGATCATTCATTCATCAGTCCTCATCACCGTTTTAAGTTTATCATAATTAATCATTTTGAATTATTATTGCAATCCGTCGGTTAACCTAAAAAGCCATATTTCCTTGATTTTTTACCGATGAAGTCAGGGAAATTATCTGAGAGAGGATAAATCAATGGATCACCCGTGAAAAGGTGCCACGCAGGCGGGAAATAGCGATTTCACCGGGCTCTGTACATTAATTTTCACCGGAATAATTTCATCCGAAGGGGACATGGGCCCGGGACCGCTCTTCCGCGGGCCATTACCCCGATTTGAGGAAAGGTCTTTTCTGCTTACTTGTGCTTACCGATCTGTTTGGTGGTTGGTGAGCGGGTGGTCAGACTGGGGTTTCCTGTGATACATCAGGCTTTGGACGGTAATGGTGCCAGCTGGGACTGGCATGAGAGGAGAGACCAGCATCTAACTCGTCGAATTCCATTTCGAGGAGGGCCACTCTCATTTTCATCAACCAGATGAAATCGTCGGCCTTACTCTGTGTTATCTCCCCGGAAGCGGCGAGATCATGCAGGAGGGTGCTGATATCCGAGATGTCAAACTCTGCATTCATCGCAATCTCCCAGTTTTCGACTTCACTTCTTTTTCTTCTTCCTCTTCATCCACCGTCCCGTACAGATCATTGTACATGCTCATGATCACATCGGAGAAAGTCATCTTACCCCGTTTGATGGAGACAAGGGCATCATACGCCTCATCTGTCACCGAGACAGTCTTTGCCACAAATGTAAATATTATATTATATATGATAAATGTATCTACAATAAAAATTATTTTGATTATTTAAAATACTTTTTTTAGATAAAATAAAGTAACTATAAGAAATATTCTGGATCACGTACTTCCTTTTAACAATGAAAATTTTACTCGCGAATTGCGAAAAAAAGACGAAATGAGAGTACATTATTCTGGTTCCTGCCAGGTCCGGCCCAGGCACTTCTCTTTTTCAGAAAACCGGCTTTACGGAGCGCGCGATATTGCCCACAGACCCGCACCGTTTCAGGGAACAGGGGGGGCGCAGGCACCGGGGCGGGTACCTTGATCGATGTTTTCGATCACACCCGGGGAGGTCATGTGGCAGTCAGGGGGAGGATATCCGAGGATGAGTGCTTTCCCGCCAGGCGAAAACGAGTTTAAACCCGGTTGTGATTTGACAGGGCCGGTCGTCCCGGCTTCCCCATACCCGGTCCCTTTATCAGGTCTGCCGGAAATTGCCTGTGAGAGTTATTCCATGAAAACGGTGGCTGCCGTATCCTGTATAGTCCTGCTCCTCCTCTTCGCCACACCTGCGCTTGACATCCCGGCAGCCGCAGCGGACCTGTTCCAGCCGAACCCGGCCGTGTCGGGAGATTATGGGTATTATCAGGTCGGTTCCGACCCGTCCGGTGCTGACGTCGTTTTCGACGGGACATTTGTCGGTGAATCCCCGGTGACGATCCCGGTTTTTTCCGGAGCGAGCCCGGGTCACAGTATCGAGGTCTCGAAGATCGGATATATCACGTGGATGCAGTCCTATTCGCTCAACCCCGAACCCGGCCAGACAATCCAGGTATTCGCACCGCTCCAGAAGTCTAAACTTACAGGTTCGATCAGGGTCTCGTCTGTCCCGAACGGGGCCCTGGTCAGTCTTGACGGGCAGAACGGCCAGATGGCCCCCTGGATATACGGGGATGTCCCGGTCGGAATCCATATGGTCCAGGCATATCTTTCAGGTTATAGTCCGTACACGACCCAGGTCGGCGTGGATCCAGGGCAGACCTCGTACGTCGAGGCGGGCTTAATCCCATTGGGAAGCGTCGGTACGCTCCAGGTGATCAGTTCGCCAGGTGGCGCCGATCTCTATGTCGACGATGTCTATAAAGGGAAGACTTCGTTGACCGTAGGAAACCTTGCATCGGGAAATCATACTATTGACTTGAAATTAACAGGATACCAGGATCTTTCAGGAAAAGCAACCGTTGAGCAAGGTCAGACGACGATATTGTCCCTTACATTGACCCAGAGCGAAGCGCCCCTGACGGGGACAGTAACCGTTTCTTCCTCTCCCGCGGGTGCCGGGATCTTTCTTGACAATGAATACAAGGGGCTTACGCGATACGATGGCCCGGTTGTATTCACCGGGATCCTTCCCGGTGAGCACGGTGTAACGGTCAAACTCGCCAATTACCAGGAATATACAAAGCAATTCGAGATTGTTGCAGGTCAGACCGTGGCGGTCTCGGCAGTTCTAACTCCCGCACCCATGTATCCGCCCGATGCAACGATAGACATTGGTTCGTCTCCTTCAGGGGCATCGGCATTTGTTGACAATGTCTTTTCCGGGCAGACTCCGGCAACCGTAAGGGCTGTTCCCCCGGGGCACCACACGGTCCTGATCAGACTGGACGGTTATCAGGATTACAACACGAGTTTCAACCTTAATCCAGGTCAGAGTGCCCTGATTTCGGCGGCCCTCGCACCCGCCCCGACACCTGTTCCCAACCCGACCGGTACCCCGTTTCCTGACACCGGGCTGGTCGTGACGATCCTTTTCCTTGCCGGTGCAACCATATATCTCATACGTGTGATCAGACCAGGCGCTGGTATGTAACAGGAACCGGAAGAAACGTATCGTGATAACACCGGTTACCTGACCGGTGCCTGCGGGAATCAGACAGTTCCCCGGGCATCACCTGAATATATCCCCGATCGGTCAGATCAGGTGTTTGGGACAATGGACCGTGCTTCTGCCCGCACCCTATTTCGTCCCATTCAAAGGTGATAAGATGACAATGTACAAACCATGGCAGGACCAACACCTGGCTGTGGGGATCAATGGAGTAAGGCGAATGAAACGGGCGATGATCGCTGCATTCAGCCTCCATATCTTCACGCCACTGGTTGTTTTTCTCTGCCTCGCAGCCGTTCTCATGTTCCATGTCCGCTCATAACGTTCGTGGATCTCCATCGGTCTCAAAATACATTCTTTTTTGCGATTGCCCGATTTATGCCATGATCATGGCGGCTGGTTCCCTGAGAGAGCCCCGGTCCGGCGCAATGATAACCTTTATGATCCTGCCATTTGATCAGCTACGTACACGCAGATCGGGGCTTGATCATGACAGACGACATTTACCACTCGATTTACCATAAACTTGAAATAGTCGGCATCTTATCGGTTTCCCGGTACGATATCATAAAAAATGAACCCTTGCTGCCGTTATATATCGACAGGCTCGGACCCGATCATTACGCCATCGCCCATAACCGTGAAGTAGACGGCGTTCTGGTCCCTGATCCCGATATGGAAATTAAAGTCGATCAGATCGGAAAGACAGCAGAGCCCCTGACATTTCAGGACGTAAGAGGCAGGAAGGTCGTTTACCCCGAACCCGGACGGGTCAACCTCGCGGTAAAGAACGAACTGGTGACATTCCTCGACCAGTGGTTAACAACCCTGGTGAACGACGGGTACCGGAGGGACTGACAGAATTTTACCCTATATCAGGGTCCGGGCTGTTAAAATCAGCCGATCCAGGGTATTCCGACCCCGTGGGCAAGTTCCCGCACCTCTTCCCTGATCGTCCTGTCAAATCCAAGGAGGAGGACCGTATAAACGATCATTCCCACCGCAACCGCTCCGATGGTCAGGAATACGGTTGTCAAGGGTACGAGAAAACGGTAGACAGCAACCGAACAAGCCATTATTGCTGCCGCACCGACGATTGAGAGAATAGTCCTTGCCTCAACTGCGACCCGGATGAGAGCTGCGAGCCTCCGGTGAACTGCGATTGAGGAGAACAGGGTGCCGAAGAGCAGCGAGAGGGCGGCTCCTTCGATCCCGTACGCAGGGATCAGGAGGAAATCAAGGGCGATCGTCGTCACGGCCCCGATAACGGTGCACCAGAAAACCGGCCCCGGCTGGTCCAGCGCCAGGAGACACATCGTCTCAAGAGTGAGGAATACCACGATGATCTGGACAGCAAACAATATGGCCATTGCCGTGCCGGCGACCGCGAACGGAGAACCGTACAGGAAATATAACAATGGACCGCCGAGGACCCATGCACCGGTTGCTGCAGGAACGGCGAGCGCCAGGGAGAAGCTGAACGATTTGGAAAGCGAGGTCCCGATCAGGGCCCGTTCACCTCCCTTCCACCACAAGGCGACTTTAGGGTAGAGAGACGTCCTGATGGCGATCATGGAAAAGAGGGCAAGCGATGTCAGCTGAAATGCAGTCCGGTACAGACCGACCTCAGTATTCGAGAGGAAATATCCGATCAGGATCGTATCGGCATACCCCATCAGGGTGGCGGTGAGGCCGATGACGAAACTATAACCAGAAAAGGCAAAGAGACCCCTGATGTGCGGCCTTTCGAACCTGGTCAGGTGCAGGTGCAGGAATTTAATGTTGACAACCAGTCCTGCGGCGAGCCCGGCTGCGATTCCCCCGGCGAGACCTGCCACCGAATAACCCATTGATACCGCCAGCACCTGTACGAGGATACGCACAAGGTTATTGAGAAAATCCGCAACCTGGAGGATCCCGACCTTCCCGCTCGCATACACACCGGTCGAAACAATGCCGGAAGCCGCAGATACGACGAGGATCACTATCATCCAGGGGAATAATCCGGCCTGGTCGAGGTCGACGAACAAAGGCCTGGCAGCGAACAGCAGGGTGACCGTAACGACAAGGAGGACCGTACGGATCGCGGCGTGGGCTGAGAAATACCCATCCTGCTCTGTTCCTTCACTGATCCGCTGAACAGCGGCACTTCCTACCCCCCCATCGGTAAAAAGACCGATGATCCCGGTATACGCCAGAAGGAGATAAAGTCCCCCAAGGGCTGCTGCTCCCGCCACATGGGCGATATAAATCGTTGCAAAAAAACCTATAACGGTAACCCCGATCGATGATCCGAACACGATCAGGCTCTGCCGGCGTACCGGACCAATTTCCATAATCCTGCGATAGAGACCGGGGGCGGGAGACACATCGTACCAATAGACAGGGAAAAATTAAAAGTGGTGGGATCGGGGACAACAAAGACTGTCCCATGTGCCGGGTTTTGTCCCGCATGAAACCGGGATCTGATCTGTTTCAGGAGGGTTTCCGCTCGACAGGGGTTAACCAGACATCCCGGTGACGACGGCTATTCCATAATCCGAGCCACAGGGCAATCATGACGATGGGAAGGGCAGTCTCGTACAGGAGCGCCGGGCCGGCCAGGACCGCTCCCGCGTTGTACAACCAGAGGTCGCTTGTCAGCCGGCCGGCAACATCGCCGAAGAAAACGACTGACGAGATCAATATTGTTGCTCCCCAGAACCCTCTCCTCCATTTCGCACACGCAAGTCCTGCAAGTCCGATGGCGAGCCAGGCCGAGACCGATCCCCACCGGAACGGCACTCCTGCAGGCCAGCCCGACGAGTCCAGGGGCATGCCCGGAACGATCAGGGACCCAAAAAATACGGTGATCCCCATCAGTCCCACACCAACCACGAGACACCAGAACAGGATTGTTTCCATCGCCTTTCCTGCGGTCAGATCATGTCTCCAGAGGATCAGGTTGATAAAGGCCCCGACGAGGATAAGGGCAGTACAGACGTATGTTATCGAAAATTCCATGGGATCTGCCAGGGAATTGTTATTATTGATCCGGTATATATTACCCTCCTGTTTGAAGCCGGCATACCTATATACGATCGGCCGATAGGAAGAGGGGATTATGAAACGATTCGCCATCGCGGCCCTGTTAATGATCGCACTGTCCCTGGCAGGATGCACAGGCCCCGCGACAAACGGGACTTTTCCCTCCCAGGCGGTGGCAGGCACCACGGAGACCACCGGGACCCCGACGATAACTGCTGTCCCGATGACACAAGGAAATCCGGCCGTGAATATGACAAATGCCTCGATGGACGGGACCGGTAACGGGAATATCACGATATCTCCTGGAAACGACCAGTTCCTGATTTCTCCTGTCAACGCCCGTTATTACGTAGGGGACAGAGTAACGGTACACGGGACGACCATTCTTGCAGCCGGGGATCCACTCCTTGTCGAGGTAGTTTCATCGTCGTTCGGGCCGACACCAAAAACCAGCAACCAGGCTTTTACCGGCGTTTCTGGAGTCGTTTCGGTTATCGAGGGCCCGCCTGGCGGACCGAATACCTGGTCGTTTTCGTTTCCAACCGACGGCTATAACCCTGACATGTACATCGTCACCGTTTCGGGTCTTACCGTGAATGTCAAAGACAGTACGGCGTTCGAACTGCTGCCGCGGACGACCTGAGCCGGTCGGGAAAAATTCGCCGGGGTCCTTCCGGGATTCACCCTTCCCGGAGGAGATATACCCCTGGCCTCCAACATGGTACACGTATCCATGGAACCAGTAATTGCTGCGGTCGACCTGAAGAAAACGTACGGTTCGTTTACCGCTGTGGATTCTATCGAATTTTCTGTGTTTCCCGGAGAGGTATTCGGGTTTCTCGGCCCCAACGGTGCAGGGAAGACGACGACAATGAAGATGATCATGTGTGCGTCGCCCAAGACCTCGGGGTCCCTTACGGTATTCGGCCGGGACGTGGACCGGAATCCGCGCGAGATCAAAGCCATGATCGGGGTCGTGCCCCAGGAAACAAATCTTGACACCGAATTTACGACGCACGATAACCTTCTCGTCTATTCCCGGTATTTTGGCATCCCGAAAAAAATGGCCGAGGAGAGAATTCTCGAGCTCCTCGATTTTGTCCAGCTTGCCGAGAAGAAGGACGTCAATATCGAGAAGCTTTCCGGAGGGATGAAGCGCCGTCTTCTCCTCGCCAGGGCTCTTGTCAACCAGCCGAAACTTCTCATCCTCGACGAACCGACCATCGGACTCGATCCCCAGGCCCGGCACCTGATCTGGGAAAAACTGAAACTGCTCAGCTCGCAGGGAAACACCATCGTACTCACGACCCATTATCTCGAAGAGGCCGAGCGCCTGTGCGACCGTCTTGTCATTATGGATAACGGGAAGATCCTCGTAGAGGGAAAACCTGCCGACCTTGTGAGGGAGAACCTTGGGTCGGGTATTGTCGAAGCAGAATCCTCTCCCGACGTAATTGCGTGCCTTGAGGGCATGGGCATCGTGTACGAAGTGACCGGCGATACGGTGCAGGTGGTTACTGACAATCCGAGGGATGTGGCCGCAAGACTGCTCTCGGGATGCAATGCGAAGAGAGTCCTCGCACGGGTGTCGACTCTTGAGGATGTGTTCCTTAAACTGACCGGGAGGGGGCTGAAAGAGTGAACTACAGCCTGTTGTCTGTCCCGTCCGTCTCGAGGAACGTCTGGACCGTCTGGCTCCGCAATGCCGATGTCTTCCGGAAGACCTGGAAGGTCAACCTCATCCCGCCCTTTATCGAGCCGTTCCTCTATCTTCTCGCCCTGGGGTTCGGCCTCGGCGGATTTGTCGGTGAGATCGGGGGCACATCGTACATCGTATTTATTGCACCCGCAATCGTTGCGATCTCGATCATGAATTCGGCCTTTTTCGAGTGCACCTATGGATCGTACGTCAGGATGTACTATGGAAAGACATTCGATGCCATTATCGCAACCCCGGTATCACTCGAGGAGGTGATCGCCGGGGAGCTACTCTGGGGGTCTACGAAAAGCGTGATTTACACGACCCTTATGTTCCCGGTACTCATCCTGTTCGGTGTCCTCAGCCTTCCATCGTCGTTTCTCCTCATTCCCTTTTCCTTTCTCGGCGGTCTTCTCTTTGCCTGCATCGCCATGTGCTTTACCTCGGTTACACCGAGCATCGATGCGCTGAATTACCCTTCCTTCCTGTTCATTACACCGATGTTGTTGTTTTCAGGGACGTTCTTTCCCTTGTCGGTGCTTCCGGCAGGGCTCCAGGTCTTTGCAAACGTCATCCTGCCCCTGACGCCGGTTGTCAATATCTGCCGTGGGATGACGTTCGCTACGTTCCCGTCAGTGTTGGTATTCAACCTGGTCTGGATCCTGGTGGTGACCGCTCTGCTGTATGTCGTATCCATAAACCTGATGAAAAGGAGACTGATTATCTGAATACCTGTCGCCGGGGTGATCTGACCGGTCCCCGGCACCGGCAAAGGTGCAGCGTCTTTTCCCGACAAAGCGCACGCACCGAATGAGGCCTGGTAACGGTCAGAACGGTCCCTATGTATACTCTTCCGGAAATACTAACGATCGCGTTTGCAATCGGCCTTACCGGAGCACTGAGCCCGGGCCCTACACTCATTGCGACGATACGGTCGAGCCTGAGATACGGATGGATAGCGGGGCCGGCAATAGTAACGGGTCATGTTGTCGTGGAGTTCTGCATCTTCATCCTGATCATAACAGGTATTGCCGCGGTGGCAGGGGAATATTCGTGGGTGATTGCGGGTGTGGGAGGGATCGTACTGGTCCTCTTCGGCCTCATGACGATAGCGGAGTCACGGACTGCAACGCTTTCCGCCATTATCGCCGATCAAACCGACCCGGACATGGTATCTTCGCCCTCCACTCCGGGGACTGGTACGACAGGCCTGTACCCTGTTTTTCTTGCAGGAATTGTAACGAGCGTCTCCAATCCTTATTTCTGGATCTGGTGGGTCTCAATTGGGAGTGCAATGGTAATCGACGGCCTTAAAAGCGGTCTGATCCTCGGTTCTGCATTCATGATCGGTCACTGGTGTGCGGATATCTCGTGGTATACCGTCGTTTCATCAGCCATTCACCATGGGAAAGCCGTCCTCTCCGACAGGAGTTACCGGCTGACCATCGCCCTCTGCGGAATATTCCTCGTGTTTTTCGGTATATGGTTCTTCATCGCTGCATTTTCGAAATAAACGTCTGGATAACAAAAAAGTCAGGGGAAGGCAAAGATCTGCTTTTCATTATCCCTGAAACCTTCCGGCTCCCCCGGGGCTCCGCCCCACCGCTGCGGCGTCCCCGGTTGCGACAGGGACTGCATGGGACCCTGTTAAGTCTCAATCCCGATCACCCCTGTCCACCGGCTATCCTGCCGGGAGGTTTTTGGAGGTGGCAAACCTCCTCCCTTCGGTGTGATACCCTGACAACAGGTGATGAATTCAACAAAATAAAAAAAAAGAAAAAAAATTGGCTTATCCCATTATCCTGATCCGGCGGCATTACACAGGGAGCCGATATACTCCCTGATTGCCTCCTCCATACCGGCGCTGTTCCCGAGGTGCTCCTCGATCCGGGCAACAATGGCGCTTCCCACGATCACGGCATCCGCTCCTCCAGCCGAAAGTGCCGCAACGTGTTCGGGCGACGATATCCCAAACCCGACGGCAATCGGCAGTTTGGTCTGCCTCCTTACCCTCGCTATGAGAGAGGCGATGCCGGGAGAGAGGTCCTTCCTCGCTCCCGTGACACCGAGGCGGGAGACAAGGTAGAGAAACCCTCCGGCATGTTTTAGAATCTCCCCGAGGCGATCCTCTGATGTCGTTTCGCTGACCATGAAGATCGGATCGATGCCTGCGTTTCGTGCCGCGAGTACCGCACTGTCAGACTCTTCGATGGGCATATCGGCTATCAGGATGCCATCGACACCGGCACGTGCCGCTTCCTGGTAAAACCTGGCGATACCGCGGAGATAGACGATATTGTAGTACGTGAGAAGTACGATCGGGACTTCCGTCACCTTTCTGACCTCGCTGACGATCACGAAGACCGATTCGGGGTTCGTCCCTGAATGAAGCGATCTGACATCGGCCCTCTGGATTACCGGTCCGTCGGCAAGGGGGTCAGAGAACGGGACCCCGAACTCGATGATATCGGCACCTGATGCGACAATCGTTTTCGCAATGGACACCGATGTCACCGGATCGGGGTCGCCGGCGACGGTGAACGCAACAACGAGAGGGCGTTTCGCCGATTTAAACACATGCTCAATCCTGGTCATGATGCCGTCACCTGCAGGGCAGCCATGTCCGGGACGTCCTTGTCCCCTCTCCCCGAGAGGTTAATCACGACGATATCGTCTTCTGAAAACGATCCTGCCATTTTCCTTACTGCAGCCACCGCATGCGCCGATTCCAGGGCAGGGATAATCCCTTCCCTGACTGACAGGTAACGAAACGCCGCCACTGCCTCGTCATCGGTTATCGCGGTATATTCAACCATGCCCGAATCTTTCAGCATGCTGTGTTCCGGGCCGACACCGGGATAATCAAGGCCCGCAGAGATGCTATGGGTATCACGCACCTGCCCATCCCCGTCCTGGAGGAGATAGGAGAAAGCGCCATGCAGGACCCCGGGGCTTCCGCCGCAGAGTGTCGCCCCATGTGCCCCCGATGCCAGCCCGAGCCCTCCGGCCTCGGCTCCTATCATGGTCACGTCCTCCCCGAGAAACGGATGGAACAGTCCAATCGCATTCGAACCGCCTCCGACGCAGGCCACGAGGACATCCGGAAGACGCCCTTCGTGGTTGAGCGATTGTTTCCGAACTTCCCGGCCGATGACAACCTGGAAATCCCGTACAATTGCAGGGAACGGATGGGGGCCGACGACGGACCCGATAAGATAATGGGTATCGCCCACATTGGTCACCCAGTCCCTGAGGGCTTCATTGACCGCATCTTTCAGTGTTTTTGTCCCCGAATGAACAGGAACTACCTTTGCACCAAGGAGCTCCATTCTGAATACATTCAACATCTGGCGTTTCATATCGACATCGCCCATGTACACTTCGACAGGGATCCCAAGCATCGCGCCTGCAATTGCGGTGGCGACCCCGTGCTGCCCGGCACCGGTCTCCGCTATCAACCGTTTTTTACCCATATGTTTTGCAAGGAGGGCCTGCCCGAGGGTGTTATTCAGTTTATGCGCCCCGCCATGAAGGAGATCTTCCCTTTTAAGGTAAATCTTCGCTCCGATATCTGCCGACATGTGGGGGCAGAATGTGAGAGGTGTGGGACGGCCCGCATAGTCTGCCAGACAGGTCCCGAGTTCTCGTACGAACGCCGGGTCTGAGGAAAGGGACTTATATGAGGTTTCGAGTTCGATGAGCGCTGCCATCAGGGCCTCGGGCACATATTGCCCGCCGAATACCCCAAATCTTCCTTTTCCTTTGTTCATGCTCATTATTTGCACTCCTTCGCGGCGCCAATGAAGTCCCTCACGAGAACGGGATCTTTTATTCCGGGAGAGGATTCGACGCCTGAGGCAACATCGACTGCATAGGGCCGTATTTCTTCGACCGCAAATTTTACATTATCCGGATTAAGTCCTCCTGCAAGGATAACGGGAACTTTTGATTGCATTATTACCTCGCGGGCGTATGGAGGATCATAGTGCCGGCCCTTGCCATGACTGTCGTCAACAATGACCGCATCACAATCATCAGGGAGCGGTTCACCTCTCCCAATCACCCGGATTATCCGGGTTTCCATTTCTTTGGAGAATGAAAACGGGTGAGAAACCTGGATCGCGGATGGGTGTAACGTCAGCATCTCATTAATTTCAGCCCGCGAACGTGTATGGCTCACGGCAACCGTTGAAATAAACGGGCCAACTGCCCGGAAGATCTCTCGTGCCCTCTCAATTGTCACAACACGCTTTGATACTCCGCCTGAAAACACTACGACCCCTATCGCATCGGCACCAGCTGATTCTGCCAGCAGGGCATCCTCTACTGTTGTGATTCCACAAATTTTCACGCGCATGCAAGCCCCTCCAGGGCTTTTTCCGGGTCTGTCGATCTCATCAGGGAACTCCCTATCAGATATGCATCGCAATATCGGGACAGGTACCTGATATCGCATGGCCAGAAAATTCCGCTTTCAGAGACGATCGTAACGTGCTCCCTCCTGATTGTTTCGGCAATTACCCGTGTCGTCTTCAGGCATGTTTCCATGGTGGTAAGATCGCGGTTGTTAATCCCGATTAGTCCTGTGCCCGAAGCCAAGGCCAGGGGGACTTCATCGGCCGAGTGTACTTCCACAAGGGGTTCGAGCGCGAAGCGATGACATTCCTCCACGAATGAGAGAAGGCGGTCACCGAGCAGCCCGGCGATGAGAAGCACCGCGTCGGCCCCGAGGAGACGGCTCTCGTATATCTGCCTCTGATCGATGATAAAGTCCTTCCTGAGCACAGGGAGATCTGATGCCAATTTAACAAGCCCGATATTGGCCGGGTCTCCTTTGAAAAAGTACGGTTCGGTCAGGACTGAAAGAGCTGCCGCGCCTCCGCGGGTCAGCATCGCTGCAAGCCTGCCCGGGTCTTCGAATGCCCTGATGTTCCCGGCTGATGGCGATGCATATTTTATCTCGGCGATTATGGCATTTTTCTGGCGTTTTCGGAGGATTGCCCCTCTAAGACTCCTGACCGATCCTGCAGGAAATCCATCCGCCATTCCGGGTGCTGGAAGTGTTGCTACCCGTTCACGGGTCCTTGCAACAATCTCGTCGAATATCATTGCGCACCGCCCGTTGATTCGACCAGCGTCGTGAGCTTGTCCATCGCTTTCCCTGTATCAATCGAACGAACGGCAAGATCGACCCCTTCCCTGATGGATACGGCCTTTCCGGCAGTGTAGATTGCGGCCCCGGCATTCAGGACGACGATGTCCCTGCAGGCACCGCGTTCGCCTCCGAGCACTTCGGTGAGGATCCTGGCATTCTGCGTGGTATCCCCTCCCGCGATGTCCCCGGGCAGGGCCATTGGGATTCCGTAATCGAGGGAGCTGATGGTCCCGTGACGTAAATTCCCGGATTTGAGTTCGGTAAATCTCGTCACGCCGGTGGTGGTGATCTCGTCCATTCCATTGCCGTGGACTACCAGTCCCCTTTCGGTCCCCAGGTTTCTGAGGACTTCTCCAAAAATGCCGGTGAGTGCCGGGTTGTAGACCCCGATCAATTGCGCTCCCGTGCAGGCCGGGTTCGTGAGCGGGCCAAGAAGGTTGAATATCGTCCTGATACCGATTTCACGCCTGATCCCGGAGACCCTGCCCATTGCGGGGTGGTAGACCGGGGCGAACAGGAATGCGATTCCGGCCTTTTTCATGACCTCGACGTTTCGGTCCGGGGCCACTGCAAGGTTCACCCCGAGGGCTTCAAGCACGTCGGCAGATCCGCACGTTCCCGATGCACTCCGGTTCCCGTGTTTGACAACCGGGACCCCGGCACCTGCAACGACGAATGCTGTGGTAGTGCTGATATTGAAACTCCGGGAATTGTCACCTCCGGTCCCGCAGGTATCGAGGGTCATACCCGGCACCAGGGGGTGAAACGGCATCGCAGACGCCCTCATAACCCGGGCAAAGGCCGCGATCTCCTCTGTTACCGGTCCCTTCGCCTGCAATGCAGTCAGGAATGCAGCTACCTGCGCATCGGTTGCCTCTCCCGCCATGATCTCGTGTATTACTGCCTCTGCCTGGGGGTAAGAGAGGTGGGTTCCTGCAAGCGCGGCCCCGATCGCTTCCCTGATCACGGGGATGCCACCCCGCTTTTAAGAAAATTCCTGATAAGTTCAGGGCCTTCGGTACACAGGATGCTCTCGGGATGGAACTGGATTCCTTCTATCGGGTAATCGCGGTGCCGTACTCCCATGATGTAATCATCGTCGAGGCTCGTCGCCGTGACTTCGAGCGTTTCCGGTAGGGAATCCCGATCTGCAATGAGCGAGTGGTACCGTGTCGCGGGAAATGGATTTTTCAGGCCTTTATAGAGTCCGGTTCCACAATGCGAAACCATCGATGTTTTCCCGTGCATCAGGTGGGTACCCCTGATCACATTCCCGCCCTCAACAAAGCAGATGGCCTGGTGGCCGAGACACACACCGAGGGTAGGGATCTCCCGCGACAGAGTCCTGATGACATTGAGACTGAGGCCGGATTCGGAAGGATGACCCGGGCCCGGTGATAGTATGATTCGATCAGGGCGCATCCCTTCAAGCACGCCGGGGTCTTCATCGGATTTGACGACAACAGGGGTACTCCCTGATGCCCCGACAATCTGGCAGAGATTGTAGGTGAAACTGTCATAGCAGTCGATCACGAGGACCTTCATGTGCTCCCTCCTGCCAGGGTTATCGCCAGTTTCATTGCAGCAAGTTTCTCGTTGGTTTCTATCCATTCCCGTTCGGGATCCGAGTCGGCAACAATTCCCGCCCCGGCCTGGACTGCCGCCGTCCCGTCCTTCACTATTGCGGTCCGAATCGCAATGGCAAATTCGAGCCCTCCGTCGAACCCTATATGTCCGACAGCACCTGCATAAAGTCCGCGCGGAACGGGCTCCTGTTCATCGATGATCTCGATCGCCCTGATTTTGGGGGCTCCCGATACCGTCCCGGCAGGAAAACAAGTCCTGAAGACATCAAACCTGTCGTACTTCTCCGAAATTTTACCGGTTACGGTCGATATGATGTGTTGGACATGAGAATACTTCCCGACCTGCATGAACTGGGGGACATCGACCGAACCGAACGCACATACACTCCCGATATCGTTCCGGGCGAGATCGACGAGCATCACATGTTCAGCCCGTTCTTTCTGGTCAAGAAGGAGCTCCTGCTCGAGGAGCCGGTCCTCCTCGCTGTCGACCCCGCGTTTTCTCGTCCCTGCAATGGGTACGGTGGTCACGTCCCTCCCTTCCACCCTGACTAGCATTTCCGGGCTCGCCCCGACCACTGAATAGTCGGAAAAATCGATGTAATACATGTAAGGACTTGGATTGACATTTCTAAGAGCCTGGTATAACGAGAGGGGATCTTCCCGAAAAGGGTATGCCTCTTTTCGTGAAATCACGGCCTGGACAATCTCTCCGGCATGTACCATATCCCTGACCCGGGTTACCGAATGCATAAAGCGGTTCTTTTCTGCCCTTTGATCTGTTAGACCGGATACGGGCGTGCCGTCACGACATGCCGCTTTCACGGACTCATGTTCGTGACTCCCGGCAGGAATGGGCCTTACTGCTCCGGCGGGGATGATCTCCCTCCTGCCTCCCTCAACAGAAAGATCGGCGCCCAGGTCTGACTTTTTGAGAAACGTTCCTATCGATTCCTTTCTTTTCAGGAGGACTGCGAAGTTCTCATCATAGAGCTCCCCGGGGTCCTTTCCATCCATTGATATTGCGTTTCTTACAATCCAGAGTTCTGACAGGTAGTGATCGAGCACCATGCAGTCGGGACAGAACATAAACTCAGCAATAGGGCCGGTAATTTCTGACTTTTTCCTGACTTTCGCAGATCCGGGGAGAAGCGAATAAATCAGGTCGTAGGAGAAATATCCGACAAGGCCCCCTGAGAACCGGGGGACTGAAGAAGGGACTGCGTTAAACGTGTTGATAAGGAATTTTATGGTTTCGATCGCATCTCTTCCCCCTGTTAATCTGATGCTTTCGAGGACCCCGGGGTCTCCGGTCATCACGGTATCGTCGCGATAGCAGGTGACTTTCAATACCGGGTCGAGCCCGAAGAACGAATATGTCGCAGTCCTTTGGTCGCCATCCATTGACTCAAGAAGGAACCCCCTGGAAAGTCCTCCTCTTCCCACGTCAGGTTCACCGATGAGGTCCCGGTACAGCTCGACCGGGGAAAACGAGGGGACCGCCATCTTTACGAAAAGAGGAATGATACAGGGTTTTCGCTGTTGTTCTGTAACTTCCACGAACGACTCTTTATCAAGGTTCAGACTGCCCGGGCCGTTCATGGGTATTTCCATTCCAACGGCATCGCCTTCTTCCGGCAGGAAAAAGGGGTGACCCCGTCCCGCCGGGTCCCGAAGGCCTTATGCGGCAAAGCACTGGCTTTCATATATTTACATAGCTTTTGCAATAATAAATACATTATGGTACAAAATTGTACATCATAGCATTTTTATGTATTCTGATTTTTAGATGCCAGGCCTAACCAAACCTGAATTTTACGATTGGCGGGAAACCAGGGACAGTTTGAAACTTCCAGAACCCATTCACCTGCCTGCCACCTCCTGCTGACAAAAATTATAACATATAGCATATTGATGAAGTCAATAGCCTCCGGAGAAGGACCCGGGGCAGATGTGGCCATGATGGTTGTCAAACTCGAGATGGTATGGGAGCATCAGGGAGGACAGGACGATCTTCCTTACATAGCATCCGATACCGGGAAAGTCCTCTCTCAACTGCTGCAGGAACTCGGCCCGGCTTTCGAGAAGGAAGGGATAACCCTCTCTTTCCATGATTCTGTCCTGGAGCCGGGTTCACCGGTAAAACAGACATTGACGGTCAACGGGAGATCGTTCGATGACGTGCTCCTGGAAGTAGCAGGCGAACAGCGCCAGTGCGAGGGACGCAGATGGGAAATGTGTCTTCCCATCTCATTCCAGGTGGTATTCCTGCATAATGCTCCCTATACCAGCGTTCCCGAGCTCCTGCTCAGGAAAGCTCTGCTAAGGGCTGCGGGGATCATCTGACCGGTGCCTCCGATCAGCGTTCCAGGGTTGGAATTTTGCACCGGTGAAAAGTCGCACTGCACCGGGGCTGGGACAAGATTATATTCGCTGGCCGATCATTCGTTATGTATGCGAATCCGGTATCAATCCATAATGATCGTCTTTTGCTTCATCCTGGTCACAGCAGGAGTACTCTTTGCAGGATGCAGCTCTCTCCCCGGAACTCCAGCGGTGCAGACTACTCAGCCAACTCCGGTCGTCACCGCCCCGCCGACCCCGGCCATATCTGCACCTGCGACAACACCAAGCGCCGTTTCAACCACACCGCCGACTACCGTGGCGACAGTCCCTGCGGTGGACGGGGCATTCCTTTCGGCGTATTCTGATTCACGGGCAAAAATCCTTGGAATACTCACGAATATCAACACCGAGGTCGTAAAAGACGGCAACCAGAACGCGTCCCTGCCCGATTACACTGCCCTCGGGAGCTATGGTCGTCAGCTCGGTGTTGCCATCGGTGCTGAAACCGAAAGTATGCAGAGATTCAGGCAGTTCGAAGACCCCGCCAATGAAGCCCTCCGTGACCAGTACGTCTCGTATCTCTCTGCACTGATGCCGTTCGCCGGGAATATCGAAGCCGGTGGAGGAGTGGCCCAGAAGAGGCAGTATTCTGTTGCCAGCCAATACTTTTCAAACGCACAGAATGACCTCGGCGTCGTGCGGACGGTCCCGCTGCCCGAACAACGGACGGTTATCAATCAGATACGAACAAACCTCGGACCGCTTCATGATCTCCTCGCCAGTCAGGCCGCCGGGTCAGGCCTCTGATTTTTTTTCCAGAGACCTGATACCTGTTCGATATCTCCTCTGTTCTCACGTTCACATCCCCTGAATTATCTTTATCTTGCCGCGACCGCGATTTGTTTGTGGCGAATCTCAATGGATGGGAAAAAAATTATTATTTCCTGGATTGCAGGAGCAGTGCTCCTGTTCATTACCATGGTGATATTTTCGTTCGTATCGATGTGGATCGCTCCCTACTCAATATACTCAATCGGGGGGATGAGACAGGCAACCGACCCGGTAACGATACTGTATTTTGCTTATCCCCTGGTGTTCTCATTTACCGCCGCGTGCTCGTATTCTTTGGTCAGGACAGCCCTTCCAGGCGATTATATCCGTAAAGGCCTCGTTTTCGGCTGCATCCTGATTCTCCTTGTCCTCGTCAACAATGTATTCGTAATCTTCTCATCAATGGTATACCCTCCCGGTTTCTTTATCGAACTGATCCTCAACGGCTTGATCAGTTACCCCCTGCTCGGTGTATTATTCGCAAAAATCTGGGACCTGCAACAACTGTAGGTCAGATTTTTTTTCATTTCCGGTTCTGTTGAATCCCCCTGTTATTATTTGAAATTGAAATTATCCGGACGCTCCCGGAGCTCCGCCCCGCCGCTGGGGCGACCCTGGTTGGGATAGGGACTGTACAGGAACCGATTAATTCCCAGCCGGTCCGACCATGCCCATTGACTATCTGCTTATGGGTAAAGAACGGGGGGAGCCCTTCCTTTCGATGCTTCGATTAAAAATAAATGATGAATTGACTATCGAACCGCCTGTTTTTTCTTCCCGTCTCTATCGTTTCCGGGTTGCGAGGATCCCGATGGCCACCGCACACAGTAGGAGCAGGATCGCAGAAACCGTAGCAGTGATGACCAGCAGTCCGCCGAAGTATGCAAGGATGACGGAAAACAGTCCCGGGATTCTGCCCCTCCGGTAAGCAGAAATAATGGAAATGACGAGGAGGACTGTCGGAAGCAGGATGAATAATGCCCTGACAGCCGGATCGGGGTAGATATCCGATGCCGATTGCCCGATGAGACCGATGATGAGGGACTGCGGGCTGACGCCGATCGCAGTCCAGACTCCCGAAAGAAAACCGAGCCCGATAACCGACTCCCAAAGAAACACCTTCGATTTTTTTCGCATGCTGCCACGGACCTGCCCGGTACTCTCCTAAGAGTGGATTTAATTCAACAAAAATAATTCCGCAAACCAGGTCAAAGAAAAATTTATTTCAGGATGAGGCTCATTTGACCTGATCAGGGAAGCAATGTCGGGCATCAGACCGGATGTCGGCAATCATGCGATGAGAAGTGCAAGAACTGAAGGCCTCTTGATTTTCAGAATGAAGAGAGGACCATCTGCCGTTCTTTCTTCATATTCTTAAGGAGAGTACTTTCTTCGCAAAACCGGGAGACCGGAAGCGAAAACCGGCCTGATACGTGCACAAGGGCGTCATTCAGGCTCTCGAATTCCATGAACGGGGAGGCCATCGCATGCCTGACATTTTCTCTCACGTTGAACACCCCGAGGGGGATATACCCTTTTCGCGCCTCCCGCAGGATTATTGCTCCGGCCTGGACCCTCTCCGAAGCCAGGGCATCAAGAACCGCCATTTTGCAGGAATAATAGCACCCGCCTACCGTCGAATAGCCCTTCTTTCCCCTGTTACCTTCATGGTCGGCAAATACCATCTCGTCGCGCCCGAGGACGTGAAGAAACGCCTCAATCCATTCGTACTGCCAGGGAGTCGGGGTGAGGATAACGGCATAATGGTTGTTCAGGCTGTCGAACTGGTGGACCCGGTAACTGTCGATCACCGAAGACTTCCTCACGTCACGGAGGAGGTCGTTACCGATCATCGTATCGCAGGCGGTGATAGACCACCTGGTCGGGACGAGTTTCCTGTTCCGCCCGGTCCCCATCGCCCCGACTGAAAATGCCTTCTGTATCTGGGAGAACGGTATCCCTTTTGCATGGAGTGCTACTACTCCCTCTGCGGCAGGGAGGTCGGTGTCGTGATATACTTTCTCGAGGTCCCGGTCCCATCCCGCTCCAACGATATCCAGGTTTTCGATCCTGGCACTGGGACCGTGCGGGGCCGACTCATCTGAGAACATGAGCCCGGAAGGTACATCGAGGAACGTCGCCTCGCTCTCGATTGATCCTGACGAAAGCGCAATGTCCTGGAGTTTTCCGACAAACCGGTTATCGAGGTCCCCTGCATGGACCCGGTGTTTCCCCCTGACAAGGGACAGCCTGAAATCGATGATCTCCTCCTGGGTCATGCTCGCAGGGATCCACGATTCAGGCGTATCCATGATCCGGGTATCGCCGTGGACCGGCGCGATCATCGGCCCGGCAAAGACATGGGGATAATCGTAGCTCCCGATAAAAACCGAAGGCGGCGAACTACCATCGAGTTCCCGGCCCATGTTCATCGATTTTGCATGGACAGACAGCGACGACGTGATCTGTCTCAGATAGGCGCCTTTTCCCACTGACATTCTGTAGTCACTACTCTCTCGCCGAAGTTTAAGAGACCATCACTCCGTAAGGTGAAAGTGAACCGGATGCCAGGGACACCCTCGAAGTCAGCCGCTTTTTCAAGGGGAAGGAATTTCATTGGGCAGCAGGTTTTATCGTTCCGTCTTCTCTCCCACATCGTCCCAGAACCCGGCGATCGCGGTCCAGACCCGATTGTTCAGATCCGAGACTCTCTCCCGATCAATGAGGCCCGGGACACCGGGATTTCCTGTCTGTACTTCATAAAGGGCCCGGTTCACCTCGATCTGGACCCATGGCGTTGCCCGGTGCCAGTGATGGGCGATTGAGATAAAACCTCCGCCAAAGGGCGTGTTGAACAATACATCCCCATCGACGGAGAACTGCTCCATGAAATGTTCCCCGAGCACCCGCATGAGGTCACCGCTACAGGTGGCAAGGACTCCCGGTCTCTCCTTTCCGGCTGTGTCCCCGTTATTACTCAGGCATATGGCAGGCCGTTTCTTCCCGGCATCGGGCTGGGATGGCAGTCCGAACGGGAGCATGCTGTGGCAGTCGAACGCGACCTGAATATCCTTCTCGTCGATCAGCCGGTCGGCTTTTTCCTGGAAGGGGAAATAATGGTTCACCAGCAGGTGGTGAATCGTTGCGATACCAGGGAATTTTCCCTCCTTCCAAACGGGAATTTTATGACCTGTTTGCGATTTAACAACCCCGTCGGGGTATTTCGGCGCCAGATGGTATGGCGGCCGGTTGAGGTCTACGACCATACGGGAGACGCTGGTACCGAGATTTTCCGATACTTTCGACCCGAAATCGTAGATCTCATCCACGGCGGGGTCGCTGTAATACCGGAGTTCTTCGGGGCCCAATGCGATCAGATCGATTACCTCGTCGGGGACGAGGAAACCCCCGTGGGGAATTGTTATCAGAAATGGATAAGGATCTGTCAAACTATGCTCCTTTTAACGTCCCTGGGTACTATTCCATTCAATCCGACATAATCATCCCCTTAAGGAGAGGTGTCTGACAAAAATTCGGTACAGGCAGTATGCAGCATCATCCAGCCGGAATATATTCCGGGCAGCATATATTTTTTGGGATTCCGCTCCGCAGACTGAGCTGATTTTGCAAAAATGATAGTGTCCCCGAACCACCGTAAAGGCCCGCCCGCCATGGCCGGCGGCCCGTTGATCGTCCCCCGATCAACCCCCTGCCCAAGAGCTGTCCTGATGGGATGTGACAGGGAGAGCCGGATTCTTTCCTTTCATGCCAACACCTTACGAATGAGGGGGAATTGCAGGAACCCTGACGAAAAAAATTTTTTTTTGGTAGGAAATCTTCCCGATGCCCCTTCTGATTCTGCCAAAATAATTGATTGTTTTCAGATCTTCCTGGTAGTTCCAAGGTACAGGAGAGCGATAGCCGCGATGAGGGCAACCAGGCCGAAACCGACCAGTGCCATACGCGGGACCCTCTGATAAACCGGAACCTGGGGAAGGGTCTCTTTCTGTTGCGGGATGTTGTCTGCGGCAGAGACCGGAATTGTCGTTGTCCCGGGGCTTACCGAAGGAGACGCAGTGGATAGCGTCGTGGGAATGGCAGGCTGGAAGGATTGGTTTAGAGAATTGTTCGTTCCGGTCTGCAGCGTAACCGATTGATCTGCAGAGGAAGGGCTGGCACCGGGCTGTGAAGCCGATTCGTTATCTCCCCGGCTCGTCAGCCGTGCCGTCGAAAGGTCGGGGGTGAATGTCCCGGAATGGTCGTCCTGCATCGTAAGGTTCTGGATTTTTATATTCGCAGTTCCCGCACCCGTCGCCGTGACCGTAACGCTCACAAGAGTCACACCGCTGGCTCCATCTTCGACCTGATGCCCCAGATCGGTCGCGCTGACCGTCACGTTATCGGAGGGGAGATGCGATACTTTGGGTCCCGTTGCCCAGTCCGGAAACGACACCGCCGTAATCTGCCCGGCATCAGGGTTTGTCACTTTCACCTGCATCCGATAACCCGCAAGTCCGGCCTCGAGGCCACTGATACGGAAATTGTACGTCACCGAAGACCCAGACGTGAGGGTCACGGCAGGGGGGCTGATCGTTATTGCAGGACCTGCTGTCGCACTGCAGATCCCTGCCAGAAAGGTACTGGCAGCCAGCAGCATAAGGATAAGGTAACTGATTCTCATGGAACCACCCGGTCGTCCGGATCACCGGACATAATTGTCCGGTAATTTGATGTATTACATCAATAAAAGATGGTAATCATGCTGATTAACATTACCGGTCTTCACAGGGCCGATCGACAAAACTGATGCCGTCACTTCTTTCCTCTTCTGCCATTATATCAGAAATATTTATTTTATCATAATTTTCATATTATTCAGAAATATATGAGACGTAAGAATCAATGCGATGATCTCTGCACACCTGACAACTCACCAGGGGGTTGCAGGGTGGAGGCGATCATCGCAACCGACGAACGAGGGCAGATGGTAATTCCTAAGGAGGTGCGGGACATGGCCCGGATCAGGCCCGGGGACCGGCTTGCGCTGGTCAGCTGCCGGCGGGAAGGGGAGATATGCTGCCTTATGCTCATCCATAACGACAGGCTCACCGACATGGTGAAAACCGTGCTCTCACCGGTAATGAAAGATATCATGGTGGATAAGGAGGTTTGCGAAGATGTCAGAAGGTGAAGGGACAGACAGGAATCCAGGCCCCTGTGGTTGCCGGACAGGATCGGACCAGACAGCAGGCTCCGGGGGACAGGGAACCGAAAATCCTTTGATTATTGAGACATCATCGGTGCTTGACAGGAAGGCGAAACGCGACCATGTACTGGCGAGACTTGGGCAGGACAGGAACGGACACCGGGTAGTCCCCGGCCTCTACTCTCTCGGGTCACCTGACCCCACCTCGCCGGTTGTCGTAACGGCAAATTATACGCTCAGTTTCGATGCGGTCCGCACGGCACTTGCCGGTATGGATGCATTCATCCTGGTGCTTGACACGAAGGGTATCAATGTGTGGTGTGCGGCTGGAAAGGGAACGTTTGGAACATCTGAACTGATAAACAGGATAACGAGGACAGCTCTTGCAACGGTAGTCCGTCACCGCCGCCTGGTTCTTCCGGAACTCGGTGCCCCGGGTGTTTCGGCACATGACGTACACAAGGAGACAGGATTCCATGTCGAATACGGTCCGGTCAGGGCCGGCGATCTTCCCCTGTTCCTGAAGGAGAGGGTGGCTACACCCGAAATGAGGACCGTCCGGTTTCCGGTCCGCGACAGGATCGTCCTTATTCCTGTCGAATTACGAAGTGCCCTGGTCCCGGCGATCATCGGGGCGGTCGTCCTCTGGTTGGCAGGTGGCTGGTTACCGCCGGCTGCGTTGATTGCTGCAGTCGTGGCCGGGACCGTTTTATTTCCGGTCCTGCTCCCTTACCTGCCGACGGTTGATTTCAGTACCAAAGGTTTCATACTCGGATTTATCGTCGCGATTCCTTTTGCATATGCATCCTATCTCCCGGGCATCACTGTTGTGCCCGCATGGGTGAGCATCGCTTCAATGATCTCGCTGTTGCTCGTCATCCCGTCACTTACTGCGTATCTCGCCCTGAATTTCACCGGGTCCACCCCCTTTACATCGAGGACCGGGGTAAGAAAGGAGATCTATTCCTATGTACCGGTGATGACCGGCGCAGGGTTGATCGGCATTTCCTTCGCCCTGGTGGTGGGCCTGACCCATTTCCTGGGGGTTTGGTAATTGTCACTTTTTAATTCTTATTCGGAGAATTCGCTCCGGTTTTACCCGGAAAAGTGTGTCGGATGCGAACGTTGCACCGAAGTCTGTCCCCACAGGGTTTTTTCCATGCATGGAAACCTGGCATCGCTTCAGCGGCCCGAAAAATGTATGGAATGCGGTGCATGCGCACGGAATTGCCCGGAGGGCGCCATCAGTGTCCAGGCAGGGGTTGGCTGTGCATGGGCCATGATCCGTGCGGCACTGACGGGAAGAAAGGAAATAACCTGCGGCGATGACGGGTGTTGTGGGCAGCCCTCGGAAGAGCCCTGCAGTTGCGCCGGTGCTCCCGATAACGATAAATAACTACCCTTTTTTCAAATTTTTCGCGTATCTGACCAGGAGAGAGGCAATAAAAGAAGGTTATGTCACCATCCTGTATTTGCACGGCATTCACACTGCAGGTGTTCTTCATCAATGATGACTTAATCGAATTAAGGCAATCTGACGCTCCCGGAGCTCCGCCCCGCCGCTGGGGCGACCCCGGTTGGGATCGGGGCTGTACAGGAACCGATTAGTTCCTATTTCCAGTTGACCCTGTCCCGGAGTTTCCTTCCCGGGGAGGGACAGGGAGTGGTGACACCCCCCCTGGTCATAAGAAAAAAGTGATGTCCTATAGAATAAAAGAGGAATTCCAGCGAAGCCAGAAAAAGTTGAAAAGAAGTTACCTGCCAGCCTTCTGCTTCAGCAGCTCGGGTCCGAGGTTGACAAGAATCCCTCCCTGATCCGGAGGTACGTAAACGATCTCCTGTCCGATAACGACAATCGTCCCGATAGGTTTACCTTTTCCCACGCTCTGTGCCGAATGTGCCTGGATCGCAGCATCCCTCGATTCAGGGCTGTCGAATAACTGGGTCTGGATCGTCAGCATGTTCCCTGATTTGTCTTTCAGAACATAGACCTTACCCCCGAGAGCACCCGGGAAATTCCATGTGACATTCGTTGCATTCACAATGGTGAGTCCTGCATTCTGTGCAGCCTCGGTGATGGGTTCACCCATGACAATGCGGTACGGTTCGGCGGGAAATGCTATCATGACCCAGCCGAGGGGCACCAGGAATATCAGGATCAGTATGATCAGGACTGTCAGGGCTACACTGTCCGTTTTACTCATGGAATGCCTCCTGAAATGAACATTTTATTCACTCTGTGGAACGGCTTCATTCTCCTGTCCTCCCGGTCTCTATCCAGCTGGGTTTTTTCAGCTTCAGGAAGATCAGCGGCGGAACGGCGAGAAGGAATGTGCCCAGCAGAACGCCTGCGATATAGAACAGGGTCTGGGCCGCGGAAAATACACCAGTCGGCATCAACCCGACGACGAATGCAAATATCACACCGAACGCCCCCATTCCCCCAATGATCCAGGTGCCGGCCATACCTCCAGGGATTTTAAAAGGACGCGGGGCATCGGGCTTTGTGTACCGGAGCTTGATGAGCGATGCGAAAACAAGCAAATAAACGATGCAGAGCAACTCGACCGTCATTGCCGAGAGTACCCAGTACGCCTGGTTAACCGAGGGCAGGAACACGTACAGCAGTGAAACGAATGTCCCGATCAATGCCTGGATGACAAGCACAGCCATTGGCGATCCGTATTTATTGGTCTTATTGAAAACCGGCGGCAGGTTCCCCTCTTCTGCGACCACGCCGAGTCCTTTTGCCGGACCGATAAGCCAGGCAGCGAGAGAGACGACCCCGCCGATGGTGATCAGCACGGCCATAGGAGCCACCGCCCCAGGGATATGAAGGGCATCAAAGAAGTACTGGATCGCCTGCATCACCCCTCCAGCCAGGTTGATATCGCTGGCAGGGATGACAAATGCGATGGCAAGCGTTGCGAGCACCGTGCACGCAAATATAATAACGGCAGAAATCGCCATCGCCTTCGGGTAGTCTGTTTTCGGGTTCCGGGTCTCGAGAGCGTGGAACCCGGCCATCTCCATTCCTGCGAAGAGCAGGATGACCGTGGCGAAGTAAGGGAGGGTCGAGAGGTTCATGGTCGGTACGACCTGGCTCCAGGAGAACGGTGGAAGGACTATTGCAGCCCCGGAAATCCCCCAGTATACGCCAAGACCGATAATGAGGATCGAAGGGATGATACTCCCGAGGATGACCCCGTAGTTCTGAAATTTCGACGAGACGTTCTCGCCGAAATAGGCGATTATCGTTGTACCCCAGAAGGCGATCATCATGACCACGAACAGGTACACTGCATTGGTACCAAGCGCCGGGGAAATGGCAAAAGCGAGGGTCGATGCAATGAATGCCAGAACGGTCGGGAACCAGACGAGGTTGTTCGACCATTCGCAGAAGATTGCCACAAAACCGCCTTTTGTGCCGAATGCCTCCCGGCACCAGGCGTAGACCCCGCCACCCTTATCCGAAAACATTGTCGCGAGTTCTGCCCCTGCAAGGGACAGGGGGATCAGGAAGAGGACCGTACCGATAATGTACCAGCCGATGCAGGACCAGCCATACATGGCCATGGACGGAAAATTCCTGATGCTCAACACTGCTGCGACATTGATCATCGCAAGCGCAAAGACGCCGAGGACTTTTACCGGCTCGATACCGGATTTCTGCTGTGCGCTGGTTTCATCACTCATCTGATACCCTCCTTTAAACAATACATCATATATTCACCTTTAATATTTTCAACGCCGTGAGTGTCGTGTTCGAACCCTGGGAACCGGTTATCGAAGTCCTGCAGGGCGTGTAAGTATTTGAGCAGTGGCCCGTTTTGTCGACCTGTCCTTTCACCCGGTGCAAATAGCGGGATCCCAGGAGGGTACGGAAAAATACCTGTCGCAACAATTCTGTTCCCGGCTTTCGAAACAGGTATATGCTCGACATCGCCCCGGACAAGTTTTTTATAAGCGTCGGCATACGTGACCGCGGGTTCAGGCAGGACTGAGTAGGCTTCCTGGAGTAGTTCACACATTTTATGCTCTTTTTTAAATGCATGCATCTCTTCTGTCAGGCTTCTTAAGGTCATCCCCTGGTAGCGTTCGGGCCATGTCGAGGTCAGGTCGGGGAATATTTCCTCAAGCGGCGTCCCTTCATCATAATGTCGTTTGAATTCAAATAATTCCGTGATTAAAGTCCCCCACTTCCCCTTCGTGTTCCCCATCGAGAACAGGAACAGGATGATGTAGTCGCCTGACTTTTCATTCACGATCCCGCGGGTATCGAGGAATTTTACAACCACGGCTGCCGGTATCCCCCAATCTGCGAGCGTCCCGTCTTTATTAACCCCGGGCATTGTGACGGTGACTTTGATCGGGTCGAGCATGCAGTACCCCTCCGGGAGATGATTAAACCCGTGCCATGGCTCACCCGGGTGCAATACCCATGCGGATGGGTTGTCGCGGAGCATTTCAAGGGATGCATCGGCAAAATGGATCTTGCGTTTCGTTTCCGGGTCGGTGATGGATTCCGGCTGCCACATACCGAACCACCAGTCCTTGGGTTTCCCGGTCCCGCATACCTCCCGGTATATCCGTGCCATGGTGCGCCTGAACCTGATCGCTTCCTCGATTGATTCCGTCGTCAGTACCCGTCCGGCTGCACCCTCCATCATTTTTGAAGAGACATCGAGCGACGCCATTATCGTATAAAGCGGGGATGTCGAGCTGTGCATCATGAATCCCTCGTTAAACCTTGAATGTTCGATGGGAATACGCCCGTTTCTCACATGCACCATAGACGCCTGGGATAATGCAGCAAGCAGTTTATGCGTCGATTGGGTTGCAAAGACGGTCGGTCTCTTCGGGTCCCTCTCTCCGTCTCTCATGGCGAACCGTTCACGGTAGAGTGGATTGAACCGGGCATACCCGTACCATGCTTCATCAAAATGGATACTGTCCACGCTCTTTCCAAGGAGGTCCTCGACTTCGGTCGCGTGATAACATAACCCGTCATAGGTGGAGTTGGTGATAATGGCATGGACCGGTTTCTTGTTCTCCAGCCCCGAGGTTAAGGGATTTGCTAGGATTTTTGCCTTGACAGCCTTTTGTGTCATTTCTGACGGTGGAATCGGCCCGATTATACCATACCTGTTCCTTGTCGGGACCATGAATACCGCAAATGAATGCGTCATGGTGAGTGCGTGCTCGGCCGATTTATGGCAGTTCCGGTCGACCAGTACAACATCGTCTTTCGTGACCCGGCCAAAGAATACAATTTTATTTGCCGTTGAAGTCCCGTTTGTGACGAAATAGGTCATATCTGCGCCGAACACCTTTGCCGCATACCGTTCGGCCTCGCCGAGAGGCCCCGAATGGTCGAGCAACGACCCGAGTTCACCAACAGATATTGAGAGATCCGAGCGGAAGAGCTGCTCCCCGAAAAATTTATGAAATAACCTTCCTGAAGGTGATTTACGGAATGCCGTGCCACCTGCATGACCGGGGGTGTGCCACGAATATTCGAAGTCCTTTGAGAATTTCACGAGGGCCCCGAAGAACGGGGGTAACAATCTTTCCTTATACCGGTTTGCCGCCGCAGTGATCCGGCCGGCGATGAACTCCGGGGTATCGTCCATGATATAGATGTATTCATTGACTTCCCTTACTGTCTCCACCGTCAGGGCTGTCGGTGCTTCACCGGAAGGTTCGGCCATCAGGAATATGGGGATATCCTCGTTCCGTTCCCTGACTTCATGGATGAGTTGTTTTGCATCATCGTTGTTGTCGGACTTGCTTTCCCCCAAATCCCAGCTGACCAGAATACAATCCACTTCTGGCATGTTCGCGTACGCCGAACGGGCATCATCAAGCGATCCAATAGTAAAAACTTCGATATCGAAAGCAGACAGCCCGTTTACAACCCTTTTTATCGTCCTTCCGTGAGGGGATTCCTCGTTAAGAGCGTCATCGATAATGACGACCGTAAGCTTATCTTCCGGATTCATTGATCCCTCCATAATTCCTGAACCGAATTCCTGCTTCAGGCAGGAATTCCAATTTGCAACTATGCACCATTATCAGCATACCTTTCCCTCCTGAAAAACGGCCAGGAACAATGTCGGTCCTGGATTGTTTTACCAGGTTTACCTGCGGACCGGGCAACGGGATCCGGGACACAGGATGTCTGAACAGCCTCATCCCCCCTTACCACGATTGAGAGGCTCTCGTCCGTGACTATTTATACTTTTCTTCCGTTTCTGACATATGCTCACACGTTTTTAAAATAACTTCCATGTTCCCGGGGAATTCCGGCAACTCCGATAATTCGGCAGATTGCAGCAATCAGAACAGAACAATACCGGTCGATCATGACATAACAGGTTTTAACTCTCCGTCAGTCTTTCCCATCAATCACCGGAGAACGATCTTAAAGATTATTTTTTCCCGGGAGGGCTTTTATCTTTAACCAGAGAACGAAAAGAATTTCAATAGCTATCAGGAAGATCATTCCATGGAACGAATGTTGTGCCTGCTGGCGGTTTGCGGGATCCTGGCAATGTTCTCAGGATGCTGCAATTCACCGCTATCCCGACCGGTTGAAGTACCGGCCGTAAATAATTCGGGCCAGCTCGGTTCAACCCCGTTTTCTCAGTCGGTAGTTTTCAATTTGGAACCTCAGCCCGTAGAAACCATGCCTGCAATGTATGCTGTCGAGGTCCAGGTCTCGAAAAATCCGATCGCAACAAATCCCTATATCGTCATCGATTTCAGGGGTGGCGCAGGGCAGAGCTATACCAGGAGCATGGATGCCACCGTTATCAGGTCAGACGAGACAGTCGAATACGAATCGCTGCCATACCCCAAGGTCGGAAGCGAAATAATTCTGAATGGTACCCCCCATTTAGATCGGGTGATCGTTGATATTTCCCTGGTCAGCGGGGACAGGTACAGGGTATATGATCAGCTGGTGCCCTTAAAATCACTGGGTTGAAGAAGAACACCCGGGCAGCGTTAAAAAAAAAGGTTCTTATTGCCGGTCAGAATCAAATTTTTCTCACGTTAAAACGGTAGAAAGGCCGTAAAAATTCCTTTAACGTTTCAGGAATGTGCAATTACCGATACGTTTGAGGATCGGTATATGTCCGGTTCAAGAGCGGATCTTCGTATACAAACCGGGATCATCAGAGCTGATCGGTTATCCATTCCCGGATGACATCATCGATCGCAATATTTGGCTTCAGTACACCGGTTATTTCATCGATACCAATTGCACGGAGGATGTCCCTTACCCTTCCTGAAGCATTCAGGATCATGAGACTGATATTTTGTCGTTTCAGCTCGCTGTAGAGATCTTTAATCATTTCGGCTGCAGTTGTATCGATTATCGGGGACGGGGCCAGGTCGATCAATACGAGCCTTGTTTGTGTTGTGCGTTCCTCGATGAGAGTTCTGATAGTTTCCTTGAAGACATTTGCATTTGCGAATATCAGGGGTGCATCGATCCTGACGATGATAACTCCCGGGATCTCTTCCTTCCCGGGTCTTCGTTCTATATCTCCGTATAATGATGTCCCGGGGATACGGCCCTGGACGGCAATGTGGGGGAAAGAAATATTGTAAAGGATATCAATCAGGGACAGAATAACGCCTATAAGTATCCCTGTCGGGATTCCAAAAATCAGGACGCATGCAAACGTGATAAGGGCAATATACATCTCTGGCCTGTTAATTGACCCTATTCTAAGGAATCCTGGAAAATCAACCATTGTTATAACCGCGACAATAATAAGGGCCGCAAGGATGGGTGCAGGGATATAGTACAAAAATCCGGTCAGGAACATCACGACAAGGATAATAACCAAACCCGCGATTGCACCGGCAAGGGGCGACAATGCTCCTGCCCGGTCATTGACCGCAGATTTTCCAAAACTACCTGCAATAGGAAAACCCTGGAAAAACCCGGTTCCGACACTGCTTGCACCAAGGGCAAGTAATTCCTGGTTTGTGTCGATGTCATAACGGTGATTTTTGGCGTACATCCGGGTAATTGTCGTCAGCTCCACGTACGAGAGCAGGAAAAGTGCCAGGGCAAGAGGGAATACCGCCTCAGTATCCTGCAAAGATACATCGGGGACTGCAAAACAGGGCACCCCGCCAGGGACGGTCCCGACAATCTGTACTCCAAGAGTTGCAAGAGAGGTGACGGACATCAGGACGATCGCTCCAATAAGGAGAATGAGGGTATTTGGCCACTTTGAATACCTTTTATTCAGGAAATAGAGAACAATTATCCCGCCAACCCCGATCGCTATGGAATATACGTTTGCATACCCGATATTCGCGAGGATATAGACAATTTTTGCAATAAAATCCGGTGGAGCCCCTGCAATTCCCATAATTTTGGGGATCTGGCCCACGATGATCACGACCCCGGTCCCGACCAGGAACCCTTTCAGTACAGAGCCTGATATGAGGTTGACGAGGAACCCCATTCTGAACGCCCAGGCGATAAGGGCAATGATCCCGACGAGAATGGCAGTCATCGAGGCAAGCATGATATACCGGTAGGGATCGCCCAGTGCGACAACGGCAAGGACCGATGCCAGCAGTATCGCTTCGGACGAACTCGGCCCTACGATTCCCTGGCGGGACGTAGTAAAAATAAAAAAAATCAATGGAGCAACAAGGGCCGAATAGAGCCCGTACTGGGGAGGCAGGCCGGCAAGCGATGCATACGCCATCCCGTCCGGGATAGCGAACGCCGCAAGGGTAAGACCTGCTATGATGTCGAAACGAAACCATTTCCGGTCGTAACGGGGAAACCAGGATAAAACGGGGATATGTGTCTTTATGACGTTATTCAGGTTCAAAATTATTCCGGGTTTTTCCTTAGTCATTTATCCCCCGCCGGGCTTGTTTATCAAGGAAAGACATGAGGCTGAAAATATTAAATCTTTACCGGAAAAATCCCAATAAATGGAGAGCTTTTTCATCACCCGGTGATGAAACTTTAATATAATCGGGATATTCCCTCATCCGGACATTAAAGACGACAGGAGAATTGTTTATAAAAAGAATTATTGCTTCAGGTTATCTACTATTCACCGGGACTCTTCATTTAAAAAAAGAAGGTCTAGGAGTAGCATGACGGAAACGAATTTGAAAAAAGCAGAAACCGTAATGGGGCCCGTGGATTACCTGATGGTCAGATTCCCGGGAAACAAGTTCAGCGGTAAAATTGCTCCTGAACTCCTCAGACTTGAGAAAGAAGGAATTGTCCGTGTGATAGACCTTGTATTTCTCATTAAGGACGAGAAGGGAAACCTTGGGACCATTGAACCAAAGAACCTGGAAGGAGAAGCAGGTGCGGCATTCCGGGAGCTTACAAAGAACACGAGTGAATGGTTCACGGAACCTGATATCGAAGTAATTGCCGGGACACTACCGAAAAACAGCTCTGCAGGGCTCCTGTTGTTTGAAAACCTGTGGGCAATCCGGTTTAAGAAAGCATTGCTTGAAGCCGATGCCGAGCTGATCGACATGGGTCGTATCCCTCCGGAAGCAATTGTAAAAGCAGAAAAGGCCATGAAATCGCAGGGAGGGGCCTGATATGAGAGGAAGAATGATCATGCTCGCAGCCGGGATGAAAATGGGCGAACAGCGGGCCCAACAATCGGCAGCACAGGCGGAAGCACTGAAAGAGCAGGGAGCACAGGAAGCGATGCAGGCTCAGTCCCAGGTCAATGCAATTAAACAACAGGGGGCACAGGAGGCCGCGCAGGCGATGCCTCAGGCCGCCGCCCCGGGAGGAGACATCAATGCCCAGTTACAACAACTTGCATCTCTCCACCAGTCCGGGGTCCTGACCGATGATGAGTTCGCAGCTGCAAAGAAAAAACTCCTTGGAATATAAGAGGAAACATTATCAACAGGTCGTTGTCGGGAGCCGGTTCAGATCTTCAAAAAAATTATAGAGAATTTCACCATTAATTACTTAAGATTAAAATTTTTCCGTTCCCGAATGACCCATAACTATAAAAGTTAATAAGAGCTGCATATTTTGAGCCCAACTCCGGACAGCACTTCCGGAACCATACGTTGAGCCCAGGAGGGACATCATGGGATTGTTAGGAAAGGTAGCTGCGGTGAAAGCAGTAAAAGGCAGAAAAGAAGCAAAACAAGAGAAAAAGGAAGAAGGAAAGACTGAAGAAAAGAAATAACCGGTAATTTCTATCCGGAAAAGTTCCGGATACTTTTTTTGTAGTTTTTCACACCCCGATAACGTAAGTAATGTGATCCCTGACCATTTATCCGGCAGAATAAGCACAAAAATAAAAACCGACTACCCGATAACCGGGCTTGATGACCATATCGGCTGTCTGAAAAGACAATAAAACATATATGCTTTGTGGTAAACCTATCCATCGGAATTACTATGACTGAAACAACGACCCCGTCTATGTCGATCACACCGGGAATGCCTGTCTTTCCCTGGTGGCTGGTACTCATCCAGGGGATCATAACACTGATCCTTGGGATTTTCTTACTCACCTATCCATATGGGACACTCCTGGTACTGGTCACATTCCTTGGTGCCTACTGGTTTGTCAGCGGATTAATCGGCCTCTTCAGCCTTGCAGTCGATAAAACAAATGCCGGCTGGAAGATCCTGTTCGGGATCCTTGGAATTATCGCCGGTCTTGCAATTCTTGCTTATCCCTATTATTCGGCCTTTGTCGTACCGTACATTTTCATCATCTTCGTTGGTGTGTGGGGCCTGATCATGGGGTTTGTGAGCCTTTTTGCTGCGTTTAAGGGTGGCGGCTGGGGTGCGGGAATTATCGGCATACTCCTGATAATCTTCGCTTGTATCATCCTTGCCAACCCGGTTGTAACTACGTTGTGGTTACCATTTATCCTTGGATGGTTCGGAATTATCGGTGGACTTATCGCAATAATCGGCTCTATTTATCTCAAGGGCCATCCGATGGAAGCAAAACCAGCTTAAATTCCTTTTATTATTCTAATTTTTTAGCGGGTGTTAACCCTTTATCAGGTGCCGATCAAACGAATTATCGAGCCCGTAATGAAGGTGCAGAGTTTCGATCCTGAAAAACCAGGGATTTAGCGACAGGTCCGACATTTTTATTTCTCTGAGACGGTGATATTGCCAAAGAGAAATACAAAATTATAACTAATAGTATCAACACAGGATTTCGTTAAGGACAGTCATGCGAATTTGCAGGAATTCCTGCCGTTTTTGCCTGTTATCTCATCATGACCAATTATATCGAAAAAATAAGGGAGCTCGACGATCGTTTGGTAGTCGAGCTTAGTTTCAAGCGGGTTAACCAGTTTTTTGATCCTGATGACCCCTCCCCAATCGGTCAGCGTGACCTGTCGCCAGAAGCAGAAGATGCAGTTATCTATGCGATTATTGACAGGGAACCACATAAACCAGTCGAATATATTATCAGGTTTCCTGTGTCGGAAGTAACAAAAGAGGTTGAGACCGACCTGCCGCTGGCATTCCGGACATATTTCAGATACCGGTGCGAAAAGGCAAAAAGAAATCTCCGTATTTTAAGGAAAAGAATAAAATATGGCCTTATTACCGGTCTTTCGATCTCTGCGTTCCTTATCCTTATAGGTTTATACGCACTCTCATGGCATACTCAGGACATCTGGGGAGAGATAACAATCGGTGCGATTATTATTTTCTGCTGGGTTGCACTCTGGGACCCGATCGATATATTTCTTCACCAGTACATCATGAACAAAGGGACCATCAGGATTGCCGTGAAAAGGGTCATTACCAGCAAGGTCACGGTCGAAAAAGCCGAAGCAGGCCCTGATGGGATGCCGATTGCTTCAGGTGATTAAGGCGCCGGATGCCCGGGGAAGATATATCCTCGTTCACGGTTTTCTGCAGGTTGAATATTTCATATGCCCAGAATGAGAATCGTAACGTGGAAAAAAAATTTCCCTTGTCGGCCGGGAATTGTTATAACAATGTTAGAGATTTTCGAGTTACTATTTATTGTTGAGGGATATTCACTTATTTTTCATTTGGTACAGCGGTTACCATTGATGGGGATCAAATCGGTATGTTTTCCTGACAGGGCTCCACCATCAGGCAAATCAATACCGTTAAACAGGAACGCATATATATCGGGTTAATTCCTATAAGATTACCCGATTGGGGGACGAGATGAAATGATGAAGCAACAAATTTTAATCGCATTTGCAGCTCTTTGTATCGCAGGAGTCATTATAGCGGGATGCACTACGCCGACGACCACTCCACCGGCCACGACGGTGTCAACCCCGGTAACAACAGTCGTTACCACGACGCAGGCACCCGCAAATACAATTGTAAATATGGCAGTTGCCAATGGGAATTTAAAAACGCTCGTAGCAGCGTTACAGGCTGCCAAGCTGGATACCGTGCTGAACGGACCGGGGCCTTACACCATATTCGCACCATCCGATTCCGCGTTCGCAAACCTCCCCAATGACACGCTTCAAAGACTTCTGATAACCCCTTCAGGTCAGCTGTCTGATATCCTGAAGTACCACGTGGTGCAGGGAGATTACATGACCTCTGCCTTCACGAATAACACTACGCTCAAAACCCTCGAAGGAGAGAATATCCACCTGAATGTCACGAACGGTTCGGTCTACGTTAATGGCGCAAAGATCGTAGCATCAAATATTAAAACAGACAATGGTGAAATCCAGGTTATTAACGCGGTTCTTTTCCCACCGACTCTTATCACAAATACGACTATTTCGAATGCAATTGTCGCCTCGAACGTTACCAGCTACAATGTCACGAATGTCAACATCAGCACCACGGTAATTCCTCCGAAAAACGATCCTGCCCTGCAGGGAGTATGGTACCTGAAAGCTCTTGTGACATCTGTTGGGATTAATAAGGCTGTAACCACCAATCCGTCGATTACAGCCGCTTTTTACAGCAATGGAACGGTCTCAGGTTTTGCCGGGTGCAATAACTATAACGGGGGGTATTCGCTCACGGGACTTGTTTATCCTGCAGGAAAAGGCATCACCATCGGTCCTCTGGCATCCACCATGATGTATTGTGCCGATACCGCCGCCACCGAAACAGCATACCTTCAAATGCTCCAGGCCGCGAACAGTTATAATGTTACCAGCACCCAGCTGAATATGACAAATGTCAATGGGAGTTACCTGGTCTTCCTGAATACACCTTAAATTTCTCTATTTCCAAATTTCAATTTTTCAATACCAGGTTAAAGGTTACTTCCCGTGATTGGGACATTGGTCTCGTTCATGTTATGCATTTATCTGTGAGCGCACCTACCGTCGTCTGGATAAAAACCGCCCGAACCGCAGCATCGTACTCTCGTAATGAATTTTTACCGATGGAAAGAACCACGGTAAAAATCGCGCACTGATGGCTGCACCGGTGATGATCTTCGAAAACAGGTTATTTTCGCGACCGATAACAACCGCCTTCTTTTTCCTTATTTCATCAAGGAATTCCTGTGGATCAGGTGATCTGGTGCAGCTCACGGCACTGCCATGATCGAAAATCACGTGGCCGTCCGATCCTCCGGTCATTGGCAACCCAAGCCTTGAAGCAAGGGAAATCGCACGGAGATTTTCATTATGAGCCATATTTGCACAAATTCCCTCAATTACGTCACATTGCTCGTATAACGACGCGTCAAGAAAGCCACTCTCAACGCATTTTGCAAGTCCTGAATTGAACATGAAATATCCATAGGGATGTGCAGCACCGCGAAGACAACTGTAGCCCTCTGCCGCCTCCAGTATTTCCCGGCTTGTCAATTTCGTTAGCATCCACGGGCTCTCACGGCGGTTCGGTTTAATGTACTTTTGAAAAAAATCCTCCAGGTCAGAAGGGCTGTAGAAATAAACAAGGATATGAGGGCCATCACAGGTGCTTATCTCGATACCTGGAATGACAAGAAGGCCGGGTCCTTCGCTGACGGCGGATAAAGCGCCGGAAATCTCATTATGATCGGTTACTGCACAGCCTATACCTGTTTTTTTAATCCGTTTCAGTAATGATCGGACACTGACAGTGCTATCGGTATGAACTGTGTGAAAATGCATATCTGCCGGATAATATCCTAGAGCAAGGATCTTCTCCGCTCTCGGTCTTTCAAACCTAATCTCGCGGTGATCAACTTCCCGGGGATCCATGGTCTTTATCAGTTACACTATTTCGAGAACCGGCTGTCATTTACAATATCGGTGAAAATAATCTCGCAACCGGCTCCCAAACCTTATCCGGCAGCGGTCGTTTTCCGAGCGATGCCATTGTTATTTCTGTAGATTTTTTCAAATCTTCCTCGAAAATTTTTTTCAGCCGGCTCGCATATCCCCGATCGTAAATCAACACGTTTGTCTCGAAATTTAGTTTAAAACTCCGGATGTCCCAGTTTGCACTTCCGACGGAAGCAACGACACCATCGATCACAACTGTTTTTGCATGAATAAATCCATCATTGTACTCGTACGCTTTTACTCCTGCACTGATCATATCGTGAATGAATGCATGGTTGATGGTGTACACGATTGGATGATCGGGTTTGCTTGGGATCATGATCCGTACATCTATTCCTGATAATGCCGCCAGCCTGAGTGCATCAAAAATACTCTGGTCAGGAATAAAATATGGCGTCTGGATATAAACGGACTCGATTGCAGTGTTGATCAACTTCAGGTACGCTTCTTTTATCTGGTTGTACTCGTTATCCGGACCACTTGACACTACCTGAACCGTGGCCGGACCGGTACCCCTCACCCCCGGGAAATATCGAGGGGAATATTCAACGGTGTCTTTTGCCGCATAGTTCCAGTCCATCAGGAAGCGCATCTCAAGTGCGTGCGCAGCCTCTCCATCGATTCTGACATGGGTGTCCCGCCAGTATCCTATTTTCCCTTTCCCGATATAATCGTCGCCGACATTGAACCCCCCGCAAAAAGCAGTCTTCCCATCAATGACAACGATTTTCCTGTGGTTCCTGTTATTGAACCTCACATTGAAGTACCTGAGAAATCCCGGGAAAAATAGTGCCTGTTTCCCCCCGGCATCTTTTAACGGTTGCCAGAACGAGCGGGAAGTAAAAGTAAATGGGAGGCCGTCGACGAGAACTTTGACTTCTATCCCTTCAGATGCCTTTTTTGTAAGGAGATCCCTGAGTTCCTGCCCAAGTCCGTCATCTGAAATATAGAAATACTGCATATGGATAAAATCAGTTGCCTTATCGATCGCAGCAAACAATGCTTTGAACTTTTCAACACCATCGGTGTAAATCTCGATGGTATTGTCCCTTGTTACGAAGGCATTGTCGCTAACGAGGAGCATCCTGATGACCCGCAGAAACCGGTCAAATCTCTCATCATCGCTCGACTCGTCGATCCTGGTCACTTCCTGCAGCTGGGCCGCGACCTGCACCTGTATTTTCCTGTCGTCTTCCTCCTTGTTTTTGAAAAGCCTTGTGCGGTAAAAGTTACGCCCGAATGCAAGGTATAAGAAAAATCCGAGGACCGGGATAAAAACCAGAACCGTTAACCATGCGAGGGCAATTTCCGGGGTCTTTCGCTCAAAAAACACAATACTGATCCCAAAGATGATATTTAAAATTATTACAACGACAAAGAGGAGGTCCATAGCAACAGATATAGATTGATTCAGCCACCTATCAAAGTTTGTCCCGGAAAAGATTCCTGAATTGATGTGAATTTAATGCAGGACGAGCCAGAGGACCGGTTTAATCGGGATTGTGAATTAACCGGTTCCCGTACGGTCTTTATCACAACCGGGGTCGCCACTAGCTTTGGGGCGCAGCCCTGGGAGCATCAGCTTGTCTCAAATTTACTTAACATAATCGGAAATGGAGAACAATTGAACAATGGAAATATAGTAAAATACATGACTTTCAACAAACCGAATATTAAATGGGAAAAACATCCGTCAGGACACCGAGTGAAAGGAGTACGACTAACAGGGACGTAAGAAAAAATGCGAATATGATTGATAGAACAGACAGCCATTTATTGAAACGAAGCGCCCAGGCAATCACTGCAGTGACCACAAGTCCCAGGCCAGGCAGCAATGCGATGAAAAAACAGGCAAATGCACCGTATTTGTAGAGAAATTTATATTTCTCAACTTTTTTTTCTGTTTTGTCGAGCCATGACTTAATCCTTGGTGAAGTAAGGGCCAGCGTATTGAGTATTTCAAAGATAGCAAGGACTATCGAAAGCGCAAAGCAGGTCATAGTCAGGAGAACAATTCCGGGGGGTATTTTAAATCCCAGGCCCACAGGCGCTGCCCAATTCTGAAGGATTACCGTTGACAGTATCAATGCCAATATTTTTCCCGTTTGTATTCCGAAAATAAAACCGATAACGAGAGGTATGGCTATACCGATCCCCATGATAAATGCGAATGCCCGGATAAATTGCCTGGCTATTACCAAAAAATTGTCCAGGTTAAGTTCTTTTATGGCCGAACCGTTCAGGGCCACACTCCATCACCTCAAGGTATCAGGGGGCTTATCAATGATAAAGAATTCGAAAAACCAGTTTTTTTTTTTGAAAAAAAAAAGATTATTGTTCCATCTCAGCCTTAATTTCGCCTGATTCAATAGCTCCGGTAAAAACCTCAAAGTCCTTTTCCGTCTGCTCGGCATAGATCCTGGCAAATGTACCGATTGCCCGGTCAAAGACATCGGTCTTTCCAACATATCCGGATATCATCGCTGCATCGCCTGATCGTGCATGGGCCCGGGCGAGGGTCCACCCGCAGACCTCCGCATAACGGCATAATTGTAGTGAGTTCATCATGCCGATATCAAAGGAGAATTTCATATCCTTGAGTTGCCGGATATAGAAATGACGATGATCTTTTCCTGCCCCTGTTGCCCAGCCGAGAAGCATGTCGCTTGCCGATTGCATCAGTCGCTGGCCGACGACAACACGTTCCCCGTGGTGCTTGAAATCGCTTTTACCTGCATAGGGTTCAAGGACCGATAAGTTCGCCTCTTTTATCTGGAGGATAAGGGGGTCTTTTTCTTCTGCCATTAATAATATCACACCACAGAGGGTCCCGACACTTCCGATGCCCACTACCTTGATTGCGAGGTCTTCGATATGGAAACGGTCCAACAATAACCGGCGCTCGTAAGGCAGGGTTTCACGGTACATCTCGAATACAGGGATTAGCCCTTCAGGTAACTTCAGATCATGGGGGGGATGGTAAATAAGGGGAGGTTGATCGACAATCGAACGTTTTCCCCCGATCACCTGGGTAATTTTGGGAAAAACAGATTCTGTCACGGTCGATTTCGCCTTTTCAGCCATTAATTGTCGCCGGCGTTTCGCTTCAGCATCGGGCGCCTGTGCAATAGCGGTCTCTATATCGTACTTTGCATACCATACATCAAGTACTTTCATCGAGGCGAATGCGGCTATTGCTTCACGATATGCCGTCACACAACGTCTGGTCGCTATTTTACAGTCTTTTTCGGAAAATCTGTTGTCCAGTGAAGCGACATAAAAACTCGTCGCCAGGCGCTTTATATCCCATTCGAATGGTGCAGGAAGGGTTTCATCAAAATCATTAATATCGAATATGAGGTTTCGTTCAGGTGTTGCAAACAGGCCGAAATTTGACAGATGACAATCTCCACAGGCCTGCACCCGTATATCAGGTGTTGCAGTCGTAGCAATATCCATGGCCATGAGGGATGCCGAACCACGGAGGAATGTAAAGGGTGTTTTTGACATACGACCATACCGGATAGGTATAAGATGTTTCCACCTGCCTTCGCTGGATTTTTTTATGACCTCAACCGGGTCCGTACGATCGGATACTGGCTCGAATTCAGCATGCGACTCTCTTGAAATCTCATTTCTTTTATTTTTTCCCTCAAGTTTGCGCTGTGCTGCTGTTTTATAGGCCGTAATAAACCTCGCCATCCCGTATTCGTCACGTTCGATCTTAACCGTATGTTTTAATTTTTTCATCCTTGGTCACCATGGTGTGTGGTCTAGGAAATGGTATAGATCATAGAACTATTTAAAAACGACATTTAACGAATATCAATACCTGATCCGGGGATATTTAAAACAAGAATTGAGATCCCTGTATAATGAAATATGGAGAGCATCTGTTTTCCGGGTATTTTTTCCGAATTTCTGGCTTTTAAATAATTTTTTTGGAGTTTCCTTTCTCTTTCAGATTTACCATTTGAAAATCCGACAACCCGGATATGATCACGGGTGAAATACCGGACCAGAAAGGTATCCCGAACGGTAATGATCGTTATGGTTCCAGGGTAATTATTGAAATTTTGCACCTTTTCCCAGAAAATAGGCTTTGTTGACATCCTCATGTATCATTAGTTGTCACTCCGACAGGGGGTTTCACCCCCCCTCCATGTCCCTCCCCAGGCAGGATAGTCAGCGGACAGGGTCGATCTGAATTGAGAATTAATCGGTTCCTGTGCAGTCACTATCCCAACCGGGGTCGCCACAACGGCGGGGCAGAGCCCCGGGAGCGTCGGGTTGTCTTCAATTACAAGTCAGCAGAACCATGTGCAAATGAAAATGCTATGGGGTATATAGGATATCAACAGAGCGGGAAAATAATATTTTTTTGTCTCGTTTATTTAATACGGATACCGCCGTATATTCCGGCTGATCCCGACACCGTTATAATCTTCCAAAAAATCGGGCTTATTGGTGTGACAGGGTCATCCCTCCATACGAATACAGACCTGCCTTCTTGTGCTATTTAAAAATTTTATACGGATGTTTCAACTTCAGACTTCGTATTAATGTTCCCGTTACCGGCTCGTTTCGCCCGTATCTCCCTCAATAGAATGCCGAGAATGAGCGCCACTGCCGATGACACGACAAGCAATACGATCATGTTCGGATCTGCGGTCCCGACAACGGTTACCAGGAGGATAGCCGTCAAAGGGACCCCCAGTGCAAGGGTAATCACCGCAACCATAAGGCATAACACAAGAATTCCCGTCGGGGTCCCGGGAAATGCAAGGCTTAAAGCAAGGCCGATCATCGTGCAGGTAAACATCGTCGGGAATATCGGTCCGCCCAGGTAGCCGCTCTTGAATGATAATGCAAGAAGCGATGCCTTCAGAACCGCCATAAGGAGGAGCATAACAATACCGATCTGGGCAGCCCCCCCGATGATCGAATGGATCTGGGTTTCACCCGAGAACATCAGGTCCGGGATAAGATAGCAGACAATTGCAATGATAACTGCAGCAGCCATGATTCTTGTCATGACCCGGTCTTTGAATGTCCTTTCCATCACGGCACCTATTCCCTTCATTGCCAGGCCCATCATTATCGCAACAAATGCACCAAGTACGCCAAGGACAATCGCATAGGCCACTTCTATCCCTGTAATTTCCTTTATGGCCGGGAACGAAAGAAAATTTGCAAAGGATTTCAGACCGACAAAATAAAAAAACAGGAACCCGATTATCCCGGCAATGAGGTTCCAGGCAAGAAATTTCAGCCCGTCTTTTTTCCCGACATTGAATTCAGTTGCAAAAACAGCCGTAAACAGCGGACTTCCGATTATACCATTATAGGCCGAAGCGAGGGCCGCGACATCGAAACCAAGTGCCGAATCCCTGTTAACCTTCAGTTTCCTGCGTATCCAGGCAGAAATTTCCGAGACGAGAAAGGCAAGCGGCCCTTCAGGTCCAACGCTCGCACCGGAAAACAGAGAAAAAAATGATGACAGAAGCGTCCCGGGAAACAGCTTGTAATCTCCATGAGAGCCCTCTCCCTGCATCGATTCCGCGAAGCCTCCCGTTATCACATTCGGTGCATTAAGGTACTTTTCACAGAGGCCGACGAGAAACGAAAACAGGAGAACCCCGGCCGGGATGGTCCACCGGTTGTCTGCTACGAAATCATTCATCCATATGATGATATTGAGTTTTTCATATGCTGTAAGCCAGACCGCCGTGAATGCAATAGCGATAAAGGCGATTACTATGATCTGCCAGATTTTCTGGTCGACTGCTGCCGGGTGCTGACTGCCATCTGCCATTCAGTATTCCTCAATAATTTATTGGTATAATCTACGCTTTTTTATCGGGAACCACGTCATTCGACCTTCGCATGTAAACGGGTTGGTGATTCCACCACTTCCCTGAGTTCCGGGGCGTCCGGGGGTAACGCTGCCATTATTTTTGCATAGCGATCTATTGCCGGGTTGGCCGAAATCCCGTGCACGAAGATACTCAGTAATACCGTCGTGCTGACAACGACCATGATAGTGGGGAGACCGGGAATTCCCGGCGCCTCGTTGATGGTAATGAGGAGCAGGACAACCGATGCAAGTCCGCGTGGACCGAACCATCCCATGAAAAGGACAGATTCTGGCTGCAACCGGGTTTTTACCAGCGATATTGCAACAGGTATCATCCTGATCACGGTCAGGCTGAAAATCGCATAAAGGAAAACGAACCAGGTAATCCCGTTGATCAGGCTTGCAACGATTACCCCGAAAATAAAAAACACTGCCAGGCTGAACAATTCTCCCCCGGTCGATGTGAATTCGATAATTGATTCACTGACCTGTTTTCCTGTTATGGTCGTCGCTATTCCCCCCACGAATGCGGCTATGAATCCGCTTCCACCCAGTGCGTCGGCGACCACGAATGACATTATTGCCAGTGAGAGGAACCCGATCCACTGGAACCTGCCCGTCATCAGACCCTTTCCCAGTGCCTTGTTGACCAAATACCCGCCAACAAGACCAACAAGCACGCCGACAAGAATGCCGACCCCGATCTGCTCTGCTGCGAATGTCAGCCATGCCACCGCAGGAATATGATACTCTTCAGCCTCGGCGAGAACTAAAAAGAATGCAAAAAACGGAATCGCACCCCCATCGTTTAATCCGCTCTCGACGTTCAATGCCTGGCGTATCTTTGCCGGCACTTTCGGACTGTTCACGATCGCCTGGCCGAGACCGGCATCGGTAGGTGCAAGAATCGCCCCGATAAGGGCCGCTTCCGGAAGGGCGATATTCGTAAACATGAGAATGGCTGTAACAGATCCGGCAAATATGGTAAGCGGGAGGCCTATTACAAGGAGACGGGCCGGGATACTCCGGTTTCCTTTCAGTGCAGTGAAATTGATCCGTGCAGCGTCAGAAAACAGGATCAATACGAGTGCAATTTCTGCAAAAACCAGGATCAACGAATTGGCAGGGCCCAGCGAGATGATGTCGAGCCCGTCAGGGCTGACGAGCATCCCGATCACGACAAAGATCATAGGGGCCGTCACCATTGAACCCTCGAGACGATGCGATACCAGGGAATAAACAAATATGGCGATTGCAAAAACAGTTAATCCGATGAGCAGGAGCGAGAGCATCTCAATCATTCCTTGAAGGGACTATTATATAAAAAGTATGGAACGGCTTTGAGGACCCCCTTTGACTAATATACGGATATATCAGCCCAATGAAAATTTACAACCACATCCCTAATCTGCCGCTGAATATTATCTGAAAGACATGTTTTTCCAGAACTTTGACCTGAAATCCTTATTTTTAACCGGTTTTGCAGATAACCCGGGCTCATTTGGTTCATTTTTTGTCAGTTGCCCCGGTCCTGGCGGTTTTTCAACGCGTTCCGTTACGAGGAGGGTTTCGAGATGTTCAAGTCTGGCCTGGATATCCCTGTCCCTGTTATCCTGGGTTTTCACGAGTTGTTTCAAGTCATCGAGCCGGGCAATCATCTCCTTTTCAAAGTCATGGTTACCGGGTTCTGGTTTCTCAGGTTCTTTTGGAGGCGTAAGGAGCTTACTGGACAAATACCCGGCAAAGGTCGCAAAAATACCGACGCCGGTAGTCATTACAATTATTCCCACAATCCGTCCAAGTGTTGTCACAGGGTATTTGTCCCCGTAACCGACCGTCGTAATCGTTACATAGGCCCACCAGACCGCGTCATTGGCGCTTGTTATATTTGCGTAAGGTGAAGTGCTCTCGGCCAGAAGAACCCAGGACGACCCCATCTCCAGTATCAGGATCACCGAAAAGATGAGAATGTACAAGGCAAATTCTGCCCTTTTCCGGGACAATTGTTGTACGATGTTGTCAAAGCCGAGCCGGGTAATAATTTTATAGGCCTTGGCAATCCTGAAAAGACGGAGTATCCTGAATACCGGGGCACAGGCAAGTAAATCAGCCCAACCCCAGTCCCTGATAAAGTAATAGGATCGGGATTTCGCTGTTATCAACCGGTACGAGAAATCTCCGATAAAGATAATCGAAAGTCCGACATTAATAATTTCGAGAACATTCCTTGCGTTGATGTTGATGACGGGGAGGAATTCGATAAAGAGGTTGATCACGGAAAGGATCGACACAAGGGCTATGAATATTTCATAGCCCGGGTCTTTCATATCCTGGAACTCATCATTATCAGCCATGGTACTCAGAATTAAACCTTAATCCCGAGGGAATTAAATGATTTACTTTTGTCAGGATTCAGAAAAAATACTTTTTTGGCTCCGGCAATCAGGCGTATTTATCCCTGATTACACGACAGGTCCTGATTGACCTTGAGGATTTTCGAATTTTGGTAGAATTCCCGATGCCTTCGATGAATTTACAACGGATCCCGGACGACAGGGCACGTCAGGCAATGTCCCCCGCCGCGTCCCCGCCCGAGTTCTGATCCCGGTATGGTGATTACTTCGACCCCCTCCTTCCGGAGCTTGGTGTTCGTGAACACGTTCCGGTCGTAACCGACGACCAGACCCGGTTCCAGTGCCAGGACGTTATTGCCATCGTCCCACTGTTCACGTTCCTGTTCGAACCAGTCCCCGCCAGTTGAAATCATCCGTATTTTCGGAATATCCATCGCATCCGCAACGACCTCCTGGAATGAACCGTGTTCTTCCTCGATTTTCAACTCTCCGGTTTCACTTGGATAGAAGCTGAAGCATCGTATCCGGCGGGTAACCTCTTTGTAAACCGTGGCTAAGTCGGCACTGCACAGGGTAAATACCGTATCGAGATGCATCGCGGCCCTGGTTTTCGGAAATGAACATGCCACCACGCGATCGGCGGCGTTTTTCTCGAAGAGTGCATGGGTCATCTGCATCACCGACTGCCCGAGAGTCCTCTCTCCCATCCCGACAAGGACTGCCCTGTTACCGACCGGCATTACATCACCGCCCTCCATTGTCGAAGGGCCGTAATCATGATCAGGATCTCCAAACCATGTATTGAATACCGCCTCCCTGAAACCGGGGTGATACCGGTATATTGCAGCCATGAGCAGTGTTTCCGATCTGCGGACCGGACGGTGCATCGGATTCAGTGAGACCCCGTTGTATATCCACGAACTGGCATCGCGGGTAAATATCATATTCGGCAGGGGTGGGACAAGCATTCCATGAATGCCGGTAATTTTTTTCAGCCCCTTAAATTCATCAAACGGGATTTCCCCTGCGGTTATTCCACCTATAAGACGCTCTGCGAGCTCCACTGCTGGCATTTCCAGCAGCCACCGGCGAATCTCGGCAAGGCCGACGAGACCGATGGTATCAGCGGTGATTTTTCGATCGAGGACCCATTCGCGGGCTTTTGGTTGCCGGAGGGTCTCTGCGAGGAGGTCATGGAGCTCGAGCACTTCGACTCCGTGTTCTTTCATTACTTCGACGAGGTTATAATGTTCGGCCTTTGCCCTTGCAACCCAGATGATTTCATCGAACAGGAATTCCCTGCTGTTATCCGGAGTCAGCCTCATGTGGGCAAGACCGGGGCGGCACACAATTACTTTCCGAAGTTTTCCGACTTCCGAATATACCCCATACTTCATCGCTATCGTTTATCCTGACCCGGGGAAACATCATCTGAAGAATCGGGCCTTACCCGGGTCCCAGCCCGACCAGCAAAAATCCGGCCGATGTCCTCAAGAGATCCAATCACCGCATCACCGCCGGTTTTTTCCACAAACTCGCAGGCTGCATCAACTTTCGGCCCCATGGATCCCGGAGGAAAATGGTCCATGAGTTTCCGTAAAGTCCGGGGGGTTGTTGTTCCGAGCATTTGTTCGGAAGGTTTTCCATAATCAAGAAAGACACCCTTCACATCGGTAACCATAATAAAGCAGTCTGCTCCCAGATCCCGTGCCAGGAGCCCGCTTGCGAGGTCCTTGTCAATAACGGCTTCGACTCCCCTCATCCCGGTGTTGCCCTGATCACGGACAACGGGAATACCCCCGCCCCCGGTGCAGATGACCAGTGTTCCTTTCTCGAGAAGCCACCCGATGGGCCGGATCTCATGAATACAAAGCGGTCTTGGTGATGGGACGACCCTTCGCCAGATTTCATTGTCTTTTTTGAATATCCAGCCCGTGGATTTTCGGATCCTGTCCGCTTCTTCCCTTTCATAGCCGGGCCCTATAAATTTTTCCGGATTTTCGAAAGCAGGATCCGTCGGATCGACATCGACCATTGTGAGTACCGTAGCAACAGGCGGTTCCCCGCCGAGGAGGTTGCCGATCTCCTGTTCGATCATGTACCCGATCATTCCCTCGGTTTCCGCCCCAAGGATATCGAACGGATACAGGACAGGGGCCCTTGTTCCCCTTGTGCCGGATCCCTTCATACATGCGGCCTGCTCAAGCGCGAGCAGCCCAATCTGGGGGCCGTTACCATGCGTAAGTATCAGCTGATGCTCTTTTGCTGCAGGGACGATCATCGAGACTGCAGTCCTGATGTTCTGGCGCTGGACTTCCGCTGTCAACGGTTGTCCACGCCTGAGAAGGGCATTACCGCCGAGTGCCACCACGATACGCATGGTCCATCAATTTATTCCTGCAGCAGTTTGTCACGAGCCGTTGTGATCTGATCCATCTGTTCCGGGGACACTTCCGGGTAATGTAAGGGGAGTCTTTCTATCTCCCTTGTAATAATGTCCGAGACAAGTGTCCTGGCTCTCCATTTATAGTCGGCCGGAATGATCCACCACGGTGCATAGCCGGTACTTGTTTTTCCGAGCATTATTTCGTATGCCTCCTGGTATTCATCCCAGTATTGCCGTTCGGAAAGATCAGACAGGGAAAATTTCCAGTACTTCGCATTGTTATCCAGTCTTCCAAGCAGTCGCCTTTTCTGCTCCTCCTTTGAAATATGAAGGAAAAACTTCAGGATGAGTGTGCCATTCCTGACAAGGTGCTGTTCAAACCCGTTGATGTCCTCGAACCGTTCGTTCCAGAAACGGTTACCCCGTTTTCCGGCGGGGAGTTGCTGGTTATCCAGCAGATCCGGGTGTACTCTGACAACGAGGACATCTTCATAATATGACCTGTTGAATACCCCGATTTCCCCCCTCTCCGGCAGTTTCACGCTGTAACGCCACAAAAAATTGTGATCGGTCTCTTCCGGCGTGGGTACCTTGAAACTGGTTACCCGGCAGCCCTGGGGGTTGACACCGGACATTACGTGTTTTATCGTCCCGTCCTTTCCGGCGGTGTCCATACCCTGGAGGATGACAAGCACGGACCATGTATTCCCTGCCCAGAGAAGTTCCTGGGCCTTTGAGAGGCTTGCACGGCTTTCTTCGAGAAGTTCACCGGCCCTCTCTTTGACCGCATCTTTTCCTGCATCCCTCATTTCTTCGTTTGCTTCCCATCCGGTAATAAATTCATTAAGTCTGACCCTTTTCCCAGGCCTTACTTTTAATTTTCTGATAATTTTGTCCTTAATCATGTCCGGTTACTCCCGATGCTTATCCTCACCGACCGGGAAGGATATCTGCTAACCTTCCCTTAAACTGGCTCATATACAGATCGTAATAAAACCCTTTGTTTTTCATCATGGAATCGTGAGTCCCGCGTTCGATAATCTCTCCGTTGTTGATCACGAGGATCTGGCTTGCATTCCGGATCGTGCTGAGGCGGTGGGCGATTACAAAACTTGTCCTCCCTTCCTGCAATTTCCGGATTGCCACCTGGATGTTCTTTTCTGTCCGGGTATCGACATTGCTGGTCGCTTCGTCAAGAATAAGAATCCGTGGATTTGCAACCATGGCGCGTGCTATCGTGAGCAGCTGGCGTTGCCCCTGCGAAAGGTTGCTGCCGCCATCCGACAGGATGGTGTCGTATCCGCCGGGAAGCCTTGCAATGAATTCATGGCAGTTGGCCTCTTTTGCCGCACTGATGCACTCTTCATCGGTTGCGCCCTCTCTTCCGTATTTCAGATTATTCATGATGGTGTCAGAGAAGAGGAACGGCTCCTGGAGCACAACGCCTATCTGTTTCCGGAGACTTGCCTGGGTCACATCGTATATGCTCTGTCCGTCGATCTCGATCACCCCGCTCTCGATATCATAATACCGGGTCATTATATTGATAATGGTGCTTTTCCCCGCCCCGGTGGGTCCGCAGAGTCCTATTATCTGGCCAGGGAGCGCTTCGAAACTGTTATTTTTGAGGATCTGCCTGCCAGGGACATAACTGAAGTTGACACTGTCAAAGACGACGTGCCCTTCCACGGGTCTCATCTCCGATGCACCCGGCCTGTCCCTGATATCGGGTTCCTCGTCCATAATCGAGAAGATCCTTCCCGAGCTTACTGCAGCCGAAAGGATAAAATTATAATTTGCAAAAATTGTCGTCAGCGGCAGGATGAGCATCAGGGTCAGTGAAAGGAACGTGGTCAGGACCCCGACAGTCAGGCCCCCCTGGATAATCATTACTGAACCTACGAGGGCAACAAGAGAGACATCGATATTGGTAACAAGAACGGTAAGCGGGCTGATCACGAGCGAAAGGATCTGCGCCCGGCTGCCCACATCGCGTGCATGTTCACTGATTTCAGCCTGGTGTCTGGCGATATTTTCCTGTTGCCGGAATGAGATGATTGTTTTTTCACCGGCCAGGGTTTCTTCGGTCAGGCCGTTCAGATCAGAAAGCCGTTCCTGGAGAAGGGCAAAGGCCGGTCCCGCAACGCGGGCCAGGAGGTACACCAGCCCGATCAGGAGTGGCACTGCTATCGATGCGACAACAGCGAGACCGGTATTGAGGGCATACATCGCAGTGAGCGTCGCGGCAAGCATAAACATGCCCATGATGAGTGTCCCGAGGGGTTGCTGGAAAAATGCTGAAATTACATCTATATCGTTCGTCACCCTGCTCATAAGCTCCCCAATCGGCTGACGGTCGTAGAACCTGAGGGACAACGTCTGCATATGACCGAAAAGGTCCTGCCTGATCCGGAAAAGTGCAGCCTGGGTAACACCGGCCAGCATCCGGAATCCGAGGTAATAGGAGATAAAAGCGACCAGGGAGAATCCCCCCATGGTGAGAGCAAGCATCCTGATACTGCCAGGATCGATCGGCCCCGACAATGCATTGACTGCAAGGCCCAGGAACACCGAGAGCAGGATAAATGCGATTGTACCTATGATGAAGAGCACGATCACCATTAAGAACGTTACTTTCTTCAGTCCCAGGTACCCCACCAGGCGCAACAGCGAGCGCAGCCTGCCTGGGGATACGGCTTTAACCCCGGATACCAGGGTATCGCTCTCGGACCCGGTCATGTCAGTCCCTCCCTGGCCACATCGCCAAGCTGCGATTCGAAAATTTCACGGTACAGGGGACTTCTCGCCATCAGCTCCTGGTGGTTGCCTTTATCGACGATTTCACCTTTATCCAGAAGGATAATTGTATCGGCCAGGAGTACGGTGCTGATTCGCTGGGCAACAATGAACCTGGTCGTTTCCGGAATCATTGTACTCATTGCGGCCTGGATCCGGCTTTCAGTTGCAACGTCCACAGCGCTTGTGCTGTCGTCGAGAACGAGGACTTTCGGTTTTGGAGCAATCGCCCGTGCAATGGAAATACGTTGTTTTTGTCCGCCGGAAAAATTTGCCCCCCTCCGGGCAACATGAGAATTGTATCCCCCCGGAATCGCAGATACGAAACTGTCCGCATCGGCTGCTTTCGCAGCAGTGACCATGTCGTCATAGGAAATGCCGGGATCGGCAAACGTGATATTTTCCCTGACCGTGCCGGAAAAAAGAATGCTTTCCTGGAGAGCCGTATCGACGATCGTCCTGAGCCGGTCCTGGGTCATCTCCCTGATATCGACCCCATCGATGGTGATACGTCCGGCCGTCACATCGTAGAACCTTGGTATGAGGTTAACGATAGTCGATTTTCCTGATCCCGTAGGTCCGAGGAACGCCACGGTCTGTCCGGGTTCGGCTACAAATGTGATGTTTTTAATCGCCTCGCGACCGCCTGCACCCTCGTAACTGAAAGAAACATTCTCAAATTCCACACGTCCTTTCACGTTGACAAGTTCAGGCCGGACTGCGCCGGGAGAATCGGTGACATCAGGTTTCGTTTTATACAGTTGCCAGAGCCTGCCTGCAGAGGCCTCGGCAGAAATAATCTGCGGGAGGACAAACGACAGGATCCATAACTGGCCGAGGATGAAAAAGAAATACTGGGTGAAAGCAACAATCTGGCCTACATCCATTGTTCCAAGGTACACCTGCATGCCACCGAACCAGATAACAAGAGCATTGGAAAACCCGAGAATGAGGAATATCGCAGGGAGTACGACTGCACCGGTACGGAGCGGTGCGACTGCTGCTTTCCTCAACTGTTCGTTCCTCTCCATGAACCGCTCATTTTCATAGTCCTGGCGGACAAAAGCCTTGACAACCCTGACCCCGGCAAAATCCTCATGGAGAATGTTATTGAGACGGTCGAGATTCTGTTGCCTTGCGGCATACTGTCTCTGGAGGAACCACGATACGATCCCGAATAATCCTGCTGTAGCAAGAATTACAAGAATAAAAATCCATATGAGGCCGGGTGAACTGGTATAAACAAGGATCAGGGCTACAATAATCATGAACGGGGCATACAGAAGGAACCTCGTCGAGTAATTGGCAGCCATATTGATCTGGTAGATATCACTGGTCAGCCGTACCAGGAGTTCCCCGACCGGGTATTTATCCAGGTTCCCGAACGATAATTTCTGGATCTTTTTGTATAGTTCTTTCCGCAGGAAATGGGCGGTCCCTTCCCCGACTTTCGCTGCAACATAGAGGTTCGCCATGGAAAATGCTCCCGCCAGTATCCCGAAAAGCAGCATATTGAGAGCCTTGTCGACTACCACGGCGATATTTCCGGCGAGAATTCCCTGATCGATGAGAACTGAGATCTGTTGGGGGATCAGGAGCATAAAAACCGCCCCGAACAGGATAAATACCTGGGAAAGTGCTATCCATTTCCAGGCACCGCGGTAAATGATCAGCATCCGGCGAAGGTTTGGCAACATGGAATTAACTCCCCATTTCACGCTGCAGACCACATTTCCGGCGAATGACCTCATCCGGATATAAACAGGAAGAAGAATCCCACAACGGTACTGCCAGCATCATCATGGTTTAATGAATGGTGGACGGTCTATTTAAAAACTTCAGGACGTAATGCCGGTGAGAAATGGGCGTGAACCTGATAACAATCTTCCGACGGATAGCCACGACGGTCCATCGTCCCGGACATTCTCCAGAAAACAACCATTAAATATTGTTCTTCCCTGACATTTTAATGCAATGACAGAAACGATGGTTTATCACGGGATAACAGGAATTTTACGTCCTTTTAAGGAATATCTCGCTGAAATGGGGCTGAAAAACGGGGACCAGATCGTCTATTACGGGTGCGTTGGCACCTGCACTCCGTTTGTGGAACTGTTGGCAGTTGCCGTAAGGGGAAGCCGTTATGAACAGGTATTTGTTCCACTCCTCGATGAATCGAAAGCAAAAATTCTCCATGAAGTCCCCGATGCGGGGATGCAGGTAAGCGATACGACTGCGTCGCTAAATCCAAAGGTCCTTGTGTTTATGGGTGGCCTGGCAATGCCCTTCATGCCTGTCACCAAAGAACAGGCCAGGGAAGTTGTTGAAAGGCACCCGGGGGTCCTTGTCGCAGGCGTTTGCTTTATGAGCATGTTCGAAAAAGCAGGGTGGCTGGAGGCCCTGAAATTCGACATCGTAATAGATGGAACCCTCGATCCCGTTACGGTAACAAGGAGAGAATAAAGGTCCTTTTACGGTATGGGGAATAAATTTTTTTTATTATGTGCCCAAAAAAACATGTGGGTTTTTCAGGATATTGATAAACAATATCAGTGGGGCCTGACCCAGACATACAGAGAAATCGCAGCAATCATAATGCCGATCGCTATACCATACTCGACAAGGCTTGTCGAAACATGGAGAGTTAGAGCCGTTCCAAGGAAAATTACCGCGAGTGCAATAACCGTAAGGGAAAGCAGTTTGGTTTTCAGGTCATCGAGGTTGTTGATCGCCACCCAGCCGGGAAGGGGGGCCTTTGCAATGAACAGTTCGTACAACCCGAGTGATATCAGGTAAAAAACGGTGGCAATGAGAAAGATATCGATAATTTCAATCGAAGCGGCAAGATATTCCCTGACTACGGTCAGGTCGAGGATATAACTTCCATGGGGAATCTGGTTGGCAATTCCGTTGTATATATTCCTTAGTGCAACGAATACACCGCCGAGGCTCAGTAGAAATCCATAGGCAAAAAGAACAACGGCAATCATACCGGTCCCGATTACTGCAAGGCTGAAAAGATATCTGCTGGATAACGCCAGCATGTCGACAAACGAATGGACACCTGGCCGGTTGTTGCAGGTATCCGTGGGTTCGCCTGGTTCCTCGGGAGCTGTCGGTTTTACAGGATCCATATTCGTGTTTTAACAATCATTCGTGTCAGATTTAACTATTTTGATTCTATGGTTTCCCGGTACAAATCCAGGACGAGTCCCGTAAAAATTCAATTGCCGAATTGCCGGGAATCTCCGTGGCCGGCCGCCTTATCTCCGATAAAGTCGCTGGATATATGAGATTTTCAGATTTCTGCCCGGGAATATAGACATTCTCGGATGTCCTGCTTTTACTCGGGTAATTCCTGCAATAATATACATACAATCAGATTTGGACACCAGTCGGCCATTGCCAAACACTACAATACTTCTTAACTATAAAGTCACATAGCCCTGAATAGAAAGACAGGGAAAATGATGATGAAAATATTTAAGCAGGTATAATTAATTTGGAAGTTTTTAATTCGTACAGGAATGATTGCGATGGAGGCCCAACATCCAGATAACCAGGAAAGTCCGGCGGAAATCTTCATGGTAAGTACGGATGATTCCGACATTGTTCCGCTCAGGGAAAGCCTGGAGAAAAATGGTCACCGGGTAACGGTGCTTGCGGAAGATTTACAACTGATGGATACTCTCCGGCAAGCAGCGCCTGATCTCCTCATCTATGAGGTTAAAACCGGGGGACCTGAGAACTATGATTTTATCCGCTGTCTGAAAGATGATTTGACAGTAGGGTCAATCCCCGTGCTTGCACTTGTCAAAACAGCGACCATTGAGGATTTGCTGAATGTTCTTGAGAGTAATGCCGATAATTTTATCACCCCGCCATATAATCATCCCGACAACATTTCACTTGTCGAAAATATGATAAAAAAACCCGCCGGTCTGCAGAAAGGGGATGAGATTGAGAAACAGTACAGGGTCAGGCACGATGATCACATTTATGTTATTTCCTGCACGAGCAGAAAACTTCTTGAATATCTCCTCTCGTCTTTTGAACTCCTTTCCCGCAAATCATCGGAAAGCGCCTCCTTAAAAAAAGAACTGCAGGTTGTTTCCGAATCTCTGCAAGATCGGGAACGAGTCATCACTGCCGGGTCAATGAATATTGAAGCCCTCAACGAGACTATCAGGAAAAATGAACAGGAAATTCTTGCATCGGCCCGGGGATATGAAGAACTCACTAATACTCTCTCACAAAAAGCAGATGAGGTAAAAACCCTTAAAGAAAAATTAGACAGCAGTCTGGAACGCCTTAATTCCATGGAGCGTGCCCGAAACGAAGAAAAAATTCAACGTGCTGCACTTGAAAAAGATCTCCACGATCTCACATCCGAACTCGAGCAGCAAAAGTCTGCACTGGTGGCAGAAAAACAATTTTCAACATCGGTGGAACAGGAAATTAATACACTAAAAGAGACATCATCGCAATCAGAACGTGATCTCAACCAGACAATTACCGGACTGAATGAAAGAATAACCCAATATGAAAGGGAATTGATTCTTCTGAAGAACGATCTGGAGGCAGAAATCGACCGCCGGATTTCAGCAGAAAAGCGGGCCGAAAAACTCGTGAAAGAATATGAGCTGACCCGGAACACCGCTCATACTGAAACAGATTCACTTAACCGTAAGGTTACAGAACTCCAGGAAGCACTTGCCGTGTCGTCCGCGACGTTGGGAACCGAGAGGGAAATGCGACGGATCTCCGAGGAAAAGACAACGGCCCTGATCCGGCAACAGGAAGATCTCGAAAAGCACCTGATGACGGCAAGAGAAGAAACAGAACGGGTAAAATCAGATAACGTCCTGATTATCGGGCAAATAACCAAAGAACTCGAGACTGCACGTCAGCGGGTAAAGTCCCTCGAAGCCCAGGTCGGTTCCCCTGGAATAGAAGGATCAAATGCCGGGCGGGAAGTGCAGATCCCTGAAAGCGATGCAGGAACCCCAAGGATTTTTCTCACTGATAAGCCGGACAGCCATTCTGATCCGGCGGCAGGACCTGAGGGTATGGTTAGAGAACATCACCTGGTCCAACTGCCTCTCCTGCAGCCCGGGGAGTTGCTTGTTTCGGAGGAAAAACGAGACCTGGTTGTACAGGAGACACCACATCTCCCGCTGCCGGTAAAAAAGGAACCAGCTGAAGACTTTTCGTCTGCAGCCGGCAGGACACAGGATCCGCTTCCTCAGTCCATTCAGAATAAGGATTCAGGTGTGGCCGAAACAGCAGAGATTCCCGGTAATGGATTTCCATCAGGGAGCACGACAGCGGAGAATGCTCAAGGTTCGAAAGGAGAGGCCCAGGGTAGTGATATTTCGTTTGATGGCAACCAATGGCTAGGCCTGATAAAATGGGCACATCACTCGGACGCCCTGACAGAAGACCAGCGGCTTAAGATAATCAGAATGGGCAGGCTTATCCAGAAAGATCGGAAACTGACAAAAAGACAGCAGGACCAGGTCAGGGAAATTCTTTCATTAGTCCGGACCCTCGGTTACAAATCAAGTTAAAATTCCTTTTTTTATAAACGGATGTACCAGGAAGATTCTTTCATCCGGGTAACCCGGTTCGCCGGTCCGGGCAGCCGAAGAGACTGTCCAAATCGTCCGTTTAATAAAAATTTGGCTTTGTTGACATCCTCATTTATATTTAGTTGTCACTCCGACAGGAGAGGGTTTCACCCCCTCCATGTCACTCCCCCGCAGGATAGTCAGTGGACAGGGTCGATCTTAATTGAGAATTAATCGGTCCCTGTGCAGTCACTCCTCCAACCGGGGTCGCCACAGCGGCGGGGGAGAGCCCCGGGAGCGTCGGGTTGTCTTCAATTACAAGTCATCAGAACCATGTGCAAATGAAAATGCTATTGAAAATATAGGATGTCAACAGAGCGAAAAATTTGGTATTTATTGCATATTCTGCATGTTCTCAGGAATGCCGAATGCCTTCTTCGTGCCTGGCAACATGCAGTAGATCAATATCAGGCCGCTGACAATAATCATGGGTGCCATTGCCTCCCATGAGGAGGCCCCGATGACGTTGATAATCCCGAATATCAGGTTGAAGATGGATATCAGAGTTACAAACATCCAGCCCGATGGCTGAACATCCCAAAGCATCCGGAATACCGCAAGCCAGATGAAAAACAGAAGGCCCCAGAAAAAGGCACCGATCAGGTTCAACTGGAAGAATGCTACATTTCCGATAATAACCGGAAGAATGTGTAACATCTGAAGCGTGTAAATCAATGCATTGATCGCACCGAGAACTGCAAGAATAGCAAGTATCGTTACTCCGACTGGTCGTTGTTTTGTCAAAATCACTCACTCCATGAGTACCAGTTATTGAGTGCAGGACTATTAAGGTATAACGGCCACGATTTCTGAACAGGTAAAAAAAATGAATGGTAAAATCCCTGTTATCTCCAGGTCGCCACAACGTCAGGCAACCTCATATCGTGCAGGGGGATCTCCATAAATAACCATGTTAATATCCTATTATTGCAATAATTTAATGGATGAAATCACGTCACCACGAATCCACCCCGGTCCCTGTATGTCCTACCTGCAAGGAGAATTATCCCCGTGAAGAGACCCCGAGTGGTATCTGCCACAAATGCCAGGTAAAAATCGGTGTAATTATCCTCATTATCATGGTAATAACATCAGGGATGGTATTTTTCGGCATCATCGGCTGGTGGTAGGACTTATTATTTTTCCTAAAGCCACTATTTTTGTATTTAAAATCTTTTCACCGGTTCTGCACAATCTTTTTCCCGGCCTGATCAATCCCGGGTGGTGGACGATTACCGGAAAAATCGTCACACCGGTGCGGCCATAATCCAACCGCAACGAAGGTACCTCATTCCAGGAAATGAACCAACAGGTAAAATGCAGCCTTGCCATGGCTGAAAGTAAGTGCCTGGCGCCCAAGACAATCCCGGTAAAAGAAAGAAAAAAAAGTGGATCTGTTTTACGCAGCCTTTGGCGGTTCCCGGTCGTTCTTTCTTTGCATTACAACATACACAATAACGACAATCACGCAAATCACGGCAATTGCACCTACAATAAGCCAGGTGCTGCTGATCCCTGATGGACCGGGCGAGGAAACAGGTGTCAGGGCCGCATCGATCTGGATGTCCTGACCGGCGGTCACCTTTCCGGATGTGGTGTAGGGCACATACCCGTCAAGCTTAATGGTAACTGTGTAGGTCTGCGAAGAATCGATGGGAACGTTCTGGAATGACAGCGGAGTAATACCTTTGTAGACATTATTGATATAAACATCGGCGCCGCTCGGGTCGGAACTAATCTCTGCACTTGCCGTTTGTGGCGGGGTGCCCGAGGGGGTCAGCGATGCTGAGATCTGTGCAGTGGTTCCTGCTACAATTGTTGTTGTTGTCGAATAGTCAAGGTACCCGGATTTCTTCATCACGACGTTGTATGTCCCGGGTATCAGCCCGGTAATATCAAGTGGCCCGGAGCTGACGGTGGTCCCCTGGTAATTCGAGTTAAGGTACACTGCAGCTCCCGGGGGGGTCGATCTGACCTGGAGGTCCCCGGTTGTCGGGTTTGAAACAGGAGTAAGCGTGGCGGTCATGTACGTTGTCTGCCCGTAATTAACCGCCATATTGCTCGTCCATGTCTGGTAGCCGGCTTCTTTAAGTGATACCGTGTGGGTGCCGACGGAAAGTTCACCGACGATAAGGTTGGTCATGCCCTTAAAGATACCGTCCACGTATACGCTGGCCCCTTTTGGGATGGAAGAGATGGATATTGCGCCGGTCTGCGTATTCGGTGTCAGCGACGCATAGACATTGCTGGTGCTGCCGGAATTGACCTGGATACTGGTCGAGTAAGGCTGGTAACCTGCAGCCGATACCTGGACTGTGTGCCACCCGGTTGAAACCGTGTAAAATGTTCCGGGAGTCACGACCTGGTCGTACCCGTTATCGAGGACGGCAGATGCACCTGACGGGTTGGAAGTCACGTAGATGTTTCCCGTCTGGACAACCGGTGCAAGAGTGGCGTAGACATTAATTGTCTGGCCGGACTGCGGGTTGCCGGAATAGGACTGAGTCCATGTCTGGTAGCCTGGTTTGGCAACGCTGATAACATGTCCGGGTGTCCCGGTCGTACTTACTGTCACCGTGACCGGGACAGTGCCATAATTCTGGTTATCGAATGATACCGTTGCCCCGGGTTGATTTGCGTTAATATAATAATACCCCTGATCCCCGCCTATCGGGGTAGCAGGAAGGGTAACCGGTGTCGGGATGAGAACTGCCACCACGGATATATGTTGTCCTGCGGCCGGATTTCCGGAGTAATACTGACTCCAGGGCTGAAACCCGGCTTTGTTCACGGTAATCGTGTGGCCAGGCGGACCGGTGACTAAGACTGATGCGGTCGTTGGAGTCGTCCCGACCGGGGTCGCATCTACGGCAGCATTCCCGCCAATTGGTGTGGACGTGATGTCATAATATCCGATATCCCCGCCGATGGGCTGGGATACACTCAGATTATCATCAGCACACACGAGAGTGCTGACGACCATGGCAGCAACAATCATTAGCAGCAGCATTCTTTTCATGATCTTCACGATAGGATACACTCAATAACAGAATATAAAAAAGAATCGAAAGCCCTTTTCGGAGACCCAATGTTTCAATAACCAGAATAACTGCTCCCGGACCTCATACTGACTGAATAATCCGGGGTACCGGTAAACCTGGAATATACGAGGTAACAGCCATGAAACATTCTGTCGGTCCGTGTCTCCGATGAGCAGATGATCTGATGAAACACAGGAAAAAATACGATATTTATCAAGCTGCCTTGAAATTGAGCAACGTGATACCGGATGAATCTGAAAGCGTCATTGAATCCCCATAAAGGTTGAATTTCCCCGACTTCTCCAGCAGATTGATATAGGCGGTCTCCTGGGCCATCACGTCCGGTGCACAGGCCATTTTCGTTGTCGAAACCGGACTGACCGTGATGCTCAGGCCCGTAACCGTATAGGAGGTGATGTACTGGTTGCAGCCGGCCGAACCAGAAAGGTTACCGGTTTTGGCAAACATTGCAGTAACCGGGGCGTCAGCGAGCACTGGGATCGTGCCGCCCATACCATCGGAAAATGATTTCAATTCCCAGGTGCCCACAATGGTTTTCGGGGTCGTTACCGGTGTGACCGTCGGCGCTGATGTCACCGTGGTGTTCCCGCGGTTGAAAATTAATATCTTGTCCCCGAGTGCATTGAAAATCGTCAACTGATTGCCATTGACTTCATAGCTGTTCGCCCGTGTGAGGAGAGCCTGGTACTGCGTTTCCTGTCCTGTCAGGTTAGGATCGCATCCCGATTTGCTGCCGGTGACCTGTGAGATACCGATGTTCTGATTGTTCAGGGTGTAACTCCCTGAATACGGGTTGCAGCCCGAAAACCCGTTAATCTGACCTCCGGGGGTGAAGACCACCGTGATCGAGCTGCCCGGAAGGACCGTTCCAAGTCCGTTGTTCCCGTTATTATAGGTCACGAGGTCCCACGAACCGACGATGGGAGGTTGCGAAGAGACTGTTGCGACGGGAGTGGACACCGGGTTCTTGTATGCGAGGACCAGTGTGCCCATCGAGTCGTAGAAGAGCATCGTGTCGCCGGATACGGTATAGGTCGCTGCCGTGGAAAGCAGGGTCAGATAACTGTTCTCCTGGTCCATGACGGCGGGAGCACATGCCATCAGGGTTGTCATGCCGGGTGTCACTTTTATCGTTGACCCGGTCGCGGCATAGGTGGCAGTATACTGGTTGCATCCCGAAGACCCGGTTACCTGCCCGTCTGCTCTGAAAAGGGCGGTGACCGGTTGATCGCCAACAACATAGGTCGTGCCACCTTTTCCGTTGCTATAGGAGAAAAGACGCCAGGTGATTCCGGTGGGAAAAGAAGATGGCACAGGAGAAACCGCAATCGTCGTCCCGACCGGGGTAACTACCGGGGAAGGGGCTCCGGTCTGCCCGGGAGGGTTCTGGGTCTGGGCAGGCTGGGTGCATCCCGAAACGATGATCATACCGAAAAGAATTGCGCTTAACAGCGCAAGCAGCTTATTCATAAACAAATAGATCAATTTTTCTTTTAATAAACCTGCCGCATCCCGATCGTATAAATACGATTTCCCTTACCCCATTTGCCTGTTTTAAGGGTAATTCCAGGACTTGAATCGGTGCAGGAATTACAAAAAGTTATATACTCTATTACAGTATTACTCTCACCATGGATGAAATCGAGTTGGTAGCTCAAAAAAGGGCATTTCCAAGCCGTGGAAGGGCCCGGATTAATGCAGAAATCCTCGAAGCTGTTGGCATCGAGGCAGGAGCTGACATAGAGATCAGAATCCCCGAAACTGAAAAATGGATAACCGCAACTGCATTTGCCGATTCACTGGTCGATTCAGGCCACATTCGCCTGAGTGAGGAGGATCTGAAAGCCCTCGGTGCAGAGGCCGGGACGAAACTCCGCATAAGGAGAAAGACCCCGCTTGCTGAGAATATAACAACAAAAATCTCGGGTGCCGGGGAAGCGATAAAAACAGCATCGCCTGAGTCCATTAAGGCCGGGGCTGCCGGCGCTGCAGCAAGTGTCAGTGCGGCATTCGGGAGCGTATACGAACGGGCAAAGCAGGCTCTCAAACCCTCAGATGCAGCGGCCCTGGATAAAGCACTGAAAGCGAACCAGGGTGAAGTCCGAGCCGTAGTTGTCCCGGAAGGAAAAGAAATCCGCCCGCTTTCGACGATCGATTTACCCGAGGGGGTTGTTCTCGCAGCGGTCCAGAGAGGGGACTCGATCCAGACGACCAATCCTTCATTCCTGCTCCTCACCGGCGACATCGTCTATCTCGTGGGTGATAGTACCCTCCTCGATGAATCTTCCAAGGTAATCGGAGGATAAGATGGACCTGGCAGGTTACACCTTACCCGACTGGTTCGTCCTTGCTGTTATCCTTATTATTGCGCTTATCCTGGTATTGATCGTCATATGGGCGATTCGCAGGAGTCACAGTAGCGTGCGGAAGATGGAGATCGAGGTCGAGAAGCAGAAGCTTGACCTTCTTGCAAAAGACCTGGATACCAGAGCAAAGGAACATCCGTTCACGAAACTTTCTACAGAGCAGATCCAGTCGATAAGGACTCTCGAAGATGAAAACGAACTGCTGGAACTGAACAATTATCATAAGGAGAAAATCGTTGAATCGAGGCTCCGGATGCTTGAGAACCTGGTCAGGCAGGCAAAACTCGAACGGATGATCCTCAAACTTGACCTTGAAGAAAAGAAGGTGAAATAGATGTCCGAATATGCAGAAGGAACTGTTGGCGAGCAGGAGTCATTCTGGGGAAATTTGCCCGATGTCGGGGGGTATCTCAGTAACAAACTACCGACAATGGACAAGTCCCTTGATACCTACTTCGATAAAAACATGGAAGCAATCATCGAGGAATGGGGGCTTCTTGTTGAAAACGACCTCCTGAACCTCGAACGGAAAGTGAACAAGGTTACCGAGCAGGTCAACCAGTTATACAAGCAGAAGACCATTTTGTCAGACAGGGCGGCAAAGCTCGATACCCTTATTTCGAAACTGGAGGGACATTGAGATGATGGACCGATATATGAACACCTATATCGACAGGAGGATGCAGGTCCTCGTCGAGGAATGGCAACTAGCGTCCAGGAACGATATCGCCGCTTTTGAGAGGCGTCTCACCACACTTTCCAATGAAGCCACGCGACTCGCCGGGGTTGAAAAGAGTGTGGAGTCAAAACTGGCTTCGCTTGAAGAGAGGGCCAGAAAACTGGAGGCGAAGAAAAGATGACAATCCTCGAGGCAATTCTTACAATCCTCCTTATTGCCGTGATCGTTATTGCCATCTATTTCTATTTCAAAGGATCAAAAGGAAAATTGTCGATAACGAGCCCTGTCGAGAGCCGGGTCGACGAGTACCTGGATCGCCGTTTCGAGTCGATGGTAACTGAATGGGCAATGGTAAGGACACCTGCCGTAAACAGGTTCAAAGCACAACATGAACCTGTCCTGGACGAGAACGAGGCTAAAGTGTCGGAAATACAGGCATTCGAACGTGAGATCAATAATACGCTTTCAGGGATGGAGGACAGGCTTGACCATCTGGAAAAAGAGCTCTCCCAAATCAAATGACCTTCCGGTTCCACCGCCACCGCCTGAAAAACCAAGTCTCTATGTTCTGTTGAAGAAGGAGGTCGTTCCACTCAGGAAACAGGGTGAAGCTCCCGCAAAAGTACCGGCAAGTTTTGGCCGGTTTTTTTGCGACCTGTGTAACTCCCAGGTCCCTGTGGAAGAACTCCGGCAGTGCAGCATATGCGGAAAGTGGGCCTGCGGTAACTGCTGGAGTAAGGAGTATTACCTGTGCAGTTCATGTCAGGGGATAGCAAAGATGCTTGAAACGAAGACCTGATTATTGCGGTTTTGCAAGGTCTTGTTCGCAATCTTAAATTTTTTTTTCCTTTTCATGATACCCGACCATAAAAAGTACTTATAGATAGTCTTTTTTAACGATTGGGAGAATTTCCGGTTCTTTTGGCTTTGTTGACACCCTATATTTTCACCGCATTTTCATATGCATACGTTCTTCATTTCTGATGAATTGAAATGAATTTGAGACTTTCTGACGCTCCAGGGGCTCCGCCCCGCCGCTGTGGCGACCCCGGTTGGGATAGTGACCGCACAAGAACCAATCAATTCTCAATCCAGATTGACCCTGCCCTCTGACTATCCTGCCGGGTGAGAGACAGGGTGAGGATGAAACCCGCTCCTGTTGAAGTGATAACTAATTATACATGAGGATGTCAACAGAGCGGTTCTTTTTGAAATTCTCTTTTATTAAACTATATCACAATGCCAGGAGGGGTTTCACTTCCTCTCTGTCTCATCCCCTTCAGGATAGTTACCGGGCTGGATTGTTCCAGGACAGGTAATGTGTCAATTGCTTTCTGTCCCGATCGCAACCTGAGCCACCCGCCGGCTTTGGGGCAGAGCCCGGGGAGCGTCGGATTATACGAGTAAATCAGCACATGAAAAGACGCTCATATACAGGATTTCAAGATGCCGGATTTTCCTCTCATCATCCGGGTGGAAGTCCCCATAGGCTTCCCGAATATTGAACACAATACATAAATAGTAAAATTTCAGAGCATATAGTTGGTAATTGTATGACAGATGTAGCAACGCAGGGTCAGGTAACTGACCTCAAATGGGGATCATTCGTTCTCCTCGGATTATTGGCAATCGTGTTCGGGTTGCTTATTGCATTTTTCCCAGGGATTTCCACCACCATTTTGATCGAGCTTATCGGGATATTCATCATAATTCTCTCATTCGGGGTAATTATGTTGTCCGCAACAGCCCCCGGAGGACTGAAGGGTTCGATCCTTCTTGCAATTCTCGGTGTAATCGGATTCTTCTTCGGGATTGCAACGATCCTTTCACCGTACGTAATGGGAAAGGTAATCTTCTTCCTTGCAGGAATAGCCCTGTTCATCGGCGGTATCATCGGACTTGTACTTGCCATCTCCGAAAAACAGATGACACACCGTGGACTCTTTGCACTCCAGGCGATCCTCTCGTTAATTCTTGGTATCCTGATCATGGCAGGACCTGTTATCGGAGCGGCATTACTGGTCATTATTATCGGGGCTTACTTCGTCATATGGGGGATCATCAGTGTCATCATGGGCGGTCTTATCATGATGGCAAAAAAGGCCTGATGGCAGCCTGAAATTCTTAATATTTCTTTATTTTTAATAAATAAATTAAAATGTGTGGTATTTTTAATCCCCTCCTGCACTGCACCCAAACGAATTAATCAGCCGCATCCGGAGAGAAATGAGCTGTTTATAAATGCTGGTACGGGATATTGTTAATCGGGTCGATGACTCACAGGAATGAAATCATAGTGTTTCTCAAAGTGGGAATATTCCAGGAACAGGTGATGATGATATGACAGAAGCAACAGCAACAGGAACAGAAAAAATCGGATTCATGCCCGTATACCCCTGGTGGCTCGTCCTTATCCAGGGTCTTGCTGCCCTTATCCTCGGTATAGCATTTCTTGCGTACCCGTACCTTACCCTCATGATCGTCATAATATTCGTGGGTGCGTACTGGTTTGTCTCGGGTATTTTCAGCATCGTCAGCGTCGCTATCGATAAAACAAACCTGGGATGGAAGATCCTCGTGGGAATTTTAGGCATAATCGCCGGGTTGATCATTATGGTCTACCCGGTATACAGCACAATCCTGTTACCGACACTCCTGATGCTATTCATCGGAGTCTGGGGTCTCATTATCGGCGGTACCAATCTGGCAGCCGCATTCGGGACAAAAGACTGGTCAATGGGCTTTATCGGAATTGTTGCCATCATATTCGGTATTTTGCTTATCGTGTATCCCATGATTTCCGCAGCAATATTACCGTTCGTCCTCGGGGCATTAGGCATCGTCGGTGGCATCATCATGATTGTCCTTGCAATACAGATGAAATCCATACCCGGATAATAGAAAAAACGCTATCGCAGGTATCAGGCGCCGGAACGGTGCCGGATATTTTTTTTGTCAGGCCAGGGAGCATTCCCTTTCAATTCTCATATAACCGGGCATTTTTTTTTTTTTTGATTCCGGGTAATGTACAAACCTCGCTGAAATTATGCAAACGCATTTGCAGGGAGGTCGTATCAGACACGATCGGGGATCAGGAGTGAATTCGCTCCGTATAGTCCCTGTCCCAACCGATCTCCACGGAAGCCGGGCAGAACCTCGGAAGTCTTTAAAAAACAGCGATTCATTTACAGGAATGGATCCAGTTCAGGACATTAACAGCCAGCGTCGACCAATTTCAACGATACTGGTGCAATTACGTATAAATGTCCCTCTTATCCTTCGTGCTTGGGAGTTCCGGCTGGTTTTCCGAAGCCCTGTCGGTCGGGGGCTTCCTCTTGTTATTGGCAATCAAACCTGACGGGACCTGCTATCCTCAAGGCTGGTTATCGACCCGGGACATGGGATCCTGCAGGGGATCCGGATAAAAAAACGGGGAAAAATCAGATATTGTTGAGGGTAGCTTCCATACCTTTCTCGGCCGCGTCTTTCAAAACGGTCTGGTTAAGGGCAGTATTATCAGGAGCCAATGCGAGGCTCTGTATGACCTTGTCAGTAGTATTGACGCTATAATAACTGATCCCCATATCGGGATCGAAACTATACTTTACCGTATAACCGGCAATATTCGAGACACTTCCATTCTGCGTGCCGAATATGTTCGCCGCCGTTGTTGCATTGGTAAACTGGTCAATGTAGATAGTCAGGTACGCGACATTACCTTCGTATGGGGAGTTTAAGGCAGGTTTATAGAGTGCGGCCGCCGATGCCACTTCGTCGGGGTACATGGTGGTATTGTTGGTATCTTTCACTTCGAGGTCAAACCCCGGAACCGTCGCAGGGATCATAAGGATCGGTGTCTTTGCCTGTGCTCCTGCCGATGGTCCGGTCCCTGATTTCTGTCCTGCCGGTGCGGTTCCCGTGCACCCGGCCAGGAGGATCGCCAGGCATACCATGGCGACTGCCAGTGTTAAAAATCCTGTTTTTTTCTTCATCGGGTATACCCCCGGATAATTCCGTTTTTGCGAAAAATCATTCTGAAAATAACCTCTCTCTGGAAAACCTATAAAAGTTTTGTCTTAAAGTTCCCAAAAACTCTCATACACGGTTTTCTCATTATAAGCGCCTGCCCCTTCCATCACATTGCGCTAGGTGGCAGGATCTGAAGACTAATCAGGCAGATAAGGGTATAGAGACGGTGAAAAAAAAAGTTATGCGAGATAATCTGCAGGTGTCGGAACGCTCTCTTTCAGGCCTTTTCGCTTCCTGATCCCGAGCACGACTTCCTTGACCATGTTGTTCGGTACCAGTTCGAAGCCGATAAATTCCGTGCTCCACATTGCCCGGCCTTCCGTTGCCGACCTGATATCTCCTGCGAAACCAAAGAGTTCCGCGACCGGTGCTTTGCCGATTACCGTTACAGTGTCGCCTTCGCTCTGGATATCGAATATCGTCCCCCTGCGACCCTGGATCTGTGAGGTTGCATTACCCATCTGCTCGGTCGGGACGGTTATCTGGATCTTCTGCACGGGCTCGAGGAGAGAATCTCCGGCAAGGAGGAGCCCTGCTTTGACAGCGCTCCTTACGGCGGGAATGACCTGTGCCGGGCCCCGGTGGATCGCATCCTCGTGGAGTTTGACATCGACGAGTCGGATCTTTAGGTTCTGGACCGGTTCATCGGCAAGTGGACCCCCCGCAAGGGCTTCATGAAGCCCTTCAAGGATCAATTCCATGGTCTCGTTTAAGTACTGGATACCCTTGGTCATGTCGAAGAACATGTTCGTTCCCTGGATATCCTTCACGTTCTTTGCCTCTTCCTTGTCGATGCCGTGTGCGATAAGGACATCACGCCGCTCGAGCGCAGTCATGTTCATCGAGACCTCGTTGTTCTTGATCAGTTCGACGATTTCATCGGGTAATGGTTCGAGCTCCACATAGAAGCGGTTATGCCTGTTCGGGGATTTTCCTTCGACAGGTCCTGCCTTCTGGACGGCAGTCTCACGGTACACCACGATCGGTTCCGATGTGACGATCTCCACGCCTTTGTCGCGCTTGATACGGCCTGTGATGATCTCGAGATGGAGTTCTCCCATCCCTGCGATGAGATGTTCGCCGGTCTCCTCGTTGATCATGACCTGGAGGGTCGGGTCTTCTTTGCCGACCTGTCGAAGCACTTCAACAAGTTTCGGGAGGTCTTTCATGTTTTTTGCCTCGACGGCAACCGTCATGACCGGCTCCGAATAGTGCTTAAGCGACTCGAACGGTGTCATCTGCTGGAGGGACGTGACCGTGGAACCTACAATCGCATCCTTCAATCCCGTGACTGCAGCGATATTTCCTGCAGGCAGCTCTTCCACTTCGACCCGTTTCGGGCCCATGAAGATCCCGACCTGCTGGAGGCGGTTGGACTTCCCGGCCGTTCCCATGACGTATACTTCCTCTCCACGCTTCAGCTTCCCTGAGAAGAGTCGTCCGGTTGCCACTTCGCCAGCATGGGGGTCGAAGGAGATATCGGTGACCATCAGGCTGATCGGTCCGGTCGGATCGCATTTCAGCATGGCCTGGCCCTCGGCACTTTCCTTGTCGCCGTGCCAGATTACCCCGATACGGCGTTTCTGTGCGTCGAGCGGGTTTGGCAGGTGTTTGACGACCATGTCGAGGACGACCTCGAACAGGGGACTTTTCTGGGCGAGCGATTTCATGTCTCCCGCTTTGCAGCGGTCATATACTTCCTTGAATGATATTCCGCTCTTTTTCATGTAGGGTGCAGAGACTGCCCAGTTATAGAGTGCGGAACCGAAAGCAACCGTGCCCTGGGATGCATCGAGCTTCCAGCCGTTGTTGTAGCTCTCCTCGTTCATCCCCTTGATCAGCTTGTTGACCTTATCGATGACCCTGCCCAGGCGGATCTGCATCTCCATCTCGTCGACTTTGAGCTCGTTGATCAGCCGGTCGACCTTATTGATGAAGAGGACAGGGCGGACCTGTTCCTTTAAGGCCTGGCGGAGCACGGTCTCGGTCTGCGGCATGGTGCCTTCGACTGCGTCGACAAGGACCACGGCACCGTCAACGGCTCGCATCGCACGAGTGACGTCGCCACCGAAATCGACGTGGCCCGGCGTATCGATCATGTTGATTAAGAATTCCTGGCCTTCATATTCGTGCACCATCGAGACGTTGCTTGCATCGATGGTAATGCCACGGGCCTGTTCTTCCTCATCCGAATCCATGAAGAGCTGTTTCCCAGCCAGTTCTTCGGAAATAATCCCGGCTCCGGCGAGCAGGTTATCAGAAAGGGTCGTCTTTCCATGATCGATATGTGCGACGATTCCGATATTCCGGATATGTACCGGTTCATTCATGAGCTCTGTTACGCGCTCGACATTTTTTTTGCCACGAACCATTCAAAACACCTTAAAAAAGATAAAAATTAACGGGCAGATTTTGCAATCCTTTCACGTTCTTCCTTCTTGTTCACAGAATAACACTTCACATCGCCTTTCGACGCAGCGATCAGTTCATCGGCAAGGCACACGCTTACGGGTTTCTTGCTCTTGTGAGAACCCTTGTATACCGCCTCTGCAATGAAGAAGAGCGACGTATTGACACGGCGCAGCGGGGCGGTATCGACCGACTTCGGGACATTGATACCACCGTACTTGAGACGCACGGTCTCTTCACGCGGACCGGTGTTCGCCACCGCTTCAACAAGCACCTGGACAGGGTTTTTCTTGGTCTTCTTGTTGATGATATTGAATGCATCCTTGACGATCCGGATCGCGAGCGTCTTGTTCCCGGTATTCATCTGTGACTGCATGAGGCGGTTGATCAACCGTTCCACGATCAGCATATTGCTCTTATTGAATTCCTGCCTGGTGAATTTCCCGCAGGAATGGGGGACTATCATGGAATGGAGGTTGATATACCTGACAAGGGCGGGGTCGTTGATCTGTACCTCCCCCATGTCCCACTGGTTGAAAAGAAGTTTCTGGCTGCCTTGAGCCTCTTTCGCTCCCTTTACCTCTTTTCCTTCTTTTATCTCTTTCTGCTCTTTCTTTTCTGTCTCGGCCATTCCCATCACCTGCGTGGCTTCTCCTTCCTGCCGATTACCATTTCATGGAGGCAGACGTTGTTCACCTTGGTCACAACGTACCTGACCCCTGGAATATCTCCCATCGAACGGCCCAGGCGGCCCCCGATTCCCTCGACTTCCACCTCGTCGTGCTCGTCGATGAAGTTGATTGCCCCGTCTCCTACGGCGAACGCCGTGATCTGACGTCCGTTCTTGATCAGCTGGACACGGACGCACTTCCTGATCGCGGAGTTCGGCTGTTTTGCCTCGACGCCGATCTTTTCAAGGACTATGCCCCGTCCCTGCGGTGCTCCTTCAAGGGGGTCGGATTTTAGATCCAACTGGTCCATACGCCGTGCATAAGTGGGGTCGCTCCACCTGAATTTTTTTGAGTCGCGTGTGAGTTTTCTCGCTGCGAATTTACCCTGTCCCATTAAATACCCTCGTAAATATGGTTTTTATCGATGCAATAATGTCTCAACTGAGATATATACAAACGCGCGGAACAAATTTATACATTGCCCCTTCACGTCCGCTTGCTTGTATCTATTCGGGTTTATTGATAATAATATTATATCTCCAACCCTCATACCGTCTATAATGAATTCCCGGATTTACAAGAATGCATACTTCGATGCAAGCCACCGACTCCTCCATTACCAGGGGAAATGCGCCCTTCTTCACGGTCACCGGTGGAAAGTGGAGGTGTGGATGGAGGGGCGGGTCGACCAGGTTACCGGGATACTCGCCGACTACAATATGATCAGGGAGACTGTCGAGTCCTATGACCACCAGGTGATCCTCAATGAAAACGACCCGATGGTCGCCTGCCTCGTTCAATTCCAGCCGGTCATTACCACACGGGGGGACCCGACCAGTGAACTCCTCGCCGCGATCATTATGGCGAGGATCGACCAGGCCTGCAAGGGTGCCGGAATCGATGCAGCCGTCGTGAAAATCAGGGTCTGGGAATCCCCCACCTGTTTTGCCGAGATCACTGCATGAATGTCCTTGAAATATTTTACAGTATCCAGGGCGAGGGAAAAAAGCAGGGCAGGCCCACGATATTTGTCAGGCTCGCCGGATGCAATCTTGCCTGCCGCTGGTGCGATACCCCTGCTGCCCATGACAGGGGTTATGACCTGACCCTGAGTGAAGTCATTGGTAAAATCAGGGAATTCCGGTGCAGGGAGATCTGTATCACCGGCGGCGAACCGCTCCTCCAGGAAGCCGGGCTCCTGGACCTCCTGAAATTATTATCTTCCCTGGGCTACAGCATCGAGATCGAGACAAACGGGACCATTGATTTTTCATGGTGCCAGGAACATGCCACGATTTGCATGGACGTGAAGTGCCCGTCTTCGGGCGAGGAGAGCATGCTGTCCTTACTCGGATTGATCAGGGAACAGGACAGCGTGAAATTTGTTGTCGGTGATGAACGGGACTGCCAGTATGCCGAAGAGGTGATTATGGCTTCCTGTATCAGGGGCGAGGTTTTCCTGTCTCCTGTCTGGGGTTCTGACATGGGTAAGGTCGCATCGTTTGTGCTCGAGCACGGGTTGCCGGTACGGGTCCAGGTCCAGCTCCATAAAGTTCTCGGGGTTTCCTAAAATGAAAGCAGTTTGTCTGTTATCGGGTGGCATGGATTCAACTACCCTCGCGTACCTGGCAAAGGATTCAGGGTACGATATCTATGCATTGCATGTCAATTACGGGCAGAGGACGGAACGGAAGGAGCTGGCCTCGGCAAAGAAGATCGCCGGTCTTCTCGGGACCCGGGAATTTATCGAGATCAGTCTCGACTACCTGAGGCAGTTCGGGGACAGCAGTCTCACCGACCCCGCCATAAGCGTCGAGGCCTACGACGAGTCCCGGGCCTGCCTGCCGAATACCTACGTCCCGTTCAGAAACGCCAATCTTCTCTCCATCGCAACAAGCTTTGCCGAATCCCGAAGGGCGGACGCGATCTATATCGGTGTCCAGGCGCTGGACTACAGCGGATACCCCGACTGCCGTCCCCGGTTCATCGAGGCGTTCCAGAAAGTGATCGATGCCGGCACGCGGGACGGTACCCATATCAGCCTGATCACCCCGTTTATCTCGAAAACAAAGAAAGACATCCTGGAACTGGGGCTGAAGCTCGGGGTCCCCTACGAACATACCTGGTCCTGCTACCAGCAGGAAGATGTGGCATGCGGTGTGTGCGGGTCATGTCATTTCCGCCAGGAGGCGTTCGGCGCACTGGGGATCAAGGACCCGATCCCGTACAAGGGGAAATAGCCATGGAGGTTTATCGGAACAGGCGGCTCTCGGTAGAGACGCGGGAGATTAAGTACCCCGACGGTCGGAGGGCTGAGGGGGTCCTCGTCCACCCGGGATGTGCGGTCACGATACTGCCGCGTTGTGAAGATTCCTCATGGCTCCTGATCAGGCAGTACCGGTTTGCAATCGATTCGTTCATTTTCGAAGCTCCCGCAGGTACGATGGAGCCGGGAGAGACGCCGGATGAGACTGCCGGGCGGGAACTCATCGAGGAGACCGGGTTCGAAGCGGGAACCCTTATCGGCAGGGGATTTATCTATACGACGCCGGGATTCACCGACGAGAAAATTTACCTGTTCGAAGCCCGGGACCTTACCCCTTCCGACCGGTTTTCACAGGACGAAGACGAATATATCGAGCTTGCCCGGTTCTCCGGTCCCGATCTTCTGGCAATGTGCGGGGACGGGCGGATAACCGATGCGAAGACCATCAGCATCGTCTTCCGGTGCCTCGGAGGTGCCTCATGAAGGAATACCTCTGGCTGATTACCGTAATTCTTATTGTCGCCGCAGTATGGTGTGGGGGGTGCACCGGAACACCGGGTCCCGGGCCGGCTGCACGTTCGTATTCGGTAAATTCTTCAGGGGTCCTTTCACTGAAGGTCCCGCCGGCAACCGTAACCGAAAATGTCCTTGAATCTTCATCGAACATTACCGTCACCAGGCTCGTATTCCATACACCTGACGGCGAGGTTTATGGATTACTGGCCGCCCCTGGTCAGCCGAAAGCCGCATTCGTTCATGCACCGGGTGCCGGCAATAAAAAAGAAGGACATGAAGACCGGGCAGTTGCTTATGCGACCCGCGGTTATGCATATCTTGTTCTTGACATCAGAGGGAACGGCGGAGAGACTGCCGGGTATCAGATGGACATCGAAAAAGATTACACCCTGTTCGAACGGGGAGGGATGCCGGAGTATTATGACATCGTCGGCGACATGATCAATGCACGGCAGTATCTGTCATCCAGGTACAACGTGCCGGTTTACATGTCCGGCGAAAGTAACGGCGGCAGGTACGCTGCCCTGGCCACAGCAATCGATCCCGGGTCTGCAGGTTATATCGGAATCTCGACATCAGGGTTCGGGAGGGCAGGAGACAACCCCAATTATACCACTGACGCCAGGAAATTCCTGCTCTCGATCGATCCCGATCTCTATGCAGGCATGATAGCGCCAAGGCCGGTATACATCTTCCACGCACCCGCAGACCCGATAATTCCGTTCGCTGACGGAAAAGAATTGTTCGACAGGGCATCGGAGCCCAAAAAGTTCTTCTCTTTCAACGGCACCCATGGAGTGAACGGCGAAGTCGACCAGATAATATTTCGTGAATATGCTCAAATTTATGGCTGACCGGGGGAAATAGATACTGACCCGGTACCGGGAGCGCAGTGAATATGGCAGAAGTTGGACAGGTTGAAGAAGTGGATGAGGCGCGACGCCGGTATGAATTCAAAAAGACACTGGAGAAGCTCGAAGCCAAGCAGGGAAGCGGGACCGAGTTAATTACGATATATATCCCGCCCGATAAACAGATCTATGATGTAACGGCCCAGTTAAAGGACGAATTCGGCCAGTGCGCGAACATCAAGAGCAAACAGACCAGAACCAATGTCCAGAGCGCCATCTCTTCGGTGCTTTCACGCCTTAAATATTACAAACGACCGCCGGCCAATGGTCTTGCGGTTTTCTGCGGGACGATCCTGCTCGGCGGCGATCGGACCGACCTCGAGTGCACGATCATCGAGCCCCCGGAATCTCTCAACCTCTACATGTACCGGTGCAGCTCGCAGTTCGAGCTGGAACCGTTACGCCAGATGCTTGAGGAAAAGGCGGTTTATGGCCTGCTTGTCCTCGACCGCCGGGAGGCCTACTGGGGTTTTCTCCGGGGCAACCATATCGAACCGATAGGCGGCGTGACCTCGACGGTGCCTGGAAAACAGCGGAAAGGGGGGCAGTCCAGTGCCCGTTTCCAGAGGCTTCGGGAGATCGCCATCAATGAATTTTATACCAAAATCGGAGAGCGGTCGAGTGCCATATTTCTCGCCGAGAAGGACTTTTTCGAACGCTTCAAGGGTGTGCTGATCGGAGGCCCGAGCCCGACCAAGGAAGAGTTCGAAGCAGGGAATTACCTTCACCACGAGATCCAGAAGAGGATTATCGGTATCTTCGATGTCGCCTATACGAACGAGAGCGGTCTCGACGAGCTTGTCGATGCGGCGCAGGACGTCCTGAAAGGGATGGACGTTGTCAAGGAAAAGGCCGTGATGCAGCGGTTCTTAAAGGAACTTGTCAAGGATAACGGGCTTGCGTCATACGGCGAGGAAAATATCAGGAAGAACCTGGAAATAGGAGCGGTGGAGACGCTGCTCCTCTCATCGAGCCTCAGGAAATCGAGGCTGACGATCAGGTGCCCGAGTTGCGGTCACATGAAGGATTATACCGTCACTCTCGAAGCAGGAAAAACGGTATCCGATCTCGGGTTCGGGAACTGTCCGACCTGCACGGCCCCGATGGTCCTCGACAGTGAGGCCGACATTATCGAAGAGTTGACAAGCCTTGCAGACCAGAGCAGCGCGAAGGTGGAAATTATTTCCGATGACTTTGAAGAAGGTTCGATATTGTATACCGCCTTCGGCGGCATTGCAGCAATTTTACGGTACAGGACGGGTTACTGATGTTCCTTGAAGCATGTGCAGGGATCGAGCGGGCCCTGAAAGCGAAGACCGGGCTTGACAACGTGCTGCTCGGCGCCGGAGGGGAGCATGCTGACCTTGCGACGACCGTCGCGTTCATGCTTGCCAGGGAACAGAAAAAGAACCCGGCCGCGATAGCCGCATCCCTCGCAGAAGAACTAAAATCCGACCCCGGGCTGACCGGGATCTCGGTCGAAGCCAAGGGCCCCTACATCAATTTCCTGTTCGGACCCGGATACGTGGAAAAAACCCTGAAGGTAGCATCCCGGCCCGGATATGGGACTGGAACGAAGAAGAATGAAAGGGTCGTACTCGAACACACGAGCGCGAACCCGAACGGTCCTCTCCATGTCGGCCATATCAGGAATTCGATTATCGGCGATACTCTTGCCCGTTGTTTCCGGAAAGCGGGTTACCGGCTCGAAGTCCAGTATTATGTCAACGATATGGGCCGCCAGATAGCGATCGTTGTCTGGGGTTTCGACCACCTGGATACCGGGGCCCATGAAGGCGAAAAATCCGACCATTATGTTGCGAGGATCTATATCGCGGCAAACAGGGAGCTCGAAAAGACTCCTGAGATCGTCGCCGAGGTCGACCACCTGATGCAGGAGGTCGAAAAAAGCGATCCTGCAACGGTAAAACGATTCCGCTCGGCCGTATCTGCCTGCCTGGACGGGTTTCACGCAACGATGGCACGTTTGAATGTGCACCACGACCGGTTCGTGTGGGAGAGCGATTTCGTCAGGAACGGGGACACGGACCGGTTCCTTTCGAAAGTTCACCGGATGCCAGAATACCACGAAGACGACAAAGTCTGGCTGGACCTGACTGAATTCGGCTTCGATAAGGAGTACGTGCTGCGGCGGAGCGACGGCACCTCGGTCTATGCGGCCCGCGACCTCGCGTACCATGTCTGGAAAGGGCGGAACTTCGACCGCGTTATCGACGTGCTTGGCGCCGATCACAAGCTGATCGGAGCGCAGCTCCGGGCCACCCTCACGCTCGTCGGGGAAAAATCTCCCGATATCGTATATTTCGAATTCGTCTCGCTACCCGGGGGATCGATGAGCACGAGAGCTGGGAAATTCGTGTCTGCCGACGAGCTCCTTGATGAGGTAACCAGGCAGGCATTTTCCGAAGTAACGGTCAGGCGTCCCGAACTCGGCGAGGACCAGCGTCGTGAAATTGCAAAGGCGGTGGCACTTGGTGCGATCCGGTATGATATCGTGAAGGTCTCGCCTGAGAAGAGCACGGTTTTCGACTGGAAGGAGGCCCTGGATTTCGAGAGGCAGAGCGGGCCATATATTCAGTACGCCCATGCGAGGGCATCGAGCATCCTTGAAAAGGCGGGTGATTTCCAGGAGGCTTACTTCCTCACCGACCCCCATGGTATTGCTCTCGCCAAACACATCGCCCGTTATCCGGCCATTATCCAGGAAGTTATCACCGAACTGAAACCCCATGTCCTTGCTATCTACGCACGGGAGCTCGCCGACCTTTTCAATGCGTTCTATCATTACGAGCCTGTCCTGAAAAGCGAGGGGATTACGCGGGAGAGCAGGCTCACCCTGGTAAAAGCCGCGAAAAATACGTTGAAGGATTCCCTTGAAACCCTTGGTATCGATGCACTCAGCACCATGTGAAGCCCTGAAAAAACAGGGGTACCAGTTTTTTTCCGACCGTTCATCGGCGGCCGTTAAACCATGCCTGTGGTGCAAGCGTTCGCTGCGAGGCGGAGAAAAGTGCTATAAACACCAGTTTTATGGTATTGTAAGCCACCGTTGCGTCCAGATGACCCCAACGCTCCGTTGCAACCACCGGTGCCTTTTCTGCTGGCGTTCGTTCGAGCACGATGCAGGGGAGGAGGAAGAGATCCAGCCCTCGGTTATTCTCAACGGGCTGAAAGCCCTCCAGAAAAAAGCCTTGTCCGGTTACAAAGTATCCCCGTACGTGACAACGGAAAGATTCGCCGAGGCCCTCGAACCAAGACACGTGGCGATCTCCCTTTCAGGGGAACCGACCCTGTACAATCCTCTCCCCGCACTGATCGACATGTTCAATGCCGAAGGGTATACAACGTTTCTCGTCAGCAACGGGACAAGGCCCGAAGTCCTGCGAAAATGCCGTCCTTTTCAGAAATATGTCTCGCTGGTCGCTCCCGATAAAGAAACGTACGTACGGCTCTGCCGTCCTGTGGAGGACAGTTGGGAGTCGGTCAGGGAGAGCATCGGGGACCTGGAGCAGGGACGAACGGCCATAAGGGTCACTCTTGTAAAGGGGCATAACGATTGCAACCCCGCGGGATACGGTCGCATCATCGGGGAATCCGGAGCAAAGTTCGTGGAGGTAAAGGGATATATGTTTCTCGGATATAGTAGAAGACGATTGGAACGGAGCAATATGCCAGAACATGATTTCATCAAACAGTTTGCCGAAGAGATCGGATCATCCTCGGGCTACCGGATAACCGGAGAGAATCCCCTTTCACGGGTGGTCTGCATGGAGCGTGAAGGATGAGATTCGATGCGGCTGCATTCCGGAAACGGGCGAAGGAGAATTTCGAACAGGCATGGCACGAGGGTCCATCGGTCTTGTCGCAGCCGTCTGCCGACCGGAGGTACCCGAGACTTGAATACAAGAGAGCAGCCCCGCACCCGGTGTTCGAGACGATTAACAGGCTGCGCGAAACGTATCTAGCGCTTGGTTTCGATGAAGCGGCAAACCCCGTCATCATCGAGGACCAGGATATCTACCGCCAGTTCGGACCCGAAGCATCTGCGGTCCTCGACCGTGTTTTCTACCTCGGCGGGCTGCCCCGCCCGAATGTCGGTATCGCAAGAAAACAGCTGGACGAGATTAACGACCTGCTGCGAAGCCATTCCCGGCCCCTTACACACCATGACGAGATAGACGCAGAATCCAGGCAGGCGGGAAAAGAATATCACCCTATGTCTGCGGAGACCGAGGAACGGCTCAGGGAAACCCTCCACTCATATAAAAAATCGGAGATCGACGGGGATGAACTTACCTACGAACTCTCCAGGGTGCTTTCGGTGGATGACGCCGTTGTCGTGCATATCCTCGATTCCGTCTTCCCTGAGTTCAAGGCACTCAGCCCCGAAAGTTCGAGAAACACGTTGCGAAGTCATATGACCAGCGGGTGGTTCATTACGCTCGGCGCCATCTGGAGCCGGAGCCCGCTCCCGATCAGGCTCTTCTCGGTTGACCGCTGTTTCAGGCGCGAACAGGAAGAGGGGCCAACCCGCCTGATGAGTTACCACTCCGCATCCTGCGTGATCGCAGGCGACGATGTCACGAACGAGGACGGAAGGGCGGTCAGCGAAGCGCTCCTCTCTGCCTTCGGATTTACCGATTTCCAGTTCAGGCCCGATGAAAATCGGTCGAAATATTATATGCCCGATACCCAGACCGAAGTCTATGCCCGTCACCCCGTTCACGACTGGGTGGAAGTGGCAACATTCGGGATGTATTCCCCTTCGGCTCTCGGCGAATACGGGATCGAGATACCGGTCATGAACCTCGGCCTCGGTGTCGAAAGGCTTGCAATGATCCTGCACAATTCAAACGACGTGAGGCAGCTCACTCATCCACAGTTCTTCCCGTGTATGCTCACCGATCGGCAGATCGCCCGGGCGGTCTGCTTTAAGGAACAGCCGGACACGGAGGCAGGACGCCAGCTGGCGGCCGCGATCAGGAAAACCGCAGCCGTCCATGCAGCCGAACCAGGGCCATGTTCGTTCATCGCCCATGACGGTGAATTTGCCGGGCACCGGATGAAAGTGTTTGTCGAGGAATCAGAATCGAACACGAAATTATGCGGCCCGGCGTGTTTCAACATGATTTACGCATACCAGGGGTCGATCCTCGGGGTGCCCGATACCGAGAAGTGGAAGGAGGTACATCAGGCCGGGACTTCGACGGGGTTTACCTATCTGGATGCAGTAGCATCGCTTGCTGCCGCACGAATCGAGCAAAAAGCCCGTTGCGGGGTTTCCGAGACCGTTCAGGTCAAGATGGCGAAACTGCCAAGCGACATCAATATCCTGGTAGGGGACTATGCAATGCGCAACATCACCGACAACAAGAAGAAAATCGATCTCCGCGGTCCCGTGTTCCTGACGGTACGGTCAGAGATTACGCAATGATAGGGTAAAGTTCGTTATTCCGGATCGGTATTTTTCCGGCCAACTGTGATTATCCCGCCCCCAATTTATTATAATTTTTCGGGGTGTAGACCTCCTAACGAAGAGGTTTAAATATTCTTTTCATCTTCATCACAACGAAGACAGACTGAATCCCGACGCTCCAGGGGCTCCGCCCCGCCGCTGCGGCGACCCCGGTTGCGAAAAGGACTGCATTGCACAAGTGATACATTTCCAAGTCAGCCGGGCAATCATACCGATCGTCATCTTTTTTTCCAGCTCCATGGCCTTGTTATTCATTATGAACCGACGCCGGGGCGTCCTTCGGGGACGGCGGCGTCAATCGCAACACCGTACAAGACAGTTGGAGCTGAATTATTTTCATAACAATTCAAAACAGGAATTTCTCAAAGGAGGGGGTGGAGCCCCTCATGTCGGGTGTTTTGATCTTATTTCAGCTCGGTAACGCGCTCCCCCGGCCAGGTCCCTGCCTTTATCCCCGGACCATGTCGAATATTCGACCAAAAAATCCACTGTATTTTGCTGTGAACGATCCGACGACCGAAGTGATAATGACCATAGCCGCTATCGCTGCAGAGACGATGGCCGAACCATATAGCGATGCCAGGGCGATGGAAAATTCACCCCTGCCAATTGTATTCGCCCAGATCTCTACCCCGGACCGGGCCTGCCCATGCACGATCCGGCCGATCAGGAGGCCGGAGAGCAGCTTCGATCCGATGGCAAGAATGCTGATGGCAATGATCACGTACAACGGGAACCCACCTGAGAAGTCGACGCCGATACCGAAGAACACGAAGAACACTATAAGAAAAACGTCCTTAAAAGGCCGGGCCTGTCGTTCGAACGACTGTGGATCGGTCGATGCAAGCGCTGCACCGAAAGCGATCACCATCAGGGTCTCGGGCAGACCGATCGCCTGTGATATGAAAGCGATACAGATAACGGCCACGAATGTAAGAAATACCGGTAGTTCATCCTCCCGGTTGATCAATTTCAGGATCCACCGTTTCCCGTAACGGACGATCAGATAGAACAGCAGGAGGACTGCGGCAACCTTCCCGATGAGGATCAACGGGTTACTCATCGAGGTCGACAGGAGAGTCAGGAAGATAATAAGCACAATATCTTCGAAGACCATCATCCAGACAATGGTTTCCGATTCCCGGAGCAACAGTTTCTTATTTTCTATCAGTGACGTGACGGTCATCGCGGTGCTGCTGATAAAGAATGCGGAGGCGATGACGAGCGATTCCTCGAGGGAAAATCCCAGGGCATAGGCAGCCACGAGCCCTACGGCCAGATTGATATTGAGGTCGATGATCCCGCTTGAAAAAAATGTCTTCTGGTTCGAGAGGATCCGATCGGGTTTTATCTCGAGGCCCATGTAGAACAGCAGGAATATCAGTCCCAGTTCCGACAGGAAGGCGGAAACAGCATCCGGGGTGACAAGTCTTAAACCTGAGGTCCCGAGGGCTATCCCTGCAATAATATAGAACGGGATAACGGGCCACGACCAGTACCTCGTGATGACCAGGAGCACCAGGCAGACAGAAAGCGCAATGACGAGTCCTTCCATTACTCCACCATATATTCACGTTCGAAGTTTCTGAGCTGATCGGTCTCCCCGATTGCAACGACCGCATCACCCTCCTTGAATATGAAATCCGGAGATGGGTTGACGATGTTTTTGTCACCTCTCGACACCGCAATGATGGTCACACCTGTCTTTGCCCTGATCTGGAGGTCCTCGATCCCTCTTCCTGCCATCGATTTGCCGATTACGTACGTATGAATACTTATCCGCAGGTCGGAAAGTGCTGAAAATGCAATTTCAACACTTTCCTGGTCGCTCTCCATGATGGCCCCGGTCATAATCGCACCAAGTCTCCGTGCCTCCGACGCCGTGAGCTCGGCCACACAGGGTGTCTGCCCTTCGTGGGGCAGCGTGTACATCTGGATGTTCCCGTTTTTTAAGAAGAAAATCGCTACTGTATCGTTCTTATCGGTAACGAGTTCGTATTTTGTTCCGATGCCAGGAAGGTTAATCGACCGGAGTACCATACATCTCGTATGAGAAAAGACGTAAAAATATATTATCATTCTGAAAATAATTCCCTAATTCCCGTTCCGGTTGAAAGGGGGCATTATTTTTCGGGTACATACACTTATCCCGCCGGTAATACGCGGTTCTTCAAGGGGTAGGGGAGAAACCCAAAAACAGGGGGTTACCAGGATTTCTCCGATCAAGGTTAGGAGTGCACGCGGAGTTCTGTCCCGACTGACCGGGTCCGAATCGCCGCTGCAAGATACAATCCGGCAGGTCCCAATATAAACTATCGTGATAGGTGGGGTGAAAGTAATACTTATACGCAGAAAATCCTGAATATATGAGATTTTATCTCCCTGCCGGGCGCGATATCAACAGATGTCCTGGTCGATGCAACCACCCACCTCGTGCTTCCTGCCGGTCGATACATAACCTTTATGGTTGATTCGCGGTCTCCATTACATGGGTTGATATATGGATTACCGGGTTCCCGGCACGAATATCGGAGTCGTATCGGCCGGTTATTTTATTCCGGAGGGGATAATTTCAAGTGCCGATATGGCAAGGGAATCAGGGATACCGCTCGATATCCTGACCGAAAAATTCGGCATCGACTATAAGCATATCGCGCCGGCCGACGAACACCCTTCATCGATGGGGCTGAAAGCCGCGGAAAATGCCCTCGTGGCAGGGAACATTGAACCAGATGAGATCGACCTTATCGCCTATTGCGGCTCGGGGTATTACGATTACCAGTTCTGGTCGCCTGCGGCAAGTATCCAGCACTCGCTCGGAGCCTGCAACGCGTTCGCTTTTGATATAAAGAACGCCTGTAATGGCGGTAATCTCGGCATCAGAGTCGCTGCAATGCTGCTTGCGGGCGACCCTTCGAAAAAAACCGCCCTGGTGGTCTGCAGCGACAAATTATCGCCGGTCCTCGATTACCAGAACAAGGACAACCTGCCATTTTTTGCCCTTGCCGACGGGGCATCGGCCGCAGTCCTCATGAAAGGTGAACCGACGAACACCCTTCTCTCGTACGCGGGGATTACCGACGGCACCCTCGACGACTATGTCAGGGTCTCTTTCGGAGGGACGAGGACGCTGGCAAACCGCGGCCACCCTCATGACCAGCGCCATTTCAGCGTAGACCCGGCGAAAGCCCTCGCCGATATCCTGCCTGAGGTCTTTTTGGGGAATTTTATCGAGGTCATCAGACGAGCTGTCGTCCAGAGCGGTTACGAGCCCGGGCAGATACGATGGCTCCTGACAAACCAGATAAAAAAGACGAGGGTCCTCGATATCCTTCACACATTCGGACTGGACGAAGCCAACACCCGCTTCACCATGAGAAATTACGGCAGCATCGGTCCCGGTGACACCCTCTTCTCCCTTGCGCTCCAGCTCGAGGAGAACCTGATCAAACCGGGAGACCTGGTCGTGCTTGCGAGCAGCGGCATCGGGTTCTCGTGGGGTGCGCAGGTGATCAAGTACTCCGGGTGATACGTCCGGACCAGGGCACTAATCCACCCTGACCCCCTTTGATCTCAATTCCTCAGTTTTACGACCGGAACATTGTTCGCATCTGAATTCAGGTGCGGGATCGTTTGTCCGGTCATAATTGCTCGTCTGTACGAGCCGGTAGCCGCGGGCGACTTTCCCGCAGTCCGAACAGGTGACCTCATCCTTCACCTGCCAGGAAGCGGCCAGGCGGTTCGAGGTGAAAATATACTGGTCCACCCAGAAAAATATCAGGCCGCCGATCAGGTTCGCGATGACTGCTGCGATCAGGGGACCGGTCGTAAACAACACAATTTCGACCGCTGCGAGGAGAGGGGTGCTTGCCTGCCAGCGGAGGAGATAGAGACCATAGCGCCTGACATTAATGCGCATATAGCGAGGGTATACGAAGCCATCCTATTACAAGTTAACCGGGGGGCAATGCCGGTATTCAGCGACGGTGCCGAAACGTTTATTCCCGGTTTCATGGGGGTCCTGTTCAGGGAATTATCTCGCACCCGTTAAATTTTGTATGAGAGAAAGCTTCACGGGTGATCGTCCCGTCAGCGATTAATTCTTTTACACGGGGGAATGCATCCAGAAGGACCCGGAAAAGGTGCCGGACAGTACTGCATACGAGATCGGCCTCTTCTTCGGACCAGGGCTTTACGATCGAAGAATACAGGCACCGTCCACCGCAGAACGAACTGATGTCGCACTCCCTGCACCGGCCGCTCACCTCAATGGAGCCGAGGCGGTTCGGGTCCGATGCCGCTACTGTGCCCAGATAATAGTCTTTCATTCCTACCATGACCGGGCAGGGCGCGATATTTCCGTCCGTCATAATACTGTAATTCATGTAACCTGCGCCGCATCGCAGGCGGCTGTCCCGGGAATTGAGGAGGTCATCCATCGGGTCGAGGAACGGGTACCACTTCGGGACAATGCCGGTATTTTCGATACGGGACACCCATTCACCGGCAAGCCGGGTGATGCCGGGATTATAGCTTGTCTCGACCCATCGCCCGAAATCACGGTACCTGAAGTCGTCCCAGAAGTTCGCGTCCATCTGCCAATGTATGGAGGAGAAAGAGAAGTCCCGGTTATCTGCCAGATAGGTGACCGAATCAAAAATGTCCGTCTCTTCGCTTACCGTCATTCTTGCAATAAGTTCCCCTTCGTAACCATTGGCTATGACCCGATGAAGGTTTGCGATGATCCTGCCATACGTGCCTTCCCCGCGGTTCCTGTCGGTGAGAGCCTCGCAACCGTCGATCGATACGAGTATCGTCTCGAATTTTCCTATGACATCAGGATCGAGCCGGTGAAGCAGGGTACCGTTTGTCTGCAACATGAAACGGCTGACCGGAGCCTCGTTCACAATTCTCTGTATCAGGTCGGGTTTCAGCAGGGGTTCGCCGCCGTAAAACGTGAGGACGGCATCAGGATCGGCTGCAAGGAACCCAAACAGCACATCAGGGGCGATCATGAAATCGGCCGGTAGTTCGGTATCGATGTTGATCCCCATATCCCCGGGTGTATATGAAACGCCGGGCATGAATGCCTTACCCCGGCAGTAACGACAGCAGAGATTGCAGTCATCGGTAAGGACGAGATGAAAAAAAACCATAGTATCGTTCAGCAGCTGATATCCCCAGGACATTGATGGATTGGCGACATGATGGTATCGGCCGGTCTAGGGTCGTCTTCGTGTCCGGTAAAAGCCAATAGCGAACGACAACGCAGCAAGGGGAATGAGCGCCGGGATAGCGAGCGGTTTTGTTGTCGGCTTTGCGGTAGGGCTTGTCGTCGGTGGGGGGTTCATGACGGCGGCGATGTTCCCCTGGGCATCGAGTGCATTCAGGAGCTCTTTTTTGTTCTTTATCGCATCCTCGTGTTTCGGATTAATCTCGAGGGCACGGTCGTAGGCCTGGAGCGCCTCCTGGTATCTCCCAAGTTCTGAAAGGGCTTTCGCCCGGTAGTCCCACAGGTCGGCATTGTATTTCGCATCGTTCGGGTGCACCCGTATTTCACGGTCCGATATGGTGATCACCTCGGAAAATGCAGCCCTGGCATCGTCCATCTTTCCGGTGTTTTTGAACAGCATGCCTTTGCTGATGTAGGCACGCATATCGTTCGGGTTGATGGAGATGGCACGGTTATAGGAATCGAGCGCCTCGGTCACGTTCCCGGAGGCGAGTAGTTCATCGCCCCGGTTCACCCATGCCGTCCCAAAAAAAGGATCCAGCCGCGTCGCCTCCCCAAATGACCGTATCGCCCCGGTGGTATTTCCAAGCCTGACCTGCGTCTCGCCGAGCTTGTTCCAGGCGATGCTGTTGTACGGGTCGAGCGTCACCGAGGTATTGTAGGCATCGAATGCCTGGTCATATTGCCCCTGGCTGTAGAGCAGGTCTCCTTTCTGCGCCCACGAGAGGGCCATGTCGAAGGAGGTATCCGCGAGCACCGGTGAGACGAGGATAAGGAACACCAGTGCCGGGGACAATACCTGTATCACCCGCCAGACCTTCATATGCAACTAAGTTGCTTGGGGTCTAATGAATATTATGTATTGTATGTTGGCATAGGGAAGCGTGGTATATCCCGTAATATCCTTCGAAAATCTTCTCTTTTTCATGAGACCTCACACCAACCCCATTATCTTCCCGGGGTTAAACCAGGTAATTTCAGGATTGCGACTGATTAATTCCGATTGTTCGGTTGCGTTGACGGGTCCGGTCTGTATGGATTGCGGAATGAAATTGAACACACAACTGACACCACAAACCATGTTGTCGTAACGGACGGGTAGTACCAACGAATGGACGGAAAAATAGGGAACAGAGCAGGATATCCGGAATTTTACTACATCCTTGTTACCTGAGGATGTTGGAAAAGGGGTTGGCACCAATTGGTGAACCGGGATCAGTATCTTCGGCGATGCTTGATCTCCGGTATTTGCCTGGCTGGTGTTATCAGGACCCGGGAAAACCGAGACCTGTCGATGCGGCAGTTGAGAATACGGAGTCGCATAGGGGACATTTAAACCGGCATATACGATTGGGAGAGATGCCAGGCATAGTAAGAGGACAACTAAGACCCCCGTTACATTGACATGGAAGGACCCTTTTCCCGATGACATCGATTATCCCTGGTTGATCTAACAATAAAATCACGATATTCAATAAATTATCAGGATGGGACAGTATCGAAATCGTTGATTTCAGGTATGGGTCAGGAAAAATCATATTCAATGTCGAGGGCTGATAGAATTTCATCGCTGGCGGCCTCGGGAAGTTCACCGGATAACATAGAGACAGTATACGAAGGATCAATCAGTCATGAGTTCCCGGCGACGATGATCCCCTGCCTGGCCAAAACGGATTTGGAACCGATACCGTTGATACAGCGGGGAGGCACAGCCATGAGTGATGTACCGGTCAAGTTAATGTTACCAAGAGGATCAGGGTGAGATAGAATAAAATCCTCATTAATGATATCTTAACTCTGGTATCACACTGAAAATGATACCAGAAGCGAGGTGAACGTTATATGACAACATACAAGTTGAAAAAGTTAGATATATGGAGCGTCGCAAAAATTGGAGCAGTTTTAGGGTTAATTTGGGGAATAATCTGGGGTATTGTAATGGCCCTGTGGATTGGAAGTCTGGGGATCATTGCAAAGAGCCTGTTCCCGATGGCAGGACTTGGAGCAGGTCTGGCATTCGTTTCCATGGTAATTTTCGGATTAATAGCCGGTTTCATTGGAGGGGCAATCTGGTCCTTTATCTATAACATTGCCGCCGGTTTCGTAGGTCCGATACAATTGGATCTCGAAGTGTAGTCCTCATCCATGAATTTTACTTTTTTAGCGGTGTTTTCTCTTTTGACATTGAGACAGATGATGGTTTTTCTCAGGATTTATTGATGTAAGGTTAAACCCAACGTATCAGGTGCACCTGGAAATGTTGACTCCAGGCTCAATAAATCAGAGCAAACTATCGAGCAATTGACTGAAATCACCAGGGAAAACAGGATGGGCTCGTCGTGATTCGAACACGAGATCTTCGCCGGGTCGAGGCGAGGGTCAGGTGACCGAGCCTGTTGCAGGCGGAGATCCATGAGCATATACTTCTAGGGCCCTTGTCGAGGCGGAGGCCATTAATCTACTATCGTATTGTCGTACCATTTTCTAATCTGCTCTCGAATAGTGACAAATGTTTGTTTCACAAGAAAAACGTCACTATGCATTGCTTTTTCTATTCGGATAACTTGAGTTCCTTTATTTTTTAGCAATTGACATCCTTCAGAGATTTCGGGGGCATCCCGCTCGGCGTATAAAATTAGTACTTCCCCCTTGTGATGTTCAGCTTTCCATACAGGTAATTCCTCTTGCAAGGTTAGTAGATTCATAATGTCTGACGGTCGTACTCGATAACTACGCATCACTTTAAGCATCTCCCGAGTTTGTTCACTGTACTTCTTGCTTAATGACGGCGAGATTGCAATGCAATAATCTACATTGCTCAAAAGGGCTAGCCGACCACCAAGAGAATGGCCTACAACTGTAATTTTACCGAAAGGGCGACAGAACCGAATTGCTGCCTCTAAATCATTTCTAATATCCCCATCCAGTTTGAGAGGGTGTTCTCCATGGCCGCGGAGGTCGATGACACATGATAAAAGCCCTGTTTTTGCTATTTGAAATCCCAATCCAAGCTGTTCTTCTTTATTTCCACCATATCCATGAACAATAATCACGCTACCACAAGGATGAGATGGTCGGATTAAAATCGCAGGGATCTCACAATTATCTCCTGAAATGAAATGGCATTTTATTTCCATACATTCGATATTTATACCTCATTCAGGAAAAAGTTCGGGGCGGGACTACAATTGGAATTGTTGGGTACTTACTCGGGTTTTTGGAATAAGTCAAATGAGAAAAAATATTAGAACTAAATGATACACAATTTTTTATGGCACAATACTTCCCGACGGAATTAGCTTCTTTATACTTCATAATTGTGGTAATTCTCTGGATATTGGGCGAAATTATTGGATCTACAATAACCCCAGCTATCCGACGTCGTGGAGTTGAAATTGAAAGGAAAGACAAAGGATCTCGCATTATTATCTTCGTAGGAACATTCCTCGCCATTTTTATTGCTTTCGAATTGAAAGCGTATAATATTGGAACACTCCCTGAATGGATGACGTATTTCGGTACAACTTTAATGCTCATGGGAGTAATATTCAGGCAGTGGTCGATATCTGTTCTCGGAAAATACTTCTCTCAATCAATTGGAATTCAAAAAGGTCAGAAAATTGTTAAATCCGGGCCATATCGTTATGTCCGTCATCCGTCCTATACGGGTGCATTCCTGATTTGGTTGGGAATTGGATTTGCCCTCCAATCATGGGTTGCAGTCATTATTATTCTTGTAATTTATGGCCTGATCTTTGGATATCGAATGAAAATGGAAGAAGAAATGTTGATTTCAGAATTTGGGGATGAATATAAACAATACATGAAAACCACGAAAAAAATCATACCATTTATACTTTAGAATAATCATCCGTGAAGAAAACAAAAGATGAAGGGGGAATATCTTACTATAACTTGAATACCGGGGCGAAACATCGCAGGCCCGGCGTCTCACCATCACTCTACATTCGTCATAAAGAGGCTCTCGGACACTCACTGCGCGATGCCAGCGAACAACCAATCTCGAAATTCCGGCCCCGGCTCATTAAATTACCCGTAAATATCCAAAGGACATCCCCATACTAATGAGATACGGGCATATTAATCCACTCACCTTGTGTCAAGCGGCGTAGGGCCCGGCCTCACACCCTCTTCTCGATGTGATTATCGGCCCCGCCGCTCGTTGGCGCCCCGAAAAATACTAAAATTGAACGTAGCAGCCGCAGATTTGCATTATCTCTTCACTATTCTAAATCTTTATATAAACCCTGACGCTAAAACCACAATTAGATTAATATGAGATCTCTTGGATCGACCAAGATTGGGAGACAGACATCCAGACCGGGGACATCGTACCCCCTCGTAAGGCTTCCACACGAGTACAATGACCTTGTGGGACATTCTGTCGCACTTTACGACATCCTTATCTAGGACGCTAAGCCATTGCCCTAGTGTTCGATACGGATGTTGCACAACATGTTGCACAACAAGATACGATGAAAGACTCAATAATTGAGAGCAATTCGATAACGGCACTCGAAAAACGCATAACTCTTCTTGAGGCTGCGCTCGTGGGCGCTCGAGAAACAATGGAGCCCGCATCCGCAGATGCGGGCTCTATTAATAAAATAACAGATGGGCTCGTCGTGATTCGAACACGAGATCTTCGCCGTGTGAAGGCGACGTCATAACCAGCTAGACCACGAGCCCGTATGCATCGACCGGGAATCGAACCCGGGCTATAGGCTTGGAAGGCCTAAGTCATGCCTCTAGACCATCGATGCGCGGAGAATATGCCTTTTAACTATGGAGATACTGGACATTAATATTTTTGTTCTGATTCGGGATCCGGCGTCCTTTCCGCCTCCCTGAAAAAAGTATTATTCTTCCGGTTAGTAGTATCCTTTTATCTCGGCTTCCACTTTCTCAAGGGCTGCAAGCCTCTTTTCGAGTGGAGGATGTGTCGAGAAGAGCTCGAGCAGTGTGTTCCCGGAGAGAGCCGGGATGATGAAAAACGCATTCGAACCTTCGATTTTTGCCTTCGCTACCGGCGGAACCGTGTCCATCCTGCCGCTGATCTTGGTGAGTGCCGACATGAGTGCCCTGGGGTTGTTCGTGATGTATGCAGATCCACGGTCTGCTGCGAATTCACGGTACCGTGACAGGGCCATGATCAGGATCTGGGATACGAACCACACGACGACCGCTACGAGTCCGGCGATGATCCAGGCGCCCTGATCGCGTCTCCCGAAGAGCGAGGCGAACAGGAAATTCTGCATGATGACCGCTGCGATCATTGCCATGAAGCTCGCGATGGTCATGGTCAGCACATCCCGGTTTTTCACGTGCGAGAGCTCGTGAGCCAGGACAGCTTCCAGTTCGACTGGTGTCAGAATCCTCATGATCGAATCGGTGCATGCGACCACCGCATGCTTCGGACTCCTTCCCGTCGCGAAGGCATTCGGGACCGGGCTCTGCATGATCGCGATCTTCGGCATCGGGAGGTCTGCCTCTGTACAGAGCTTCGCGACCATCTGGTGAAGTTCCGGGTATTCGTCTTCCTGGATTATCCTCGAGCCCGTGCTCCACAGCACGAGCCTGTCAGAGAAGAAGTACTGGACGACGGCCATCAGTGCCACGATCACGATCAGGTAGTTCAGCCCGAGCCCTAGGTACCAGAGAACGGCTATGAAGACCAGGTATACTATCAGGAGCAGGAACATCGTCAGCATGACCCTGCCTGTCAGTCCCCAGTCACGTTTCCATTTCATACTGAGTATCGATTCGCTATGTCCGCTCTTAAAATATTCGCAAATAGCAAAAAAATCGTGGCAAAACAGGTCATTTTCCCGGTCTTTCGCAGGTGCCTCATCGCGACGCACCGCAGGACACAAAAGTCCTGCCAGGATATAACCATAAGCTTTTTTCAGCCCGGCATCGGATGGGTAACTATGGCTGAAGTCGAACCTGAAGCATTAGCTGACGTGGCATATGGCCTGTTTGAGCTCTCCCTGAACAAAGAGCTCCGCGCGGCTGGCCATTACCTTTTTCAGCTCGTCGAACAGCATGCCGACTTCAAGGAACAGTTTTCAGCTATTTTTTCCCGGTTCATGGATGAATATCCCCAACTGGCTGATGCGTTGCTCGCAAAATTCGGAAGCGTCGATGCGATCTACCTGATGATATCAGATGGCGAAGGGGTTATTCCTTCCCGGACCACCCAGATGTACTGGATCATCCAGGACGCCCCCGACACAAGACCCGATGCAATAGACGATGAACTCGCAGGCAAGTGGCTTATTTTTCTTACCGCTGACAAGGTCGACGAGGCATGGCGCCTTGTCAGGGATGCGACCTGCAACAGGACGCTCGGGATTTCCGCAAAAGTCAGTACGGCAAAACCCAACCCCGATTCAAGAGACCAGATGAAGGTAATTTACGTATACACCGCCGACTGGCAGGACGAAGCGGAAGTCATGAGGGTCAGGGAGCGGCTCAGGGAACTGGGATTTGTCGACCGGATCGGATATAAAAGAAATATTGAGACCTTTAAGGGAGAATACGCCCAGAAAGGTAAAAGAGTGACATTTTATAGCGCCTGATCAGGCTTTCCTTTCCTTGTTTTTCGGGCGGAGGTTTGGGTATCCGCATTTCCTGCACTGGGTGGCACGTATCGCATTTCTCGCATTACAGCGCATGCATATTTTTACATTGAGCAGGCGGGCTTCCGCCTCCGGAAATCTTGCCATTTATGTACACCTTATTCCTTAATGTCCTGTCTTAAAAACAATGTTCTCTAACCTATTAACAGTTATGCACCGGTATCAGTCTCCTGGCCGGCACGCCTGCAGCCATTCACGGAGGTCAGCAAGTGCCCTGGCCCTGTGGGAGATCCGGCTCTTCTCGTCGACTGAAAATTCTGCCAGGGTTTTCCCCTCGTATTCGAATATCGGGTCGTATCCAAACCCTTTTTTTCCTCTCGGTTCAACGAGCGTCCCTGATATCGTTCCGCGGAAGACCCTGATCCCTGAGGAGTCGGCATAGGCGATCGCCGTCTCGAAGTGCGCTTTGCGGTCCTCCTCGCCCTCCAACAGTTTCAGGATTCCCTCATTTCCGAGTTTATTGAAGACGTAGGCCGCATAAGGCCCCGGGAACCCGGACAGGGCATCGATATAAAACGCCGTATCATCGACTATCAGAGGTTCTTTCACCTGTGAAAAAGCATAAGAAGCCTTTTCTTTCGCTATTTCGCCGACATCTTCATGCCGTTGTTCGGGGCAGTCGAGACAGACATGGACGACCTCGATCAGGTCTTTGAAATACGACCTGATCTCCCGGGCCTTGTTAGGATTGCTCGTGACGACACATAGCTTCACAGGTATCGCCCTCTCCCGAGGATTTCTTTCTCCCGTGCCAGTACTTCTCCTGCCTCTGCAAGTTCGCTCTCGTAACCCGCGATGAACCGTGCCCTTAGTTCCTCGTGGTTCACGACTGTGCTTTCAAGCGTCTGGAAGAATACATGGATATCGACACCCCTTGGTTCGACATCGGACGAAACATGGGAAAGGCCGAAATCGATCAGGACACACATACCGTTTCTGACGAGGATGTTACTGGTTGTAAGGTCTCCATGGATGATCCCTGCCCGGTGGAGCCGTCCGACCATCGCACCCGCTTTCCAGACCAGATCGGGGGATAATACCTCTTTGAGCATCGGGCCGTGAATACGCTCCATTACCAGGGTGTTTTCGGTCACGTCCCTGATCAGCGGCGTCGGCACGCCGGCTTTCCGTGCCGTCGCAATCAGCCGGGCCTCGGACCTTGTCCTCTCGTTTATCAGGTGCCGGTCAAGCTGCCCTGATCGGTAATTCTTATTGCACCGCGTTTTTATGACTTCATCTTCTCCGATACGTACCACTGCTTCGGCTCCGATCGCGGTCATCGCCCTGTCCCTGATTACGAAGGGTTCCCGGGGTTTGGGATCGACCCGCCATTTCACCTCGGCCTGGTCAGAACGGAACGATGGATTGATATGGGACTCCGGAACCGGTGTGCTGATGCCATGCCCGAGCATCAGTTTTCCCGTATACGCGATCATGCCGCCGTTATCACCCAGGAATTGTCGTTCAGGCACGTAGAACGTGGCACCACGGTCTTCGGCCATCGTCCTTAACATTTCGGCCAGCCTTGCATTCGCTCCGACTCCTCCTACAAGGAGGACTTCGTCTTTCCCGCTATGGGCCAGCGCCCGTTCTGTCACTTCCACACACATTGCGAATGCCGTCTCCTGGAAACTGTGACAGACGTCCTCGATCGGCTTTCTGCTATCCTTTGCAGCGCTGACAAGCCCGGAAAACGCAAGGTCCATCCCTTTGACCGTGTACGGCAGGTCGAAATAACTGCCCTGGCCTGCCAACGATTCGATTACCGGACCGCCCGGATGAGGCAGGCCTCTACTCCGGGCAAACTTGTCCAGGGCATTACCTATGCCGATGTCGAGCGTCTCGCCGAAGATCCGGTACCGGGACTTCAGGTACCCGATCACCTGGGTATTGGCCCCGCTTGCATACAACGTAACAGGGTCCTCGCACCCGGTCGCGAACCTGCCGATCTCGATATGGGCCACGCAGTGGTTGACCCCTACCAGAGGCACGTCGTACGCCAGGGCAAGAGACCGGGCCGCCGTGGCGACCGTGCGGAGACAGGGGCCAAGCCCCGGGCCGACAGAAAAGGCAATTCCTGAAATATTCTCCGAAGACCCGTAGTCTTTCAAAACCCTGGAGATTACGGCACCCATCTCGGAGGCGTGGTGCTGGGCAGCTTCACGGGGATGGATCCCCCCCCTGGCGGGTTGATACGGACGGGAGTACATTGCCCGTAACCCTGAATCATCAAAAACAGCGGCACTGAGGTTCCAGGCTGTCCCTTCAATTCCCAGAACCGGACCGCAAAACTGCATCGGTATTTATTTTTTAAATTCGGTATAACCGCACTTCCCGCATGCGGTACGATCCTTGTGCTCGGCCATAACCATCCCGGGACCACAGCGGGGACAAAATTTTCTGTTCATTGTTGCCTTGGCACCCTCGACTTTGTAGTAAGAGCTCCGTTTTGCTGCCTTCGAGGCTTTTCCCTTCTTTGCTGCCATGGTTATGCGGCCTCTTCTTTCGGCTTCGGCACGCCGCGTGTCGTAAGGAATGCCCGTTCCGTTTTCTGTCTTGTTTCTTCGCTGTCGTATACCCGGGCATTACCGGTCAGTTCCATCTTCCCGAAACTGGTTTTCAGCGAATCGATGACAAGCATTTTTTCATTCGTATTGATTATGGCCGCCAGTTTCCCGGCAATCTGCATCCTTGAAGGGGTAGCACCATCATAACGGAGGATAAAACTGAGTTCCCTGCGCATGAGAAGCTCATTCCTCTTTTCCTTGGTGATCTCAAATTCCATCGGTATCCTCTAATTATAGGTAACGAATTCATATAAAACATGATCATGGACTAAGATGCCACTGCGATCCTTAGGTTTTTTCCAGGCCCGGAACAAGGATCCCGGTAACTGTACTCCGTATTCAGGAGCGATCTTCAAAACACGAAAACATTTCCCGGGCCTTCTGCTTTGCAGGCGGGTCCACGATCCTGAGGACCAGCCCCTCCCCGGGTTGCCCGTAGAGAATGATAGCGCCTTCGGGGGCTATCATAACAAGGGGAATAACAGCAAGGTCTTCCTCTCCTTCGACGCAGACGAGAGCCGGCGTATGCTCCAGGGCATCCCTAAGTCCTTCGAGTAGTTCGTCGCTCAGAGTGCCGGCCGGGTTCGTGACCGATATCCGGTGTGCATTGATCAGGGGGCTCCGGTCGCAGGGAGACCTCATGGTGTGGCCGTCGATTACTGCAATGTCGGGTACGACTCCGTGTTCGGTGAGTCTGTACGTGACGACGTCCCCGACGCTATAGACGGGTACCCCTTTGATTAGGGGCAGGACATTGGAAATATCCGGATACAGCGTCCCGAAAGGTGCCTTAAAAAATTTTCTCTTCTCTTCGGGAAGATAGAGCATCAGCGTACCTTGAGAGCATATTTTCCAGGGAGTTTGATATTCATTTTTTTTGCGATCTCGGATCGTTCGGGGTCGATTATTACGAGGTACCCTGCCCAGTCGGTGCTGAGGTTTCCCGAACCGCAGACCGTACAAGCCTCCCCTTCAACGACTCTGTGGCAGTCGCGACACACGGTGCCTTGTTTCTTCCTGCTACCTGCCGCCACGTTCTACCCCTTTTTCTCCTTTTCCTGTTTTTCCCGTTCTTTTTCCTTTGCCATGTCCTCGTCGAGCCATACTGCCGTCCCAAGCCCTGTCTGGCGCATGGTCAGGCCTATCTTGCTGTCCCTTGGCTCCCTTTCGTTGAGGCTCAATGTGACGACCCGGGTACGTACCGGTTCCCCGACACCGATGAACCGCTTGGATTCCTGGCAGATCAGTCTCGAGTTCTTCTCATCGAAACTGATGTATTCGTCAGATATCTGGCTGACATGAAGCATCGCATCGATAGGACCGAGACTTACAAATGCCCCGAAACTTGTCGTTTCCACCACGAGCCCCTCGATTACCTCCTGCAGGGATAACCGCAGGACCAGGGCCTCGAAATCCACGTCATAGTAAACCGCACCGTCTCCCGGGATCAGCTCGCCCTCCCCGATATTGAGAACTTTCGTCACCGAGATGAAGACCCCGATCTCCTTATCGATGCTCCCTTCCAGAAGTTCCTGGAGTACATCGAGAATTACCTTTTCCAGCGCTTCACCAAGGCGGTTGGGGGGCACCCGTACCTTGTCGCTCAATTTCATCCGATAATACATGACTGGTTAACTCCTGAAAATATCCAATTTTTTCTTGTTTTTCAACGAAATGACGGGAATATTTTTAGATAGCAGGAATTCCCGCAAATCCCGGTCATTGGTCACGACCATGCCACCATGGTATTCTGCAAACCTCGCTATCCGCTCATCGACAGACCCGGAATCGTCTCCACTTTCAACGATCCTGCATTGTTCTGAAAGGGCGAGCCCGAACCTGGCAGCAGCGGCATGTTTTCCCGCTCCCCGGGCGATCCCCCGGAGCTCCTGCAGGACATCGAGGAGAACGACAGGTTCATACGATCCGATCAGCTCCCTCAACTCCCCAAACAGGTCGATTCTGAATTGTGACGCCATCAAAAAGGCGTTCGTATCAAACTGTATCATTATTCGGTCAGCACGCCCATCCCGATCAGGCGCCATCGTGCACCAACCTGGCGGCTGATGGCTATCCGTGCACCGAGTTCCGCACATACAGGTCTTTTCAGCGTTACTTCCACGAGGTCTTTCTTGGTATTGGTCACTATACCGACGGTGACCGCGGTCCCGACCGAAAGCATCAGCGGCTCGTTATGCTTCAGGGGCTCGATGGTCAGCTCGCTGCTTGCTCCGACCACCCGTTCCATGAGCGTGACGTGAAATTTCAGTTTATCCCAGATCGGAGGGAGGGCTCCGACGTGCCCGGCAACCTGGCCCGCGAGGGCGTCGCTCTTTGTCAGGGCCGGGTCGAGCTTGGTCCCTATGCCCAGCAGGCCTCCGGGTGCCGCTTCAAGGACTTTTTTGGAACCGGCATTGATTGAAGTGATTTTCGTCTCGACCGGATCCCACCGTATCCTGTTCTCGACCTGTTTCTGCCGGCCCGGCCTGATCTCGATATCGTCCCCTTCCTTGAAAATGCCCCTTATCAGCGAGCCTCCGATGACTCCCCCTTTTACCTCCTTCCAGTTGCAGCCGGGTTTATTGATATCGAACGAACGGGCTATCAGCATCATCGGTTTCGCTTCCGGGTCGCGTTCGGGTTCGGGTATCTTCTGGTCGAGCGCTTCTACGAGCGCGCCGATATTGATCCCCTTCTGGGCAGAGACCGGAACAATCGGGGCATTCTCGGCAATTGTCCCCTTGATGAATTTCCTGATCTGCTCGTAGTGCGCCATTGCCTCTTTCTGGCTGACCACGTCGATTTTATTCTGGACGATCACGATATTGCGGATCCCGACGAGCTCCAGTGCCATGAGATGTTCCTTGGTCTGGGGCTGGGGACAGGTCTCGTTGGCTGCGATAACGAGCATGGCGCCGTCCATGAGCGCCGATCCGGACAACATCGTCGCCATGAGCGTTTCGTGCCCGGGCGCATCGACGAACGATACCGAACGATAGGGCGTGCCCTTCCCCCCGCAGAGAGGACAGACCGGTTTCGTGGAATAGGCATCTGACCCTTCGCATGAGGGACACTTGTAGAACGTCGCATCAGCATATCCAAGGCGGATGGAGATGCCACGCTTTATCTCTTCGCTGTGCCGGTCGGTCCAGGTATCGGTGAGCCCATAGACCAGGGTCGTCTTCCCATGGTCGACATGCCCGACGACTCCGATATTGACACCCGGAATGGTAACATCACGCAAATGCGATCAAACCTCCCTATTGAATTGATGATCAGACCTTATTACAACGATATGCATCGACCCGGGCAGGGCATTTTCAATAAGAATACCCCCGGCATCGATCAAGTCTGACCTGAATGAAAGAGTCATGAAGAAATCTATTACTAAAGTGGATCCACAAATACTTATAAACTACCTCTCAATGCGTATCGCGCATCTGATGCCACCGATTGGCATCCATACCATGAAAACCATGCCCGGTGCTGATCGGCCAAAATCTATCTGTCATTTCATGGGCCGTTAAAGAGGATTGAGGCATTAAAGGACTTAAAGGGGTTTTTGGTCCTGGCAAGGACTATCCCCCGCCTTCGCAACTCTGGTCGAGGTTCTTGATCGCTTCCTGGAATTCCTGACCTGATGCAAATTTTCTCTCCTCTTCCAGGGTCTTTTTAATATCCTCTTCTCTTTTTTCCTTCTTCTTTTCACCAGGCATTTCTACCGGGACCAGCTGGTCGATACGGTACAGCAGGTGGGTGCTGTCCAGTTCGGCAAAAACGTCTCTCCGTTCGTTCTCCAACCTGACTACATTACCCGTAGTTCCGGTTCCCGGGTACCTCACCCTCATTCCGATGACCAATTCACTGGCAAGCATGAACCTTACCCGGTACAGTGTCACCAACGGATCCCATCAATGTTTTGATGGTCCCTGCCACCCCGGGGTCGCAGACGTGTAGGGTCCTTCCGGTAAGATTTACCCCCGGCCCGAATTTCAGGCAACGAGTTTTTTAAGTTGCGACACTACCCGCACGGTGCTTTCTCTGGGTGTCCCCCTGGAATATTCCGGGACTTCTCCCTGGAGGGCACTGAATATTGCATTGACCGAGGGTCTGATGGAAGACCCGTATCCTCCTTCGAGGACGAGGGCCAGCGGAATCTTCATATGTGCCGAAAGGAGCCCGGTAAGGACACCGAAATCAGCAGGTACGAGGGCCATTCCCCCGACAGGGTCATCTGCCAGGGGGTCAAGGCCTGCAGAAACAATGATAATATCAGGCAAAAACCGATCGATTGCGGGAATAATCACCTGCTCGAAGACATAGACATACTCGGTGACTGTGGAACCGCCCCTGATCGGGACATTCAGGGTAAACCCCTTTCCGGCTCCCACCCCAATCTCGTCGATCCAGCCCGTTCCGGGAAACAGGTCAGTGTGGTGAACCGAGCAGTACAGGACTTTGTCGGTCCCATAAAAAATTTTCTGGGTCCCGTTGCCGTGGTGGATATCCCAGTCGATGATCGCGACCTTCCTGCCCGACTCCACGGCGCGGGCCGCAGCAACAGCGACATTGTTGAAGATGCAGAAACCCATGGCCCGGTCGGGTTCGGCATGATGCCCGGGCGGCCTGACGAGAGCAAAACAGTGTTCCCCTCGTCCGACCCTTTCCAGGGCCTGTATTGCGGCCCCAGCCGCAAACGAGGCAACTTCGAACGTATCGGAGGTCAGATATGTATTCATATCGATAAACCGCCTGTCTCCGCCGGAACAGAGATCCCGGATCATCCTGACATAATCACTGGTGTGGACCAGTTCGAGGTCGGAAACAGAGGCAGGGCGTGGAGAGATTACCTCCACCCCCCCGGGAATGCCGAGGACTGCATCGATCAGGCGGGCATTGGATTCGTGGTGCCCGGCCAGATCGTGCTTCGCGAATATATCTCCCGTTACTGCCGAGCAGCTGGAATTCATCTTAGTTGATCTGTTTGCCCTGCATCACTGCGTCCTCGGGGACATCGAACTGCTGGTTCGTGCCGGCGATCTGGTACTTGCCGGTCGCTTTCACGCCGTACGGGTTCCCTGTCGTCGAATAGGGGACGACGAATGTCCCGTTGCTGCTTGCCTGGCGGTAGGTGAACTGCCTTCCCGTATCGGACACGAGGGGGATCTCAATAATTCCGTCTCCTTTAATTACCGCTCCCGGCACGAATTCGAAGACTTTTACATATTTTATATCGGGAGTCGAACTAAAGGCATTGTCAGGTGACTCGTGCACAAGCCGGTAGTGCTGGAGTGCCGGGACTGGCGAAAGGGGCAGGAACGGTGCCATGTTCAGGACAACCGCATGTTTCCCGGGGGCGGCCTGGCTGTTATACTGGTTCGCCATGGCAATCGCATCCGAAACGTTCATGTTTTTGGCACCGGTAACAACCGGGTAGGGAATGGACGTGATAGACGGGTCCGAGTATTCAATATAGAACGCGGTTGTCGGATCCGTCATCGACCCGTCGAAGTTGTGGAGCCTGGACTCCATCGTCTGATAATATGGTTCGTCATAGAGGGTGACCGGTCCGTACTGGTTCGGGTTATTGGGGTCCGGGATCAGGTAGGTCCTCTCGTAGGGGTTAACGCCGACGGTCGTATTATACCACGTGGCCATCGCCCAGAACTTGCTCGTATCCATTTCGATATCGCTCACCACGTACCGTGTGCCGTCGTTCTTAAGGATCTGGTTGGCAACGGGCTCGGACTGCGACATGAAGAATGCTGCTGACCCGTTGGGTCCCGCCACACCTGCCTGGAATGGGTTCGCATTGGGGATCCTTTTCCCGATGTAGGTGATCAGGTGGCCGTAATCCCACCACGACATCACGCCATAGGCCTGCGGGGGGTAGTTGAATGTCGCGTAATCGTAAATTTTATAGTAATCGACACCGGGATCGGGCGTATGGACCGCCATCCACTCGAGCGATTCCCGCCAGTCCGGGTTCATCCGAAGACCGGCTGAGGTTGCGATGCTGAATTCATCGGGAACCGATGCGGCAACGAAAAGGATACTGAGCAGCACAGCCACGAAGATTAGTCCAACCCTGATATAACGGGGTCCTTTTTTGGCGGTAACCTTGGATTTCTGAGGAGATTTCTTTCCTTTCTGAGCCGGGGCCTGGGGGCCGGTTGCCGCCTCCCTGCTCTTATCTGCCTTCCCTGAAGAGCTTATGAGCGTAGCGAGGTCTTTCCAGCCCATGTTAAAGACATAACCAACGCAGAGCCCGGAAAGAATGGCGACATTGGCTGCCAGATAATATTCGTACCTGATGTGCTGCCATGCTGCGATAAGTACGATGACCGACCAGATGAGTATCACATGCTGATCCGGGCGCTCCTCCTTCCATGACCGGTATAACAGGACGAAAAATCCCCCGACAGTTAATATAAGTCCATAATTGAAGGTGTTCCAGGCTTCACCAAGAGTCCACGACCTCGCCTCCTGGATAGTCAGGTAATAGGCGTTCTGTCCGAAGAATTCGATTAGGCCGGATATAAACGACCCGTAGATATCCGGGGCGAGGGCCATGAACAGGACCAGGATGAGGACCAGGAGACCCACCAGTGCTGCAGGGTAATAATAAAATTTCTTTCCTTTCAGGGCCCTCGACAGGATATACAGGAATATTGTCACGATGATCAGGATTACGTACGCCAGCGGATGGGCAATCGTATAAAAATTAAGTTGCAGCCCCGGCCTCTGGACACCGACGATGAAGAAGGCGATCATCGCAAATCCGAAAGCAACGACATTCGTGATGAGGAGATAATCCGACGATACCCTGCGATAAAAATCCCAGACAAACTGGATGACCGTGAATATCCCGATAATCATCGCGAACAGAATCATCGTCGGCATATTGAATAAGCCGAGGATGTATGCCACGCCCGCAAGAAGTGCAAAAATTATCGGTTTCTTGAGCGTGTCGATGTTGCTGATATCGGCCGGGTGCTCCTTGCCCCACCACATGCAGTAGACGTACATGAGGATAAAAATTGTCGAGAACAGCACCTCGGCGATATGGTGATCGAAATACCCGTACAGCGATCTGAAGAAATACTGTCCCGAGACTATTGCGATGAATCCCGCAGCTATGATCCCCGCTTTCCAGTCGGCTACCTTTCGCACCAGGAGGAAAACAACCGGGACCATGAATGCCGCCATGATCGGCGGGACCATGAGGGAAACGGTGATGATCTGCGGCCGTGTTGCGGCAGCCCCTGCAATCATCACAATGGTTGCACTGATGAGGGTAAACAACGGGCCCCATGCATTCAGCTGCCCGGTGGGGAACAGGGTCATTGCATCGAAGTTCGGGTATACAGGGTAGTTATGTATCACCATTTCCACGAGTCTCAGGTTGTAAAGCGGGTCGTCGCTTCCCGCAAGGTTGAGGATATCGGTGTTACCTGCCGTCAATAAGGGAAGGAGCCGTATCCAGAGCACGAAGATGGATAATAATGCAAGAATTATAATAAGAACATAATTCCTGTATTCCCGGATATTTTTCAATTCCATGAGATCATCCTGTCAGATTGAAATCTGTTTCAATATTAGAGAGGCTATATGATAAGATTTTGTTCCCGATAATGATGTTTAAGAGTAATTCACCGACCAAATAAATGGTATTACTCTTGGGCACACGACAAAAGATATTCTTTTAATGTTCTCCTGAATAGTTGAAAATCAAAACATTGTGACCTTTCAAGGCACGCTCTCGTATAAATGGAGGGATCTTCTGAAACTTTCTTCACTGCAGTGCAAATAGCATCGATAGTCGGAGAGGTGAGAATTCCCGTGAAGCCATCGACTACCGTTTCAAGGTATCCTCCCTCTTTCGTTGCAACTACCGGTTTTCCACTTGCCATTGCCTCCACAGGAGTAATCCCAAAATCTTCATCGATAGCCGTTGTTATAAATCCCTCACACCGGGAATAGAGATCCAACAGTCGTGTTTCATCGCAGGTACCGAGGAACACGACATTTGATGGCGCATTGTTCGCCACTTCCCTGAGGCGCGGATAAATATGACCGGCTATGAACAGTTTTTTATCAGGCATTTTACGAAAAGCTTCAACCTGAAGCGGAATTCTTTTCCATTTATCCACACGGCCGACTGACAGCCAGAAGCCTTCTGATGGTCGGTTCGCATACTGTTCAACATGAACGGGAGGGTATATTACTGCTGCATTTCTCCCATAAATTTTGCAGATGCGGGTCCTGACCGTATGAGAAATACATGCGATATTCTGTACATGGTTCCGGACGAAGCGACGATCGAAAAATTTGAACGCGTTTAGAGCACCAAAGTAACCTAACCTTTTTAATGCTCCTGATTCTTCCAAGAATGGATAATACATATCGTACATCGCCCTTCTTGGCGTCAGAACATAATAAAAATGGGGCACTGCATGGCGGAGGTACCGGAGCGACATATCGTCTGTGCAGATAAAAAAATCATAGTCGAGGTCAATTTTTGAGAATAATCTCATCCCTGAAATCTGACGCAAAGGTTCATTGGGTAGCTTTTTGTCGAGCGAAACGAGGCCGGCACTGTCATTGCCCTGATAATTTTTTATTACCTCATCTCCAAAAGAAGGTGCAATAACATCCGCCCGAAGTGCACGGGACATATCGAATATCAGCCGTTCCGCACCACCGGCGACAGAAAACTGGTTACAGGAAAGAATGGCAATCTTCATACTAGGGGATCCTTTGACTATCCTTACTGTCCTTATTTATTTCAATAATTAGGTCTGTTCTCTCCATAAAATATCCTGTCATAGTTGCAGACAGCCAATAAATTACGGTTATTCATAATCAGAAATCCACTCGGTTTTTTTATTTTGAATCTTCATTTATCAAGAATCTCATGCATCAGTATTTTCCACCGTTCGGCGGTTTTCTCCCACCTCAGTTCACCGGGCGGTTCGAACACGTGAAGGGCACCGGTTACCCTGACTAATGCTTCGGTGAGTTGTCCCGTTTCTCCAGGACTTACGAACACGGTTCCCTGGTATTTCCTGAGGCTTTCCGAAAGGCCTCCTACGTCTGAAGCGATGATGGGAAGCCCGAATGACATCCCGATGTGGGCGACACCGCTTTGCGATGCCCTCGTGTAGGGAATGACAAGCATATCGGCTGCTGAGAAATATGTCGGGACTTCGTCGTCCCCGATATACCGGTTGATAAGAGAGATGTGTGCCCTGGCCGGCGACACTTCGGCAAGCCTTATGGACACGGTGTCTTCCCAGGCTTCACCGACGATCAGGAGCTGGGAATTCTCAAGGACGTCCCCTGGAAGCTGTTCAAATGCCTTTATCAGGTCTTTTACTCCCTTATACGGGCGGAGGAGCCCGAAAAAGAGGATGATGTTCCTGCGATCGATCCCAAGGATTTTTTTGGCTTTTTCCCGGTCGATCTTTTCATACTGGTCGTACAGGCCGTGAGGAATGACCCGGACCCGGTCCTTATCGATGTGGTAATGAGAACTGACCAGCTGCCGGTCGGCTTCCGAATGCACCACGTAGAAGCCTGCCATTCTCCTGATAAGCGTTCCCATCAGCCTCGAATAGACCCTCAGCACAAAAAAACCACTTTCCAGGGGGTCTACTATTTCATGGAATTCTATTATTACGGGTCTTTTTTTCCAGTTGAGGAGCGATATCGCGAGATACATGTGGGCGACACTCGATGTCCACCACTGGAAGATGATAATATCGTTTTTTTCAGCAATGGCCGCACCCCGAAGCCATGACACAGGGTTATACCAGTCCAATATCTCCCAATGGCGGACGTCCTGCCTGAAGTGGTACGTTACCTGACCGGTTCCGACTCTTTTCCAGCCCGGGAACAGGTTTTTAGGGAGCATATTGCGGAACAGTATGGTATTCACCGGGGAGAAATCTGCAAGGGCATTCGACAGGCGGAGCGTGAAGTAACTGATACCTGATAAAAATTTTTGCGAGGGACCTATGAGTGCGACAGCAGGTCCGGTCTTTACTCCCTGATCGGTCAAGGGACCAAAACCCGAAGATTTGTCGTATTCATCCTGTTTCTCCCATGAATAATGATAAAATCATCCATAACGGCCAGTTATCTGTTAAAAATTGTCAAGCAAGAAAATAGATTTATCCTTTCCCATACGGGCACCAGTGGTGATAGTCCGTGAGGGCGGCAACACCGGAAGTTGACGGGCTGATGAACATGATCTCTGCATGATCTCCTTTCTTTCCGATCAGTGCTTCATCAGCGCCTGATGTTAACCCGTCCGCTGTAATAATGATGATATCAGGATTTTCGCTTATCGCCACGAGCCCGGACCGGAGCCCTGCCTCGAGGTTGCCTGAACTCCCGGCGATAGCCACGCGTTTTCCCGAAACCCGGTCCTTCAATTCGTTAAGACAGGGGCCGTGGTATTCGGGACTGCATGAGCGAAGGACGCGGTTCATGCAGAGAAATCCGGTAAACACGTTGATAATAGCACATGCTGCCGCCCTGACCGGGGGGGTGCCGAGGTCTGCCCCGAACATGAACGATACCCTGGTATTTGCTCTTGTAGGCTCGAATGTGACGAATTCTGCCGATCGACCGCCATATGAGGCGATCATGCAGGCACCCCTGTCGAACTGGCAGGTCTTCCTGTCCGGATCAACCGACAGACTGACGATCCCTTCCTCGCATCCCGACCCTTCGACCCGTTTTTCCAGTTCCTCTGTTGCTTTTTCGATGATAATCATGGTAAATCCATCTCTCCGACCCTCATGTTCATGGTCACCTGCAGAGGATTACCCTGGCAGGTGACCCGTCAAGCCCCCCGAGCCTCAAAGGAAGCGCAATCATCAGGTAGACACCTTCAGGGACATCGTCAAGGTCAAGGAATTCGATAATAGCAACACCTCTCCCAAGGAGCTCCCGGTGTACCTCCCCTGAACCTCCGAATTTCTCGATGGAAGGGGCATCGGTCCCCAGACACCGGACCCCGAGTCGGGTGAACAGCCTGGCAGACGTGGGGCCGGGACTTGTATAGTGCGGATCGAATGGTCCGTCATCCCGGTACCCGGTCCGCAGAAGCACCCGTGCCGCACCAGCCGCCCGGTCACCGACATCTTCGGGGCAGATCTCCCCGTTCACATCCGAAACATCGATCACAACGCATTCACCGATGAGCGCTTCCAGCGGGACCTTCTCGATTGTCGCCCCGGATTGTATGTAATGCGCCGGGGCATCGATGTGAGTCCCGGAATGGGTACTGAGCAGGAGATCGGTGATCTGGTACTGCCCGAAATCTTTACGGTCGAAACCGGGAACAGTATCCCCTGGGTATACGGTCATCCCTGGTACGATTTCCCTTGTGACGTCTATGAAATCCGTCGACCGTTTCAGTCTTTCCATCCATACTTCCCGAGGAGCGGGACAAAGACCACTCCTCCGAATTCTTCCCTTATCAGGCTGCCGCCCCGTCTCGTAAGCCTGACCAGCTGCTGCAGGTCACGTGAACCGACCGGGGCGACCAGCCTTCCTCCTTCGCCCAGCTGCGCGACCAAAGGTCCGGGAATATCGGGGGTGGCAGCCGTCACGATGATCCCGTCATAGGGCGATCCCGGCCCATAGCCTTCGGTGCCGTCCCCGCTCACCACCGTAATATTAGTATAACCAAGCGATTCAAACAGCCGCCTTGCATCTTCCGCGATCCCGGGCAGGCGTTCCATCGTAACGACGGTCTTTGCAAGCCTTGAAAGAATCGCCGCCTGATAGCCGCTCCCTGTGCCGATTTCAAGCACCCGGTCGTTCTCCTTCAGGTGTAAAAGTTCAGTCATCACGGCAACAATATAGGGTTGCGAGATTGTCTGGCCGCTTCCGATAGGCAACGGCCGGTCCTGGTATGCCGCCTCCCTGAATGCGGGAGGGACGAACAGGTGCCTCGGTATCTGCCGCATGACATCGAGAAGTCTGGGGTCGCGGACTCCCCGGTCTTCGATCTGGGTCGCGACCATCCGTTCCCTGAGAAGTGCGTAGGGATCGTCGTTCATATTCTGACCTCGTCCAGAGCCCGGTTTATCCTGCCGGCAAAGAAATAGTTACCGTTTCAGAACCCGGCCTTCTCTGCGGTATCGATCGCTGCATCGATCTGCCCCTGGAGTGCATCGGGAAGACCCGCAATCTTGACATCGAGGAACCCCCGGATAATCGTCGCGGTCGCTGCTTCCTCATCGAGGCCGCGTGACATCAGGTACTCGATCTCGTCGCGGGCGATTTTCCCGACCGCTGCTTCGTGCGACAGTTCGGTACCCACCACGATTCCTTCAATTTCAGGAATGGCGTATATCCTGCCGTCCTTTAAGATCAGTCCCTTACATTCGAGATGGCCTTTTGTTCCCTCGACCGACCCGAGGATGTGGCCGCGTGACAGGATGGTACCTCCCTTCGTAATTGCCCGGGTAATGAGTTCAGCACTCGCACCCTTCGCACCGAGAATTGCGCGGGAACCGAGGTCAAGGGTCGACCCCGGTGTGGCGATGACGATACTACTGAACCTCGCGACAGAATTTTCACCGACGAGGTTCGCTGTCGGATACATCTGCACCTTATGCACCGGCTTCATGCAGATATAATTCGAGAGGAAGACACCGTTCTCTTCGACCCTCGCCGCACTCCTCGGGTACACATCAATCTCTTCTCCCCAGGTATGGATCATCGTAAAGCTGATCTTCGCATTTTTTCCGACATAGAACTCGGATATTCCGTAATGGGCCCCTCCTTTTCCTACGTGCCGGCCACTGGCGCAGCCCGATATGACGTGAAGGTCGGCCCCTTCTTCGGCAATCAGAATATTGTGGACGTGCTGGATTTTTTCCTTTCCCAGATAGAGGCAGGCCTGGATGGGTAGGATATTATTGCTCCCTTTACGGGCGATGATCACGTAGCCCCTGGGTTCTTTGGCGTCTGCTACGTACTTCGTATATTCGTCCTTGTCCTTAGGGACGAGGTTCCAGGCATAATCCTTCAGCCATTCGTATTTCTCCATCGCCTGTCCATAGGGGAGCACTTCGATAGTCTCGTCACGGCAGGTGGCATCGACGACGTCCTGGTTCACCTGCAGGTAGCTGCCGCAGCGGCTTGCACCCGGGTTGTCGAGCACGATACCTGACTGGGATAACCGTTCCTGGTCCTCCTTCGAAAATTCGGCAGGTCCTTTCAGTTCTGTCGGCATTCCATACACTCCTTGTAACCCCGTGCCTTGATGTCTTTAAGTATTTCGCGGGGGTTGCCATGGCACCTGATCTCGCCGTCGCACATGACATGTCCCTTGTCTGCATCGAGATAATCGAGGATATACCCCGTGTGGGTGATCACGAGTCCGCTCTTTTTCCGGTTCACGATATGGACGTCCTTTTCAAGCAGTTGCCCGATTGCCCTCCCGATCAGGGAAATATTCTCCAGGTCGACACCGCTTTCGGGCTCATCGAGCATCACAAACGACGGGTTCTGGACCATGAGCTGGAGGACCTCGCTACGTTTGATCTCCCCTCCGGAAAAACCCTTATTGATGTCGCGATCGAGGAACCGGTCCATGTGTATCACACCGGCATATTTTCTCACTTCCTCTGCCTTGTTTCCCGAAGTGGCGAGCAGGAGTTTGCCTAGTTTTAAGCCCGATATTGTTGGAGGGCGCTGGAACATGAGCCCCATCCCGCGTTTCGCCCTCTCGTGGATGGGGAGGTGAGTGATGTCCTCCCCTCCAAATACGATGCTCCCATTCGTAACCGTATACATCGCAAAACCCATGATCGTCATGAGCAGGGTGCTCTTCCCCGACCCGTTCGGTCCCATGAGGACGTGGGATTCACCGTCCCCTATCCTGAGGTTCACGTCATGGAGGACTTCTTTTTCACCGACACTTACGTGAAGGTCTATAATTTCAAGCATGAACAAACCGGAAGAGTGTATTGCAATTGGAACATTAAACGTTTTTCACCTTCCACCCGGGAACCCGGCCCCCTGATTGTGGAGATCGTATCCCGAGTCCTAAGACTGTTATGAGGATCGGACATACCCGGGATGACTGAATGGAACATTGCCGCCGGGGCCGCATGGTGAGCTGTTTTAATTCGTTTCAGGGAAGATATTCATCCAATGGTGTCCACGGACAGGAAACGGGAAAAAGTCCCTGATAAAGCAGGGAAGGCGAAAGTCCGTGGCGGGACCTGCACCGCAAAGAAAGAGATTGCTTCACCTGATCCTCCGGGCGTCCGGAAATATCTCAACAACATCATCTGCGGCGATGCAGAAGAGGTAATGCGCAGGTTTCCGAAGAACGCGGTCGATATCGTCATCACCTCCCCGCCCTACAATTTTGGGCATGCGTATGCACAGGACGAACACGACGACACGAGGGACTGGGACGAGTATTTCAAAAACCTCGGTGCTGTCTGGAAGCAGTGCTACCGCGTCCTCAAACCGGGGGGACGGATAGCGGTAAACATACAGCCACTGTTTTCCGATTATATCCCCACCCACCATATCATCTCACACCAGCTGATGAAACTCGGCCTTCTCTGGAAAGCAGAGATCGTGTGGGAAAAGAACAACTATAATGCCAAGTACACGGCGTGGGGGAGTTGGAAATCCCCTTCGATGCCGTACCTGAAGTACACGTGGGAGTTCATCGAGGTATTCGATAAGGAGACCCATAAGAAAGCAGGAGACCGGGATGCAATCGATATCACCGCTACTGAGTTCAAGGAATGGGTCGTTGGAAAATGGTCGTTCCCACCGGAGATCAGGATGAAGGATTTTAACCATCCTGCGATGTTTCCCGAAGAACTGCCACGGAGACTGATGAAACTGTTTTCGTACCAGGGGGATATTGTACTGGACCCGTTCAACGGTGCCGGGACAACAACGCTCGTCGCCCTCAAACTTGGCAGGAGATTCATCGGTATCGATATTTCGCCTGAATACTGTGAAAAAGCCCTTGCGAGGATCCAGGAGTTCGGCGACCTCGGTGATAATGATAACGAAGGGCAAAATTCCAGGGTTCTTAAATCGGGTGCCGGAAAGTGACGAAGGGTACCCGCTGATTTACAGGAAATCCCTGACAGAAGCGATGGAATCGATAACCATTTCGGGCTTCGGCTCCGCGGTTGAGGCGGCATGTTCGTCATATTTTCCGGTCTTCACAAGGACGCCCTGCAATCCTGACCTGATCGCCCCCCCGATGTCGCTGACGACATCGTCTCCGATCATGACTGCGTCTCCGGGTCGGACACCGATCGACGCGAGCGCCATATGGAAGTATTGGGGAGACGGTTTCCCCATCAGCACGGCGGTTTCTCCGGTGGCGTATTCGAGGGCCTTCACGAAGGGACCGGCCGACAACATAAGCCCGTCGTTCCCCATCCAGTAGCGGTCCTTTTCAAGGGCGATGATCCCAGCCCCTTCCCTGACCAGTCTGAATGCCCGTGTCATCGTGCTGTAATTGAAGTTGTCGCCGGCGTCACCGATGACGACAAAATCCACGTCGCAATCCCGGTGATAGTACCCTGCCTCATCGAATTCATCGGAGACATCTCCCGTGACAAGGAAATGGCAGGAGTTGTGTTCCGCTTTTGACAGGAATCCAATAGCAGCAGTTGCAGGGGTGAAAATTTCGTTCGCACCGATACTGAACCCAAATTGGGAAAGACGTTTTCTAATAGTTTCCCGGCTTTTCCGGGTCGTATTCGAGAGGTACCTGATCAGGTATCCCCGGCCTTCGAGGTACCGTATCGCCTCAGGGGCGCCGGGAATGACCCGGTCACCGGTATACATGACCCCGTCCAAATCGATCAGGATGCCCCTGGCCTTCATTCACTCAGCCTCCCGAGAAAGCGGTCCATAATTTCCCGGCAAAACCTTCTGCTTCCGGCGATTTTTGAAGGAGTGGCCTGGAGAATCTCATCCCGGGCAGCCGGGTCTTTAGAATCCGTCCACTGCCTGATGATCTGTTCGGTCACTTCCGGGTGAAACTGCACCCCGATCGCCGATCCACAGGAGAACATCTGGTTTGGTACCCGGTCACCGGTATAGAGAAGGGAGCTCCCCGGGGGCAGCTCGAAGCATTCCCCATGCCATTCAAATACCGAAATTTCATCTCCTTTCGTTCCGGGGCAGGACGGATTGCACTTCCTGATCGCAGTCCAGCCTTTCTCATCCTCGCATCGACCGACTTTTGAGGAGAACGACGATGCGATGAGCTGGGCACCGAGGCAAACCCCGAGGAGTGGGACTCCGGACTGAACTGCCTGCCTGATAAGCCTCTTTTCCCTGGCAAGGTATGGGTACTCTTCCTCATCGTTCACACTCATCAACCCGCCAAGGAAGATATAATGGGAACTGGTGACCCGTTCGGGGACCCGGTCACTGTCAAAGGGCCTGATTATTTCGTATTCCAGCATTTTTTCTTCGATAATCTCAAGAATGTACCCGGGAGGTTCTCCGGGACCGTGCTGGAATATGGTGATCATGGTACCAAGCTCATTTGATATGGTTCCTTAATGTCGTTTCTGTCGATGGGACAACCGGCCGGAGCCGGAGTTTCGGCCGCTGAGCCCGGCCCCCCGCTTTGTTCGGGACAGAAGATCTCACTTTCACACCACCTGCCTATCCATTGAAATCACGGGTGTCATACATGCTCATATAATAATGATCCCTGCAACCGGTTTCGACGAGGTGAGCAGACACTGGAAACTCTCGGCACGGAATTGTTCCGGGCCGGCCATTGCGAGAAACGACTCGGTGTTCAGGGCAGGGTTTCCGGGTTCATCGATTCTCGAGTCCCAATACCGGCAACTGCAGGAGATGAAAACCGACCTCGAGGAACGGTATGCAGGTTTAGGCATCGGGGATGTCTTTTCGGGTGAAGTGCTGGATACCCCCGACGGCTCGTGTTTTCGTATGGTAACTGAGATTTTTGAAGAGTTCCCCCTGCCGTCTCCTGCGGAGATACGGGGAATACTTATGAACGATCTCACTCTTGTCCGGGGGATAGGTCCCGTGAAAGCAGGTCTGCTCCGGAGAAGAGGTTACCGGAGCATCGAAGATTTGAGACATAATAAAACGTTCAGACATGATGCGGAAATCTGTGAGAATATCATCGGATGGGGGGTCCCGGAAGAAATCATCGATCTGGTCAGGATGCGGCATCCCCCTTCCCACCCGCAGGCCGTTCTCTCTTCTGCCCTGCACGGACAGGATGGTTTCTTGTTTGTCGACCTGGAAACACTTGGGTTTTTTTCAAGGCCGATCATACTGTTCGGACTTGCCGAATTCCAGAACCGGAAACTCGTCGTCTTTCAGTACCTCGTGCGGAATATGGAGGAGGAACTGGCAGCTCTTACCGAAACGATCGAACATGTCCGGAAAAAACCGGTCGTGGTTTCCTACAACGGTAAGGCCTTCGATCTTCCCTATCTCATATCGAGGAGTGCTTTCTATGGCACGTCGACCGTCCGGGCAGGGTTCCACATCGACCTGCTCCATGTATCACGGCGCATGTACAGGGGAATGGTCCAGGACTGCAGGCTCGCAACCATCGAGCGACATGTCCTCGATAACAGCAGGGCAGTCGATATCCCTGGTAGCCTGGTCCCCGAATTTTACGAATCATACCAGCGGACCGGAAACCCGGGGCCACTGATCCCGGTTGTCGGCCACAACAGGGAAGATGTCGTCACCCTTGCAAGGCTTCTTACCCATGTGTCTGGGGGGAACAGGTATGGGTGTTGATGAGATCGTCGGCATGTTACATACGTCGCCTGAATTTTTAGGGAAAGTGGTCCATGTCGAGGCGATCCCCGAAAAAAAAGCAGTCTTCAGGGCGTGTTCAAGACCATTTCCCAAGCCGATTGCAGATTACCTCCAGCAACGGGACCTCCATCTCTACCGTCACCAGTGCGAAGCGGTCGATTCAGTCAGGGATGGGAAAGACGTCATCATTACGACGGCGACCGCATCGGGAAAAACCCTCGCCTTCAATCTTCCTGTTTTCGAAATTCTCAACAATGATCCCAGGGCCACTGCACTATACCTGTACCCGACAAAAGCCCTCTCCCATGATCAGCTGAAGACACTGCTGGAAATGGAACTGCTGACCGGGATCGAGGCGTTTCCAGCCGTTTATGACGGCGATACGCCGAGAGATAAACGGGTGACGATCAGGAACCGCTCACGAATTGTTATCTCAAATCCCCATGAGCTCCATTGCCTGCTCCCGTGGCACCACCAGTGGGCCTCGTTTTACCGGAACCTCGCGGTCATCGTGATCGACGAGGCACACCAGCACCGTGGTGTATCCGGGTCGAACATGGCATTCCTGATCAGGAGGCTCAGGCGTATCTGCAGGCAGTACGGGAAGGACCCGCTCTTCGTCCTCTCATCGGCAACGATAGCAAATCCGGTTGCCTTTGCAGAGAAACTGACAGGAAAATCGGTAAGATGCATATCGGCCGACGGCTCTCCGCATGGTCCGAAACATTTCATCCTCTATAATCCCTGTTCCGGCGGTCCCGGCGATTCTGCACCCTATAAAGAAAGTGGAAAGATCCTCGGCGCGTGCCTTGATGCAGGAATAAATACCCTCTGTTTCACCGGATCGCGAAAACTTACCGAGATTATTACGCTCCAGGTCAGGGACAGCATTATCAGGGAACGCAAGGGAGACCCCTCGCTCGTATCGGCATACAGGGCAGGGTATCTTGCAGAAGAGCGGCGGGCTATCGAGAACCTCATGAAAACCGGAGAACTGAAGGGGATCGTATCGACGAATGCTCTCGAGCTGGGCGTCGATATCGGCATGCTGGACGCTGTGATAATGACGGGCTTTCCCGGGACGATTATGTCGACCTGGCAACAGGCCGGTCGGGCCGGCCGGTCATCTGGTGATTCGCTTGCAGTTCTTGTTGCTAATCCTGACCCGCTCGACCAGTATTTTATGAACCATCCGGCAATGTTTTTTTCCGCTTCCCATGAACAGGCCATCATCGACCTTAAAAACCCGTATATCCTGTCCGGCCAGGTGCTCTGTGCATCGGCCGAAATCCCGCTCGTCCCCGAGGTCGACGCCGAGTTCTTCGGCAACGATCTCGGAGACCTGCTGATCTCGCTATCAGGCGAACAACTCGTCTGCAGGACCCGGCGGGGATGGATTTACTCGGGGACACAGAGACCGACGGAAATGGCCGGTATTTCAAATATCACCTCCGACCTGTTCAAAATTGTCCTGGATGGAACGACTATCGAAACAATGGACCGGTCTCAGGCGTTCCGCGAAGCACATACGGGCGCAATCCTGTATCACCAGGGAGAAAAATACCTGGTCCGGTCCCTCGACATAGAAAGAAAAATAGCCAGGGTCGAGCATACCGACGTCGATTACTACACAAAGGTACTCCAGTCCGTGTCGGTCGCGATCGTCAGCGAGATCTGCAACAGGGAGATCGGAAACTACCGGTTGTCGTTTGGGGATGTCCTGGTGACCGAAAAGGTCAATGCCTACCGGATTATCAGGTATGACACGACCCTCAGCGTCGAACCGCTCGATCTGCCACCGCTACAATTCCACACCAGGGCTTTATGGTTCAGGGTCCCTGAAGAGACCTGCCAGAAGCTGACGACAGGAGACTTCGACTGCGGAGGGAGCCTGCATGGTGCAGAACATGCCATCATCGCGATGATGCCATTCTATGTCATGTGTGACCGCAAGGATATTGGCGGGTTCTCGAGCCCTAACTTCCCAGGTACCGGAGACCCCACCGTCCTTATTTATGATGCCTACGAAGGGGGGATAGGTCTCGCGGAAAATGCCTACGAACAATTCGAGACCATCGCATGTTCCACGCATGGCATGGTCAGCACCTGTGGTTGTGAAACCGGATGCCCTTCCTGTATATACTCCCCAAAATGCGGAAATGACAACAAGCCGCTCGACAAGAAGGGGACAGTCCTGATACTCGGGGAAATTTCCCATCCGGTTCAGGATCAATCTTCTTCTCCGGGGACCACCGGAAAAGAACAGGAAATCCAGTAACTCATTCGCATCCCGTCTTCTTAAATATGGACCGGTATACATCGGTTTACAGGACCTTTGAGCCGGATAAGATGTGCAGCGGTCTGGTTCACCGATTGAGTATCGAAACCACCGCGTCCAACTTAAACAACGATGTTCCGGGGACCTTTTTCAATATGGTCAAATTATTCGATTTCCGGGAACCTTCGGGATTAACCCTGTTGATAATGCGGTAAATAAAAATCGCTGCAATCAATATCTCCCCCGAATGAAAGGGAAGTTTGTCAGATGCTATTGAAACTCGGGTTTCCTTGATTTCCTTGGAATATCGCCTCCATCGGGACAGGGGAAACGGCGTAATCCCGGGCACACAAGATATGAGGGAGATATTCTTTTCAAATTTTTTTTTTACCTGGTTCTTGCGTTCTTTGGATCCAAACATCAAATTGCGAAAACGATATTTGTAGGGTATTCACCGCGAAGCTTAAAGTGATAAAATACGATCTTACCCTTATTTTTTCTTTTGATCGATGAAACCGATAACGTCAAAGAATTATTAAATAGAAACCACCAAGAAGAAATTAACGGACTGTTTCTGTTGACTGATGATCATTCGCAACAACCATATATCAACCCAAAAATATGGCAGATTGTTTTGATTGCAGTTATCGCCATCGTATTTACAGCGGTTTGGCTTGAAACATACGAGGCATTGAATGCAGTAATCTGGAATAACGGATTTATGCAGGACAACCGCTGGACGATCCCGGTATTTGTTCTATTCTTCTCTTTACTGGTTGGCCTTTGTCTGAAATATTTAAACGCTCCCGATGTAATCCATGGCAATCTGACGGATTCAATGAAGGGCGATAGTGCTCATTCCGATTATAAAAGGTTCCCTGGTACCCTGATATCATCATTTCTCTCCCTTTTTTCGGGGGCCAGTGTAGGACCCGAAGGCCCTATAGCGATACTTATCATGGAAATTTCGGCCTGGATCCGGAATAAACTTAACATTATCAGCGAGGCCTCACTCGGATTTGACGTTGCTGCTCTGGCATCAGCATATAACGGCATTGTGGGTAGTCCCCTCTTCACTGCGATATTTGCAACAGAGTTCAATGTCGGAAAAAAAGATGCCCTGAAATTCCTGGTCTGGAATATGCTTGCCGGGGTCATCGGTTTTTTGTTCTTTTCCCTGCTCGGATTGCAATCATTTTACCGTCTGATGGTATTTCCCGCCATCGACACAGTTACCCTGCCGTACGTAATCTATGCAGTTGTTCTTGGTGTTCTTGGGGCGATAATTGCCATGCTGGTCGGACTGCTGATGCGGGGTATGGGATATGCCATTGAAAAAACGTTTAAAGAACGTATTATTACCCGTATCCTCTTTGCAGGTGTAATAATCGGGGGAGTCTGTTATATCATCCCTGAACTGATGTTTTCAGGAGAGGCATCAATTCATTCGATTATCGGGAATCCAGCCCAGTTTGGAATTGCAATGTTGCTCGTCATGGCAGCGCTTAAGTTCGTACTTCTGGCATTATCTTTTAAAAGTGGATATCTCGGGGGTCCCATATTTCCCACAATATTTGCCTGCACCATGACAGGTCTCGCATTAAGCCTTGCATTTCCCGGTGTACCTGTCGGGATATTTGTTTTATGCCTTGAAGTGGCAGTTATCACGCTTGTGTTAGGGGTGCCCCTGACTGCTATCCTGTTGATTGCGGTGCTTTCAAGCCTCAACCAGTATATGATCTCGCTGCTTGTTGTTTCGTCAGTTGTTGCGATTATGATGGGTTTTTTATTGCGAAAATTAAAAGAAAAACCTGGCGAGGAGAAAATTGCGGATTAGCAGCATTAACCTGTGACACACAGAAAGCATTGCCGATAAATTTACGTTTCGATAGGAATTACTTGTTGTCGTTTTGATACTTATCCCTCATTTGTTAACTCCCGGTGGGGCCGGGAGAAATAGGATGGTATATGCAGTTTTCAAATTTTTCCTGTGCCGTTACCCATGTTTTTCAGTATTTTAACATTCCGGGATTCTGTCAGCATGTACAGGAGAATCAGGATTATGAGGAAGAAAGTGCCGATAATATAACTCCCGATCACGTCACTAATCCAGTGTTCACCAAGGTAGATACGGGAAGGACCGATAAGGGTGATCAGAGAAATGCAGGTTATAAGTGATAGCCACCGTTTCCATCCGGTCAGATAATTCCAGGCAAGGAATCCGGAAAAGCCAAAGAATATTACGAAAAAAAGGACATGTCCACTGGGATAGGAATACTGGTTAAACGGCTGAAAGAGATCATACGGGTCAAGAGAGAAACCTGGCGGCCTGGGGCGGCCGATAATCGCTTTTAATGTACCGGCGATTGCAGCGCTACTGATAAGAGTAAGTGCCACAAAAACCGTGTCAACCCATTTCTTTTTTACAGCGCAAATGGCTGCAACTGTTGCAACCAAAATAACCGGGACAAATCTGTCTCCCAAAAAACTTACTGCAGCCATAATTGCGTCCAGCACCGGATTATGCCCGCCTATGAGTGCGACAGCAACTTCGATATCGATATGAAATACACCTATAACGTAGGCCGCAAGAGAAATAGCAAAACCTGAGAGAAACAATAAAATCAGGATCGCTATTATTTTCCAGTCCATATTATTACTTCACTGGTGTTCGTTCACGATAAATGGGTTCCCGATAAAATCTCACCCGTTCAAGGACTATTTCTGGTACCCCACGATGATGAGGGGACTTTTAATTATCTTTTTATAATTGCGTACTTTCTTAATGACGTCGCGGTAATCGTAAAAGAAAATTTCATAGGTTGCCCAGAATGATGCCCAATTTGCAATGACGAGAATGAATCCTATCATGACCGTATACCATGTTTCGGTAACGAGGTTAACACTAAATAAGTATACAAAAATAGTCGCAAGGACAGCATTCAGCAATGCAATCATTCCGCTTTCGATTCCACTCCGTTTCACAAGTTTCTTTTTGTGATCCAACTCCGGTAAGAGAAGGGTAAAATGTCTTTTAATCGTTGCGGGAATTATCAAATAAGCATCTGGAGGGATCTCTTTCTCAGGTAGTTCAATTACGAGATCCATCGGTTCTTTCAGATAATACTCGTCGACATACCCGGACAAGATCTCCTCCGCATGTTCGGAAATTTCCCTTTCCAGAAGAGGTCGTGTATCAGATTCATCAAATAATTGTGTCAAAGAAATAAACCTGAATGTGAGTGTGACGTGCCTATGCTTTTTGTCTTTTTGCACAGTAATAATTCTCAAAATATTTCCTTAGTCTGAATATAGTAAGTGCATATATATTTTTTAAGGCGATTGTAAAATATCTGCCCCTTTATCGGTTAAAAGGCAGGCTGTGAACAACAGGGAGCTAATCAAAGGGAAGAGGGATTCAAATTTTATTTCAAGAAGAAACGGGGCGGGTCTTACGACGGAAAAATAATCGCAGATTCATGACCTGAATGAGACGAAAATAACGCTATTTATCGTCAGAAAATTCCACTCCAGAACTTCCACCGGATGTAGAATCCGACAACCAGGACGATGATAAGTGCGACAACTACCATCCACCATCTTAATTTCACGTTATTCCCTCCCCAGACTGATAATGAATTTATATGGTATTATCATTTTCTTATTACAATAGACATCATATCCGGGGACAACACGATGTGTGAAGAATTGAAGGGAATTTTTAAGGTACTGGCAAATCATTCAGACCCGGATTGAAATGAAAAATGTTGAAGCATTCAATGTAGGTTTCTCGGCAGAAACTGCAAAATTCAGGATATAGGAAACAGGGTTGTTATCCTGATTACGGTGACGGCACCAGAGAGGATATCCCGGAAATAAGACCTGGGGACACTCCGCACATACCATTTTTTCCAATGCACTCTGGAACCGTTTTATTAATCATTTTTTGGCTCGGCTGACATCCTGAATTAATGTTGCTCATCGTTTTTTTCCGATGTTCTTCATTTCTTGTCCCCATAAAAAAAACTGAACTATCTTTCCATCCCTGGTTCTGCCCTGCCGCTGTGGCGTCCCGATTTGAATATTGACGGTACATTCACAGATTATTCTAATCCCGATGGTAATTCTGCCTGATGACTATCATGAACGTATGGGACGAGGGGTGCAAATTCTCTCCTGTTGAAGGTGACACATTTACGTTTTCTGAACAGTTTTTTGGAAAAAAAGATTCCTGAGAGCCGAAAAAAAGAGAATATCTGCAGGTCCTACTTAAGCACGCAGATAGCTTTCGGTGCCCGTACCATCAGGGCGAGGCTCCCGGTGATTGAAAATTCCAGGGTCTCAAGTGTCGGCCCGATGAACCCGGTCTTCAGGTCCTGACCGATAACGATCGATGCATACTGTTTCCCTGATGCGATGAGGACGCCCCCCTCCTCGAGCACAGGAGCCTTGATTACGCCGTCTCCGACGATAGATTGCAGGTGTTCGAGTTCTGTGCCGCCCTGGGGATATCTCCGGAGCAGCAGGTTATAGCGGGCCGGTGCAAGGGCAAGAGAATAGGGCCCGTGGAAGCCTGCCTCGTCAAGGTGGGTCACGGCCTTGATGAGGTCGTCTGATGCCTTCCCGATGGTATTCCATGATGAGAGCGAAACGCTTCCCGAACCCTTGGTATTGAGAAGGCCCTGGACCTGGCCGGTCCCCCTAAAGATTATCGCGTCTTCCTCCTTTGCAGACTCGATCGCAGCCATGGCGACCTTTTCCCAGTTAACCGGGAGGTTATCCCGCTCATAGGCGGCGATGTCGCGTTTACCCAGGGAGAAACTCCTGGAGACCGATACGAGCGGCAGTATCCCGCTTGTCCCGATTCCTCCCTTCTCCATATCGCCAAGCGGAACCACCTTCAACCCAAACCCGAACGGCCCTTCGACCTGGAGCAGTTTCCGCCCTGACAACACGCTTTTTGCCGTTTCGGTCACTACGGTATCGATGGCATTCCAGGTTCCTTCAGCAACCGGTGCGTCTTCCCTTCCAAGATAATGGTGTGACATGATTAACCTCCTTTGTTATTTCTTCAATGATCCTACAGTCATTTCGCCGGGGGCCGGTTGTCCGCTTCCAGTAGTACCCGGAACTTTCTGTACAAGGCCTGCTATTTTCTCTTCTACTTCAACCGCACCCTGTGCATATAATTCCTTCTCGCCGGGTGCGAGCTCGAAAAGAAGCCTTTGGAATTCACCGGCATGAACCCGTTCCTCGTCGGCGATATCGAGGAGCACCTCCCGGGCAAGCTCGTTATCGATCGATTCGGCAAGCTGGGTATATACCTGGACAGCTTCGAATTCGTCAGCGATCATAAGTCGGATAGCTCTGACAAGCTCGTTATGAGTGAGTATCCTGTCGCTCGCCTTTACCGTGAACGCAGTTGCAAAATCTGGCATAATGATTCCTCGTTTCCTGAATCTCCACTGGGGAACAGAGTCCTGTAACCGCTAAATCTTATGTATTAATATAAATAGGTTGCCAAGGTTCCGGGAGGAGATAAGCTGCATGGGAAACCGGAACCTATTGGGTGTATGGAGGTTTCCCGGGATCAGGAATTATTAAGCAGACACGAGATATCCGGGATGGTAAATCGTTATTTTTCGGATCTCTGTACGGCGACCATACAAACGGCAGTCATCGGCCTGAAGAGGATCGGTTGTTAACCTTCCGTTTCCGGATTACACCCTGCTCGTTTCAGGATTTCAGCAACGATCAACCGGGAACTGCAGAACGGGTCTTTGGAATAGGTCCCGATCCTGACAACGTCGGCCATGATATGTCGATCCAGGAGGTCTCTTTTCAGCCGTTCGGTGTCGAAGTGCTGGTTATAGCCGATGGTGATAATATCGGGGCGTATCTCCTCAATCGGCCGGAACATATCATTAAGGTCGCCGAGGACCGCATAATCGACCGGTTTTAAGGATGCAACAATATTTCTCCGCTGCTCCTCCCGGATCACCGGTCTTGGTTTGTGCCTGACGTTTGCATCCCTCGCCACGATGACATACAACTCGTCCCCGAGCTTCCTGGACTCAGCGAGGTAAAAGAGGTGCCCAGGATGGATAATGTCGAACGTACCGGTTGCTACGACCTTCGTCATGGTATTATCTCTATTTCGGCCAGCTTCCCGTTGGTGTGAAAGCAACGCCAGTCATTCTCTCCATAAGGATACCCGATAATAAAATGATATCTCCCGATCCTCGGAAAAAAATTAAGATCCGCATCAGAGGGCCGTATCGCACCGCTTGGGTGGCTGTGCGCACTCCCGGCGACGTGGGGGTCGAGCGGCATCATATCATAGAATAGACTTGCACTTGTTTCTCCTGTCGTCGTTCCCGGGAGAAGGTTCAGCTCTTCGATAATCCCCTCACGTTCGATAACGACCCCGACGAATTCATGCGGATGGTTTGCCTGTGCAACCTGGCACATCAGGTCAATCAGCAGCCGGCTGACCCCGAGGATTTGCATCGGATACTATTTGTCTGACAGGGTGATTAAGGTTAGAGGATGTTTCGGCCCCTAACCCAATCCATGGTACTATCTTTTCCCAAGAATTTTGATGATATGGTACCCGAATTGCGTTTTTACAGGGCCGACGACCTGCCCTTCAGCTCCCTCGAAGGCAGCTTTTTCGAATTCGGGCACCATCTGCCCCTTGCCAAACCAGCCAAGGTCGCCACAGTTCTTCCCCGAAGGGCAGGATGAATAGCTCTTCGCGAGTTGATCGAAGCTCTCGCCATTGTTCAGTTTCTTGAGCATATCCTTTGCCTGGGCCTCTGTTTTGACAAGGATGTGTGCTGCATGGACCTGTCGTACCATGCTTATAACTCAGATCGGGAGCCCTGAAAAAGGTATCCGCTGCCCCATACCGGTCAGATCCACCCCACGGATCTGACCCATCCGGAAATACGGATGCTGAATGCACGGGACCATTTCTTTACCCGGTCCGGGATCAGAACTCCCCGTCCTGTTCGAAGCTTCTTCCAAACCTGATCGCGAGTTCGGCTTTATACAATTCCTTTCCAAGATATGCCGCGTGATCGAGGAGCGACACATCGCCGGCCTCAAGAATTGCAGAGAATAATTCCATCCACGAACGTCCTCTGACAGCCCTCTGGTCCAGCACGGCGACGATCGAATCGCCTTCGATTCCTATCCTGAAGTTCCCGCGGGGATCGTAGACCAGGTCATTTCTGCATGGCCCGGCATCGGATACTGAAGAATAGGACAGGGGAGGTTCTCTCCTTCTCCGCTTCTCCTTGATGGTAAGCATGTCGATGCCGAGGTCCTTCGGATAGGGGCGATCTTCTGAGAGTACCATCATCTCGGTCGCTCTCCGCATTTCACGGATCGATCCCCTGGTCTTGTCGGAATGTTCGCTCGTATATAGTACCGAGCAGCCAAGCTCTTTTGCCGCCGCGGCTAGCAGGCAGTTGACGCCTATCGAATCCGCATCGATCAGTTCGACCACATTCCCGGCCCCGAAAAAAACAGGATAGGCATTCCCGGAAAAGCTCCCCAGTGACCTGACGAAACCGGATCCTGCGGGTTGCAGCACCGGGTCGGCAATAATGCAGGATATTCCTGCATCTTCTGCCATCCTGATGTTTTCCAAAAGATCGGATCTACAGGGGACCACCACCGCGACCACCCCTGAATCAGCGACTTCCCGACCGACAAGCGGGATATTGCCGTCATGCAGGCTAAGGACGAAATCGGCCCTGAAGAGCCCTGCTGCGATAAGGGCCGGGTCCTGGGTGTCGATGGCCAGCGGCCCGTCGCATGCCGATACCTCATCGAAACAACGGACGACATCAGGTTCTCCGGCATCAAACCCGAACCCGAGATCGACTATGTCTGCCCCGGATGAGAAAGCAATTTCGACGGCAGATTTGAGGTCAGGGACGCGGTGAGCATCCATAATCTCTGCAAGTACTTTCATCCGGGAATTCCCGCCGATTTTCACCCCCCTGACTGTGTAGGCAAACGTCGCCGCCAGTTCGCTCCTGCCGACATTCCGCATTGCCTCCTCACGCTGGACACCGCTGATGAATTCGTCGGCCGGTACCGTCCGGGAAAGGGGGATACTGCCGATCATGGAAAGGACCCGGCCTAGGTCGGCTGCATGCCTCGGGCCCTTGAACACCGGGGTGCCGGTAGATTGTTCCACCGAGTCGAACGATGCCGTGACGAGACCGGAAACGATCACCATATCGTAATTTCCTGACTTCACGAGCGATTCGAGCTTGTCTGGCGTAAGAAATGCTGCCACCTCACCGGTAACGACAATATCGGCATCGAAACCACGCGCCGCATGCCTGACAATGTCGAGAGTCTGGGAACCCGTAGGGAGGAGGATTCGCATATGGTTCCTTGGGATCCTGATAATAAAAGGTTATGGAACTTTTTTTTCTTCCCGGCAAATTGGAAAAGGTATCCGTTTAATAGTTTCGCGCTGATGAGAACTTCACTATCGGTTAATAAACCAGAAAAAAGATCCCGGATGAGGTTATGACTTTTTCATCGCACATTTACAGACATCACAGATAGTAATCGGCTCGTCTCCTGTCGTAACCGCCAATGCCCAGCGGTCTATCAGAAGATCGAGTTCGCTGCAGAGCGTAATATCGGCACCGCGTTTCCTGCTCATGTACTGCGATATGGCGGCACGCGTTACCCCGAGGTGACGGGCTGCATCGCTCTGGCTCATACCCCGGCCATTGACGAGGCGGGCAACCATCTCGGCCCTGATGCCCGGGAGATAATCCCGGGCCACTGAATCACATTTCATTATATTGCATGGGCTTTCGCTCATGCAGTCACCTGGGGCACTTTTCCCTGGTAGATGATCTGCCGGGCATCCTTGAAGTTGAACTTCTCGATGATGAGGTGGTTTTCCTTCAGTTTCTTGAGTGCATACCGGACTGTCCGGGGGGCAAGGTGGCTCATCCTGACGATTTCCTTGTGGGTCATCGCACCGCCCTGTTCAAGGAGGGACAGGACCGTTTTTGACGATGGTGGCAGTGTTGTTCCTGTCATACATCGTGGTTAACATCGTTAACAGATAAAGCTGCCGATAGTTCGTACCGGACAGGGTCGAATGCGGGTATCCTTTCACCAGCTTTTGAGCGTTACTTATTAACCGGGAAACCAACATCTGTACTATCCGATGATCGTCTGCGACCTCCATGTCCATTCCAATTACTCCAAGGATGGCGAGAGCAGTATCCAGGAAATTATCAGGCGGGCGGAAATAATCGGCCTCGACGCCATTGCAATAACAGACCACGATACCATCGATGGCGCAAAAATGGCGCTCACGATCGAGACCGATGTCCTTATCATTCCCGGTATCGAGATTTCAACGAAACAAGGCCACCTTCTTGCTCTGGGAACCCTTGTCCGGTATCCTGCCGGGCTGGACGTCCTCGACACGATCGCGATGGCACGGGAACAGGGTGCCGTCCTGATCTTACCTCACCCCTACCACATGTGGAGGCACGGGGTCGCCCGTCACTTCCGTGCGGCAATCAATGCAGTAGACGCCGTCGAGGCCTTCAACAGCAGGTATATCGTTGGGGCCGCGAACAGGAAAGCCGCCAAAGTTGCACGCAGACTGGGAAAACCTGTTGTAGGGGGAAGCGATGCCCACAATGCCCGGTATCTCGGGTACGGGAAGACGCTCGTTGATGCCGATCCCGATGTGGCGTCGATTCTTAAGGCGATCAAACAAGGCAACTCCTATGCGACCGGGAGGATGACGCCCCTCCGTACCTATACGAGGCAATCGCTACGAAATACATGGAAGAAACTGAAACGCAGGGTGTACCGTCGCCCGTGAGACTGGCATTCAGGATAGCTTATTTTGGGGAGCGTTTCATGGGCTCCCAGCTCCAGCCGGGATTAAGAACGGTTGAGGGTGAATTCATCGCCGCCTGCACCAGGCTCGGGTTATTCGACGACTGGCGCACTGCCTGGTTTGTCTCATCGGGGAGGACCGACCGTGGAGTTCACGCCCTTGGCCAGGTGGTGGCCTTTACGACGAGGTATCCCGACCGTGCCATTGCGACCCTCAACATCCAGCTCCCCTTCGATCTCTGGTGTACTGGTTATTCCCGGGTATCGCCGGAGTTCCACCCCCGGTACGATGCCAGGTGGAGGACATACCGCTATTATTTCAGCGAGGACGGACTCGATGTCAGGGCCATGAATGCAGCCTCGGCATTGTTCGAAGGGGCCCATAATTTTTCCGGTTTTGCAAAAGCCTCGGAAAAAAACCCGATCCGGAGCGTCCTTTCTGCTTCGGTTGCCATGGATGGCGATATCGTGTATTTCGAAGTTACGGCACAGAGTTTTCTCTGGCACATGGTACGGTGCATGGCAGCAGCGCTCGCCGCTACCGGTGCCGGCACCTGTGGCGCCGACGAGATCGAAGAGAGACTCCGGGATGCCTGTGCCCCTGACAAAGGCCTTCACCCCGCCCCTCCCGAGGGTCTCGTATTATGGGATATCGGCCATGATATCACATGGATACCCATGAATCCAGGTGGACGGAGGACTGCCGGAATAGCAGACAGGAAAGGGTACCATCATGTGATGGACCGGATCTATGAAGTGTTCGGAAGCGGACCCGGACCTGTCGCCCCGGATCAGGCCTGCCTGCCGATGAGGGGTATTCCCGGGAAATCATTAAAAACACGCGAAACCCGGGTTTATCGGGGAGGGAGTCCTGATGACTGACAGCCGTACAGCGGGTCCCGGGAAGTTTGCATGCACCCGTTGCGGTGCATGCTGTGTATCTCTTGGAAACACGATCAGGATAGAGAGAAAGGCAGGACCGAGGGCTTATTATTGTCGCGATGTGATCTCGGGCAATCTCTCCCTTGTGCATATCGAAGCTCCCTGTGTCCCGTTCTTCCAGGAGGCCCGGGGGAGGGAGCAGGGTAAAGGCTGCGCCTTCCTCGTCAGGATGCCGGAAGAGTATGCATGTGCGGTGTACCAGACAAGACCCCTGCTGTGCAGGGAGTTTCAGTGCTGCAGGATGAGGATCTATCGCCCGGACGGGCAGGTTGCCGGGACCGTCAAAGGCAGGAGGAGCCTCTCTTCTGATGACCCCGGTCTTCGGGAACTATGGAACGCAGAGATCGCAGCCTTGTCCACGGAGCATGACGGTACATGGGACCTTCAGGTCAAAAAAATCCTCCAAAATGCAGGTTTCACCGTTGACCTGTACCGGTAACGAAGGGACCCGGGGCGAAGCCGTCAGGGGTGGCGAAAGAGTTTGGTCTCCCGGATTCCTGGTCAGGGCAGGTGTCTCGTGAATTTTTTTTGCGATCCAAAACCCGGATCAATAATAATAGCATTAATACCGATCGCGAAACTATATTTAATGCGATTTTCATGACGGAAATTCCAAAACAGGAATTTGTTTTTAAGGGTTCATCAGCGTGTGCAGGGTGTAGTTCGTCGCTCGTGCTCCGCTATGTCCTTAAAGCCGCGGGCAGCGACTCGGTGCTGGTAGTGCCTGCATGCTGCACATCAGTATTACAGGGAATTTATCCAAATACCGCGATCGACGTCCCGGTCTATAACGTGGCATTTGCCGCAGCGGCCGCCTGTGCATCAGGCATGAGGGAGGCATTTAAAACATCGGGTAAAAAGACCAATGTCATAGTCTATGCCGGAGACGGGGGGACCGTCGATATTGGGATCCAGGCGCTGTCAGGGGCTTTCGAAAGGGGAACTGATTTCCTGTATATCTGCTACGATAACGAGGCCTATGGCAATACCGGCATGCAGCGATCGGGTTCGACGCCATCCGGTGCGAGGACGACGACGACCCCCGGCGGCAAGCCGCAGAACAAGAAGGATATCGACAGGATCATCGAGGCTCATAATCCGCCGTATGTGGCCACCGCATGCAGTGCATATCCCCAGGACCTCTTCAAAAAAGTCAGTAAAGCACTATCCATCAGGGGTCCGACTTTTATCCATATCCTTGCACCCTGCCCGCCCGGATGGCGATATCCGACCGAACAGACAGTAGAGATCGGGAAGCTCGCGGTAAAAACGGGGATGTGGATCCTTTACGAGCGCGAATACGGCAAGGTGACGATAAACGGGCCCTCCAAGGCTGCCATGATCAAACCTGCACCGGTTGAAGACTATCTCAGTCTCCAGGGGCGGTTCCAGGGTATCAGCAGGGAATCGATGGACATGCTCGTGGCGATGGCAAAAAAGAATGCGAAACGCCTGAGCCTCGAGGAGGAGGGCGTATGCTGACCGTCGCAACAGGCAATAAGGCGGTCGCCGCTGCGGTCAGGCAGGCGTCACCATCGGTAATCGCTGCATACCCCATTACTCCGCAGACCGAGATCGTCGAGCAGATCGCAGAGTACGTGACTTCAGGGCAGCTCGACAGCCAGTATATCCCGGTCGAAAGCGAACATTCGGCAATGGCAGCCTGCATCGGTGCAAGCATCACGGGGGTCAGGACCTTCACGGCCACCAGCTCGCACGGTCTTCTTTACATGCACGAGATGGTGAACTGGGCAGCCGGGGCCCGCCTTCCCATCGTTATGGCCAACGTGAACAGGGCGCTCGGGCCGGGGTGGAATATCTGGGCCGAACATACCGATTCCCTGCAGGAACGGGATACCGGCTGGCTCCAGGTATATGTGAGTACGGTCCAGGAAGCCTACGACGCAACTCTCATGGCATTCCGGATCGCCGAACATAACGACGTCCTGCTCCCGGTTATGATTAACCTCGACGGATTCCTGCTAAGCCACATCATCCAGTCGCTCGAAACCGTTGACCTTGGCGATTTCATCCCGCCGATGCAACTCCCCCACGCGATCGATACCAGTCACCCGAGAGGCTATGGGACGCTGACAGGTCCGGACGAACATTTCAAATTCCGGTGGGATATGGAACGTTCGATGCGGGACTCTGTCGGCATCATCGATGCAACACAGCGCGAGTTCGCGAAACGATTCGGGAGGTCCTACGGGTTCACCGAGGATTACCGCTGCGAAGATGCCGACGTGATCGTGATATCCATGGGCACGCTTGGTAAGGAGGCCGAAGTCGCCGTCGACAAACTACGGGATGAGGGCGTGAGGGCAGGTTCGATGCGTCTCCGCTGGTTCCGCCCGTTCCCTAAGCTCGATCTGAAAGGGAGGGACGTCGTTGTGATAGATCGGGATTACTCGTTCGGATATGGCGGCATCCTCGCCGATGCCGTGAGGTCTGCCTGCCGTTCAGACCCGTACAGCGTTATTGCAGGGCTTGGCGGGCAGGAAGTTACCTATGACGATATCGCAGGTTTTGTAAGGAACAGGAAACCTGGTGTCGAGACATGGTTTGGGGTGAACCACGATGTTTGAGATCAGGATCCACTCGAGAGGCGGTCAGGGAGGGGTGACAGCGGCAAGGCTGATCGCCCTTGCGGCATTCAGGGACCATAAGTATGCGACCGCCTGCCCGTTTTATGGCGCCGAACGGCGAGGTGCACCCGTTGTCTCGTTCGTTCGGATCGATGACAGCCCGATCAGGGTCTACTCGCAGATCAGGCAGCCTGACATGGTGGTCGTCCTCGACAGCAGCGTAATGGATGTGGTCGATGTGCTGTTAGGCCTCAAGAAAGGGGGCAGCGTCCTGCTCAACGGTTCTGGCGTGACTGAAATGAAAGGTTTCAAAACATATTCTGTTGATTTGACAGGTATCGCACTCCGTACAGGCCTTGTCGTTGCAGGAAGCCCGATCCTTAATACACCGGTGCTCGGGGCCCTGGCAAAGATGGACATCATCACCATGGAATCGGCCCGGAGCGCCATCGCCGAGATGTTCAGCGACGCCAGAAATATACAGGCGGCTGAAGAGGCGTTCAGGGAGGTGGTCCTGTGAGGTGCCGTCTTGCGATGAGCCGTCCGGGGGAAGGGGCGGCAGGAAAGACAGGCTCCTGGAGGGTCTTCCGCCCTGTGGTCGATAAGGAGAAATGTAATGCCTGCGGCCTGTGTGCAATGTACTGCCCGGACCTTGCGATAAACGACGAACTGGAAATCGATCTCCGGTTCTGCAAAGGTTGCGGTATCTGTGCCAACGAATGCCCGAAAAAAGCGATAACAATGGTCAGGGAAGAGAAATAAAAAAAATTATCTTTTTTTCTCGATTGAAAAATCCTGCATCCTTCAATTTGACGCTGCCTTCCGATATCCCTGAGCTATAGCAAAATAATGACCTGCTGTTTGCATTTTTCGGATGTTCCCCGAGCCCGGCCTCGCCGCCCGGGAATCGTGTTGGAACGTGGTGCATGTCAGTTCAGGAGATCAGGTAACCGTCATTTTAAACAAATATCTCAAATCTGGCACCCTTTCCGGGTGTACCGGTTTCTTTTATGCCGATATCGGTGAGAGACAGGATCTCCCGTGCGAGGACCATCCCAGGCCCTGGATTCTTCTAAAAACAACGTTGTTATGGCAAGGAGATTTGGTCCATCGTCTACGTAAAGGAAGCGGTACAAAGGGCCCAATGAGGGTATTTTGATATTATCGATCAATAAATTATCGGCCCGGATCGAGACCCGGACCCGGGTTTTGCGGGGGAAATCCGAACATGGTGCCTTGATTTCCACACAGGATTCATCTTACGACGATCAACAGGTCAGTCGTCTACTGAATATTTCACGACTACTTGGCAGGATCACGTTGAAGCAGATTAATGAAGGTATCACGAGGTACGGTTCAAAAAAAAGTGGATTGGATCATGGGGTTTAATAATCGCCCATGCCGCCCATGTCGCCCATACCGCCCATGCCACCCATGCCGCCGCCACCGGGGGGCATGCCTTCGGGTGCCGCGGACTTGGATGAAGCGATCACGTCGTCGATCCTGAGGATCATGATCGCGGCTTCAGCCGCACTGGCGATTGCCTGGGTCTTGACCCGTAAGGGCTCAACAACGCCTGCTTTCTGCATGTCGACCGCCTTGCCTTCGAATACATCGAGGCCTACGGTCTTCTTGCCCTTCTCATGGGCTGCACGGATCTCGACGAGCATGTCGATCGGGTCGAGTCCTGCATTCTCTGCAAGGGTCCTCGGGATGATCTCGAGTGCGTTGGCGAACGCCTCGATGGCCAGCTGCTCGCGGCCTCCCACGGTCGATGCGTATTCGCGGAGACGGAGCGAAAGTTCTGTCTCGGGTGCTCCGCCGCCGGCGACTGCCTTCTTATCCTCGATGACAACGCTGACGACGCGGAGGGCATCCTCCATTGCACGGTCGAGTTCGTCGACGACGTGCTCGGTCCCGCCCTTGATGATGATTGAAACTGCCTTCGGGTTCTTGCACTGCTCGACAAAGATCATCTCTTCGCCCGATACCTTGCGCTCTTCGACAAGGCCGGCGTGGCCAAGCTCTTCCTTGCTGATAGCATCGATGCTCGATACGAGGTTCGCACCGGTCGCCCTGGCGAGTTTCTCCATGTCGCTCTTCTTGACACGGCGCACGGCGAAAATGCCTGCCTTCGAGAGGTAGTGCTGGGCGATGTCGTCGATACCTTTCTGGCAGAAGAGGACGTTTGCGCCGCTGTCTGCGATCTTGTCGACGATGTTCCTGATCATCCGCTCTTCTTCGTCGAGGAATGCCTGGAGCTGGTCAGGGCTCGTGATATTGATCTCGGCATCGACTTCGGTCTTTTTGAACTCGACCGCTGCGTTCAGGAGCAGGATCTTTGCCTTCGTGACCTTCTTCGGCATTGCCGGGTGGACTCTCTCCTTGTCGATTAAGACTCCCTCAACAATCTCGGAGTCGTCGATAGAGCCGCCGACCTTCTTCTCGACCTTGATATTGTCGGTGTCGACCGAGCCGTCGGCATCGGCGACCATCGTGACTGCTTTCACGACGAGGTTACAGAGCTTGTCTTTCGAGGCCTCTGCACCCTTTCCCGTCATTGCGGTCTCGGCGATCTTCTTCAGCATCGCAGCGTCTGTCGCCTTGATATCGATCGCGATCTCCTTGAGGATCTCCTGGGCCTTCTCTGCGGCCATGCGGTACCCGTGGGCGATGACCGTCGGGTGCACGTCCTGCTCGAGGAGGTCTTCCGCACGCTTCAGGAGTTCTCCTGCAATGACGACTGCAGTGGTTGTTCCGTCGCCGACCTCGTCGTCCTGTGTCTTCGCGACCTCGACCATCATCTTGGCGGCCGGGTGCTCGATATCC
>DATJQJ010000048.1:0-11427 GCA_035505975.1 Methanoregulaceae archaeon
TGTCTCCTCCAGATGGATCACCTGATAAAAACCTACGGGCTGTACCGTGGCAGCGGGCCCGGAGGGATTTGAACCCCCGACCACCTGGTTAAAAGCCAGGCGCTCTACCTAACTGAGCTACGAACCCACAGGTACTTGCCACACAGCATTATTACAAGGTAAGAAAAGTATATAAACATTCGCACGTAACTTAGTTAATTCAGACAAAGAAAGATTTTAAGCGGTTTTTTCTGTTGGGCTCTCTCCATGTAGTTCTATTGCCTGCATTCAAATGCGGGAACGGATAATTTTTCCACTGGCTCGTTATGAAGCCCCGAATTTCTCCGGGAATAAAACCCCGTATTCACCCGGGCATGCAAATATTCCGAATTTTTATTAGTTTTCTCCAATGGTGCCTGAAAATTTATAACCATATACCGGAATTCCCTCTTCGTGCACTCAGGAGAGGATTTTTAACCACAAAGATTAAATAAAATCATATAAATGGCTGACCTTATCTGCTGGCTCAATAACAATATATCCTCTTTTCAGCCGGATGAGAAATATGCTGCCCAGGCAGCGAGGCATTTAGGCCGGATAGAACGTAATAAATTGTTTTCACCAGAACTCGAACACATGAGGACCGCTGAAGGACGGTGGTACGAGGCAATTATATACGAGATGTTTCTCGACATCGCGGAAAGAACCGATGAGATAAGCGCCGTGGCACTCAAGGGTGCGGACGCTCCTAAAGGACTCCGGAGTGTCAGGCTCGGGCAGAACGGTTTTTTCTACTCGCGGAACGGGGACATCACCATACGGGGCAACGGGCAGGACCTTGCCGAGTTCGACCTTGTACTCCTCGACAGGGACGGGGGGATCGCATTTGGCGAGGTAGTCACATCGCCCTCAGATCTCAAAGAGTTTGAAAAAGAAGTGGAATACAAAAAACGATTGCTGGGCTATCTTTTCGGCCAGGACCGTGTCCCGTTCCTCCTCGTCTCGTCCTTCGATATCTCGCACTATTCCGTCGTCCGGCGGCTGATGAAATCAAGGGACAACATCAACATCAGCACAATCTCCTGCGAGCAGATTAAGGGACTCGTTAAGCACCGCGGTGCACGGTTCTTTCCGGTTGGAAAACGGCATAAAGATCGCAGCAAGGTGTTCAGGGTAACCGAAATCGATCAGAAAGTCCCCTTCGACTATGAAAAGTACCACGATTCAGAGCGAAACAAGGTCTTTTCACAGATATCGAGGAATATTGCCGTCAAAAAAGACCCCCCCCAGGAGGAGACATCGCTTCTCGTCAAGAAAATCCTGTATGGCGGGCTGTATCCATCGGCTGTGAAGTCGTTGTGCAGAGAACATAATCTCCTGATCAGGGGAGAAAAGCTTGAGTTTGATCACCTGATGGACAATTACTCCAAGGTAATCCTCGCCACCGACCTCCCGGGCTACGAACCGCTGGTTTACCTGCGATCCAAATCGAAGCGTGAGTATCTGAAGATGGTGCAGGATAAGGAGGGAAATTTCAAGTTCGAACGCCGGACACCTCCCAAAGTCGGTTTTTTCCTCTGGCTCGAGTCCCTGCCTCCAACGCTTGGCTCCCGGATTACGCACCAGATCCTTACAGCATTCTCTCCTGATAACGGAAACGGCAATGGCAAAGACCAGAAGATCCAGGGCCTGCCAAAAGAGACCTGATATCCGGGGTCTTCCCCTACATAACCACCATTAGCCATTTTTTCTCTTCACCCTGAATTACTGTTTAAAAGAGGATGATGTTCTCCTGCCATGTTGTCGAACCGGCTGGTCTGATATCTCCTACGAGTTCCCGCCCGGGGTTCTCTCCAGGCTTTGACAACGTCCACAAATCTAATATATCTGGTGAGTACAGGTTTCGATCATACCAGGGCTTCCATGGGTGCCTGACAGGGGGGATCGGCATGAGGCTGGACTTCGCAATTGATCTGATACTCGTCTCGTATATCGTAATCGCTTGTCTTTCCGCCGGCTGCACGGGAGCGACATCCAACAATCCCAATCTCAGTCAGCCCCGGAACAATACGACGAGCATGGGTATGATTAGTACAGGAAATGCGCCCAGGTATCAGGACCTCGCCCTGGGTGAAACCGCTATTCTCCATAAGGGAAATATCACATTATCGTTTACAATCCGGGACAAGACAAGAGATCCTGTCAAGAAATCGGTGTTCTTCGATCTTTCAGTGACAAATACCGGCAATTCACCGGTCGCAGAGTTGCAGTACAAATTATCGAACCTGTACGCGACAGACAGCAGAGGAAATATCTACCAGGTACCGACCCACGTAGCACTGATAGGCCTGGCGCCCAATGAAACCAGGAGCGGGATCGTTGAGATCACCGATGTTCCTGACGCATCGTTGCCTGGCCTGACCTTCCATTATCGTTTCGGAGATGAGGAAGCATCGTGGATAATATTCCCTGCATCCGTTCTATAATTTTTAATTCTGCGCTCTGCTGACATCCTATATTTTCAATAGCACGATCATTTGCACAAGGTTCTGATGACGGGTAATTGAAGACAACCCGACGCTCCCCGGGCTCTGCCCCTCCGTTGCGGCGACCCCGGTTGCGATAGGGATTTAACAGTAAAAACTACCTGGTTTCCAGGTTAAGCCTGCCCTCTTACCACCTGACGGGAGGGGAAAGGTGGAGTGAAACCTCCACCTGCCGATGCAACACCTTTGGTAACAATGCAGACGACAACAAAACGATAAATCTAAAAATATGATCAGTCCGAAGCTCCCTGGATATCTATGAGATCATACTCCGACGTGCCGAGACCGATCTCCTCCCCGTACGACACCTGCCGGTAGGCATCGGTACCTTCCCGCATTCCCTTGAATTTGTCAGCTCCCCTCCGGTGATTCCGGCCGAGCAGGGTACCGGGGATACCGACCTGCCCGTTGACGAGGTGGAAGCTCGCCGCATCAATCGCAACCGGGTCCTTAGACGCCAGGATGCCGATATCGGGAACAATAGGTGCGTCGCTCCAGGGGACGCAATCGCAATCGGGCGTGATATGGGTAAGAAAATTCATGAAGCCGACCTTATGCTGCTTTCCCTTGACTGCCCCAAACGCATATTCCACGATACGTTCGACGAACAGGGGAACCTCTGTTTCCCAGTCGATATCGATGGCGTGTTCGGGACAGATGGTCATGCATTCGAAGCATCCGATACACCGGTCCCGGTCGATTTGGGATCCCTTTCGCTTCGGCGATATCGCGGATTCCGGGCAGACTGCCTCGCATTTCCCGCATCCGATACAGTGCGCCTCGATCACCACGGGCCTTGCCGAATGCTGCTCCTGTTTTCCCCGCGCCGAAGCACATCCCATGGCAAGATTTTTAATTGCTCCCCCGAACCCTGCCACCTCGTGGCCCTTGAAATGGGAAAGGACCACCAGGCTCTCAGCTGCAGCGATATCGCCCGATATGATCACGCTCCCGAAATGGTTTTTATCAATCGTGACCTTCCGGGTATTGCCCCCGGTCAGTCCGTCTGCGATGATGAGCGGCGCCCCCGCAACAGCGTAATCGAACCCATGTCTGATGGCGGTCTCGATATGGTCGACTGCGTTCGCCCGGCTTCCGAGATAGAGCGTGTTCGAGTCGGTCAGGAACGGTTTTCCACCGCACGACCTCACCCGGTCGACGACTTCCCTGACAAAGACGGGATTGATGTATGAGTCGTTTCCCATCTCTCCGAAGTGCAGTTTTATCGCGGTAAGTGCATTTTTCCCGATGCACCTGTCGAATCCGGCCGCATCGAACAGGCGCCCCACTTTCGACGCGGTGCTGTCAAAGGGGTCCCTTGCTCTGAGGTTGGCAAAATATACCTTTGTTTTCGTCATATCAGATCCCTCCAGAACTCAAAGTCTCTCCAGATATTAATCCTTGCCAGCCGCGATACTAAATTTTCCCATGAGGAGGGAGCGTAGAAACACATCTGTCATGTAATGATTGAAAAATATACGAGACCTCAACGATGGCTGATAACCAACGGGATTGAAGGGCCGGTTTCAGAACAAATGATCCGGTTTGTCCCGACTTTCTTTTTAAAAAAAATTAGTCTTTAGTCATCGTTATATTGAGAATTATCGTTCTTCCTGCGGTCACGTTCACATTTGTCTGGTACGCCTTGTAATTAAATGCCCGGAGGATGATCGAATGAATTCCCGGGGGAATTTCATTGAGAGTAATCGGCGAATATCCTTTATTTACCGAATCGAGGAACACTGTAGCTCCCGAAGGTCTGGATTTAATAATTATTGTCCCTGTGGTGGCGGCAATCGAGGACATTTTGGCCGTATATGTTACCGTTTGACCGGCAGCAACCGTGACATTCGTCAAATTAGAGACATATCCTTCTTTCTTCACGACAATCGCATGGGTCCCGGGGATGATATCCTCGAGAGTGCGGTTCGTCGTTCCCTTGTTAACACCATCCAGAAGAACTGTCGCTCCCGACGGAATCGAATTAACGACAATGGTCCCGGTCGTCGGGGGCAGCTTTGTCATGGTGAAGCTGAAGTTTGTCGTCCTGCCTGCCACGACCGAAACGCTCGTCTTATAATCTTTATAACCGGTCTTTTTCAGGACGAGGGCGTGAGTACCGGCCAGGAGATTGCTGATCGTCATCGGTGTCGTACCTTTGTTCACCGCATCTATCGATATTGTCGCGCCGGAAGGGTTCGATTTGATATTCAGGGCCCCTGTTTTTTGCCCGACAGGGGTCAGTGTCGCACTCAGGGTCGAAGTCTGGCCTGAAACCACGTTTATATTAGTCCGATAATCGTTGTACCCCGATTTTTTCAGGAGCAGGGCGTGGCTTCCCGCGTCCACGTTATCGAGGGTCAGCGGTGTTATCCCCTTGTTTACATTATCGAGGTATACCAATGCCGCCGGGGGGGAGGATGTAATCCTTATCGACCCGGGCGCAGCATTAATCTTGGCGAGATCGACATCGATTATTGTCGTTGCATCGCCTGTTACCCATACTGTCTCCGTGTAGTTGTCGTAGCCCGAAATATTCAGCGTAACGACATGATCCACCGGGGTAATATTTTTAAACGTACCCGGAGTAGAGCCTGCGAAGATATCGTCAATAAACACCTTTGCTCCCGGAGGGGTCGAATTAACAAACAGAGTCCCGTTGGCCGGAGGGGGTATCGGCACAAGAGGGACCGCCAACGTTGTTGTTTTTCCACCGGAAACGACAATATCTGCATCATATTCATAGTAGCCATCCTTTGCAAGCGATATGGTATGACTTCCGGCGAGGACATTCTGCACGGTGACCGGTGTGCTGCCCTGATTGACGTTGTCCAACACCAGTTTTGCACCCGAAGGGATCGAGCTGATCTTCAGAGTCCCGAGGAGGGGCGATGACGTATCGGCCAAGACAGCGGGAGTGAGAGAGATCAACAACAATGCCAGGATAATCGATACGGTCAGGACGTGTCGGTTGGGATCGCGGTTTGACTTCATGTAATTCCCTCATTGTAACTTTGCTGAACCGGGAGAGGACACCACAGAAATCCGACTATGCTACCCCCCACCCGCGCATGGGGAGATCTGCCAGCATTAGCTAGTAGAACCCCACCGTCACCTGTAACTATGAAGCCATATATATTAAATTAATATGATAGTAAAAGTTCAATAATTGACCTTCAGCCAGTCTTGTAAATAGGCAGAACGGGACTTTTTCCAAGAGTCTGCGAACTGGTCGGTAATTGTGTACAATTATGGGGAAACGGGAAAAATTAAAAAAAATTCCGGGAAAGTAGTTTAATCAGACACGCCTGCCGAGGTGGTGATCGAGCAGGATCAGGTCTGCGGGTTTATCGCCGATCATCTGGATTTTTGCGACTACATCGCCCGCGTTCTCCTCCTCTTCCACCTGTTCTTTTACAAACCACTGGAGCATGGTATGCGTTGCCTGATCGTTTTCACCTGCAGCCAACCCGACGAGGTTATTGATAAGCCCTGTCACTGCTTTTTCGTGCGCGGCGACATGTAAGAAAGCGTCCAATGGTGATTGCCACTCTCCTTTCGGTTCTTCTATGGCCGCCATTCTCGCTCGCCCCCCGGCCTGTATAAGATAGGTATACATCTTTTCGGCATGGGTCGTCTCTTCCCTCACCTGGACCCTGAGCCAGTGGGCAAACCCCCTCATCGCTATCGACTCGAAGTACGCCGACATTGCCAGGTACAGGTATGCAGAATATAATTCCCGGTTTATTTGTCTGTTAAGGGCCTCTTCCATCGTCTTACTGATCATCTGGAAAACTCCTCCGCAGGGGATAGTTGGTCTCAACTCAATTAAGGGTTTCGAAAATTCTGAACCCAAAAAATCCGTTTGGAGAAATTATCGATTGGTTTAAATATATCTGGAAACCGTCTTTTAGTTTGAAAGAAGCATTGGTGACTGAAATGGCAGGTACGGAATCACAAAAAACCAGCATCGGACTGGACGAGAATATTGCATCGCTCCTTTGTTATGTATTGGTCTGGGTAACAGGGATCATCTTCTACCTAATCGAAAAAGACAACAGGATGGTAAAATTCCATGCATTACAATCGGTGCTGACCTTTCTTCCCTTATCGATCGTCTACTGGATCATATCGATCCTTTTCTGGTGGAGTGGCATCGGATATATCCTGGCCATGCTGATCGGCATCATCATGTTCATTCTGTGGATCGTCCTGATGATCAAGGCATACCAGGGAGAGAGGTTCAAACTGCCGGTTGTCGGCGATATCGCTGACAACGCGACAAAATAGACCTGCAATGAAGCGGTATCGGGGAAACGGATTGTTCCCGGTGGCCTGGAAGAGCAGCCACGACCCGGGCAAACCAATCTCCTGTTCAATACTGCAACGAAGAGGGATATTCGGGAATTCTCTCTTCCAATCATGCCTGTTTTTTTAATATCCGGATATGAGCAGGAGTGCAGGATTTTTAGAAAACCATACTGAATGACGGCCTGCCCGTTCGTCTATGGTATGGATGTAATATTGGTCTGAAAACCTGGGATCGATCAGGAGAATTGCTTTGGACTGCCTTGAAATCATCGTTCGGTAAAGAAGAAAAGACCATACCTACACATATTTCGCAGGGTCGGTATCGAATTTCTTCTTGCAGCCAGGTGCACAGAAGTAGTAGGTCTTTCCTTTATATTCGCTCTTGAATTTCGCCGTCTTTTCATCGACGTTCATTTTGCATATCGGATCGATAGCCATCAGGTCGCCTCACGTACCCCGTGTTTCACTTCAGGAATATAAGTCTTTAGTAAAAGGGAAAGGCTGACAACGGTAACCGAACTCAGGGCCATGGCGAATGCAGAGAGCTCGGGACGGAAAATAATTCCAAACGTCGGGTACAATACGCCTGCCGCAACCGGGATCAGTGCTGCATTGTACGCAAATGCCCAGAATATATTGCCCCTGATCCGCCCCATTACTTTCCGGGACAACTGGATTGCTGCGACAGAGTCAGCCAGGTCGTCTTTTATCAGGACGATGTCCCCGGTCTCTATGGCGATATCGGTGCCGCTGCCAATCGCGATGCCTACATCCGCCTGGGCAAGCGCAGGGGCGTCATTAATCCCGTCTCCGACAAATGCCACCGTTTCACCCTTTTCCTGCAATGCCCTGACCTCTGCAGCCTTGCCTCCTGGAAGAACTCCTGCGATGACGTCGTCAATACCTGCCTGTCCCGCAATCGCTTTTGCGGTATCCAGGTTGTCACCGGTAATCATGACTATCCTGGCCCCCATCGATTTCAGGCTCTGAATGGCACCCCGGGCAGTACTTTTAAGGGTGTCGGCTATCGCCACGACTCCGGCGAGTTTATCGCCGACCGCGATAAAGATGGCTGTTTTTCCGGACTCTTCAAGGATCGTGATACGGGACGCAAGTTCCGGAGGTATTGTTACTCCCCGTTCTGTCATCAGCACCAGGTTTCCTATCGCCACCTGTTCACCGAGGACATCGGCAACGACGCCTTTCCCCCCGATTGACTGGAAATGCGTTGCAACTCCTGGAACTGCACCAGAGTTTTCGGCATATTGCGTCACGGCACGGGCCAGCGGGTGCAGGGAATTCTTTTCGACGGCGAGAGCGAGGGAAAGGAGGGTGGATGAGGGGATATCCACGGGGATTACGTCGGTGACCTCGGGCCGCCCCCGGGTCAGTGTCCCCGTCTTATCGAATACCACCGTCGTAATCTTCTCGGCGACCTCAAGCGCCTCCCCATTTTTAATAAGAATGCCGAGTTCTGCGCCCCGCCCCACACCGACCGTGACTGCCGTCGGCGTCGCGAGCCCCAGTGCGCAGGGACAAGCAACCACAAGGACCGATATCAACGCAGTGAGTGCAAAAAGGAGGCTTGAGCCCGCGACAAGATACCAGCTGACGAACGCTGCCAGCGCGATGACCAGCACGACCGGGATAAAATAGGTAACGGCAGTATCGGCAATTTTCTGTACCGGCGGTTTCGACCCCTGGGCATCCTCCACGAGTTTTATGATTTGTGAGAGAACCGTGTCTTTTCCTACCTTCAGCGCCTTCACCGAGAGCACCCCGTCCTGGTTGATCGTGCCCCCGACAACCCTGCTTCCCAGGGTCTTTAAGGGAGGGACCGGCTCACCGGTAATCATCGCCTCGTCGACATAGCTCTCTCCACCGATGACTTCCCCGTCGACCGCAACATTCTCGCCCGGTCTGACCCTGACTACGTCCCCCACTACAATGTCTTCGACCGGGACAACTGTTTCGGCGCCATCCCTGATGACAACGGCAGTTTTCGGACGCAGGCCCGCTAGTTTTCTTATCGCGTCCGAGGTCCTTGCCTTTGCCCGGGTCTCGAGGAAGCGACCGAGTATCAGGAACGAAGCGAGCATGATCGCCGCATCGTAGAACATGAAATCGGGCGTCAGCACGATATTGAACGTCCCAAGTACACTCGATACATAGGCAACGCCGATCCCCATCGCATACATCACGTCCATGTTGAGCGTAAGATTGCGGAGTGCCATGCGGGCGGCCTTAAAAATAGGGTACGAGATGAAGATGAACACCGGCGTCGCAATAACGAACATCACATACGCCAGGGTCTGCATGTAGATTGGCGGAACTGCAAACATGGCGATAAGGAGGGGTATGCTAACGGCAAACCCTATACAAAAACGAAGGAATTTGTCATGAAGGTCTTTTTCCCGTGCCTGTCTCTCCGCGTCACCGGTTACGTCGTCAGCAAGCCCCAGGTACTGGTATCCGGCATCCTCAATAGCCGATTTCATTTCAGGGATTCCTGAAACTGACGGGTTATAGGTGACATATGCCTTCTCGGTTGCAAGGTTTACCGACGCGGAAACGACACCTGGCAATGCCCGTAATGCTGCCTCGATTGTCTGCACGCAGGTCGCACAGACCATCCCGCCTACTTTAATCACGACTTCTTTATTTATCACGTCATACCCTGCGCATCTGACGGCATTTTCAAGATCGGCAAGCTTCACTTTCGAGGGGTCGTATTCAATGTGAGCCGTGTCGGTCCCGAAATTTACCGATGCCCTGGATACGTCAGGAACATTTCCCAGGGATTCTTCGATATTGACTGCACATGTAGCGCATTCCATCCCTGATATTTTTATTTCCGCTTTTTTCTTTGGATTTTCGGGCATGTCATAGGATGTGAACACCTTTGTTATATATTCTGCTCACGGGTACCCCGGTATGGGAATAAGGACTAAAAGCAATCCCGCGGATGCCGTTGACTCTGAGTAAAACAGATATACTAGCAGATTGTTCTCTGGTCTGTTCGGTGAACAAGGAGAATTGAGCATGAAGACTTGGAAGTGCAGGGTCTGCGGTTATATATATGACGAGGAGAAGGGGGAACCGGCAACAGGCACTCCGCCTGGCACACCCTTCGGGGAGCTCCCCGAAGACTGGCGTTGTCCGGTATGCCGGGCAGGAAAGGATGCGTTCGACCTTGTTTCGGGTGAGGGGCCCGCACCGACTGGATCGACCACTGTTTCGGACGTCATCGTCGGAGTGCTTGAGAACTGGGGAGTTAAAGTCGCATTTGGCCTGCCCGGGACATCGTCTCTCGGCATTATCGATGCACTCCGGAGATCAACAAAAATCCGGCTGATCGTGGTCAGGCATGAAGAAAATGCCGCCATGGCCGCATCGGCCTACAATAAACTGACCGGGGGTATTGCCGCCTGCGTCACCATCGCCGGTCCCGGGGCGACCAATCTTTCAACCGGGTTATATGATGCAAAGGAAGACAGTGCCTCCATCATCTCGATCAATGGGCAGGTCGAGATGCAATATTCCGGTCCGGGCGGGTTTCAGGAGATCGACCAGGACGCATTTTTCAGGCCGGTGACCGTCTGGAATAATACTATTTATGACAAGACCATGACGGTGCAGCTCATGACATCAGCGCTCCGGTACGCTCTCGTCCGGCGTGGTGTCTCCCAGATCTCGGTCCCCAACGATATCCAGAAAGAACCGCTCGATGCCACGTACTGCCCGGCAACCAGCTGTATTACCAATTTTAATATCCTGCCCGATCCGATCGATCTCGACCGTGCTGCTGACCTGATCAATACCGCAAAAAAACCTGTGATCATTGCAGGGTGGGGGGCCTCTGGAGTACCAGGCGAGGTCCTTGGAATCGCCAAGACGATCAAGGCCCCGATCCTGACGACATTCCGGGCGAAGGGGATCATTCCCGATGACAATCCCTGGCTGATGGGGATCCTCGGGACCGTCGGATCTCTCCAGGCCAGGGACCTGGCACGGGATGCCGACCTCCTTATCACCTTCGGAGTCGGGTTCTCGAAGATGACATCGGTGCCCGGGGACAAGCCGCTTGTGCAGGTCGATATCGACCCGGTCAGGATCGGCAGGCACCCGTTCTCAGTGGCATTGTGGGGAAACTGTGCACTTGTATTGCCCGAATTAAAAAAACGTCTCCATAAAAGACCGGATAATGCAGTCCTTGGAAAAATAGCGGCATTGAAGCAGGAATGGAATACCCAGCGCGACCATGAAGCCGACCCCGATCATGTGCCGGTACGCCCCCCGTACATCATGAAAGTACTTTCAGAAACACTTCCCGATGATGCCGTCATTACCATCGATGTTGGGGAGAATGGCTGGTGGTTCGGGCGTAATTTCAGGATGAAACGACAACGCATGGCCATGTCGGGATACCTGGCAACTATGGGGTTCGCATTGCCGGCGGCGATTGCGGCAAAAGTTGCATTCCCTGAAAAGACCGTCGTCTGCATCACCGGCGACGGGGGATTTTCAATGGCCATGGCTGACTTCATGACCGCAGTGAAATACCACCTGCCCATGGTGGTCGTTGTCCTCA
>DATJQJ010000049.1:0-18839 GCA_035505975.1 Methanoregulaceae archaeon
ACCTGTTCGGAAGGCAACAGGAGGCCGAAGAAGGACCTCCCGAGGATCCTTGCGGCCCATGGCGCCCCCTACGTTGCAACGGCCTCGATCGCCTATCCTGCAGACCTGATCAAAAAGGTAGAAAAGGCAGTGAATACCCCGGGCCCCTGCTATGTCCAGATCCATGCCCCGTGCTGTACCGGTTGGGGATTTGAAGGCGAAAAGACCATTGAAATCGGGAAACTTGCAATCGAGACCGGTCTCTGGGTGAATTACGAGATGGAGGACGGGGACGTCACGAGAGTGAAAAAAGTCCTGCGAAAACCTGTCGATGTTTACTTGAAAGAACAGAAACGGTTCCGCCACCTGTTCAAGCCGGCGGTGAATACCGGAGAGATCGCAAAAATCCAGGCTATCGCCGACAAAAATGCGGAACGATACGGGATCGACTTAAAGATCAGGAAGCAGGAGGCCCCAAAGGCCCCCTGAAAAGACCAGGTCTATATCTTATCCTTCTTTTTTCTTCTCATCGTGAGCAGATATGGCGTAAGCAGTACGAACGCGATGATCAGCCAGAAATTCCCAAACAAATAGAGGAGGGATTCACGGGGCTGGTCGTAGAACCTGACCTCCACCGACTTCACGCCCGTCCATTGGATCGTTACCGACGTGTTATTGACGGCCTGTGCCTCCCCTCCGGGACTGATCACGCCGAGAAACGGGTTTCTGACATCAAGTCCCTGGGGCAGGCTCACCGTCACATTATAGGGGTTATCGTAGCTCGCGACGAGGTGGCTATCCTGTATCGGGCCCTGGTAGGAGATCGTATAGTTGCCGGGCGGGTAGCTGATCGCAAAATCTCCGGATGCATTGAACGTGCAGGGTTGGCAGGCTCCTGAAAGCGAAATATTGCTCACTTTCACGGGGACACGTTCCCCAAGCACACCGGTCTCGTAGAACTGGTAGCCGGTACTCTTCTCTACCTGTACTGTCCCGTAATAGGCGCTCCCGTTTGGGAGCACCTGGTATTCCGCAGATAAACCCGAGACCGGGGATGAAAGCACCAGTAATGCAGTCAGGATAAGCGCAGTGCCGAGCAGAGTGATGCCAGATCTGCGTCGATCTCGGTCGGAGGTTGGCATTGTTTGATCACCGTTTCAGGGTCTTTTAAGAGGTGCCCTGTTACCACGCAGATTATCGTTTCGTCCCGGTCAATCGTTCCTTCGAGCACCAGGCGGCGCACTCCTGCGACCGAGGCCGCAGATGCGGGCTCGACGCCGATCCCCTCCATGCGGGCGAGGTCCCTTTGCATCCTGAGTATTTCCTCATCGGTCACCGAAGCTGCAGTACCTCCGGTCTCCCTGATCGCGGCCAATGCTTTCTCGCCGTTCACGGGTGCTCCTATTCTGATGGCGGTTGCCACCGTATCCGGATTCTGTTCGGGGATCACCTCGGGACGGTTGTTCAGGATCGCCTCGACGACAGGTGCCGAACCTGCGGCCTGTATCCCGGTCATTTTCGGAAGGGTGTCCTCAAAACCGAGTTCGATGAGCTCGTTGAGCCCCTTATGGACTGCAGATATGTTGCCCGCGTTGCCAACCGGGAGGACAAAACGGTCGGGCATACGTCCGAGCTGGTCGACAGCCTCGAAACCGATAGTCTTCTGGCCTTCGAGCCGGTATGGGTTCACCGAGTTTAAGAGGTAAAGCCCGTGGGAGAGGCACAGTTCATGGACCATCTCCAGGGCGCGATCGAAATTGCCCCGAATCGATATAACCCGTGCCCCGTGCATAAGCGCCTGGGCGATCTTTCCCAGTGCGACCTTCCCTGACGGGAGGAGCACGACTGCAGGGATCCCTGCCTTTGCGGCGTACACGGCAAGACTCGCCGAGGTATTTCCCGTGCTCGCACAGGCCACGTGGGTCTTGTTCAGCTGGAGTGCCATCGAGACCCCGACGGTCATTCCCCGGTCCTTGAACGAGCCCGAAGGGTTCATTCCCTCGTGCTTTGCATACAACTCGCGGATGCCGAGTTCTTTTCCGATCTCCTTTAAGTGATAGAGCGGGGTCCCCCCTTCCTTGAGGGTTACCGGGTCGATCGATACCGGAAGGATCTCGCGGTACCTCCACACGGAAAGCGGCCTCGAAAGCCATTCTTTTCGCGAGACTGCGATAGAATCAAGGTCATACATGACCGCAAGCAGGTGGCCGCACTGCCGGCAGGTATAGATGATCTCGTCAGGTGCATATTCCTCTCCACATTTGACGCACACGAGACGGTACATGTATACATATTTTTGATTCCCGATACATATAGGAACGTTTTCTGCAGGTCCCATCGGGCGTTTTCTTTTACCTGATGCCCGTATCGATGGAGACGTTGAGGATTGTCGTCTCTCCGGGCATGACAACGATGTGGCGTGGCAGGTCGGGGTTGCGGTCAATGCCGTTTTTGGGTAATGAAACGTCATAACCCCTGGCTGGCAACGCGATCTGGTAAACATCTTCCGGGGCGAAACTGGTTTTTGGGACCAGGCCTGAAAACCCCGGACCCGAGACATCAAGGTGACGCGCAGCATAAACCGCCGTACGTTGCTCTTCGCTGATGTGGCACGGTTCAACGGGACAAAGGGGACCGATCGTGACGGAACCCCTGAGACATCCCGTCCCGGTCTTGCCAGGGGTTTCCGAAACCAGGAGAGCGAAGAAGAGGATACCAGCGATGATAATCACGCCGGCGATAAATGTCATTTTCAGGTAGTCACGTTTCATATGCCATCTTTCCCTGCTTCATGCCTGAAATGGCTATTTTTCGGCCTTGTTTAAATCCCTTGAAGGTCAACTTTATATTTATCAAAATGTCCATTCCGTCTTTTCGGATATTTGGATGTGTTTGGCTAATACGGACTTCCCCGGGCTCCACCCCGGAGCAAGTGACGTGCGGTTGCGATAGTGATTTGACTCGAATGTGATAAATTTTCGCATCACCGGGATAACCCCGCACGGTGGCTACCCGATCGGGGGGAGGGACGGGGGGACTCCCTCCCGGTAGTACGTTGCTTCGTATGGACAAATGGGATGCAAACAGGGCGCACCATGATACCCCGGACAATAGGTGAGGATGAAAACAAACGGTACTTCGTGAAACCAGGGGTGGTCATACCAGCCCATCCTCTCCTGGTGACCCGAAATACCCAAGGACCCAGGTCCTGATCGAGTCCCTGACATCCCGAAACCCCTGGAGCACCTCCGTTTCGTCTCCCTGAACTGATTTCGGGTCCGTAACATGCAGGGTTACGGGAGGGATCTCATAAACCGGAAGACCCGGGATACTGTCACATTTCCTGTCGCACATAAGCACGATCCGGTTGAACCGGGCATGGTGGAATGTCTCAAGGGACTTGGAGACCTGGTGCGATATGTCGATCCCCGCCTCCTTCATAACCCGGACTGTCAGGGGATTAACAGCCGCGGGAGAGATCCCTGCACTGTACGCTTCGATGCGGTCCGGAAACAGTGCGTTACAGAACCCTTCTGCCATCTGCGACCGCCCGGCATTACGTTCGCAGACAAAGAGGACCCTGAGTTTTTCCCTGCTGTGACTCATGGTTACTCCTGTCCGGTCCGATTCCTGTAGATCGCGTGGTACAGGCCTGGTTTCCTGTCTCTGGCTGCAGGGATTGCCCTGCGTGCCTCTTCGACGAGGATCGGATCGAGCGTCGCTAACGTCAACCCTTTTGCAGGTCCGGCCCTCGCGAGCACCTCTCCATGAGGGCTTGCGGCTAACGAACCCCCCTGGTAGCTCCCGACTGGCGTGATGCCTGTCGTATTGACCCCGATTACAAACATCTGGTCCTCCAGTGCATGCGACCTGATGAATATCTCCCAGGCATCCATCCTTTTCTCCGGCCATGCGGCAGGGACAATCACGCCGTCGACCCCGGCCGCGGCGTAAATATGGAACAACGAAGAGAACCTCAGGTCGTAACAGATTGCCATGCCGAATTCCATGTCTCCGATGGAGAAAATCGCAATATCCTCACCGGGGGTATATTCCGAATCCTCCTTATCGGGTGAGAACAGGTGCATCTTCTTATAAATCCCGATAACATCTCCTTCTGACCCGATCGCTACCGCGGCGTTGAATAACGACCCTCCCTCCACCAGACGAAATGATCCGAGTATTGCTATGCGATATTTTTTTGCCATCTCGGAAAGAGCCGATACAATCATGCCTCTATCCGTTTCTGCATGCCTTCTGGAATGCGGGTCCCACCCGGTTGCGAACTGCTCCGGAAAACAAATGAGGTCGGCCTTGTTGGCGGAAGCCTGTCCTATCAGCGGGGTAACCAGGTCAAGCGTAGCTTTCGGATTTTCCCACACCGCTTTCACCTGAGCCATTGCGACGGTAATTACCATGTTCCGGTCCTGGTCGGTACCTCTTCCTTCCCCGGCTGGTGATTGCCGACCCTTTTCCGGGGTCGATACCAACGGAAGATATCGCCCATGTTATCCCCCGCCAAGGACCGGGAATGCAAGTTTCACACCGGTAATTACGAACTGCACGGCGATCGCAATCAGGAGCATACCCATCAGGCGGTTGATCGCCCGGTACTCCCTCTGGCCGATCCGTGCTACGATTTTGTCTGAATTCACCATCATCAGGTAGGTAATAATAAGCGATGTAATGATTGCGAGGATGACGATCGCAATATCGGCCGGCGATCCGCCGGTCTCGTTCATCAGGACCAGGGTCGTAGTGATTGCGCCCGGTCCGGTGATCATCGGGAATGCCAGCGGTATGATCGCGACGTCCTCGGCTTCCATACTTTCGTATTTCTCGGTTGCCGTAAGCTTGGTCCTCGAAGTCCTGGCATAGATCATCTCCATACCGATGCCGAACAGGAGAATCCCCCCGGCAATCCTGAATGCCTCGAGGCTGATCCCGAACAGCTGGAGGATAATTGCACCGAGAAGGGCGAAAATGAGGAGGATTATCACCGAATAGCGGGTTGAATCCCGTGCAACTTTTTTACGATCGCCAATCTCCAAGTGCTCGGTAAGGGAGACAAACGTGAGCGTGGCGGTGAAGGGGTTTACAATGATAATGATCGATGAGAATGCGAGGAGCGCAAAATTAAGGATGTCTCCTGCCATGACCGATCTCTGTTCTCATCTCATAAGATTTTTTGGGAGACAGAATGAGAAGGCATAAACTTCCTGTCTTACAACCTCGCGTGTTGTTTTTCCAGAATAATTTCAGACGCTGCTGTGGAACCGGGGCCGGGTAATTATGACCCTCTGTGAATCGTGGGGGATCTGACGCTCCGGGGCTCCGCCCCGCCGCTGAGGCGGCCCCGGTTGCGATAGGACTGTATCGGGCACGATATCGAATGATAACGTAGTCCCGTTGATCGGCCCCCCCTTTTCAAAATTTCTGAACCGCCGCCGGGGCACCATTCGGGGGCGTCGTCGTCAAATCGCAATAGGAGATTAAACAGCCCACTACGCATGTTTTTCGCCAGGACTGGCAATGATATTTTTTTTAATTTTCATCGTGGACTTATTCGAAAAATTTGTGTAAGAATTTCATTGTACCCAGCCATAAACGAAGTTTTATCAAACCCCGGGAATCTGGAAAATAATCCGGTCTGGAGATTATGAGGCAGGAATGGTACCTCACACTAAAAAAAGGTGTATGTTACTCGTAAAGGACGGGTTCGTCGATCTTCTGGTAATGCACCAGTTCTTCCGGGCTGAAATGGATTGCTATCTCGCGGTTTGCGCTTTCCACAGAATCAGACCCGTGAATGATATTTCTTCCCAGATCGAGTCCGAAATCGCCCCGGATCGTCCCGGGTGCCGCGTCGACAGGATTCGTGGACCCTATCAGAGTCCTGGCGACCCTGACCGCATTTTTTCCTTCCCAGACCATCAGGAAACAGGGGCCGCTCATGATGTACTTTTTAAGCGAATTGAAGAACGGTTTCTGTATGTGCTCACGGTACTGCTCGATGACACGGGGATCGGGAAGATTTTCGAACCGGGCAGCGACCAGTTTCAGCCCTTTCGCTTCAAATCGTGTTACGATCTCCCCGACACGGCCCCTCTGGATTCCGTCGGGTTTCACCATCACGAAGGTCCGTTCCAATCCAGCTCACTCCTTGCCGAGCGCCTTGCGGCCGGCCTTTGTCCAGGCCACTTTTCTCGGGACACGACCGAGCCGGTAGTTTTTCTGGCACTTCGTGCTGCAGAAATAGAAAAGACTGCCGTCTTTCCTGACAAATAGCTTCCCGGTGCCGGGTTCTACCGGACCGCCGCAGAAACTGCAGTTTCTCATCTCCACCATGGTGATTACCGCCTCGAAAGCTTCTTGGCTTCACGTTCGGTCTCGAGGAGCATCAGTACATCCCCCTCGCGGATCGGGCCGACCGTGTTGCGGGTGATAATACGACCCTTATTAATCCCGTCGAGGATCCTGCATTTGACCTGCATTGCCTCCCCGTGCATCCCGGTTGAGCCGATCACCTCGATCACCTCTGCGGGTGTTCCTTCATCTGCCATAATTTCCTCAGGTTCTCAGGTCGGCGACCTGCTTGACGATCTCGTCAATAAGTTCCTTTGCCTTTCCGGGTTTCACAATTGCAGCAGCTGCAGAACCGACGTCGAGGCCGCTGGCGGAACCGAGGTCATTCTGCTTGTTGATAAAAATATAGGGTATCTTTTTCTCATCGCAGAGCGGGGCAAGATGCATCACGATCTCGGGAGGTTCGACGTCTGCACCGATCAGCACCAGCGATGCAATGCTTCTCTCGATGGCTTTTGTAGCCTCGTTCGAGCCCTTTTTGATCTTTCCGGTGTCTCTTGCGATTTCGAGCGCTTCAAGTGCTTTATTCTGAATTTCTTCAGGTACCTGGAACTTTGCCAATGTGTTTGCCATAACTCACCTCATTCAGGAGTAGCGTCTCCCTCATCACTCATCAGTCAGCGACGATGTAGCCATATTATTTTAACAGGAGCGGCAATAAAGGTATGTTACCGATGCCCACCGGTGAGAGGTCAAAGTGCCGTATCTTTTCGCGAACGTGGAACCGGTCGTCTTTCACGGGACCGACCATTTCAGACTTCACTGACCGGGTGTGTATATCCTGACCCCGGACTCGTTATAGACTTCCCTGATTTTTGCCCCGGTCAGGTTTACCCTGTAGCGTTCGAGTTCCGAATCACCCACATAGAGGAGACTGGCATTATATTTTTCCATCAGGGGAACAGTTTTTTGCGGGTCTTCATAGATCTGTCGCACGTCGCTAACGCGGGTCGCGAACCATCCCGTCCCATCGCCCCGCCACATGAATTCGTGGAAAGGCCATCCGATCACGGCCGGGATGCCTGTAAATGAAGAGATACGGGAATAATACGTGTAATCCCCGTTTTCAGCCTCTACAATGGTGATATTTCCGGGAAGCGACCGAAGCCATATGATTGCTTTAGCATCGCCGGGGTGCGTGGCATCGATGTACGCAAGACCGTCGAGGGAATGGGGACCTTCGGTCAGGCCGAGTGGCACCGCGAGCGGGAGACTGACGAATACAACGAGCAGGATTGCGACTGCGGCATAGAGGACCTTTTTCGGGATAAGGTCTTTGGGAATGACGGGACCGAGCATTTTCCCTGCCATGGAGAATGCCGATGCTCCCATCATCAGCCATGCGGCGAAATAGAACTTGAACACCGTGTTCATCCGGTAATATACATCTCCCATGCTGTCTTTTAAGTAAAAAAATTCGCAGAATATGACGATCAGCAGTCCGGCGACCGCAAGGATCTCGATGGGGTCAGGTCTCCACCTTGCGATGAGGTATACAAGGGGAATTATCGCGGTTGCAACAGCGATATGGCCTGTCAGCGCAAACGGGATAGCGAATATCAGCAGGTAGGGCCGTCTGATAATATCGCGGGACAGGAACACGATAAAAATGGCAATAAAGAACCCGTGCACAAGGAGAAAATCGACCACGCCGGTAGGCGTCGTTACGATCCCGATCCCCTGGACCCCCTGGGTCTGAATCTGGAAGTAAAACGGGAGCCAGAGGAGCACGGAGAGCGGTGGAACGACGAGGAGATATCCCCATGAAGCGTCGATGATAAGGGCTGGGGCGGATAAAAGCCTGGATATGGTTACGGTCACCGCATTCCTGATCTCCCTATATCCACGCCTGATAACGCCAAGCAGGGAGCCTGATAACGACCTTGCGGCGCCAGCGACCTTATCGGCCGCCCGTCCGAGGCCCAGGTGCCACACGATCAAGCCGATGAAGACCATGAGGGGCGCATAAATCAGGACGTCCCAGGTGTTGATGAGCGGCATCGCCCCGAGAGAGAGTGCGGAAAGCCCGGCAAGGCACCAGCGCCCCTTCACCGTGAGCGACCCCCATCGTTTCATAGCGAAAACAAGCAGGAATATCAGAAACACCTGGTTGAACATCCCGATAAGATGGGGATGGACATCGCCCCAGAGCAGGGAGAAAAGGGGATATTCGTTTATTGCGTTCGGAATGGTCCGGGTGCTGTTCCATAAGAGCGACCCTGCAGCCGTCCCTTTCACGAGCTCGTAGATGAACGAGGGGTTGACGATGAGAAAGGTCGCCAGGGGGAGCCACCTGAAACGTTCGAGCAGGAGATGGCCGAGTGCATACATCCCTACTGCCGAGACAGCAAACACCGTGGGAAGGGCGAGGTTGAATACGACACTCGACGGCGCACCGCTGATCACCCCAAGGGCCCCGATCAACCAGTATCCCACGTAGTAATAGGTATTCATGTATCCGCCGGCAAACCAGGGGTCGAGGGGGGGGACTACGGGGTCGCGCATGATCGAGGCGATAAAGCCGTGGTCCATGAATTTCTCTGCATAAGAAATAGACGGGTTGACAAATCGCACGTCGAGCAGGAACAGGAAACATGCCAGGAAGAGGAGTTCCCATTTCCACTCGCGGGAAAGGTTCCCTTTCGAATATTCTTTTCGTGCTATGGCGAGGGCGAACAGCAGCACGAAGGGAACCAGCGCCGCCTGGATGGGCAGTTTCAGCTCCCCGAGGTACCACGTGATGATGGTGAACAACAGCAGGGACGCCGGGAATGCCGCGGGGAACGCCAGGTTACCCAGGGTCTTTTTGAGGTACGGCCATACCGACAACTGAAGAAACGTGAGCAACAGCAGCCATGATACGACCGACAGTACCTGCAACCCGGAATCGATCATCGTGCGATCATACCTTCAGTTCTTTGTTAAACGCAGATTTCAAAATCGAGATCACCCAGTCGCCGAAGTAATAGATCGATATGACACCGCCGGCAGCGGTCGCCAGGTTCTTTATCAGGTGATCGGTCACGGCGATGATGTATGCAAGCGCCGGTTCCATACCAGACAGCTGGAACGTAATGCCGACAGCAGCTTCATAGGTCCCGATACCTCCCGGAGTCACCGGGACCGCCTTTACCAGGTTTCCGACGACAATTGCAAGGATCACGACCGGGAGGATGACCTGTTGATCGAACATGAGCACGACAAAAACACAGACGGTAATGTCGAGAAGCCATATGATCATCGATACAAATGAGAACTGGAGGAGAGACCTGACATTTAACGAGGCCTTCCTGATCTCTTCGAGCATGGTAAGGAGGAGCAGGACGTAATGGTTTTCTGTCCTGATTTTTCCGAACGCGATAAGGACAAGGAAGAGTGCCGCGATAATCCCGAGGGGTACGACGACGAGCAGAATAAGCCATTGGGGAACGTTCACGACGAATGGGATCGTGATCACCCCAAGCAGAGCAACCATGACGATATCGAAGACGCGTTCGACGACGAGGGATGAAATACCCGTGGACATCGGGGTGTCGTACTCGTGATTCAGGATAAATATCCTGACCAGGTCTCCAAGCCTTGCCGGGACGATGATATTGGCAGTCTGGGAGATGAAAATACAGGCGGTCGCAACGGCGAGGCTCGCCTTCACTTCGAGCGTCTCCAGGATACCTTTGTACCGTACTCCCCTGAGCACCCAGGCGAGGAAACAGACCAGCACTGCCGGGACGAGATAGATGGGAACGAAATGCTGCAGGGCGACAAGCAACTGGTCCCAGACCGAAAGCAGCATGTAGGCGATGATCCCTGCGGCGATAATGGTCGGGATAATGATCGCGCTAAGTTTTTTCCACATGCAACTGCCACCAGAGGCGGAGCACCGCAAGCCCCATACCGATCACATCGCTCTTCCTCACCGTCGTTCCCGCACCCTGCTCCCAGTGGACGGGAAATTCTTTGATACGATAACCTGCTCTTTCCGCCCTGACAAGGATCTCGGTATCCCAGAACCAGTGAATAGCCCTGACACTGCCCGACAGCTCGATCACGCGGTCACGCCGGAATGCCTTGAACCCGCACTGGTGGTCGTGGAGGCGGCTTCCAAGCACACTCCTGACAAGGAAGTTATATCCCCTGCTCGCTAATTCCCGTCCTTCAGTCCTCTTTATCCGGCTTCCGCTGAGGAGCCGGGAACCTGTAGAGATATCGTATCCGTCTTCAATCGCACCGACGAGTTCCTTCAGGTGTCTCATATCGGTCGCAAGGTCCACATCGTAGTAACAGACGACCGCGGCCTTTGCGTCTGCGAATGCCCGGTTCAGAGCCGCTCCCCTGCCAAGCCGGGCGTCGCTGTGGAGCAGCCTGATCCTCCCGTCCTTTGCCGCGTATTCCGATACGAAGTCTGCACTCCCATCCGTGCTTCCGTCCTCGGCAATAATCAGTTCGAAATCGGGTGATATTGCCGAAAGGCATTGCAGCGAACGTGGTATTGCCCGTTCGAGTGCCTTCCGGTCGTTATAGACCGGGATTACCGCTGATATGGCCGGGTTGCTCAACGCACCCTCCCGGGATCTATTGTTTTCGCCACTTCGAACCCGGCAATGATCGATCCCTCCATACTGCGTTCGGGGTAATTGGACCTTGAGAACATCCCTGCCTCGAACAGGCCCTTATCGCCATATCCCCGGATCAGGTGACGGAACCCTGTTGTATATACCGGGCCTGCGAACGGATCGATTGCGATCCTCGACCAGTGTACGGCGTTATCGGGAACGGAAAATCTTCGTTTGAAGTCATCGGCCATGAGGCGGTCGAGGCCGGACCTGATCGTCCCCGTGAAGTAAGAACCCAGGTAGACCAGGTTCTCGCCGTATTCGTCCCTCGGGATAAAATTGGTGTGGGAAACGACCGCCCCGTACGGCGCTTCGTCTTTCATATTCAGCCAGTAAATCCCCTTTGTATAGTCCCGATCGAGGGCGAGCGTCATGCACGCCGCACCCTGGTATGGCACGGGTATCGTTGCAGGCCCCCCCACCTTTTCGAGTTCCTGGGGAGGGATTGTTGACAATACCGCATCGTAACGGGTCCCGTTGACCACCCAGCCACCAGGTGTTTTCCCGATCGATTCGACCGGATTATTGTAGAGAAGGCGACCGCCATGGGAGTTGATTGATGATTCGAGCCCTTCAATGAGGAGATGGAACCCTCCTTTCAGGTATCCGAGCTTCTCACCCGATGACCCCCTGTTCGAACGGATCTTGATCCTGCTGATCAGCCATGCAGCCGAGACCTCGCACCTCCGGGCACCGAACTTGCTTCGCAGGAGCGGTTCGAAGAACGAGGAATAGACCCGCCTCCCCAGGTGTCCGACGATGTAGTCCTCGGCCGTGATCATGTCGAGGGTGTCGGTATCGATGCCTTTCGCACGAAGGGTGAGCCACGCGAGTCTCGCTTTGTCAAGGAGGTTCAGCTCGGGGTAAATGAGAATTTCCTTTGGCGTCGTCAGGGGGTAGATGGTATCGTGGGAATAATAGCCAGTCGTTCCGTTATGCCATTCGAGTCGTTTTTTAAGTCCCAGCTGGTCGAGAAGGGCGAAGAGCCTTGTATCCCCTTCGAAGCAATGGTGATAATACTGCTCGATATAGTACCGATCGGTCCGGTAGGAAGAGAGGCAACCGCCGGGTGTTGCGGCCTTTTCGAGGATATCGATCTCATTATGTTCCGATAAGGCATGGGCAGCCGTCAGGCCTGTCAGGCCGGCCCCGATTATGCAAATCTTCATGGTGTCCGGTTAAGCAGGATGTATTATTCCTGTTGATAAGTCTCCCTATAGTATTAACAAAACGAGGTTGAAAAAGGCTCCGGACTTACATCCTGCCAAATCGGGGCTTTCCCGAGCACTTCCTTTATAAGAAAGTATTTGAACTCACGAAAGATAAGTTCTTAGGAGATAAAACACATATTATTCCCCAATAAAACGGTAGATGGAGTAGCTGGATGAGGATCTTTTTCATCGGGTTTGGGCAGGCCGGCGGCAAAATTGTTGATATGTTCATTGCCCAGGATAAAAAACTCGGTTCGAAAAGTTTCCGAGGAATTGTTGTCAATACGGCGAGGACCGACCTCATGGGGCTGAAGACCATTCCGATGAAGGACCGGATCCTCATCGGTCAGACCGTTGTCAAGGGCCACGGCGTCGGCACCGACAATGCAGCAGGTGCGAAGATAACGATGGACGAGGTCGACGGGATCATGAGCGCCATCGACCGTGTCGGCACCCATGATATCGACGCATTCATGATTATCGCAGGTCTTGGAGGAGGTACGGGTTCCGGAGGGACACCGGTCCTCGCCCGTGAACTCAAGAAGATCTATCACGAACCTGTCTATGTACTTGGGATCCTCCCGGCACCCGAGGAAGGAAGGTTGTATTCGTATAATGCAGCGAGAAGCCTGAGAACGATTGTACACGAAGCCGATAACACGTTCCTTTTTGATAATTCTGCCTGGAAAAATGAGGGAGAAAGTGTGAAAAGCGCTTTCCAGCGCCTCAACGATGAAATCGTACGTCGTTTCGGTGTCCTATTCAGGGCCGGCGAGATGAGCAGGTACGGCGTCGGCGAAATGGTGGTCGATTCGAGCGAGGTCATCAATACGCTCCGCGGCGGAGGGATTACCACGGTCGGCTATGCAATCACTGCCGTCTCGTCGAAGCAGAAGAAAACCGGAGTAGGCGGCGTCATTACCTCGATCAAGGATACGATTGTCAGGAAAGGGAACGATGACGAAGGCCTTCTCGGCGAGGACAGGACTGCTAAAATCATTTCTCTGGTGAGAAGGGCGATGCTCGGTCGCCTCACCCTTCCCTGTGACTTCTCAACGGCTGAACGTGCTCTTGTCCTCGTCGCGGGACCCCCGAAAGAGATCGATCGGAAAGGAATTGAAAAGGCAAAGAGCTGGGTCGAGGAGAATATTGCCGGTGTAGAGGTACGGGGTGGCGACTATCCCGTTAACAGTAACTACGTTGCTGTCGTTGTCGTCCTCTCGACGATAGGCAATGCACCAAGGATCAATGAGCTCCTCGAGATCGCAAAAGAAACAAAAGATGATGTCTACAATCCGGAAAAGGAAAAGAAATCTGTTTTATTTGAACAGGAATCAATTGAGCCGTTGTTCGAGTGAGGGCCAGTATACGATGAATGCAATGAAAACGAGCCTGGTCGTCCTGATACTGCTCTGTCTAGCAGTACCTCTGGCATCTGCAAGTATCTCGGTAGTAAACATGGCGGTAAGCCCGTCCGGAGACCTTGTCTCGGGTCAGACCCCTCCCACGGCGGTCACTGCAACGTTTCGGATCGAGTTCGATCCCGAAGGAGGAGAAACGTTTTCAGCCGGCGATACCCTGCTGATGGCGACCGATCTCGATAACGCAAAATGGACCTATACTGTTGCCCTGGACGGGAACCCTAATCCCGGGATAAGCGAGATCGGAAAGAATGTGAATATCAATGGATGGATCCTGAATTATCCTTCGAAGCGCGACCTGGCCATGAGCGTCACCCTGAACGGGGACGTACCTTCAGTCAATACGTCGGGCAATATAACGATAGTCAGGGTCGCCGATATCGGGTCCAAAGGGACACCGGTCAAGGGATCGGAAGACATAACGACCCGGAATGTTATCAATCCAGCCGACAAGACCAAGGCGGTTACCGATGAAAAAACCCAGCTGACACAGTTCCGTTCGGCAATCGATGCGAAGTCAGCAGAGGGAATCGATACGAGTGCAGCTGCCCAGAAATATTCGGAAGCCAGTACAGCAATCCAGAATGCCGATAAGGCTACATCTTCAGCCGTTTCGCAGTCTTACCTGAACCAGGCGACGACGGCGATCAAAGACGGTCAGACCGCCCTTGCCAAGGCGGAGACGCAGAAAGTTATTATCGATGCGCAGAAACCGATCGATCAGACCGACGACCTTATCACCTATTTCAAGGTCAACAGGAGCATGGGGAAGGACCCGAGACTGACGCCGATCATTGATGCAAGAGACCGGGCGGCAGACCTGATATCTGAAGCGAACGACCTGCTGTCGAGGGCGCAGACGACGGACGATTTCTCCAATGTCAGGGACAAGGCCCTGCAAGCATCAGATAAAGGACAGGAAGCGTATAACGATGCGCTTGCGTTGAAAAAGGATGTCGGGGATTCGAACCCGATGGATTCCGTAACAAAGATATTCGGCGGGATAGGCAGCGGTATTGCCGGTGTGTTGATTTATATCGTTATCATCGTGGTCATCGGTGTCCTTGTTGTCGTGGGCATAATTCTCATCAGAAGGCATAAGGACTGGGACGAACTGGCCTGACCGAAGAGCCCTTCATTTTTTTGATCGGATTTTCCTGCCAACACAAGACTGGGCAGAGGTCAGGAGGTCTGGATTTTTTAAAACAACTCTGTATGATTCCAAAATCCGTATTGCCTTTCTTTTTATCAGTATTCGTCATCTCATAATTTAATGTAAATGGGATAACCTGACGCTCCAGGGGCTCCACCCCGCCGCCGGGGACCCCGGTGGGGATAGGGACTTGACCGGGATGAACCCTGTCCAAAGACTATCCTGATGGGGGGTCAGGCAGGGGGTGAAACCCCTCATGTCAATGTGCAACTTAAAAATGAATGAGAAATTCAAGGAAACTTTGGTTAGGTAAATCCTGGCAGTGAAGCGATTTCTCATGATCGCCTCAAAAGGAACGCCATTACCCAATAACTTGAACCTGGTTACCGGCACGCGAGGATGCGCCCGGACTCCTGAAAAAATACCAACAGATAACTGCCATTTCTCCCGTGATAACGATAGGACTATAAGGTAATTCCCCGATATTGCAGTATGAAGAAATTAGTTCTGACAGTCGGCCTGGTCCTTGTCGTGGCATTCGTGCTGACGGCAGGGTGCACGCAAAATCCGGCACCGCCTTCCGCGACCCCGACCCCGACTGCTAACCCCATCTCGACCACGGTTCAGCCACAGACAACCATAGTCCCTGCAACACCGGTGACCATCGGGCTCGGGACTCCTGGTCCAACTGAAGTCCTTCCTCCCAATTATATGCTTGAATTCCAGGTGCAGGGTAACGGCAATACTGCAAACCCCATCATGGCGGTTACGCTCATGGGCGGAAACGGTATGAATTTCGACTCCCGGGTCGATGTCACCTTTACAAAGCCCGACGGAACTTCAAGCCAGGACTCCATGCTCCCGCCATTCCACGTAGGCCAGCAGGTAACCTTCCCGTGCAGCACCGATAAGAACCGGGTCGAGATCTGGGTCACGGCACCGACCGTGGGAAAAGTCAAGACCTACGACCAGATCGTCCCGTTCAAATCGATAAACCCTTAACTCAGGGAACAAATTCCCATCTTTTTTCAGATGCGTTCAACGGATGAACCCTCCACCTGAAGAGGCGATAATCTCTTCATCTCTTATGATTTGGCATAAAAAATGCATGAATCTTAATCTGGTTGGAAAATGAAATTCAAATAAGGAATTTTCAGCCTTTGGGCCTGATGCGCACATCATGCCATTTCAAACGAAGTTGCATAATCGCACCCTCGCGCGGCTCCGCCCCCCCGCTAGGGCGCCCCGGTGGCGGTAGGGCCTTTTCAGGTTTAAGCCGTGTCATCAGGGTTTACCAAAATTCCTGTTCAGATCAGCCCTGGTATGGGAGGACCAGGCGGGTTGGAGTTCGTCATTTCCTCAAAGATTACATCATATTGTATCCTGAATGGGAATTTCACAAAGCAGGAATGTTTGCGAGAAGCAGGAAAATGTTGGATACAGGACTTCAATGAAGCCTGAAAATAAAAGAGCCGGTCTTTTCCCGCGGTTCAACGCTTGTCTTATGTTCCTGCCGGCCGGGCTGTACCATTGTGGCCGAACCGCTGTGCAGGGTTTCCGGGCGGGAATCCCAGTGCTTCGGCCAGCTGCTGAGGTGATACATTCAGCTGCTGAGCCGCGACAGACAGATTCTGCCTGGTCCCTGCCTGGCCTGCCAGGGCGTTTTCAAGCTGCTGCTCGCTGACGCCAAGCTTTTCTGCTGCCTGTGCAAGGACCGTGGTGTTCGGTAATCCGTGCTGGCGCGGGCTTTGATTTTCAGGACCCGCAGGGATTGCCTGATTATTTTGCATATGCCCCGGATCCCGCTGCCCTGGAGTTGCCTGCCCGGTCACGGGGGGCATCACCCCGGGACCAGTGCCGGAACCGACTGAGGTTTCGGTGTTCTGGACGCAACCGGTGACAACTATTGCCAGGAGCAACGCTCCGGTAACTATCAGCGCTTTTGTCGTATCCCGCATAGTACTCGCTCTGTTTCGACCCCGATGAGTTTATGTTCCCAATGTTTACAAAAATGTTGAGGAATATTCCGGATCAGGCTGACTGATTGGTGTTCGCCCCTCTTACATGGTTTTTCATCGCAGCGGTCATGCCGTTACCCCTCGCCGACCCTCGGGTGATCTTTGGAAGATCCGACTGCGGTATAGTGCCACTCTTAATATCGGCCCGGATTGTCTGGGTGAATGTTTTCATGGCATCTTTAAAAGCGGTCGAGTTGGAGTTCTGGATGGCGTTCTGTGCGTCTGTCAGTGCGGCATTGAGACCTGACACATCGACTCCCTTGGTGCCGAGCGTGTTGGTAAGGTTCCGTGCGAAACTGAGCTCTTTCGTTTCCATCGCCGGAGTCAGCGTGAAGGCCACGTTCTTCTGAATTCCCGGATGGACCCCCCGTCCGATATCAGTCTTCGGAATCGAGCCGTTTTTCAGACCTGCAAGCAGTGCCTTCGTAAATGACTTCATCGCATCCTTAAACGCGGTTGTATTCGAGCTCTGGACAGCATTCTGTGCATCTGAAAGCGCTGCGTTGAGTCCGGATACATCTACACCTTTCCCACTGAGGGTCGTGGTGAGATTTTCCGCATGCGCAAGCATGGTTGCCTCGCTGACATTGCCGAATCCTCTTCCCGGGTGCTGTCCCTGGACCGGCTGGGCTGCCAGTCCCGGCACTACGATAAGGAGTGCAAGACAGACCGCGACAGAGACTCCGATAAGTCCCATTATTTTTCGTTCCATGATTTCACTTTGTTCCTGTTCCGGCGTACCAGTCAGACCTGGTCCGCCGTATTGTATTGTTTATTTGACATTATGTAAAATAAACTTTACTATTAGTAACTAATATTTGACGTAAAGACTCGGAACTAAAAGGCGGGAGAATTTCCCGGAAATACCATTAAAATGAAATTTCCGGTGCGGCTTCAAAATGAGGTGGATCTTGCCGATATATTCTATTGAATGTTCCCGGACCGGCTATTTTCTCCGTTTCTCCCATATTCCGGTTTTCTCATTTTTGGCGTACACCTTTTCCACTGCAGCCCAGGCGACCCGGAATGCCACTTCTTCGCGGGATTCCGATCCCCTTCGTCTGTCGGGGTCTGCATACTGGTCCCATGCACTGTTAAACGCCTCCAGAAATATTTCCTGTGCATGAACAGGGAGGTTTTTTTGAACGGTTCCGGGTAAATCCCCGATTTTTTTATAAGGCATTGTTCAACACAAATCCCCACTTAAGCATTCAATGATAAAAAACTATCAGGCCCCTCATCCCAAAGTCCGGTTTGCCGAGTGCTATCGTGATCTTCGGCCACGATAATTCGTTAAAGACCGATATCATGCTCTATTCCGATGACCGGGGTGTGGCGAGGATAATCGACCTGGGTTTCGGGGATGGAATATGGAAAATGAACCTGAGTGTCCCGGGGTTTCTTACACCGGTTCATTGGGACATTTGGTGATGGTGGCAGGACTCTAATCGGCCTTTGGGAATTATCGGACGATAATGTAGCATGGAAGCGGGATCCTGAGATAATGTACAGAAAGAATAGCTAATATGGGAGCTTTTGCCGGTTAAAAAAAATCGGATCATTTGGGGTGGCTAATATCCCATGGCTACGTGAAACTGATGTAAACCGCATTGAACTGGTGAAAGGTGAAGTTGGGAGACGGGTCTGCTATCGGTTTTGGAGGATTGGTATGGTAGTTAATCATCGCATTTGCGAACAGATTGTCATAGCTTACAGGAGTCCCCGGGACCGTATGCGTGACATTATTCGCTTTCCCCGGCAGGCTGGCCCCATATCCCGGCAGGCTGGTCCCGTATTTTATGTCGTATTCCTGGAACCCTTCATTTGAAAAGCTTGGACTGATGGTAACTGCTGACAGGGTCGTCGAATAACCATAGTCAATAAACCCTGAAAAGCCCGTATAATACGTCAATGCGGGTGTTGTAGCGGATACAGGGATTCCAAATCCGCCGATTGCCAGCAGGACTAAAAGGATGATACCTAAAACAAAGCCATTGGAACATTTTAATGCCATAATTCTCATCAGTTTCACTTTTTATTTGAGGATATCACTTTTTACTATAAAAAGATGGTTATCC
>DATJQJ010000050.1:0-35319 GCA_035505975.1 Methanoregulaceae archaeon
GATTAACAGCACCTGCCTGCAGTTGTTAAATCAGAACTTCACCAACGACCAGCAGTTTGGGAACCTTACCGGGTGGAAGCGTAACTCCTCCGGGATAGGCCTATCAGGGTGGACAATAGTCCTGAACAACACGACGACCGGGTACTGGAAATCTGTCGTAACCAATGCGACCGGAGGCTTCAGTTTCAGCAATATTCCGTTCGGCATCTATAACCTCGGTGAGGTTGGCCAGGTAGGCTGGACCCAGATCACGCCCAATTACTCGGTCACGCTGAGTACCGGCACACCGGTCCTGATCGACCAGAACTTCACCAACGACCAGCAGTTCGGGAACCTTACCGGGTACAAGAGGAACTCCTCAGGAACGGGGCTTTCCGGGTGGACAATAGTCCTGAATAATACGACGACCGGCTACTGGAGCTCGGTTGTGACAAATAGCACCGGAGGCTTCAGTTTCAGCAATATTCCGTTCGGTATCTACAACCTCGGTGAGGTTGGGCAGACTGGCTGGACGCAGATCACGCCCAATTACTCAGTTACCCTGAGTGCAGGAGTCCCGGTGCTGATCAACCAGAACTTCACCAACGACCAGCAGTTCGGGAACCTGACCGGGTATAAACGCAATTCAAGCGGTACCGGGTTATCAGGGTGGACGATCGTCCTGAACAACACGTCGACGGGCTACTGGAACTCTGTCGTAACCAATGCGACGGGTGGCTTCAGTTTCAGTAATATTCCGTTCGGCATCTACAACCTCGGTGAGGTCGGGCAGACAGGGTGGACGCAGATCACAGCGAACTACTCAGTTACCCTGAGTGCAGGAGTCCCGGTGCTGATCAACCAGAACTTCACCAACGACCAGCAGTTCGGGAACCTGACCGGGTATAAACGCAATTCAAGCGGTACCGGGTTATCAGGGTGGACAATAGTCCTGAATAATACGACGACCGGCTACTGGAGCTCGGTCATAACCAATGCGACGGGAGGCTTCAGTTTCAGCAATATTCCGTTCGGTATCTACAACCTCGGTGAAGTCGGCCAGGCTGGCTGGACGCAGATCACTCCCAATTATTCAGTTACCCTGAGTACAGGCATCCCGGTCCTGATCAACCAGAACTTCACCAACGACCAGCAGTTCGGGAACCTTACCGGGTACAAGAGGAACTCCTCAGGTACAGGACTTTCCGGCTGGACAATAATCCTGAACAACACGTCGACGGGCTACTGGAGCTCGGTTGTAACCAATGCGACGGGAGGCTTCAGTTTCAGCAATATTCCGTTCGGTATCTACAACCTCGGTGAAGTCGGGCAGGCAGGCTGGACCCAGATCACACCCAACTACTCGGTCACGCTGAGTACAGGCATCCCAGTCCTGATCAACCAGAATTTCACCAATGACCAGCAGTTCGGGAACCTTACTGGATATAAACGCAATTCGAGCGGCACCGGGTTATCAGGGTGGACAATAGTCCTGAACAACACGTCGACGGGCTACTGGAGCTCGGTTGTGACAAATAGCACGGGTGGCTTCAGCTTCTCGAATATTCCGTTCGGTATTTATTACCTTGGTGAGGTAGGGCAGAGTGGCTGGACCCAGATCACACCGAACTACTCGGTCACGCTGAGTACAGGCACACCGGTTCTGATCAACCAGAACTTCACCAATGACCAGCAGTTCGGGAACCTTACCGGGTACAAGAGGAACTCCTCGGGAACGGGGCTTTCCGGCTGGACAATAATCCTGAACAACACGACAACGGGCTACTGGAACTCGGTTGTAACCAATGCGACGGGAGGCTTCAGTTTTAGCAATATTCCGTTCGGTATCTATAACCTCGGTGAAGTCGGTCAGACAGGCTGGACCCAGATCACACCGAACTATTCAGTTACCCTGAGTACCGGCGTCCCGGTGTTAATCAATCAGAATTTCACCAACGACCAGCAGTTTGGGAACCTTACTGGATATAAACGCAATTCGAGCGGCACCGGGTTATCAGGGTGGACAATAGTCCTGAACAACACATCGACGGGATACTGGAACTCGGTTGTAACCAATGCGACGGGAGGCTTCAGTTTCAGCAATATTCCGTTTGGCATCTACAACCTCGGTGAGGTCGGCCAGGTAGGCTGGACGCAGATCACACCGAACTACTCAGTTACCCTGAGTGCAGGAGTCCCGGTGCTGATCAACCAGAACTTCACCAACGACCAGCAGTTTGGGAACATCAGCGGGTATAAGAACAACTCGATGACAGGTGCAGGTATCGGGAACTGGGTCATAACGCTTACGAACGTCACTACCGGGACACCCGGATATACTAATACTACTGATTCGACCGGAGCGTATAGTTTCGCCAACCTCCCCCTGGGCACGTATTACCTGAACGAGACCCCGGTATACGGATGGACGCAGAGTACCAGCACACCCAACCGGACGATCACGATCGATGGGTCTCACCTGACGTTCACCCTGCAGAACTTCACGAACACCCAGCAGTTCGGGGCAATCAGCGGGTATAAGAATAACTCGGCAACCGGGGCTGCCATTCCCGGCTGGACGATTGTTCTGAACAACACGACGACAGGGTATTGGAATTCCACCGTAACCAATGGTACCGGGGCGTTCAGCTTCACCAATATTCCCTATGGTATTTACACTCTTGGGGAGGTTGGCCAGGCGGGCTGGGTTCAGAACAGCAGCACACCAAACCGGACGATAACGATTGACGGGGCTCACCAGACCCTCACATTGCAGAACTTCACGAATACCCAGCAGTTCGGGAACATAAGCGGTTACAAAAATAGCACGGTATCAAGTGCCGGTATTCCAGGCTGGCGGATTATGCTCACGAATGTGACCACAGGGATACCCACGTACAGCACCACGACAGATTCCAGCGGAGCGTTCAAGTTCACCAACCTGCCCTGGGGTATGTATTACCTGAACGAGACCATGCAGCCAGGCTGGACGCAGAGCAGCGGCACCCCTAACCGGACGATAACGATTGACGGGACACACCTGACTTTCACTGTGCAGAACTTTTCAAACACGCAACAGTTGGGGGCCATCAGTGGGTACAAGAATAACTCGGTAACCGGGGCCGGTATTCCCAACTGGGTCATTACGCTGGCGAATAAGACCACCGGGGCACCTGCGTACAGCACCACGACTTCAGCCAGCGGAGCATTCAGTTTCAGCAACCTGCCATGGGGAACGTACTGGTTGAATGAGACCATGCAGTCCGGATGGACCCAGAGCAGCGGTACGCCTAACCGGACGATAACGATTGACGGCACCCACCTTACGTTCAACTTGCAGAACTTTACAAATAAACAGAACGACGTCAAATGGAGCGGCAGGGGTACTATCTGTACGTCGCAGGGTAACTATATCTTCCAGATGCAGACGGTAAACGGCGTAACGACCGGAACAATAACATTCATCGATTTCAAAGGCGGCAAGACCATTTCAGGTATAGCAAATACGCTGGTTACCAGTTCCCCGAATACAGCGACATTCTCGGGAACCGCAACAGTAAACGGTGTACCGGGCTACACCTTCAGTGTGGACATTCAACGGAACCCGGCCTATCTGTTCATCAGGATACCTGGTCAATCCTATTCATCAGGTGGGAATATATGTTCCGGAAATATCGATCCATAATCCGGAAACCCACCTTCTTTTTTCGATCGGATTACACTTTCACATCTTAACAATTTGAAGGCAAGAAAGGTTCAAGGCTGAAACAAAGGTGAAATCTTCAAGATCGGTGCTTTAAACGATTAATTTCGCTAGCATATTGATAAATCGGAGGAATTGAGCCATGAGTGAAGAGTGCTGCTATGGGGATTCGAACCCCAGTCGTCGGCGTGAAAGGCCGACATGATTGGCCGGACTACACTATAGCAGCAAAGGTAAAGTTGCTTTTACTAGTTTCTATTACTCGTAAAAATAGATTTTGGAAAGGACCTCATCCGGAACCCATGCACGAGCGATTAGTATATGGGTGTTCCCTCATTCTCGGTAATTGTTTTAAATGCGGCGATCAGCTGCCGGGTAATGGGTCCGGGCTTTCCGCTGCCTATGCTCCGGCCGTCGATGGTCGTGATCGGGGCAACCTCCGCGGCAGTTCCGGTGACAAATACTTCGTCGGCCGAATATATGTCGAAATAACCAAGGTTTTTCTCTTCAAGGGTGATCCCATGGGAAGCGGCGATCTCGAGTACGACTGCCCGGGTGACACCGCGGAGATTGTTCAGCGTCGGAGGCGTGATGATGATGCCGTTCTTCACGACAAAAATATTGTCTCCCGAACCCTCGGAAATGTACCCGTTCGTGTCGAAGATGATCGCCTCGTCCCCGCCCTTATAATTCGCCTCGATCTTCGCGAGGATATTATTCAGGTAATTCAGGCTTTTCACATTCGGTGGCAGAGCGCATGCCGGGTTTCTCCGGACCGAAACCGAGACGGCCTTCAGGCCTTTTTCATAAAGGTCCCCGTACATCGCTCCCCACTCGATGGCGATGCAGATCACCGAGGCTTTCTCGCATTTTCTGGGGTCCAGACCGAGGTCTCCCACGCCACGCGTTACGATAGGACGAATATAGCCATCTTTCAAGTCGTTCCTCTTCATGGTCTCGATAATGATCTTTGCCATCTCAACTTTTGAGACCGGGACCGTGAGGTCGATTGTCTTCGCCGAATCGAAGAGCCGGTCGATATGCTCGTCCAGCCTGAATACCCTTCCGTTATATGCCCTGATCCCCTCGAAAACCCCGTCCCCGTAGAGGAGTCCATGGTCGAAAACAGAAACCTTTGCCTGCTCCCTTGGCAAAAATTGCCCATCGATATAGATCATCATACAGGTAGACGTTTCAGCGTCCTCGTATATTTTACCATCTTAATTGACTGGAGATATTTTTTGTAACATCAATGCAATGCACTGCCTGGAAATCCATGGTCTGAAAACCATTTTTGCTGACTGAAAGGCTTGGATTAACTAGTTACCGCTGGAACGGGCGGGCCGACAGCACAGGATAAATATCGGTAATAAATCGGCGGCTCCGAGTTCCCGGTTATTATTTTATCGGTTGGTTCTTAGCCGTGATAATTCGAAACCTCCGATCCATAGAGCCATAACACCTATTCACCGGTAGTTATAAGGATCGCTCCCAGGGTCTGCTTTGGACCGTAAATATTTCTCATGAATAAAAAATTCGGCATTTCCGATGAAGTCCTGCCAGGATATAGCTAATGATCGCTCCGGCAGGCATCGACAAAATGATGGAACATGCCGACCGAGGAGACGGGGTGCAGGTGCGTGTAACTCCCGAGAGTCCGGTCAATGAGGGCGCCGTCGAGATTTCCCTTGATCCCGGTGCCCCTCGAAAGGCTGAACGCGTACCGGGTATTCCGATCGAGGAGCACCTCTGAATAATGAAACTCATGACCCCTGAATGTCGAAGCCCCGAAAGGCGATTGAGGGCTGCTTACCCCTTCGACATAGCTTACGATCCTCCCCCCGGGCATCATGGTTTTTCCTGCGAAGACCCCGGCCATTGTGTACTCCCTCTCTGATGGATGTCCATCCCACCCTTCCTTAAGCACAATGGTATCGGTAAGGTACATGAGTCCCCCGCACTCTGCATATACCGGGATATTGTTTCTCGATTCTTCAAGGATGCCTTCCCTGACACGGGCATTCGATTCAAGTTCCCTGAGGAACATTTCCGGGTAACCGCCTCCGATGATATAGCCCTCTGCTTTTGGAAACGTATCGTGAACCGGGCTGAACTTTACAACCCGTGCACCAAGCGCCGGGAGGATATCGAAAAGGTCGGAATAATAGAAATTGAATGCCTCGTCATACGCCACGGCTATCGTCACGTCCGGGTCTGCTTTTCGCAGGAAAAGGGGGACCTTTCCCTTTTCCACGGAAATCTCACCTGCAGCCGCCACCAGCCTGTCCAGGGAAACATGCTTGTCGATCAAGCCGGTGACGGCGTGGATCCTCCGTTCGAACTCCCCGCTTCCCTGACGCTCAACGAATGGAACGAGGCCGAGGTGGCGCATGGTCAGTTCCATGGCTTCCAACCGCGGTACGGCACCAAGAACAGGGATTTTGCAGTAGTGTTCTATGGCCGCGGTCGCTTTTTCCGCGTGTTTCGAGCCCATGACATTGTTCAGGATCACACCCTCGATCCTGATGTCGGGGGCAAATACCTGGAAACCCCTGACGATTGCTGCAGCACTACGGGTGATGCTCCGGGCGCTGATAACCAGGACGACGGGTATATCGAGCGCCCGGGCAACAGAGGCCGTGCTGCCCGAATCGTTCAGGGCCTCAGCCCCTTCGAAAAGGCCCCTGACGCCTTCTAAAAGAGCAAAATCGGCACCTTCGCACCCATGGGCGAATACCTGGCGCAGCTCTTCAGTCGACATCACGAAACTGTCCAGGTTCCTGCAGGGCCTTCCGGTTACCCCGGTCAGGTACGAGGGATCGATGTAGTCCATTCCCGTCTTGAATGTCTGGACGGTAAATTTTTTCGAGAGGAGCGATGCGATGGCGAGGGTGATGCTCGTCTTCCCGCATCCCGACCTGTCGCCCCCGATCAACAGTGCCTTCATGCGAGACTCCTCAGGACCGCCCCGAACTCGCTCTCAACGACATGACGGACACCGAGAGTCTTCGGATGGAGGTCAATCTCCACGACAACGAACTGATGCCCTGCCTCCTTGAGGGGGGCGACCTGTCTCGGCCCGTTGGTAACTGAGTAACAGCGGATCCCTTCGGTATATTCAGGAGGTACTGCATGGGGTACACCGACAATAAACGCAAAATCGGGGTTTGTTTCCTTAATTTTTTCACCGATCTGCTCCCCGATCGCACCATATTCATCAAGGGCTCCTACAAGTCCGAGAGGTACGCCGGCATCACAGCACGCAGCCTTAATCCGGGTGGCGTCTCTCCTGACCTTGGGCAGCCCCCTCTCCTCGAGGTTAGCACAATAGGTGATGTCGGCACCGGGGCATACATCGTGGAGCGCGATCAGTTCATCGGCAAACATGTATGCAGTCTCTTTTTTTGCATTCATGATGGCGATACCCCGGTGACCCTGCTCCACCTCACGCAGGAGTGACTCTGCAACTTTGTGTTTCAAATCGCCTCTTGAAGGTTCGATATAAGCGTGGCTCGCCGCACCCCTGATCCTTTCCACTTCGTTGGCTCTTGCCAGGAGGAATTTCTGGCGTTCCAGCTCTTCCTCACTTATCCACCCTGCATCTGCCGCCGGGATCAGCGTGGCGATAACCCCGTCGATATTTTCCGGGAACCCGGCATGGATATCGACCGGGATGACCGGTGTCGTGATTCCTGACTGGTCGATGGCCGAAGCGAGGTCCTCTCCGATGATCATCGAGACGCAGGTGCCAATGACCGCCATCCGTTCCGGGGAAAATTCTTCCTCGGCATAACGGAGCGCTGCCACAAGTGGTTCCTGCCCTCCGAAAATGAATTCGTTATCGGCAAGGGATGTCGTCAGCACCCTCATCCCATCTTCCTCGAGAAGTCTTGCGTGCTTGAATGAACATCCTGAAGGTCCGTGGAGTACCGAGACCCCCACCTCTAGGTCTCTCGCCGTATATAGTGCTGCGACAATCGAACTTGGTCTCGGTTGCATGTATTTCATCGGATCATCTCCACGATTTCACGGCCAGGACTACAGGTAGTCCATCGTTTCTTTCCATTGCTGCTCTCCTCGCATCTTCAAACACCGGTACATGCACAACCTCGCATCCCTGACCTTCATTGACAGAAGACCGGACCGCATCATACTCTCCCCGCGTCCCGACAAGATAGACGATTGAAGGACGGGAGTCATTGATAACACCTGCGATCTCAGCAGGCGGGAACCCTTCGCAAACGGCACGCGATTCCTGTCCGATGACGAGGATGAATCCTTTTCCTCCTGAGAGGACTTTCGCGTAGTCGGCAGCATCTTCTGTGGTCTTCGCAACGGTTCCGGAATTCGCATTATCAACAACGAGGTGCCCGTTTTCCCGGCTTACTGCCATCCGTCCCGGAATCGCCGGGAACGTGGAGAGCGGTTCAGGTGATATCCCAAGCATGCAGCCCGTGGCAGCGGCTGTCATAAGCGGACCGGCATATGCCGGAAGTCCAAGCAGGGTATTTTCGAATGACCCTGAAATACCATTGAGGTGGAAATAACACCGGGACCCTTCGATCCTGACATGATCCTCTACGTGGACGATCTGCGGGTGGTCTGCGTGAACGCCTGGAGCCGCAATGAGGAGTGGCGAATGTGCCATCGAGCTTAATTTAAGTGCCAGGGCGGATTTTTTTCCGCCGGCACAGGGATAATCCTCTGAAGACGTCAATACGGCGATATCTCCTGCCCCGGTCACTCCAAGGGAAACCTCGGCAACGAGCCAGCCCTCCCTGGCTCCCGGATACTCCGCAACGGCGATCAGCGATGCCGGGGTGATGCTTTTTTTCCAGAGGATTTTCCGGTCCGGGTATCGGAACGTCCCACATGACGTATGGAGAATCCCCGGACTGGTAAAAAGGTGAGCGATTGCAAAAGCGGTCGTCGTCTTTCCTCGTGCTCCGGTAATTTCAATCATCGGGGTCGGGCGTGATGAACCGATGATCCAACCAGTTGCTTCGTGGTGGGTGATGAGGGGCAGGTCCTTTACGAGGCGAAAGATCGTATTATCAGGATCGAGGTGCACAGGGGCCACCACCTGGTCATAATGGAGGTCGGGACCGGGATCCAAGGATCCCCGATATACGTCCACTGCATCGGCCTTGTACCCGAATGACGAAAGTGCCCGGGCTATATCGAGACCCCCATGTATAGTATCGAGGACGATGAGGTCCATACAGGAGTCAGATAAGGGATAATGCTTTTTTGGCATTTTTCGCCATGAGATCGGCAAGTAACGGGTCCGACCCGATAGGTTCGGCATAGACGAGAGGTATGCTCTTCCCGTTTAAGGAGAACGTTCCTTTCTGTGATCCTTCCGGAAGACCGATGAGCCCGGGGATATCGTGCAGGATATGCACACCTTTGGCAAGGAAGAGCGGTACGATGACAAGTGCATCGATCTTCTCTTTTTTGAAATCATTGAGGCTTTCTTCAATGCTTGGGGAGTTCATGTTCATAAAGGCACATTTTACAATATAGTCAGGATATTTTCCCGCGATGAGTTGCCCGGTGGATTCGACGAGTTCTTTGTTGTAGGGGAGTTTGCTGCCATGCCCTACGAGTAACATTCCCTTCCTTTCCATATGATAAATACTGGTGTATTAAATCTTAAAATATTACCGAATCCTGCCTGGGGAACAGGTTAAACGGCATTAATGGCTTTGATCAGCTGGAACTGCGATGTCCTGACCCGGAAAGAACTGCCTGGCCTCTCATGGGTTCTGAAAACTGGTGGCAGGCCCGGGAAAGATCTCTCCCTACAGGTTATTTATTCCGGAAAACCTGAAGATTTTTTCAGTTCGGTATATGCCAATCAGGAAATATTCCGGACTCTGAGGCGGTGGTTTCCGTACTGCTCCTGTCTCGCCTGACCCAAAGTAATTTTGATGATCACCGTCTATATATACGAAGCTATGATGGAGCACTTCGAGAGGTTCGGGCTGACGATCAACGACCAGATAGTCCGGACTCCGGTTGCAATCGCCTCCATGGCGGGTGTAGTCGATGCGGCATACGTCCGCGCAAGGGAAAACCATGTTGGCGTCGCTTTTATCGGGGGTTACTCCATCGATCAACCCGCGATGGATGCGAGCAGGATCATGGCCGAAGGGGGACGGAAGGAATTCCTGACCGGGGACCTTATCGCCGAACTCCGGAAGCAAATCGGCATGATGGCGGGCAGCGATGTAGTGCTCGGGATTAACCTACGGGGAGCATCAGCCGATGCATACCGGTCCCTGGCAGCAGAGCTCGGCCCCGGGGTGATCTATGAAATCGATGCACATTGTCGCCAGGTACCGATGGTCCAGGCAGGATGCGGAGAATATTACCTGAAAAATCCAAAAGATCTCGCAAGGGTAATCGAGGGACTGAAAGATGAGGATGTAACGGTTTCTGTGAAAATCAGGGCCGGTGTCGCTGAAAATGACAGTATCCTCGCAAGGACCGTCTGGAAAGCAGGGGCCGATATCGTCCATGTCGATCTCATGGACTTCGGCCCCCAGAAAGTGAAGGTGATCAGGAACAACTGTCCGGTCACGATCATCGCAAATAATTCCATCAACTCGTTCGACAGAATGAAAGAGATGCTCTCGCACGGAGCAGACCTGGTCTCTCTCGCCCGGCAGGCCGACGAGCGGACCCTTGCCGGCCTTGATGCTGCCATCACACGTTTTGCCGACGAACACGGCTGGTATAATGCGCCGAAACAGCTCTGCCGGGGAGGAGATATCAGGGCCCTTACGTTTTGTTGCATGCCGGTAAAAAATTGCCCCCTCATCCCGACCCTTAAGAACCTCGGGTTTGACCGGGAGGAGTATATCAGGATAAAAGAGCGGGAGGTAAAGAATACGCCGCTGGAGGCTGGGAAAAACACCTGTTTCGGGAGCCTCTCCTGGTGCTGTAAGGACTCTTCACCCTGCGTGTTCCGTGATATGACGCTCGGCCAGACCGGCCTTTCCAATAAAGATTATATGCGTCTGAAACGTGAGTTATCAGATAAGATACTCCATCACATTTTTTATGACGTCGACAGGCACCATGCGGGCAGTTGATCGGGCGCAACTGGCAATGATGCTCGAAGTGACAGCGTTCCCGAAACCCGGGAACGTCGACCGCTGCCACGATTACGAAACAACGACTCTCGAACATTTTCTCGCATCGATTATTCTTGTCAGGCCGGCCTTTGAACAGGCTGAACTGGGAAGGATGGGGATCGGCAGGACCATACTCGATGCCGTCCGGATGACCGGCAGCCACAAGGGAGGGAATACCCATTTCGGGGCTTTCATCCTCCTTGTGCCGCTCATAGCAGGTAACGACATAGGGGGAGCGGTTTCCTGCGTGAAGCAGACCTCGGTTGAGGACGCTCTCGATTTTTACCGGGCTTTCGGTATGACCCAGGTCAGAGTGCTGGAATCTGACGATCTCGATGTAAACGATCCGAAGTCCGCAGAAAAACTGAAATCGAGAAATATGACGCTTTTTGATGTCATGGCATATTCTTCGGGACACGATATCGTGGCCCGCGAGTGGGTAAACGGTTATTCCCTGACACGAATGGGTGCGGACCTGCTGATCGATCACGGTTGCGGGAGACAATCGATTGTCAGGACCTTCCTGGACCTGCTGGCATACGAACCCGATACGTTCATCGCGAAGAAACATGGGCAGCAGGTTGCCCTACAGGTCATGGAAAAGGCAGCGGAAGTACGTGACGGGTCAAGGGACCTTGCGTCGTTTGACCAGGACTGCATCGACCATAGAATTAACCCGGGTTCCATGGCCGACATCATGATCGCCTCCATTTATGTCGCTCTCGGGGAGGGGTGGCAATGGGACTGCTGAGGGAGGGAATTAATGAGATCATCGCCACCACCGGGGGGAACGCCGCTCCGATAGGGATCGTAGTGCGGAACGGGAATCCGGGGATGGTCCTGTTCAGGGGCAGCCACACCTCGGAGAATGTGGAAACCAGGGGCTGGGTAGTTGCAAATTTTGTCTTTGACCCGGTATTGTACGTAATTACGGCTTTTGACGACCTTCCAGAAGGGTCTTTTGTGGAGGAGCAGGCAGGTGGATACACTGTCGAACGCCTTGCTTCATGCGAGGCATGGGCGGCATTTTCGGCGACTGTTGAAAAAAAGACCCGCGATGTATTGGTGGTAGGCTTATCCCTCCTCGAAGAGTCATCAAAAGGTATCGTTCTTCACCCGGTAAACCGCGGGTTCAACAGTATCATCGAGGCGACCGTTCACGGTACCCGGTATAATAGATCGCGGAGCCCCGAACTTCTCTCTCTCATTGAACACCACGCGGGGATCGTTGGAAAATGCGGCGGCCCGAAAGAGAAAGAGGCGCTTGATCTCCTGTTCGATTATATCGGTTATCCCTGAATAAATTCAGGGATAATCATTCAGGGCCCTCAACAGACCCTGGGGACCGGATCCCCCACTGGCGGCTCGATGAATCTCTCTCCGCCGACAAGCGTTTCCATGATGACACCCGGGTGATCTGTCACCGTTCCTATGATCATGGCATCCCGGCCGTACTTGTGACGGCGAATTGCCGCGAGCACTTCATCCGCATCCTCTCCGGACACGCCCATCACTACCTTCCCCTCGTTTGCCACTTCGAGCGGGTCTATACCAAGCATCCCTGCGGCACTCCTCACGCTTTTACGGATTGGAAGTAACTCCTCGTACACCCGGATTCCTACCCCGCTTTTCCGTGCCATTTCGTTGATGGAGCTCGCGAACCCTCCCCGCGTGGGGTCTTTCATCGCGTGGATATCGCCCGCAGTCATGGCTTCCTTCACGAGCCCCCAGACGGGTGCAACATCGGAATGGATCTGTTCACCGAGGTTGAAACCTTCGCGGTGGGCGAGAATCGCAATCCCGTGGTCTCCCATGGTCCCACTGACAATAATCTTGTCCCCTGTTTTCAGGCCGTTGTCCCGGACGATCCGTCCTGCTACGCCGATACCTGCGGTATTGATGACAATTCCGTCGAGGGCTCCGTGCTCCATCACCTTCGTATCACCGGTGACGAGGTTTGCACCCGCTTCGCCGAGCGCATCGTCCATCGATGCAACGATCCGCTCGAGATCGGCGATATCGAACCCTTCTTCGATGACCATGCCGCAGGAGAGTGCAACAGGACAGCCGCCCATCATTGCCAGGTCGTTGACCGTGCCGCAGACCGAGATCCTTCCAATATCGCCCCCTGGAAAAAAAATCGGGCGGACAATATGGGAATCTGTTGTGAATACGATATTTGCTCCCGAAATTGGAATCACTGCTCCGTCATCGAGCGATTCAAGGCCGATCCCACCGGCATTATTGTGAGTCAGCCGGGTAAGAACCTGGAGTAGCTCCCCCATCACTTCCCCGCCCGCACCGTGCATCATCGATACTTTCATTTTATTCCACCTCAGCCTCGATGTTTGCCACGAGTATCTCCTTACCGCATACCAGTTCAGGTAACGCGCCGCACACCGGGCATACATACAGGGTCTCTCCTTCATAGCCACAATGGCATCTGACACGCGGTTTGACGGTCCTGGTCTCGAGCGCAGCCCCCCGGAACAACGGGTCTTCTTCGGCTATCACGTGAAAAAGGAAGTCCACCTGTTCGGGGTTTACCATGGCCATCTCCCCGATGTCAACGACTACTTTCTTAACCTCGATTGCATGGTGTTCGATCGCTGCTTTCCGTGCCGTCGCATAAATGTCGTAGGCAATAGTGTACTCGTGCACTGGTATTACCACCGGAATTGTTAGCAGTACTATCTGTTTTTGGGTTGATAAAATGAGTCAGCACTTATCCGCCGGAAATATTCGGACCCATGGATTGACAGGGGTCCGGAAGATCTGCAGCAAAACATGACAATTTCATCCTGATGAATCCTCGTGTGAACAATGGTTTTAATCTCTCTGGACCTATCCCCCGGCAAGGCCGGTCCAGGGCGACTGTCGGAGATCGCACACCGATTTAGGAAACTCCTGATGTTCCGTTCCTTAAAATACCTGCGAGGTAAATAACGTAACAGGATCATGCTGCCCGGTATTCTGGATTTCTTCATCCATATCGACAAGGCCCTCCCCACCGTATCGGAACAATATGGTCTGCTGACATACCTGATCCTTTTTACCATTATCCTTCTCGAGACGGGAGTTATCATTACGCCCTTTCTGCCTGGTGACTCCCTTCTTTTTGTATCAGGGATGATCGCCGCCGAAGGAAGTCTCGACATTCAGTTGTTATGGGTTGTATTTATCACTGCGGCAATATGCGGCGGTGTCCTGAATTACTGGACCGGTCGCCACCTCGGTCTCCGTGTCCTGCTGCAGCATTTCCCATCGATTGTCAGAAAGGAGCATGTAACGCGGGCATACGAGTATCTTGCCCGGTATGGAGGTAAAACGATATTTTTTGCCCGGTTCATCCCGCTTCTCCGGACATTCACTCCATTCCTCGCCGGAGTGGTGGCTATGGACTACCGCAGGTTCACCCTCTACAACATACTGTCTGCACTGATATGGGCAATACTCATGACATCAGCGGGATACCTGCTCGGCACAATACCCGTCATACAGGACAACCTGTCGTTTTTTATCATGGTATTTATCGTGATTACCATCGTATCGGTCGTTCTGTTCATCGTCGGGATAATCAGGGCGGTATTCTGGTACGACAAGAATTTAGCTGCCTGACCGGGAAGCGATGCCCGGAAAAGCTCATTCCAGAGCAACTTCCGGGCAGATAGTGAAATAAAACTGCGATATTATCGATCGGGAGGCAAATGCGTAACCTGGAGGCCCTTATTGTCGATCTTCGTCCGTATGGCTATTTTCAGTCCCATGGGTTTTAAGGCAGACTCGAGGTCTTCCTCAGTCCGTTCGGTTATCACCGCAATGGCAGGGCCGACCGAACTCATTCCGACGAATTCGAACCCTGCCTCGCGCAATCTGCTCATGTAATGATAAATCTCGAAACTATGGTGTTCCACCTCGGCCCGTTTCGAGCCCCTGAAGTCGATCTCCCATATGATGTCGCCGACACGCCTGAGATCGTCGTTCTCGATTGCAGGAATCATATCCATGAGGACGAGATACGATTTTAGCTCCCTGTCCCGGTAATCAAGCATCCGCGCTTTATTCATGAGGAGGTCGAATTCCTTGTCGCCGGCAGACGAGATTTCAGTCGGGGGTATTACAATGAACACGTTGCAGTCCCGGGCAAAAGTGTGGTGGTAAACGAGTGCAAGCTCATCCCCGGTCACGGCAAGGCCCCCATGGATACTGACGGCCGGGCCGACGCCCGTCTCGAACCCGGGGGCAATTCTGCCGTCGGAAGTCTCCTCGACGTAATTGTACCCGACCAGTTTCCGCAACTGATCGTCGGTCAGTGGTGAACCCGTCGCGACATTTAAAGCTTTTGCAAGGGCGATCATGACCGTGCTGGTCGAACCGAGACCGACATGCTTATGCTCGTGGTCGCGTGCGCGGATCCTGAAACCCCCTTTATAATTGACCGTCTTTTTGAATATCCCGGCAAAATGTTTTACCAGGGAAGCCCGGGAGTAGTCTATTTCGAGACCTTCCGCGATACACTCAACCGATACCGAGCAATAGACCTGTATTGCAAACCCAATCCCCCCGCCTCCCGGTCGGGCCGGTGAAAAGCGGTTCATATCCAGTACCGTGAGGTGGATGCGGGCAGGCGCGTTAACGGTCACGACGTCGTTCTGCAGGACCAGGTCGTACTCCTTTTCAAATCCGAGCGTCTTTACCTGTTCGCCGGGGAGGAACGAGGTGAACTCGTACTCGACCAGGTCGAGGTCACCGCCGCGAATTTTCATAATTGCCATGTGATAACCCAAATAGCCTTCACCTGTCAAAGAATATATTTTTCCCGGATGCTTTGAGCGGAATGCCATAAACGACAGAACATCCGAACATCCATCCGAGCATCATTGCAGCCACACCTGCTGTATACATAACCCTGTTGTCCACGTTGTGGATCTGTGCGGTTTTCACCGCAGAACCTACCGCTATCCCGAGATCGGTGATCCTGATCGTGCAGTTCGGCCCGATGAACGGAGTGTCTCTATCCTTTTTTTGCGAAAATGCCTGGAAAAAATCCTTGCATGTCGGGTAACCGCACCCTCCGCAGTCTATCCCGGTAGTAGTCCCTTCGCGGATACCGATCAGGACGCATGTGTCGCACAATGCCATCGAGGTTCCATCCCTGACAAAAAAGGCCAGGTTGTGAACCTCTCCGTACGCCTTCATTTTCTCAGACAGGCTTGCGAGGTCTCCCCCGGTAACAATTTTTATCTCGATTTCGTCGATACCCCGCCCCTTCGGGGCAGTCCGGGCAGATAATGCCATTAGCCCGGCAACAGTGTTTACCGCCTGTTTTTCTACAGTCATAGCTGAACAGTTTCAATTATCCACAGGTTAATAGATGTTATGACTTTAGTATCCCCGTACAATCCACGTCTTTTCATTATGCCCTGGTGTCTTCCTCCACGGGAAGGCTGATTTTTACGATCTCCTGCTTCCGTAGTCCCGAACTCCCGATGAACCGAATGTGACTTCTTTCGTCATTCTGATATCGTATCCTTTTAACCCAAAATACAGGACTTTCTTATAGCAGGTTGCCCGATACTATCATACGATGCGTCTGGTCGCCGGGTCTGGCATTCATTCGCCGTTTGTGGGAGAGGGAAATATTTTTTGATAAATCCGACGAAATGTTCATGGTCTGATATTCGATCAGAAGGAGACTGAAATCGATGAAGAAATACGTCTGCCAGGTGTGCGGATATACCTACGATCCAGCAAAGGGAGATGCATATTCCGGGACCGGACCCGGAACTGAATTTGACAAGCTCCCGGCTAACTGGTCGTGCCCCATATGTCTTTCACAGAGAGAAAAATTTTCGGCATCCGAATAGGACGGAATGGTTATGGTTGTCCAGTCATTAATTCCTGATGTCTACGCAGTAGGTGCAAACGATTTTGATCGGCGCTTATTTGATGCATTGATACCTTTGCCGCACGGGACGAGTTATAATGCCTATATCGTGAAAGGCACCGAAAAGACAGTACTTATCGATACGGTGGACCCCACAAAGGAATTCGACCTGGTGTGCAACCTCGTACGGCTTGGGATCAGTGCGATTGATTACATTATCGTCAACCACGCAGAGCAGGACCATTCCGGTTCGCTCCCGATGATCCTCGAGATCTTTCCCAACGCAAAGGCCGTGACCAACGATAAATGCAAGGAGATCTTACAGGAACACTTCGATATCGATGACGACCGTTTCCTGGTAATAAAAGACCGCGAAATCCTTTCTCTTGGGAATAAATCCCTCGAGTTTATTCTGGCCCCGTGGGTGCACTGGCCGGAAACGATGCTGACCTATCTTCGGGAAGACCGTATCCTCTTTTCCTGCGACCTGTTTGGATCGCACTCTGCCGCAAGCGATCTGTTTGTTAAGGATTTCAACCAGCTATACCCCCTTGCCAAGCGGTATTACGCAGAGATCATGATGCCGTTCCGGTCATCTATCAGGGGGCACATCGAAAAAATCAGCGGACTTGCGATCGACTATATCGCCCCTAGTCATGGCCCGGTGTACAATAAACCATCGGATATTGTCGATGCCTACCGGGACTGGACATCGGATCTGGTTAAGAATGAGGTGGTGATCGCCTATGTCTCGATGCACGGCAGCACGCAAAAAATGGTTGACTATTTCACAGGCGCCCTCATAGACCGCGGGGTAACGGTAAAGCCCTACAACCTGACCGTTACCGATACCGGTGAACTCGCTACCGCGATCGTCGATGCAGCAACGATAGTCCTTGCAACACCGACGGTGTTGTTCGGTCCGCATCCCCTGGCCGTCTATGTCACCTATCTTACGAATATACTGCGGCCGAAGGCGAGGTTTATGTCGGTCATCTGTTCCTTTGGATGGGGAGGGAAGGCACCCGATATGATGCAGGAGATGCTGACCCACTTAAAACCCGAATTCATCGACCCGGTAGTCGTGAAGGGAGCACCTGACGAGGAAGCCTTCCGGGCACTCGATGCACTGGCCGACGCTGTTGCAAATCGTCACAAGGGGATTGGGATCCTTTGACCGGGTCGTCTTTCGCGGAACCGGAGGAAGAACAGGAACCCTTGTTACGCAGAACAACCAGGATCCGGTTTTATCATGGATTACCGAATATACCGGATCATCACCTGTCGAAAACGATAGCGCCGCAATATCATGGATCTTCGTAATTTCAGGGAAGTAATCGCAGGATCTCCCTGTATTTTTATTATCGGGGTTGCGGGAGACAGCGGTTCCGGAAAAACCACCTTTACGAACGCGATACGCCGGATTTTCGGGACCGATCTGGTCTCTACGGTCACGCTGGACGATTATCACCTCCATGATCGGATTACCCGGAAAAAAATGGCAGTCACGCCGTTGGCACCGGAGGCAAACGACCTTGCAGGCCTCGAACGGGATATTGCCACTCTTAAATCCGGGAAGCCTGTTGAAAAGAAACGTTATGACCACAATACAGGAACGTTCGAAGGGCCGTTCACATTCAGTCCGACTAAAATTATCATTTTCGAAGGGCTCCATACGTTGTTTACACCCCGTCTCCGCGAACTGCTCGATTTCTCGCTTTTCGTTGACCCGGCCCCTGCGGTGAAATATGAATGGAAAAGAAAGAGGGATACCAGTGCGAGAGGCTACTCGGAAGCCGAAGTCAGAGACGAAATAACACGGCGGATCTCTGATTACGAGACCTTTATCGCACCCCAGATGCTGTTTGCCGATGCAGTGATTGGCATCGGTTACTCGGTATTCGGCCAAAACCTCGGACAGGAAAAAAATATCTACCGGGTGCACCTGTCCCAGGTCCCTCTTGAAAAACAGATAGGGGAGATCGGTCTCAATATTGATCTCTTCTCCCTGCTCTCGATGTCTGACCGTGAATTTATCCTCGAATACTCTGTGAGGGAGATAGGGGGGAGAAAGATGGGGGACCTCTTATTCGATGGGGAACTGCCTCACGAAACGGTGAAGAGATTGTTAGGCGGGATCGAAGAACAGACTTTGATCTGTCCATATCCCGGATACGGTACGACCCGCTGGGTAACGGCAGGGGAGATCGTCCAGCTCATCCTCGCCTGGCGAATCATCAACCGGCGTATCTTTATTGAAGATGAATGGAAAGGCACCTGTGGGTGCCAATAGCGATCCGGGCCCGTGCCGCGTTCCGCATTATTTTTCGGATCGGGAAATGTTGTCTCTTTGTGAAAATAAACCATAATGGTAATGTTCCGGCAACCTACGCAACCTGATTTTCCTTAACATCAGAAAAATGAAATACCCGGGAGACCAATCAGATAAGTCATGAAACAGATTGCCCTGTATGGTAAAGGCGGTATCGGTAAATCTACCACCTCGGCCAATTTATCGGCAGCCCTCGCTGAGAAAGGGTTGGATATTCTCCAGATCGGGTGCGATCCAAAACGGGACAGTACCCGTATGCTCATGCAGGGAAGGTTCATCCCGACCGTAATGGACCTGGTCCGGGCGCAGGGCGACGGGCACATCCTCCTTAAAGACATCATGTATACGGGGTACCGGGGGGTCAGATGCGTGGAGGCCGGTGGTCCCGAGCCCGGAGTAGGGTGTGCAGGCCGGGGCATTATCGCAACATTCCAAATCCTTGAGCGACTTGGTGCTTTAAACGGGGACATCATCGTATACGACGTCCTCGGCGATGTCGTCTGTGGAGGGTTTGCGATGCCGATGCGGGAAGGATACGCCCAGGAAGTATACCTTGTAACGTCCGGCGAACTGATGTCCCTCTATGCCGCGAACAATATCTGCAAGGCGATTAAGCGGCTCTCGATACGGGCAAAAAACCTGTGCAGACTGGCCGGTGTTATTGGGAACGGCAAGAATATGGAACGGGAGGAGGATCTGGTACGCGAGTTTTCAGAACGAATCAACAGCCGGCTCGTCCAGTTTGTCCCGAGGGACAGGACAGTCCAGCTCGCCGAACTCCATAAGAAAACGGTAATAGAATATGCTCCCGAATCTTCCCAGGCGGCAATCTACCGAACCCTGGCATGTGAAGTATCGGGAAATGAACGGTTCACCATACCGACACCTCTCGAAACAGATGAGCTTGAAGACCTTGCCTTTGCCTATATCTAGGACCGGGGGCTGTACGTTAACAGGCGCCCTTGCCGTAACGACGTCTATTACCGACAGTGTTACCCTCATCCACGGACCGGATGGCTGCGCTCATCACAATTTTTCGTTGCTTCATGCGACGCTCCTGGACAACGGGAATGTACGGATCCCGCATATCATGTCATCCGGGTTGATGGAAGAAGATATCATATTCGGAGGGGAGCCATCTCTGGCCCGGGCGATTATCCGGGCCTGCGAAGAACAACCCCGGATGATTTTTGTATTGTCCACCTGTATCACCGATACCATCGGAGATGACGTGAAAGGGATTTGCAGTGATTCGGGTGCGAATGTTCTTTACATCCCGACATCAGGGTTTTTCGGAGGTCAGTTTGAAGATGGTTTCTCTAATGCACTTATCACCATTGCACAATCGGTTGCAGGAAGAAAAAGATGCGAAAACCTCGTGAATGACGGAGAGGTCAGGGTAAATCTGATCGGTGAAAAAAACCTCGAATATGAGGTAGAGCAGAATTTCGATGAAATCTGCAGGCTGCTGTCGCTACTTGGAGTCTCAGTAAACATCAGGTACGTCCATGAGATCAGGACTGATGATCTCGACAATCTTCCCCTCGCAGGCTTTAATATTCTCAGGGAACCATCGCTCGCTGCCGTTGGAAAGCAATTACAGGGGCAGTTCGGCATGCCTTATGTCGATTCGTTTCCCATCGGGCTTCAGGGTACACTGCAGTTTCTCCGGAATACCGCAAGGATTGCAGGTGCTCCCTGCGATGATGCGGTACGGAGCGAGACTGAATTCCAGCAGTCCATGGTTGATGAATTCTTAGATCTGGCTGGAAACAAGGTCCATTTTATCTCTCAGGGGTATCCATGCGAATCGGCAGCATTAGACGAGATCGTCAGGCGTACCGGATTATGCTGTCAGGAAGATGGTACAGACCTGCCGGCACCTGTTCCCTTCCCGATCGGCACAGCCGGGATCAGGAGGATGCTCCATCGCTGGCGGAGGGCATTGTCGTGACATGGTGCATCAACCCGGTATGGCCATGTGCACTGAGCGGGGCGGTCAGCGCTCTCACCGGGTTTGATGGTATCGCTGTCGTTATCCACGGTTCAAGCGGCTGTTATTATTATCCGGCGACACTCCTCCACCGTGATCTTCATAGTACTTTTCTTGTCGAGCAGGACGTCGTATTCGGAGCCGGCGACCTTCTCAGGGAAGTCGTCTCCGCCATACACGGCCGGTACAAAAAAGTCGCGGTGGTAACCTCCTGTGTGCCTGCGGTCATGGGAGAGGATGTAAGGACGCATCTCGAAGGGTTCGATGTAATGCTTATCGACAGCCCTGGTTTCCTCGGGGGGTTCGAGGCCGGGTACAGGGAAGCTGTCAGGGGTCTTCCCCTTCGTGTTGCGGGCGACCTTCCGGAGGTGAATGTCGAAGGAATAAACCTTGCAGACCCGTTTGGAAGAGGAAACCAGAGAGAAGCCTGCAGGTTCCTCGCAAGCATGGGGATCAACCCCGGGGTGATGTTCTGTCTCGACTCATTCGATCGCCTGGGTGCGGTAGCGCCACGTTCCATAAGCGTAAATCCCGATCTTAATATCCCGGGGAAGGGAAGCCTCGGATCGATACTCGGTATCGACGAGATGAAGAGGACGGTAAAACATCTCGCCGACACGGTTGACGGTGCCGATCCGGAGACTATTGAGAAGGAAATCAGGTCCGTCGATGAAACGATCACCCGGGCATCCGACAAGTATCTCAAGAGGCACGATCCTCCGTCGGTTGCAATTTTTTCAAGCTTTTCCTATGCACGGTTTGCCCGCGACACCCTGAAAAGATACCTGGATGCTGAGATCGTCTTTTGTGGATCCCGATCGAAAGATCCGGAATGTGATGCAGGGATTGAACATATCGTATCGCTGAACGGAATCACTGAAATCATCCGCATGACCGCTCCGGACCTGGTTATCGGGTCGTCGTTCGAACAGTCCCTGCAAGGAAGCTTTGCATTTTCCGGCATTACACCTCCCCTGCGTGGTTCGATACGGTTGGCATCCAGGCCCATTGCGGGCACTGAAGGTCTGCTTGGGTTCATGGAAGACGTGTTGAATGCCAGTATGGATCGCAGGAAGAAAAGGAGTCCCGGCTCAATTTCTTAGGTAATCGGGGTCAACCAGTCTACCTGACCGGGGGTTGAGACAATGGGTCTTGACCCCTTTCACTTTCACACCGTGCCTGTCAAGGCCTTATATACCACTTTTTTGAGAGAATATCTTTGGCAGATGAGAACCGTCATGATAACAAAGGCAGGATACCTGAAAAAGACAGGCTATGCAGCAATTGATGACGAGGGTTCACCGCAAGAGATAATCGAACTCAGAATATATGGTGCCAAATTTGCGGTCCGGCTGGAGGAGCTCCGGGATACCCTCGAGAAGCACCAGACATCCAGGATTGAAAAGATATTCCAGAACTGGCAGCAATATCTCGGCGGTATTGCCGGACTGATGAGACTTTCACAATCGGGAAGAGCCCTCGTCATTGAGATGGTCGAAGGGGGAAGGTTTACCGTACCCGTTGATGCTGTGTATACGGCACTATGCCGGAAGGATTCGTTTGCTCCGATCGGAGAACTTCCGGGACCAGTCCCGAGCTGGACAGGAAGGGGACGCAGGCTGGCTGAAGGCCAACAGACGATCCCGGCCGGCATTGTCTGATGGTCTCACAGGATATTCCACAATACTTTATTTCCTGATATTTCATGCAATAAAATAATTTTTTCGCGATGATTGTCCTTATTTTTATTTTTCTTGGGAATTATAGAGTGATTCAGATTTGGCGATAGTCCAGGGGATCTGCCCAAAAGCCAGCGGCGAACCTGGTTGGGACAGGACTGCCCGGGAATCGATGAATTCCCGGTTTCTCAAAACACCGGAAAAATATACGAATGAAATATTCTACCTGGAACGAATGCATTCCGCTACGGCATCTCCTGCCGCCGAGGTCGACAGCGTGCCGCCCATATCTTTTGGGACCTTGTTTTCCCTGATGCAGGAACCGAGAGCATCGACGATGGCTGCAGCTGCATCGGGTTCGCCGATATGGTCGAGCAGCATCGACCCTGCCCAGATTGTCGCGAACGGGTTTGCGATATTTTTCCCCTTGTATTTCGGTGCGGAGCCATGGATCGGCTCGAACATAGATGTTCCTTCAGGATTGATGTTCCCGCCAGGTGCGAGGCCGAGCCCGCCCTGTATCATTGCCCCGAGGTCGGTGATGATATCGCCGAACATGTTTGGAGTAACAACGACGTCGAACCATTCGGGGTTCTTTACAAACCACATCGTTATGGCATCGACAAAATTGAACTCGCTCGTTACACCGGGATGATGCGTTGCACATTCGGCGAATACCTCCCGCCAGAGACCATACATGTCTGACAGCACATTCGCCTTGTCGACCGACGTGAGTTTCCGCCGCCTCTTTTCTGCGAGATTGAAGGCATAATCGATGACACGGCGGGCACCTTCCCGTGTAATCACTCCGATCTGGTACGCCACTTCTTCGGCATCGCTTTCTATGTCGAGTCCGAATTTGATCTGGTATAACTCCCTCTCCACTTCGAGGAGCAGTTTCTGGTGATTTTTAAATCGCGAGCCGATACCGACGTAAAAATCTTCGGTATTCTCGCGGACAACAATGAAATTGATGTCAGCCGGTGTCTTTCCTGCGAGGGGAGTTGTTACTCCTTCGAGTAGCCGGATCGGTCGCAGATTGACATATTGGTCAAAATAAAAGCGCAGGTTTAACAGGATTCCCTTTTCAAGGATCCCTGGCTGGATTCGTTCATCGCCGATCGCACCAAAGTAGATTGCCGGGAACTTTGACAGTTCAGAGAGGTCCTCCCCGGTCAGCAGCTCTCCTGTCGCGAGGTAGCGGTCCGCCCCTATCCCGAAATCGGTCCATTCGATTGAGAAGTTGAATTTATCCCCGGCTGCATCAAGGACCTTCTTTCCTTCCCTGATGATTTCGGGACCGATCCCGTCCCCCCCTATCGATGCGACACGGTACATGCCGGGACCTCCTCAAGACCGATGGCATATTCGACCAACCCTCCTGCATCGATAATTTCTTTTAAAAATTTAGGGATCGGTTCGATTGCCAACGTTCGTCCTTCGTTGATAAGATAACCACCATCCATGTCGACCATTACGCCCGTCCCTTCAAGTATAGATCCTGCCTCGGAGCATACGATCGGGAGCAGACCCACATTGATGGCGTTACGGTAAAAAATCCGGGCAAATGATTCTGCGACGATCATGGTAATTCCGGCCCCCTTTAATGCGATGGGGGCATGTTCGCGCGAAGATCCACACCCGAAGTTTTTTCCGGCAACAATGACATCACCGACTTTCACTTCCCTTGCAAACTCATCTCTTGTGCCTTCAAACGCGTGTTTTGCAAGTTCCTTCGGGTCGTTCAGGATCAGGAACCTGCCCGGGACTATCGCATCGGTATCGATATTGTCGCCAAATTTCCATATTCTCATGATCAGACCTCACGTGGATCGGTAATTTCGCCAAATAACGCGCTGGCAGCTGCCGTGGCCGGCGAACACAAGTATACCGACGCCGCTGTGCTCCCCTGCCGCCCCCGGAAATTCCTGTTTGATGTGGACAGGGATACTTCCCCCGGAGCGAGGAGACCGAAAGCCCCGCCCATGCAGGGACCGCAGCATGGCGCTTCGACCAGTGCCCCGGCTTCAACGAACCGTTCGATAAGTCCGGCCCGGAGGGTTTTCAGATATTCCTGCCTCGATGCAGGAATAATAATGACGCGGACTTTATCTGAGAACTTCCGGTTCCCCAGTACTTCCGCGACATCGCGGAAATCCTCGTAACGCCCGTTGGTGCAGGACCCGATGAATACCTGGTCTACTGGTGTCCCGGCAACTCTGGTAACGTCCACACCGAGGTCAACGTTATGGGGCACTGCAACCTGTGGGGCGAGTCCTGCAGCGTCGTACTCCCGGCTCTCGCAATAGTCCGCACCGGCATCGCTCGAAAGTTCGAACGGCGTAATATCGCGGACCTTACCGATATAATCCCAGGTAATAGCATCGGGAGGGCAAATCCCTGCCTTCGCCCCCATCTCGATAGCCATATTGCAGCAGGTCATCCTGCCGGCCATATCCATTGATGTAATCACCTCGCCGGTGAATTCCAGTGCTTTGTAAGTTGCCCCGTCGGCACCGATATCTGCAGCAATGGCAAGGATCAGATCCTTGGGTCCGACACGGTGATCGAATCTGCCCCTGGTCATTATTTTTATGGTCTCCGGAACCCTGAAGTAAAGGGCCCCGAATTTCAGGGCAAATCCCATGTCGGTCGAACCTATCCCCGTTGCGAAGGCCCCCCCTGCTCCATACATGCAGGTGTGGGAGTCTGCACCGACAACAATCTCACCGGGAGCGGCCTTCCCCATTTCCATTGTTACCTGGTGACATACCCCCTCCCTGATATCATAGTTATGGATATGCTGTTCCTTGGCAAATTTTCGCATAAAAACCTGGTTTTCCGCGGCTTCTATTGAATCTGCAGGGATCTGGTGGTCGAAAAGCATCGTCACCCTTTCCGGGTTGTCCACCTGTTTCCCTCCCATCTCATAAAATTTCTTTATGGCGAGAGGACCGGTAATATCATGTATCATGGCATTGTCGATGGGTGCCATGACCACGTCACCTGCCGATACCTGTTTTTGGCATTTCCTTGAGAAGATCTTCTCAACTATTGTACTTGCCATGCTAAACACCATAGTATTGGATGTTTAGGATATACGAGTTTGCGTGACGGTACCGGAACAATATGATTGATTTTCCGGGTATTCTGCAGCGAACAGACGGTGAAAAATCAGATGGTTGGATAAATAGCAAATGATCGGCGTCCGACAAAAAATCTGACCTGGTTTATGGTTATTTCAGGGTAAGTATTCCGCGCACCAGATTTACTGCGGTATTTTTCACAGTCACGAGAAAATATATCCGCTCAACAGGTTACATTAAGTCCATGAAAGAAGAAAGCCAGCGAGTGTTGATGGGTCTTGCCATCGTTGCAATTCTTGCAGTGGTATTCTTCGGGAGTGCCGCTGGTGCCGCCAGCACTGATTCATCCCAATCGAGCGTGATTACCAGTACCGCTACGGGAGAACTTTTAGTGAATCCCGACCAGGTTGAGATCTCGGTTGCAGTGCAGACCCAGAACCCCGACGTGAAAATTGCCCAGTCCGACAATGCCCGGATTATGAGTCAGGTGATGGGTGCCCTGACAAATGCGGGTATTCCTGATGACAAGTTAAAAACTTCCGGATACAGCATCTATCCGGTGTACAACGACAACACAAATCCGTTTGCCCAAAATATAAAATATTACCAGGTAACAAATACCCTCGTCATTACCCTTAACGACACGTCGAAGACAGGCGATATCATCGATCTCTGCGTTGCCAATGGCGCAAACGAGGTCAATTCCGTAGCATTTTCCCTGACCCCCGAAACGGAGCAGTATTACAGGAGTCAGGCTTTGACGAAGGCAGTCCAGCAGACGAGGGCAGATGCCGATGCAACAGCTGCCGCGATGGGAGTCAATATCACCGGCGTTCATGATGCCGTGATAGGAAGCAGCCTGCCGCCCGTTGTTTACGACACTACCCTGTTGTCCAAATCCTTTGCCGCAGGTGCGGTGCCCGCGCCGACAACACCGGTCAGCCCGGGACAATTAACCGTTTCTGCCAGCGTGACCGTCAGTTATCTGTTTGCGTAGGCACAGATTTTTCACTGAATCTTTTTATTGAGCGGTATGGCAGAGGGCAGTCCGCACGGTCCATACATCCAACCATCGCAAAATATCATAAAAAGACCCCTGTTGTGCCGCGAAGGAGTCTTTTACATCGATACCGGTAAAAAATTATTTTTTTATTGACTAGTTTACCTCAGCTGCGAGGACTCTCCTCCCTCATCATGGAACCCTGATCGCAATCCGGCATTTTGTGTTTCTTTCAGGTTTCCTTGCATGGTCCGGATAGATATCTGGATAGACCTGAGTAGTCTCCCATAATGTGCAGCGTGTGCCCGTTTAAGAATCATTTTAATTATTGGTACCCTACTTAACACTGAAATTTTAATGGATCGAAATATCGGGTTTAAAGAGAGAAGATATATAGAAGAGCTAAGAATCCTTACCAAATCCACTGCCCTTGATTGTGTTATCGACGAACGGTTCTCGAGAGTGATATACGTGATACGCCCGGGTGACATGGGGCTTGCCATCGGAAAAAAAGGTGAAAATATCAGGCGCATGCAAAATGTACTGGGCAAACGTATAGAAATGGTTGAAAGTGCGGAAGATCCGGAATCGTTCATCAGGAACATATTCAGACCTGCAGAGATCGAAAAAATTAGCGGTCTCGCCGAAGGATCGCCTGTCACCGTATTCCTTAAGAAGAGAGCGGATCTGGGCATCGCAATCGGCAGGGGAGGGTGCAATATCGAGAAAGCAAGGATATTATTGAAACGCTTTTTCGGGTACGATATCGGTGAGGTGCTCTCAGGAGATGGTAATGTTGAATAACACGGATTTACTGGGTGAATTATATGCCGTGATCGATGACCGTTTCAATAACCCAAGACCAGGGTCTTACGTGACAAGTCTTGTCGCCGATAAAAAAGGGATCGATCGGATACTTGAAAAAATAGGGGAAGAGTCCACGGAATTCATTATTGCGGTGAAGAACGGCAATCATGCGAGGACGAGGGAAGAAGCCGCCGATCTTCTTTTTCACCTGCTCGTTGCGATGAGGGCGGCAGGGATCAGCCTCGATGACCTTACAGAGGAGCTCAGGGAAAGGAGAAAATAATTTCTGGTAATGGTTAAAATCTTTTTTTTTGAAATTAAATTTTTTGATTCTGCAAATCTCCAATGCCCTTATGTTGCTGACACTCTTTTATGAACTTGAGATAATCTGGCGCTACCGGGGCTCCGCCCTGACGGGGGAGACCCGGTTGGGACAGGACTGCATCGGCACGTTGTAAAGGCAGGGGAGATTCGGGAAGATATAAAAGCATCCAGAACTCGTAGTGCAGATGTAAGTTTTCAATCACCCTGCCGCGAACGTTTTCAAAAGTGTGTGTTATCACCTTCATAACACAATGTATCGGTTGGACCAATTCGTAAAAGATCCCGGACTTCAATGGTTCAGGTAGGAATTCAGCCCGACGAATTTGGGAAGATCATCAGGCCTTACGGATGAGGATATGATAACCGATTGATCGAGGAATATGTTCGCATCGCACCGTATTGCCACGGCTATACCGTCGCTTGGCCTGCAATCGAGTTCTTCTTCGCAATCGCCATGAACGAGCACCATCTTTGCGTAAAAGACGCCCTCGTCAAGGGCGTCTATGGTAAGGGCCTTCATGATGGTCCCACAACGGTTCAGGAGATCGACGAAAAGGTCGTGGGTGAGGGGTCTCGGAGCGATCTCATGGTTCAGGGCGTTGTTAATGGAGACCGCTTCCCAGAGACCGATGAAAATCGGAATGCAGGCGTCTTCACCGATATCGAGGATTACAGCAGGGACAGGGCCTCCTGCCGATAATGCGACGAACACCCCCCTGACCTGGCACTGCACCTGCTCCATCGACATGTGATCGATCTCTTGTGCTGATAAGGGTTAGTACCGGTCGGCGATCTGACCCAGTTCAAATCGCGAATAACTCCCTGCCCGATGTAATGCTGATAAGTCCTACCCTCAGTGCTGCATCCAGCCAGCCATGACCGTAGCTGAAACAACATAAGGCATTATTGAACCGGTCGTCACCAAGAAACCATCTCCCTCCCTGCAGGTGGGCCTGCGCAACGGCGATGACACGCAGTCCTCCCTCGTACCAGGAGATGCCGGGTTCTGCCGAAGGCCGGCATGCTTCACAGGCAGATTTTAACAGGCGACCGTACCGAATCGTCTTCTCCTGGAGGTGTCCGGAGAGAACCTGACCGAGATCTTCTTCCTCAAGAAGGATCCTGCAGGGAGATTTCTGTTCGAACAGTCCAACAAAGAAACCCGCGTCTATCCAGCCAGCGGCATAGGCGAAGCTCGCGAGGGCGTTCACCCGGTCGCCTTCGCGGAGGAAATGATCGCCATCCTCCAGGTAACACCTGATGAGCTGGCAGATCTCAGTCCTGGCCTTGTTCACAAGAGTTGGTTTTTGGGTCTCTTCCGGGAAATAACAAAAGAAATCCCCGAGTTCGTTCCTGTATCGTTCAATCTTCATAATGCGCAAATAGTTTCAGGTATTCGTGTTCCATGACATGAAACTCTCCCGGTATCGTCAATATATGGAGCGGCCCCCCGAAATCGGTCTCCAATAACTTCTTCGCACCTCCGGCAACAACCAGGGGCTCTTCAGATCCGGCCCTGGCGATCCCGATATAACAGGGGATGGTAAAGCCAAGACGACACGTCAAATCCTCGAGGATCCCGACCGCGTCATGGACCGTCATGTAGCGGTTTTTCTGGATATCGAGGAAGACGATGGTGTGGAGCGATTCGCCAAGATTTCTCCGAATTACCTCGGCCGGGGTAACCGGGCACCAGCTGCCATGGGGGAACGGGAGCGAGCATGATTTTCCAAAACGGTAATTCTGAAGGCCGGTCAGGCCTGAAACCGCCGATATAATGGATGAACCATGGATGATACGGGTGGTTATCCCTTCTTCTGCAGCCCTGATCCTGAGATCGATATGGGTGGTCGAGACCATCGGATCGCCCCCGGTGAGAAAGGCAACTTCTTCCCTCTTTGAGAGGTCGAGGATCGTCCGGGGATCGGTTTCAACGTCCTCGCGCGATAATGGGATGATGGCCTTTTCATAGAGTGATTCCATCTTTTCAATGGTAGTCCCTGTCAGACACGATGTGTAACACTCGAGGAAGACGTGATCTGAAGACCTTATCTGTTGAAGGCCTTTTTCGGAAATATCCCGGTGGTCGTATAGCCCGAGGCCGATAAATGTCAGTGCCATCGTGCCTCCTGCTTTTCTATCGCTCCGGGAAAACTCCGATATCCCGGAAAGGACAACGGGCACCAGACCGGTGACCGGTTAGGGGGAATATCTTCATTCTCCATCATGATTGCTGTCCTCTCCGGGTTCTGTCTCTTCACCGCGTCCGATCGATAGCTCTCCATTATATTCCCGCTCCGAACACAGCACGGTCAGACGGTTGACCTGTTCTCCACTCTGCAAACTGCTTCCCTGGTCGTCAAATGCCACCAGGTTTACTATCGAAACAAGGTTCCCGTTTCGTATGACATAGAGACGTCGGAATGGCCAGTCGTCATCGATAGTAAAATCCCGGTCGTAATAACGTTCGCGTCCCAGTTCAAGCGTACAGTACCGGTCTCGCGCGACCTCAAGCAATACCTCCTGCATGTATCGCCTTATGTACCAGCGTAACTCGCTGGCAAGCGAAAGTGCGCATCCGATCGAGGCTACCGATACGCTGATCCCGCCAGGACATGACGCCGGGTGATAAAACCGGAGTATCCGGCGGGATGTTTCGGATGCAAGGAGCGTCTTATAAAGGTCCAGGCCGGTGCGCTGAAGGAAGAGTACATTCATCAGTCGTATTCATGGAATAATAAACCCGGCAGATTAAAAACCTGTCCGGAGTAGGTTGGGAAGTTCCTTTGGCACAATCGTTGTCTGAGAGACTTGTGGAAGTGCCTTTCAAAAAAAAAAACAAAAATTTTCCGGGTTCTGTAGAATTCTTCATATGGTCCCCAGGTGTAACATCCGACCGGGAGGGGTGGAACCTTCTCCCGGTCTTTCTACCATCAGACAGCCAATGGAAAAGGTCAATCCGGGATCGAAAAATTAATCGTTTCCCCCAAAGTTCCCGTCTCAACCAGGTGTTGTTGGTACCTTCGGGGAGAAAATCCGGATCGGAAGCCATCTCTATTTTCACAGAGGAGCACCACGGAATGAAATGATAGTGTAAAGATAGAATGCAGACAAAGTCAATTTCCGGTAAAAAAAGCGGATATCTTCATGTGACATTTGGGAAAAAAGAATCGGAATATTTTTTTGGATAATATCAGCTGTACATCCGCGAGTCGAATTCTGTTTCCATCATCACTTTCCTGACTGCCGCATGAAAATCTTCGGATCCGATGACATCTGCCTCTTTCCTGACGGCAATCATCCCTGCTTCGCGACAGATCGCCTGGAGCTCAGCACCGGTTGTCTCATCAGTCTGGTCCGCAATCTCTTCGAGCGATACCCCCGCGAGGGATAGTTTCGCCGAATGAATCCTGAGTATCTCTAGCCGTGCGTCCCGGTCCGGGAGCGGGATCTCGATAATCCGGTCGAACCGTCCCGGTCGTAACAGTGCGGGGTCCAGCATATCGACCCGGTTTGTCGCGGCCATTATCCGCACATCGCCACGGTTATTGAACCCGTCCATCTCCGCAAGGAGCTGCATAAGGGTTCTCTGGACCTCTGCACTGCCCGATGTACCGTCGTTGGTCCGCGTGCTGCCTACGGCATCGATCTCATCAATAAATACGATGGACGGGGCCCTCTCGCGGGCGAGAGAAAACAACTCCCTGACCAGCTGGGCACCTTCCCCGATGTACTTGTGGACCAGTTCGCTCCCCGACATCCTTATGAACGTCGCTTTTGCCTGATGGGCGACTGCCTTCGCAATCAGGGTTTTTCCCGTTCCCGGAGGGCCGTACAGCAGTATCCCCTTCGGCGGTTCAACACCGATCTTCTCAAATATGTGGGGTTTTGTCAACGGATATTCGACCGATTCGCGGACTTCTTCGATCTCCTTCTGGAGGCCTCCTATCTGCTTGAAGGTGATGCTCGGGGATTCATCAAGCTCCATGACCCGTACCCGGGAATCAAACACGCTGCCGACGATTTTAACGATAGAAAGTGCATTATTTACCGCGACCCTTGTCCCTGGCTTCAGTTCTTTTCCAAGTTCTGCACCGACGTGGGTCAGGTATTCCTGGTTATTACCCTGCTGCCTGAGGTAGACCTCGCCATTTTCCAAAATATCGATAACGACTGCGATAAAAAGGGGCATTCGCTTGAGCTGGGCATTTTCCCGCTTTATCTGGGTATTATCCCTGAGGAGTTCGTCATTCTTAATTTTTAATTCAAGGAGCTGGGCTTCGACCTCCTGAACCCTCAATTTCAGCTTGAGTTCCCCTTCATTAGCGGGGTTGTTAATGACGCTCTCTTCCATGTTACTAATATATCTCCGCATTCATACATATATCAGGTGCGTTTGTGATATTCCGCGGCAGGGGTATTGCGAGGGGCAGGGCGTCGGGGGAACTCCTTGTCAGTCCTGAACCACTATCGTTTCTGTCGGGAGTCGATCCCGAGACGGGAATTATCGTCGAGAAGGGTCATCCTCTCGAGGGGAAGGACATGTCAGGCAAAGTCCTTGCATTCGATTATGGAAAGGGGTCGACCGTAGGGTCGTATATCATATATGCCCTTTCCCGGTCTGGACATGCGCCGGCTGCTATCATCAATACCGATGCGGAACCCATTATCGTGATCGGAGCAATTATGGCTGGAATTCCGATGATCGATTCGATCGGAATTCCGCTTTCCGATCTCTGCTCAGGTGCCGTGGTTACGGTCGATGGAGATTCCGGTGAATTGTATTACGAGGATACTTCCGGCGCTTGCAGCACATAGCAGACCGTCGGAGCTTGATCAGTACAGACTAAAAAGAAGGCATCCTCCGGATGTGCAACGATCCCTGTTTATTTAATGCCGGAAAATAGTATCTGTCGATATACCAGAAATGATGATGCCGGGACGGGATATTCAGGTCTGCTGGAGACGCATCAGTGCAGCCCGCAACTCTTTTGCTGCCCTTGCTGCAGCCTGCGAATGCCACAAGATTCGATTGAAACCAGTCAACAGGCCTTCCGGGGATATCACCTGCTATAGCCTGAATTCTGTAACTTTCCGGAATTACGAGGAAGAAATTAGAAAAGCGGATTGTATCACCATTGCCGGGGGGCCACACGCATCTGCCTGCTACCGGGAATTGGTGGAATTTACCGATTATGTTATTATCGGTGAAGGGGAATATACCCTTCCCCGCCTGCTGGATAGTATTATTACCGGTTCCGGAAAACCGGTTCCCGGGACGGCCACCCGGGATGAAGTCGTCCCTGAGGACTCATCGGTCCTTCTCGGTGCGTACCCCCCATTTGGACCGGTACGCGGATATGTCGAGATCTCGCGTGGCTGTCCGTTTCATTGTGGTTATTGCCAGACTCCCTCCCTGTTCGGCCACCGGATGAGGCACCGTCCTGTCGATCAGGTAGTCCGGTATGCGAATAAGCTGCCTGATGCACGGTTCGTAACACCGAACGCGTTTGCCTATGGTTCTGACGGGACGAACCCAAATTTTCAGAAGCTCGAGAAACTCCTGTCAAGGATAAAGACCAGGATCTATTTCGGGACATTCCCAAGCGAAGTCAGGCCGGAATTCATCGGTGATCGTTCTCTCGAACTGGTCAGGACCTATTGTTCGAATGAAAAAATTCACTTCGGGGCGCAGTCGGGAAGTGATCGGGTACTCGGTCTCCTTGGCCGCGGCCATAGCGTAGCCGATGTCATAAATGCCTGTGATTGCTGCATTGACCACGGTTTAGTCCCTGTAGTCGATTTCATAGTCGGTCTGCCGTTTGAAACCCTGGAAGACCAGTATATGACCCTCGACCTGATATGCCAGGTCGTCAGGAGAGGGGCCGTCCACCTTCACCAGTTCATCCCCTTGCCCGGGACTCCTCTTTTTGGCCAGCCGGTACGACCGCTGGCCGATGAAGTGCAGCGCACGCTTGGATCCCTCGCACTCAAGGGAAAATTAACGGGTTCCTGGAGTGATCATCAGATAAGGTTTTTTAGCAGCCCTTCGAATGATATACCATGATGGATGTGCTATTGTTAGCAGATCTCCATGGTCAATTTGGAAAAATTGATTCATTCCTGGATCTCGGGGCCGATGCAGTTTTTATTGCCGGCGATCTTACCCAGATGGGGCCCGCAGATTCCGTTGAACCCCTTCTGTCCCGGATAGATGTACCATGTTTTGCAGTACCGGGCAATTGTGACCCAAAAGAGATATTGGAAGTAATTGAGCATTCAGACTGCGTAAGCCTCCATGCATCTCAGATAAACCTCGGGAAAATTTCCATTGCAGGTATCGGCGGTTCCAATCCGACGCCGTTTGCTTGTCCGTTCGAAATGACGGATAAACAGATCGACGACATACTTCACCAGGTCATTGGAAAGATGGAAAGAACCGTGCATAACGTTCTTCTGGCCCACGTTCCTCCTTACGAAACCCTCGATTCGGTGAACGGCGAGCATGTAGGGAGCCAGGCAATGAGGAGGCACATGAAGACCTTCGATCTCGTCTGTTGCGCACATGTCCACGAAGACCGGGGCATCATGGATGTCGAGGGTGTCAAGATTGTCAACCCGGGAACGGCTTCATCGGGCAACTGTGCGATGATCCATTTCGGCAACGATCCCAAGGACATTAAGATCGATCTCCTCACCGTTTAGCGAGGAGCATCTCGAGGTATGAAGAGAGAATTGCCTCTCCATCTACCCCTATTTTCTCAGCAATTGCATTGATTTTACCGGCGGCTGCCGAACTGGTCTCGTCGCCGGTCAGCTCGATCTCTACAAAGGACCCGAGCTCCTTCACTTCGTCGAGTGCTACCGATGCCTCTCCATACCGGTAATACTCACGCACTTTGTCCACGACCTCAGTCTTCCTGAACCCGAGTCGGTCGAGAATATTCTCAAATCCGGGACCGTCATCAACACGTACGTTAATCTCTTCTCTGGCTTTGAAGTCAAACCCAGGAACCTTTGCACCTTTGTACGTGACGATTACCTGGCCATTGCTGTACCGGACCCGGAGTGCTTCATCGGTGTCTCCAAAATCCCGGTGTGGTGCGTTATAATATACGTCGTGTTCGTAGGTCCGGTCGGTCTGGTCGGCATGCAGATCGCGGAGCCGTTCCCTTATCGGTGCGAGATCAGGAACCCTGACTTTTAATTCGATTTCAAGCATAACGGTGACACAGTTTTATCTATCATCCCCACGAGGTAATATAGCAAGTGATTGACATGGCGATACAGGAAGGAGATTTTGTAAAATTACACTATACAGGGACGGTCGACGGCCGTATTTTTGACACCACCGACGAGGAAAAAGCAAAGTCAGAGGATATCTATA
>DATJQJ010000051.1:0-7240 GCA_035505975.1 Methanoregulaceae archaeon
GTACGGCCGGATCGACACCCTCATGAAGGACAAGTACATCGAGGATATCTCCTGCAACGGGTCGAATTTGTTCCTCTACGTCCTCCATCGCATCTACGGCTCGGTGAAGACCGATGTGATCTACGAAGAAGTCGAGCTGAACAATTTCGTCCTGAAGCTCGCCCAAATCAGCGGCAGGCACGTCTCTCTCCTCCAGCCTATCAGGGACGTTACCCTGCCTGACGGAAGCCGTGCCAACCTCACGCTCGGGAGTGAAGTGACCAAAAAAGGTTCCACCTTTACGATCCGTAAGTTCAGGGCGAATCCGATCTCGCCAATCGAACTGATGGATTACCAGTCGGTCGATGCACAGCAGCTCGCCTATCTCTGGATCCTCATGGAGTACAAACGGTCCATCCTCGTCTCCGGAGGGACTGCGACGGGTAAGACGACGTTCTTAAACGTCCTTTGCGCGTTCATCCCGGACGAATACAAGATCGTCTCGATTGAAGACACCGCTGAACTGAACCTCATGCACCCGAACTGGATTGAATCGGTTACCAGGATGGGGTTCGGTGCCGCAGAGGCCGTGGGTGCATCGGGAGTTTCCGGAATATCGCGGAAGGCACCGGGAGACATCAGCCTCTACGACCTCCTGGTTGCCGCGCTCCGTCAGCGACCTGAATTCATTATCGTCGGCGAGGTCCGCGGGGAGGAGGCGTTCACGCTCTTCCAGGCGATCGCCGTTGGTCACGCAGCACTCGGCACCATCCATGCCGGTTCCATGAACGAACTGCTTGCGAGAATCGAATCGAACCCGATGAACGTGCCGAGGAGCCTGCTTTCTAACCTCGATGCCGTTATATTCCCCATGCACATCAAGAGAGGGGAACGGAGCCTCAGGAGGATCTCGAACATCGTTGAGATCCTCGAACTCGACCGCGAGTCCGGAGACCTCATCACTAACACGTCCTACAAATGGGTGCCCGAGACCGACGTATTCAAGTTCCAGGGAAGGACGTTCCTCTTCGATAAGATCAAAGAGACCTACGGCATCAGCAAAGACCTCCTGTTCCAGGAGCTGAAAGACCGGGCCGACTTCCTCAACTGGCTCCAGAGGCACAACGTGAGAGATTACCAGCAGGTCGGTGAGATGATCCGTCTTTATTATCGAGATAAGGCGGAGATAATGAGGCGTATGGGTGGGAAGGACCATCCGCTGGGATCGGAATATGTTCACGACCCGCGACTAACCGAGATCTCTGGATGATTGCCCACACTGGTCATATCAGGAGTAGGTACTTCATTCCCTGATATGGAGGATCACTCCTTAAAGAGACCTAAATATTCTGTGGTGGTAATTTTCCTGAACTAGTTGTAATGACACCTACCACATAAGGCATACTCGCATTTGGTGTGAGGGCAAGTGTCGTAACAGGATTGGAAGCATTGCCTCCCGAACCGGTAACACCGCTCCATAAAGAAAGGGTCACATTACTGTTTCCCTGCTGGGTGAACGAGACAATCTGGTTGGAAACCGGGTTGTTTGCAGAGTCGTTGACCCACACGTCGACTCCCCCGACGACGGTATATGCGGCATAGGGTGAAAACGGATATAAATTTCCGTATGGTTGCCCACTATATGTCGAATTCGGGATTGCAGTGATATGTGTAGGTGGAGCGAACGAGGGGTTGGCCGCTATCGTCATATTTAGGGACGTCTGAGTGAGCCCTGAATCATCGGTAACCGTGAGATTGATATCGAACGGCCCTGAAGATGGCATTTCTGATTTGACTATTGGCCCGTTCTTAGTAATGGTGTTATTCGAACTTTTATCGAAAACAGACCATACGTAATCAACAATGTTTCCGCCCGTCGAGTACGATCCCGATCCGTCGAACACCAGTATCGTTTTCTGGGTAATACCGAGGTCCTGGGTATCGGTACTGATTTTCATGACAGGAGTCGGTGGAACGAATGTGCGCTCAAAGGTATTGTATAGTGAGGTCATTACAAGGATATGGATCGACTGGTTGGTCGCTATGTTCGGCTCAGGCCGGATAAGATCTTCCGAGAGATTGAGAACAAAATCGGCTTTTTGTGTTGCAGGGATAGAAATCCACTGGTTCCGGGACACATCGTACCAGGGCTGACTGTCATTGAACGGCTGCCCTGTTACATTTATCTGCTTCGCATAAACTCCATTTACACTCAGGGTAAGGACCCTAGATTCATCAGTGTTCAGGTTCAGGATCGTTATATTTGCCAGGTCCCAGTAATCTCGAAAACCCGTTGTATTATTCCTCGTCAGGTGGATGTACTGGACCTTGAGTTGCTCATTTTTTACCGCTGCCTGGTGTGCCTGGCGGTTCATCTCTTCTTTCTGCATTTGCGATACCATCAGGGCGAGAGCAGATGCAGCGGTGACCGTGATCAATATAAGGAGCAGGGTCCCGATAATCACTGATACGGCAACTTCATTGTATTCGCGGGACCCCTTTGACATCACACAGTACTAAGGCAGATGAATTAATATATATTCTCTCAATAATCTATATAATTATTTGAGTCTACGGAACCTATCGTAGTTCACTGACGATTGATTCCAGGGAAAAAGATACATCAGGCTGCTTCATACTCGTATCTTTGCCATGACTGCCGTGATATTGTCCCTGCTCTTTTTTTTCGCTTCATGCACGAGTGCCTGACATGTTCGGGGAAAAGGGGTTGTTCTGGAAATGTCGAATATTTCTTCATCGGTCATCCCTTCGATAAGGCCGTCGGTACAGAGGAGCAGGGCCCCTGAGCCGGTGCTGAATCGGTACACATCGGGGTTGACGACTGGTCCACCAAGGGCACGGGTAAGCCTGTTGTGCATTGGGTGCCGTGAAACCTGCGATTGTGGGATTTCCCCTCTGTCGGCCATTTCCTGGACCACAGAATGGTCCTTTGTGACCTGGAACATAGAATTATCGATTAGGTAGGCCCGGCTGTCTCCGGCATGAACAATTACTCCATCCCCTGTATCTTCGATGAGGGCTGCTGTCAGGGTAGTGCTCATCCCAATCAGGGCAGGATCATCGGTCTGTCTCCTGAATACTTCATTTGCAGCATTCCGGAATCCATTCACCAGTATTGCACCGGGATCGAAGGGAACAGTTCCGGAAAAAACGGAACATGAGTTCCTGACCGAATTATGAAGTGAATCGATGGCAACCCTGCTTGCAACGTCTCCTGCAGGATGGCCGCCAAGGCCGTCAGCCACGGCAAGGAGCACCAATTTTTGGGGACCAGCCCTGATCTCCCAGGAACCTGAAAAATCTTCATTTCTCGCCCTGGTACCCTTATCGGTCCATGAGCATGTAACAATCAGAACGCGGTTCCCTCCTTGATGTTTCTGTCACTGGATAATACTGGACACCTGTACTTGTGATAAAGTCCAAGAATATTAAACTCATTCCTATTACAAGCCGATGTATGTGAAAACAGGTCGGTAATACCTATTGTTCCTGGTTAACAGGGACCACTGTGCAAACAAGAAAAGAACCACTGGCATAAGGTCGGGTTCCAGTTAGGATTCATGACGAAATAGTTCGCTCTCCTGGCCGCATAATTACCGTCCCGGGAAATTGTATCCCCTTTCGGAGTTTGTAATGGACACACCGAACCAACAAAAATCGTTTTTTTCGAAAATAGACGCGATTATAGACGCGTTTCCGGTATCGGAGGGAATTTTTTTTCCTTTCGCGAGACACCAGACTCGAAAAATTTCAAAGTTACGCGAAGACGTTGCTACCTGATAGGCGAATTCTCTTCCAGACGAATATGCGAGAACAGAAAGTGCCTGATGTTGAAAGTGCCAGAGCATCTCGAACCTGTGTTAAAGTCGAACGTTACTTTTTCCCTGCACGAGCCTTTAGTTCATTGCCTGGTGGTACTAAAGCTGTAACCGTGAGTCAGGAAGACAGGATACCACTCTGCCCTTGTTGCAAGCTGCCGTTCCTTTACAGCCGTCAGGGTAACCCTGGTATTACCAAATGTTCTTACTGTCATTCGGTGTTCCCGTCTTCCTGTATCCATGAGTACCTGCCGGAATATCTCCCCAGATCACCGATTGGTGATGAGAAGCTAACTTTGTTTGAGGGGATGTACCAAAACATGAAACGAGAGCGCGCTGCGAACACCCGAACCGAGGAGAACGTTGAACCAAATAAAAGTTGAAGTGGTGGGAGTCCGAATCTTCCTTCTCTTGAAAGGGTTCAGTCGTCCTCGACTTCGTCGTCTTCATCGGGTTCATCGTTGGTTGACCTATTAGCCTTTTCTGCTGTTTCATCCGAAGATGACTCCGACCTGTTCTCCTGCTTTTCTTTGAGGAGGGAAATCACTTTTTTTACCTCCTCATAGTCTCCACAAAGCCAGATGTTGCCGTACTTCTGGCAGGCATCTGCTGACCCGGCGTCAATCGGATCCGCTTTGGTGAGATTTTCCATATTTGACGTTTTTGACGTCATGCGCAGGTATGAGTCCGGGTATTCATAAATGTTACGTAGAAAAAACGGATATAATCATTCTGATTAACAAACTAGCAGCAATTTACACTCCGAAATATTGTTTTGATACGATACATCACGATTCGATTTCCAAACAGGGGATTTTTCCCCTAATCTCTGCTTCCAATGGAGGGTAATGGATATATACCATGGGATAATAATTGATGGACTGGTGGAAAAATGAACCCTGGAAGCAAGTCTTTCGGGGATTCCGACCATTCGCAGGGGTTCTCGTCTGCAGCATCCCTTCTCATGGTTGGAGTCCCCTCCAATTCCCCTTTCACAACGGCAAGGGACGCAACGTTTATGAATACCTGTGCACCATGGTCCGTGATTTTGCTAATGGATTAAGCTGAATTGAGAACGATAATCCCGGTTGTTATTGCAGAGTAGTATTCTCGTTAATAAAACAAAATGGGTCCTTCTCCAAGAAATCCCCTTCTTCTCTGTACGCTCTCACCCGGCATCCCCCACCACAGATACCAAAGTACCTGCACTCCCTACATTCCCCCTTGATACGCAACGGTTTTTCCCGGAAAAGGGCAAGTACCGGATGAGATGAATCAGCCCACAGTGCGCTGAAAGGCCGGTCCCGGATGTTACCGATAAAGAAATCCCTGGAACGTGCGAATTGGCAGGGATATACATTCCCGAGCGGATCTACGTTGGCAACCCGGTTACCTGCACTGCACCCGCCGTTTAAGGACGTAAGGAGATCGCGGGCATCATCAAGATCAGGTGATCCGTCCCGCTCCATGGACTGCAGCAGGTGAATACTATCCTGCGGGGAATCGACGGTAAGAAATTCCATCGTGTCGGGATCTGTCTCCTCTGCTTTTCGGTAGAGCAGGTTGAGGGCTTCGGTAACTTCTTTATTGCCAAGCTGCATCCGCGAATAGCTTTCGCTCCCCCGGCCACTGGGGACGAGCCAGTACAGACAAAACCGGGAGGCCCCGAGAGACATAGCCAGGTCGATAAGGTCTCCAAGTTCACCAAAGTTCTCCCGGGTCAGCGTGACCCTGACCCCGCACCTGACGCCGGCGTCATGACAATGGGTGATGGCAGCAACAGAACGGTTGAATGCACCCTGCATCCCCCGGAACCGGTCATGGGTAGCCGCTGTTGCACCGTCAAGCGAAATCCCGGCGTATTCAATCCCGCTTTTCCTGATTTTTGCTGCAATTTTGGAGGTGATCAAGGTACCGTTCGTGCTGAGTGCGATTTTTATTCCCTTTGCAACGCCATATTCTGCCAGTTCCCAGACATCATGACGCAGTAGCGGCTCACCGCCAGAGAATAACACGAGCGGGACCCCCATGGAGGCAAGGTCATCGATGAACCCGAGCGCTTCAGAGGTTGTTAGTTCACTTTCAGTCCGGCAATCAGGGCCTGAACGGCTGTAGCAGTGAGTACAGGAGAGATTGCACCGTTCTGTGAGATTCCAGAATACGACCGGTCGCGGCATGCCGGAGAAAGCCAGGTACTTGCTCGGAACCGGATCGGAGGGTGTTTGCCGGTGTTTCATCATGGCACTCACCGTTCCATGTCCATGAAGGCATTGGGTGATCCGGTTCATCCCGGTCCAACCCCGTGTTCTTTGATACGGACATTCGGTAATCGTTTAAATTCTTCGGTGCTGAAGAGAACAATATATTCGCTGACCCCGATCTGGTCTGCAATATTTTTCACTTCAGAGAGCACAGCATCACGGCTGACTCCATGGTGGACGGTGTACCAGATATATTCCCAGCGTCCCGGTACGGGACTACGCTCGTAGCAATGCGTTACCGATGGAAATGTTGCAAGAAGCTTGCCAATATCATGATTTTCCGGCTCGCGGGATTTCCAGGCGACCAGTGCATTGGCCGATATACCCACTAGCCGCTGGTTTATGCGGGCACGGAATTTCCGGATAATCCCCGCGTTCTGCAGGTTTCGGATCCTCTCCAGTACTTCAGAATCACAGAGCTCCACCCGCTCTCCGATTGCTTTAAACGGTTCCGGGACAAGTGGGAGGCCGGTCTCTAATTCCTCCAGGAGAACTATATCAAGGGGGTCCAAACGTATCCCCCTTTTCGCCGGGTCTGAAAAATGAAAAACGGACATCTATTTTGTGCTGCTTTACCGTTGGGAGGTTGAGTACATTATCACGTGGAATTCCCGTGCGTTTAAGAATATCAGCCAATAGATGTTCGATCTGCTCATTGTTTTTTGCACAGAGCGTGAACCAGAGGTTGTAGTAATGCTCACGCTGGAAATTGTGGGACACTTCCGGATAGCTGTTTATAATATCTGCCGTCCCCGGGATGGTTTCTTCTGGTACATGAAAGGCAATGAGCGTCGCAGCAGGAAGCCCAATATTCCGTGATTCGAGTATGGGCGATATCCCCCTGATAATCCCTGCCTCGTGTAAATGCTTCACCCTTTCGAGGAGACCGGTTTCAGTAAGTCCAAGCCGTGATGCGATTTCGGCATAGGGCCGTGCGACCAGCGGGAAATTATCCTGGAGTGCATCAAGAATCATCAGGTCTACCCGGTCAGGTATCCACTGAGGTTTCACCATGCACCACCCCCAGGTTCGTACAAACACCAGGGGTCCTCACCGCAGATCTCGCCATCGAGCTCCGATGGCTGGGCAAGACCATCGCACCATCCTGTTGAACGCATGGCTGCTCCCTGGTATGCCCGGGCCCGGCATCCTCCACATCTT
>DATJQJ010000052.1:0-5342 GCA_035505975.1 Methanoregulaceae archaeon
TAGGGCCCGGAGACTATCGTGGTCGAATACAATGCTGCAGTATTGTTATCGGTCGCATTATCCCCGATCGATACGGTATCATCGGCATACACGGCGACGATACAGGTGAAAAGGAGCACGCACATGAAGATGGTGCAACCGGTGCTGATTCGCATGAATATCACTTCCTGATCATTTATCCCTGCCACCTGATTTGCTTGGTTTCTATAAAAATTGATTCTTATAGGATAATGGCCGGAAACAACCGGAAATGTTCTGATACTCGGGAAAACCCGATAAATTTTTAGAACCTGCCTCATCGGGGCGATCTCCATCAGGACCCGGGAGCAATAGCCTTCCGGGCCACCGTTTACCGATATGTTAGAATTGTCTCTCTGAAACAAGTCATCCGGTCTGGATATCGGTGATATGATTGCCAGGAGCCACCAATCTTCATATCTTTAAAAAAATAAAACGTTGTTAATGTCCGATATCTCCCAATCTATTTTGCCGCTGAAAATTCTCTGTAGTATCGGCCTGTTATTCTTTGGCGGGGTATTAATGGCGGCGAGTTATCCGTTAACGAAGAGGACGATCGGGATGAACCGTTGGTATGGCATCCGTTTCCCCCAGGCGTTTTATTCGGATGAGAACTGGTACGAGATCAACGCATACGGAGGGAGAGTATTTATGAAGTGGGCTGGTTTTGTGGCGATATCAGGAATAGTATTCATCTTCATCCCTCTCGATAACCTCCTTCTGCTCTTCTCGCTATATATGTCAGTGTTCGCGACGATCATTATCCCGGTCGCGGTTACCTACGCATATGCGAAGAAATTCAAATGCGAAGCTGTCGGGTGATATTCGGGATTATTTCTTTCCCATTGCTATCGGGCCTGCCGATCGTTAACCGGCATTGAACCCCGGGTTTTTTTGTCGTGGCACAAAAGATCATTCTTAACTGCCGGTACTTCGCATCAAAACTATGAGACCCATGAAAACCCTGATGTACCGTGCAATGTTTGTGGCCGTTATCCTGTTCGTGGTGGTCGCCCTGTGCGTCATGAGTTCAGGATGCACCCAGCCCCAGTCCCAACCACAGCCGACGCCAACAGCGCAGAGCATTAATGTCAATGTCCAGGTCCCCCCCACACCCACACAGGATAAAATTGTGGACATCAATGTCAACGGCCAGCATATTCACGTGGAAACCGGGGCGAACAACAAGTCGGTCCATATCGACGAACCCGGCAAGGCCCCCGTCGATGTGAATGTGGTGAACGGACAGATGAACACCTGATATCCGGGTCTGACTGAAAAACCATTCCTTGCGTACCATCTTTTTTGGGTAACGCATTACCGTTACACGCTGCCCGGATCATCACCAGGTTGTTCAAATGATAAATTCGTCTGGTAATGCCCCCATTAATGTATTCCGAGCCGCCGCCGGGGCGTCCTTCGGGGTCGGCGGCGTCAATCGCAATACGGAGACAGGCAACCAACCCTGCTTTTTTTACCAGGACTCAGTTATAAAATTTCTTCCTTCTTTTCGTCGTAAACTACCGGATTAGTCCAGGGAAAAAATCCTGCTACACCAAAAACATCGCATGAAGGAAGCCGGTATCACGTTCCCACGTTCTTCTTCTGGTTGGTAATCGCATCCCGCTTTTTCGCAGCAGCGGCAAAGAGCGATGCGATCGTATGCAGGTTCTTTTCAAACTCCGCCATGTTTGTCGGCTTTCCCCCGACTGCGGCGGGCGTGAACGGGATCTCTCCCACCGCTCCGAAGTCGTCTTCAGCGACGAGCAGTGCGAACGTCCTTCCCACCGAAGGCTCGATCACGTCGTCGAGCGGGTTCTCTCCCCGGAACTTCACTTCGATCTTCAACGCCTCTTCCATTACTTCCGGCGTCGCGGTCGAAAACCCGATGACGATGATCTCTCTCGGGTCGAAGATGTCGACCATCGAGTACATCGTGTTCTTCCCGGCCCCGGCGATCCCGAAGCCGGTGCCGTGGAACCATGCCTTCCGGAAGTCCTCGTATGTCTTCCCCTCCTTCAGCCGCCGTGTGATGATCGAGACGGCGGTCACCGGACCTCCCGTTTCTTCCATACCATGCATTCATCCCAGGGGCCCATAAGGATTCCACCGGCCTCTGATAATCGTCAAAGGTTTATATCCATAAAAAGAGCACATAGATCGATAACCGCAGGAGGAGGACCGACGCATGATTCCGGGCCAATGTAGTCTTTGTTATGGGAAATTACAGGAAGGAAAGACGGATTTCCTGGCACAGGCAGGGGGTGAAGCGATCGTAATCAAAGATGTTCCGGCCCATATCTGCGAACAATGCGGTAAAACATATTACACCGTTTCGATTTCCCGGAAGATGGACGAGTTCATGTACGAGGCCCAAACGAAGAAATTATGCATGCAACCGGTCCCTGAAGAGGAAGTGTCGCTCTATGGGCAGATTCCTGCAAAAAAGAAATAATGGATGGATAGACCTTATTTTTTTGGAACCCGATTCACGTTCCGGTTCTTATCGGGACGGATGAGGATCGAATGGTTATTGTTTCCTGACCCCTGGTTCAAAGGGTGCCACATTCCCGTCAACGGAGTTCATTCTCAAGAAGCCATTTCCAGACCGGTTTAATGTATACCGTCTTATCGCCGGCAATTACGGTATCCTCCCGGTCATTCGTAAGGATCAGGCCGTCATCCAGCTGGAACCGATCCATCGCCTCGGACAGCCCCAAAAATTCACGTTCCCTGTTCTGGTCGTTCAGTTCATGGCAAACCTGGATCACACCGGTTATATTCGGGCCGTCTTTTATGATAAAATCGCATTCACGTTTACCCGAAAAATAAAATACCTCCTTTCCTCTTCGTTTTAACTCGATGAACACGATATTCTCGAGATATCGGCCGGAATCGGGAGCCATGGAAAAACCTCCGAGCATTGAAAATGCGGTATCGATCACATAGATCTTTCTCGGAGAACTGAGTTGTTTTCTCAATGAGTAATCGAACCGCAGGAGCTCGAAGAACAGGTATGCACTGTTCAGATAGGTAATATACTCCTTGACCGTGATTGCATTGGATAATCCGAGACTCTTTTTTAATGAATTGTAGGTAAACGGTAGGGACATCGTCGATAAAAGGATCCCGACAAGTTCCCGCACGAGCCGTTGCTGCCTGATGGAATACCGGGTGATGATATCGCGATAGAGGATATTGTCATAGAGCGTTTTGATATATCCCTCGTCTTCGTTTATCAGATATTCAGGCATCCCTCCCAGTTCCCGGTATTGTGCAAATGCTGTTTTCAGTGCAGCCTTCTCCTCAGGAATGTGAGGAGAATTCTTTCCGATCCTGATCTTTCTGAAGCTGAGGAATTCCGCGAAGGAGAAGGGGTACAGTTCGAACAACCGGTACCTGCCGGTCAGGCGTGTTCCGAATTCTCTGCTCAGCAGGGAGGCATTCGAACCGGTGATCAGTACTTTCTTTCCACTGTCCTGGAGCCTTCTTACAAATGTCTCGAATTTATCGATGTTCTGGACCTCGTCGAAGAAATAGATGTCGGGGGCTCCGTATACTTCTATTAAGACCTCGTTGAGGTCCTCAAATTCTTCGGCCCTGAACGTGAGAAACCTCTCATCTTCAAAATTCACATAACAGAACCGGGTCCTGGTATCCATTACCTGTTTTAAGAGCGTGGATTTCCCGCACCGCCTGATCCCGGTAATAATCAGCACCCTGTTGTCGTCGAAGGCCGCAAGGATTTCTGCAAGAATCGTCCGTTCTATGAAATCGCCGCTCTTTTCGATCCGGCTTTTCTGCTGGACTACGATAGACCGAATAACCTCCGAGGATACCATACTAATTACTAATTAGCATTATTGATATATTTTACTAATTAGTAATTAGTATCTTGTTCAGCCCATCCATGTTGTCATGGTATATAGTAATGTAGATGACGAAGCAATGGCAATCACGGGATATGAACCGGACCTGGATACCTGGTCGGACCATTATACCCGGAGGAGAACATGAAGTGCGTCATCTGTAAACACGGAGATACACGCGAAGGGACCACCACGGTAACATTGGACCGGGAGGGAATGACCCTTGTCTTAAAAGATGTCCCTGCCCAGGTCTGTTCTAATTGCGGGGAAGATTATGTCGATGAACATGTCGCCCGCGAGATCTTTTCAATTGCCGAGAGGATGGCACAAAGCGGGGCACAAATTGACGTCCGGAAGTATATTCCCGGGTCTGCAATGCCCTGCTGATCGAGGTGCTATGTAATAATCTTTGGCCTAATCCATGGCCTGGGATAGTGAAATAGTCATCTGAAAATGTATCCAAATTTTTGAGTTACCACATGATGGTCTCGACAAAAAAGAATTAAAGGATGGATAGATATCATTTCTTCATGAATTCAATTCATGTTCCAATCCTTATTGAGACTGATGAGGATGGAATGTATATTGTTTCCTGCCCCCAATTCAAAGGTTGCCACACCTATGGGAAAACCATCGATGAGGCATTAATCCGGATCAGGGAAGCTATTGAATTATGTATGGAAGAGTCGCAGTCCCAGGAACCCCGGAATACTTTTGTGGGATTCCGCGAAGTTGAGATCACACAGGACGCTTAATGCTTCCTGTAATCAAGGGAAAAGATCTGGTTTCCTTTCTTGTTACTCTTGGTTTTACCATACTCCGACAGAAGGGATCCCATGTAAGAATGAAATCCATGGATGGCAGATATACCACGATACCGGTCCACAGCGGTGAAGACATTCCGAAAGGATTGTTGAGGAAGATTATTCGCGAAGACCTTGAGATGACTCTGGACGATTTCACCCAGGCCTATGAACGATATAGGGGAAATTAGATTAATTAAAATCTCATTTAAGACTTTTTTTTGAACGAGCTGCGAGAAATGACCGTGCCTCATCCACACGGCGTGGTTTCCTTACCGTTTTTCCCGGGGAACAGCGGCACGGTGCAGATCATTTTCAGCATGTCCTTCCCGGTATTCCTGACCTGGTGCATCTCGCAGGGCATCAGGAGGAGGGCATCGCCGGCCCGGACATTGCATTCGGGGCTGTTTTCTGTTTTGAGGACGCCTTCGCCCTCCAGGAAATACATCTCGTGTTCCTCGCGGTGGTTGTGATACGAGGTGCAGCCGCCCGGGGCGATCTCCATGAGCCGCATCGCATACCGGGGGCAGCCGTCTTCTGCGACGAGGAGGAAACGGGCCTGCATTCCGGAAAAGCCGGGCTTGTCTATCGGTACGGCCGGGACATCTGACGAATGTTTCAGGATCATGGTACTTCTGTTGGAAGGTGGGGA
>DATJQJ010000053.1:0-93422 GCA_035505975.1 Methanoregulaceae archaeon
AAAATCAGTCTATGCGAGGGGAGGGATTTGAACCCGCGAACCCCTTCGGGAACGGATCTTGAGTCCGCCTCTGTTGGCCTCTTAGATACCCTCGCGCAATCTCTTAAATTCGTGCTCTGATTTTATAAATATTGCCATAAAAAGAATATCGACGGTGTTCCCGGGCGGAAACCCGGGTCAGCAGGAGGATCGCATCACGGCCCGGATTATTTATCTATCCGATGAGTCACTAGTATGGACCGTATGGGTAGTTTTGGGGTATTCGTACTCCTCCTGATCGGCGTAACCGGCATGGTTATCCTTGCAGCCGGGTGTACGGGCCCGGCACCAGCTCCTCCAGCCACATCCGATGCAACCGGGTTAGTGGTTTTGTCTGACAGCTTCAGCACCGGGGGGACCATTCCCCGGCAGTTCACCTGCCAGGGAGAAAGTGTATCGTTTCCCTTATCATGGTCAGGAGTGCCACCCGGGACGCAGACCATCGCAGTCCTCATGCAGGACGTCGATACACCCCGATCCGGGTTCACACACTGGATCCTGTACAATATCCCTCCGGGCTCCAGGGGAATTCCGGGGAACATTACAACGGAACTCGTACTCCCCGACGGCAGCGTGCAGGGAAGAAATGACGCCGGAAAGATCGGGTATACCGGCCCCTGTCCACCAGCCGGGAACCCCCACCGCTACATAATAACGGTTTATGCACTTAACCGCAGTCTTGACGGGGCTCAGGCCCTGAACAGGTCTGAATTCGATACGGCAATAAACGGGGCCGTCATCGGTCAGGGTAATCTCAGCGGGACATATCAAAGGTCCCTCTTTTGAAACATTTTTCCGGCCCCGCCATTCACATGAAATCGGCCAGTCCCATCTGCTGGTCTTCCGCGGTTCCGAATGTTGATTCGATGGCCATCACGAGGACCTCTACTCTCTGTCGCGTATATTCGGAGACTTTATAATTCGCACAGATATCCTGCGACATCGCAAGATATTTTTTTACCGACCCTTCGTGGACCGTCGCGATGATATTGCCGTTGCATCGGTTGCACTTTCCGGCAAGGGGCATGCGCCGGTAACTCGTATTGCATTTCGTGCACCTGAATTTCTGTCGCGAGAAAGCGGTCAGGTTGCCCATCAGGTCCCTGATGAAGTGGGTGTTTAAGACCCGTTCGGCCACGTCGTCCTGGTCGACCGCCCTGATCTCGGCTGCGAGCTTGAGCTCTGCATCCAGTTTTTCGAGCATGGTCTCGAGCTTCGTATACGTGGACTCAAGAGGGCCTGCCGATATATTGCTGGTCGGATGGGTGAAAAAGAAACCCTCGAGTTGTGCAGGTGTCCCGAGCCTTCGTTCCACGCGGTCGACAAGATGTTCCACGTCTTTCGGGTGCGTTCCCGAGGCCGCAGCAAGAAATAATTCCAGGGGATAGGCTGCTCCTACGTCGATATTGTGGCTTTCCTTATCGATCTCGGCAGGGTCGATGCGGGTCGTGAGGACGAGGGGGGCATCCATCGAACCGCCCCTCGTCTCGGGCAAAAACGACCGGGAAAAATTGATCAGGCCGTCCAGGAGCATCATGATGCAGTCCTCATCGCCGTCGCACTGGCCCGTATAGATGCCATTCGCAAGCACCGTATGGTCTTCTGCAACGGTGAGACAATACACCCGGTCTTCGGGGCAGGGGATGAGGTCGCAACTCCTGACCCGGTCGGTGAGCAGGTTCATGCCTTCGTCCACCGGGACCGGGTCGCCGGGTTTCAGTTCCATTGCCTTGATTTTCCTGAGGTACCCGAGGTCCCATACGAGCATCGCATGATCAGGTGTGACCGCGATTACTTTTCCCCTCGTTGTCTCGATGCGGATCAACGTTGCCGGAGCCTTATGTACCGAGACCGATGTAATTTTCCTCAGGTGCGGGACTCCGCTCGTGTCCACAGCCCTCGTATAGCAGCAGGTCGCCGGGTCCGAATAATACGTGCCGAGCCTGTCGATTCCCGGATGGCTTAAGTCGAAGTTTTCGATGACGAACTTACGGACAGGTTCGCTTCTCCAGGAGGTCCCGTCGTAAATACTGATTACGGTATCGCCGTGAAAGCAGTTTCTCCGTTTTGCCGCGTGAAAGAAAGGATGCGCATATCCCACGTTTGCCTTCGTAAACCCGACCAGACGTGCGAGCACCCCGGCACTGGTATGGGGGGCGAGACCCATCACCAGGTGCCCGAGCAGGTCGGACTTCGAGGTGACGTTGTAATACGGGGGCAGACCGTAGCATTTCTCGAGGAGCGAGTCGATAAAGCGGGCGATCCTGACCAGGTATTCGGCACATGACTCGGATACAAGGATATCCTGGGGGTGTAATTCAACCACCTGGGAAGGAGCGAGGAGCGGCGTCCCGAACAGGTCCTTTTCGTAGCCGAGCTTTTTCATCTGGTCGATCGTCACCCCCGCTTCGTCGGGCCTGAAGTGGGTAAGGGGGAGATCGATCATGTCGTACCTGACGGTCCCGTCCTTGAACACGAAAAGGTCGTACTGTGCCCGGAGGAGGCCTTTCTCGATCGGTTCCACCGCTTTTTCGCGTGATATCATCCCCTTAACTCCCTTAACGAGCTGCACCTGGTTCTCACGCGATCCTAGCTTTTGCACCGCCTGGGCATATTCGTCCCTGATATTGATGGTGTACGCAGTGGAGCACACGATGTCGAGGTGACACGCCGGGCATTCCTCTTCTTCACCCTCACGACCGCATTTCGGGCAACGGAAGACAGGGAGCGTGTGAGCCCCGCATTCGCAGGCGTTCTTGTAAGTCGTCGCACCGCAGGAGGGGCAGCGTCTGCTCCCTGCTTCGACGACGATCACGCCCCCGTCTTTATTTGCGACCTGTGCACGGGACGATGCCTCCTGGAAGGACCTGCGGGAGCCCCCGGCCTCTCCGAGGGGAAACAGCACGTGGACCGCAGGGTCCATCTTCCGTGGCGCCGATTTTCCCGGCCGCCCCATCCTTCCCCCGATCCTGGTGCCGGCTTTCGATCTCATCTTAACTCCTGAAAGGTGCATCACGAGGGAAAAGGGGTCGTCATCCATTGTGTTCTCCCATGCAGTGGTCTGATGCAATGCCTGGTCGAGGCCCAGGCAGGCCAGGAGTACCTGATAGTCTTTTACCACGATCTCCCCCTCCCGGACGGTATGCGGCACCAAAGCTTCCTCGAGAATTCCTTTTCCGATGAAATCGGCAGGGACGAGCAGGCCTTCTTCTGAAATCCTGCCCTTATCCCTGATGTAATCAGATAGGGTCCTGATCTGGAGACAGGTCAGGTCGTCCCAATAGTAGGTGAAGGCAGGATGAAGGAATCCACCGGACCTTGCCTGGGCAAGGGCTTCTTCTTCGGTTCCGGGCCTCCTGGTGCCGCCTTCCTGGAGCCACCACTCCTCGCAGTATGCCGACGGGATAAGCGGGTGGTTGTTCTCCAGAAACTCACCGTAACTGATCAGGATCTCACCCACATCGAGGATCTTCTCGACCCTTCCCTGGATCCGGACCGCATCTTCCTCCCTGTCGACCCGGAGGATACTTCCGTCGTTGAGCCTGACGGTAGGGCCCTCTATCGAGTCGACCGGGACAATTCCTGCTGCTTTTCCCGGTCTTTCGGTCTTCATCTGAGTCCCTACGGCGAGAAAATCACCAAGGATCCTCATGGTAGCCGGATTGAGCCCGGCTGCCGCGAACCCCGTATTCCGTGACCGGCCCAGTCGCAGCCGGAAACCACCTTTTCTCATAGGATACGAAAAAACCGGCCTTCCTGCAATCAAATCACGCAGATACTTATCTTTCGGCTTTAACCCCTGTTCGTTTCCTTCTTCGCTGTTGCTTTTTGACGTGCCTGAGATCAGCTGGTCGAGCCACTCCCAGCCTTCCATCTTCATCTTCCTGACATTTTTCTGGACTTTTGGTGCTTTCAGGGCGAGGCCCTCGGCGAGCACCAGTGCCATTCCCCCGCGGACCGCATTAGTCTCGACCCTTGGCAGGTTCCGGTATCCCGAAACTTCCTCACGTTCGGTCCCCTCGCCATCGATACAGACAGGGCAGTTGCTCACGATGAGCCTGATCTCCTTATCGCTTGGCAGGTACTGCAGGTTCATAATCGAATTATACTGCCGGATTTCCTCGATATAACGTTCAATTTCCTCCTGTCTCGGGATATAACGGTTAATTTTGAGGGCCTGGCGCACATAGTCCCCGACAAGGACCGAGAGAGCCTGCGCCGTCCCGCCCGCACTCCTGATCGGCCCGGCATAAAAGATCCGGACATATTCGGACCCGTCGTCATTCTTTCCAAGACCTATTTTTGCAATTCCCTCGGTCGGGGCTGCCACCACCCCTTCCGTGAGGAGCGCCATTGCGGTGCGGATCGCATGGTCGAGGATCTCCTCGTTATTTGTCTCACCGAATTTCCTGGAAACGAAATCGTCGCCTATGCGGAGGGCTGCCTCCTCCCTCGACATGGTCGCTTCCAGGTCCCTGATACGGGAAGCGATGCCTTTTATGTCGAGAAGGGCTTCCACACGGTCTGCCAGGTCGCTCGCAATCGGGATTTCAGGAACGGTTTTCGGGTCGATACCACGCTCACGCGCACGTCTTGCGACCTCCATTGCCCCTTCGAGGCCCTCCTGGAGGTTTTGGAGATACTCCTCCATAGCCGGTGAGACCTTGAGCATACCAGATTCATGAACAGGATGGAATTTATCTCTTCGGTTAATGGCCTCGCAGCCTTTTTACGAACTGCCGGGCGGGGTACTGCTTCCTTCAGGTGCGTCCCTGCTCACGTCCACCAGCGCCCGGACCCCGGGTTCGTCCATCTTCCAGAGGGAAAGGGATGCGCACCGGCTCAACAGTTCGTCGTCGCTGTGGACCAGTTCCTTTAACGGTCCTATGGCAGGTGTCCCGATCCGGCACAATGCTTCGGCAGCAAACCCGCGCAATTCCGGATCTTCGGAGGAAAATTTCTTGATCAACGGCCGTACGGCCGGCTCTCCGATCCCCCCGAGGGCTGCGGCAGCATATTTCCGGAACCCGCGGGACCGGTCCTGTTCCATGGCCGATATCAGGGGCCCGACTGATGGTTCTCCGATTTTTGCAAGGGCTGTCGCTGCATACCACCTGAAATCATTATCGTCGTGATCCTGCATCGCGTGGACCAGGGGGACCACTGCATCTGCCCCGGATTCGGCCAGGCGACGGACTGCCTCGTGCCTTATCCTGATATCGTCGTCTGCGAGATCTGTGATCAGGGAATCAATATTCCGTTTCAGTTCTGTCATTGCTTGTCACGACCGGGGCTGGATCCGGCCCTCTGACTCCTCGTAGTGGTCTTATCCCGCAGAAATGAAAATATTTTCGGATTCAGATGATTCCAGTCCCGGGCCTCTTCCCTGTTACTCAGGTTCCGGGATGCCCGGCACGACGAACAATGGCTGCCGTTATCGGGAAATTTGATCGTTCTCAGAAAAAGCCTCAAGAATGTTTCGGATGAGAGGCTTAAAAGAAGGATCGCCGGTCTCCTCGAGCTTCCTCGCAAGATATTCGCGCAGGTCTTTCTCTGACATGACGAGGCCCGGGGGAGTACGTTCAGTAACTGCTCCGTGACTGTCCTCATCGCCCGCCTGCCCGGTCACTGGTTTTACCGCCCCCGCCTCGTTGAGAATAACGAGGAACCGGTCGAGGACGTTTGTCTCTGCCCGCCCGAGCGCTACCAGGGCTTCGGAGCGGACCCGTTCGTCATCGTCAGACAACGCCCGGATAAGCGGCGCGATCGCACGCGGATCGTTAATCCTGCCCAATGCAGCCACGGCAGAAGGCCTGGCGTTGGTCGTTCCCCGGTCAAGGACCCTTACGAGTTCCGACACCGCGGGCTGCCCGATGGCCGACAGGGCATAGGCGGCCCTTCCCCTGACGTACGGATCGGTATCGTCAAGGAGTCCTGCAAGCGGGATCACTGCCTTCGGGTCTCCTATATCCCCGAGAGCAATTGCTGCTTTCCACCTGACGTCATCGTTTCGGTTTCCCAGTTCTTTGATAAGGGGACCGATGGCGGGTTCTCCGATCCTCGCCAGCGCCTCTGCCGCTTTCCAGCGGATAGCACTGTAACGGTCACGGGTGAGGGCATGGATAAGCGCATTGATGGCGAAAGGGTCACCGACCTCTCCAAGCGCTTCGGTTGCGTTATACTGGAGATTGATATCGTCGCTGGTCAGGGCACGGATGAGGCCCCGGACATCTTTTTTTTCCTTCATCCGCCGGACATTCAGGTAGGGCAGGATACAATATTGTGCAAGGCCAAGCACCTCTCCAACGGGAACAGAGTCCACGGGAGCGGGCTTTGGTTCCCCATGGATCAGGGGTAGTTCCCTGGCCATCTGGGCCCGCATCCGCTCCGAAACGATTGTTCCGATGCAACCGGTGAGGAGTATCAGCGCTGCCGATATCAGTGCGGAAGTTGGCACAGACCCGGTAAAAAAAACTGATACCGCTGACAACATATATACGACGAGGGCTGCGGCAACCAGGAGCCCGTACCTGCCGAACCAAAGTGAGGTAAAAACGACAGAAAGGAGTGCGGCCAGGGTAAAAACGATGCCCAGTCCTTGTATTGCGGTAAAACCCATCCCGGCGAGGAACGAAGCGGCATAAAGAATTAGCAGGATACCGATCCGGTTCCGTTTACCGGGATCTTTACTCCGGGGTACCATTAGTAGGTTTTCGTCTGTCGTGATATTAAAAGAAGTTCAGGTGCCGGCAAGCGGTATCGCATCGGTTTTAAGTATACGGGGATGAATGGCTGCCGGCCATAAATAACCCATGCCGGTCGATTCGGCATGCGATGACCTGTTTTTCAGGATCTTATACGTTCCCCGTGCCGTCATGCGGTCGCTACATCAATGCACTCCCGGATCGTCCCGATCCGGGCAACGGCACCGCACATGTTCGGGACATACGCAAATGCCTTCCCGCTGTTCACCATGATCGACCGGTAATTGTCCATGCACGGGGAGACCACCATGCAGGTATCAGTAAATACCCTGGCACCGCTCCGCTCTATTACTTCGACCTCGTCGACCGATGCCGCCTTGACGGGTCCCGATGTGAAAATAAGCACAGGTATCTTCACCCGTTTTCCCTGCAACAGGCGGGCAGCCGTTGCCAGCTCCTCGGGAGAACAATGGGGGCAGCCGATTGCCACGGCATCAACCGGGATTTCTGAGAATACCGAACCGATCGTTTCCCGATCGATATGAATGGTCTCGAGATGCCTCGTATCATAGGAGAAAACCCTTGCATCGGGCGTAATGCCTTCGACATGGAACAGGGCAACGGCACCGCTCGCGGCCATCGCTGCACCAAGCGCCTTCATCTGGTCCCGATCGGGCCGAATCCCCCGGAAATAAGGTATCCCGTTTCCCGCTTCCTTCCCGGCAAGATAGCCGAGGGCACCGTACCATGCCGTATCATGCCTTTCTTCCGGATCGGTGGCAATAACGAGGCCTGGTTTCCTGTTACCGACGATATGAAGGCCATAGAAGGGGGTTTTTCCGATAATTGCAGCCGCGAGAGCTCCCGGTCCTCCCTCCCGGTTTGTCCTTGCACCGATCACCGAGTTTGCGTACGCCACCGCCGAAGATTCAGACCAGGCGATATGGTCGCCGTACTGCGTGATCGCATTATAATACGGAGTGCAGGTACAATCGAGCCTGACGCCGAGGCGGTCGTAGGCATCGATCACTTCGGCCTGCTTTTTCGCAAATTCTGGTGAGATCCCCATCTCGCGCCAGCGTTTGCGGTCCATCCCGACCGGGTTCAGGACGGTGGGGACTGCCACGCGTGCTTTCAGGTTCTTCAACCATTCGAGCCCATATTTTCCGATCGTCTTGTAGGAGGCCCCGCTCACTTGGGCACTGCGTATCGGGACCATCCTTTCGGCTCCAAATACTTTGCCAAGGGCAACGAGCATCTCCATCATCAAACGGGGGGTATCCCCGAACTCGCCGGAAAGGACCAGCTCATCCTCGCGGTCGAGCTCCATCAGGTCTCACCACCGGGCCCTGATAAACTTCGCTTCCCTGCCCATCTCCATCGTCGCATCGACCCCCACCTTTACGTTCGTCCCGTTATCGAGCCTGCACGGGTCGAGGCTTGAGCCCCTGACTCCGGTGATTACCATGACGTCCTTATCGGCCCGGACCCGGGTGGCGATGGCAAATTCTACATCTTCCGGATCGGATATGTCGATGTCGTCGTCAACGACAACAACATGTTTTAACGAGGTATGGACCGCAAACGCGGCCATTATGGCGTTTTTAGCGTCGCCTTCGGTGTTCTTCCTGATCTGGATGACTGCGTGGAGGTACCCGCACCCCCCCCGCGTAAGGCTGACGTTCTTAACGTCGGTGACACCGGCAACCGCCCGGAAAATCTTCGGTTCGTAGGGGGCTCCCATCAGGAGCTTGTGTTCGTTCCCGCCAGGGAGGATTCCATGATAGACGGCTCCCTGCCTGATGTGCATCCCGGTGAACCTGATCACCGGTTCATTCCTGACGATATCGTACGTGCCGGTGATATCGACAAAAGGCCCCTCCGCATGCCGTTCATTCGTGATGTAGCCCTCGAAAATGATCTCAGCGTCAGGGACGAGGACCCCGTTCGGACATTCCCTTACCGTGACTTCCCCGCCGAGAAGCGTTGCAGCGAACGACAACTCTTCTCCCCAGGGGACTCTCGAGCAACTCGCGAACGTGACCGCAGGGTGCACTCCGATCGCCATCGCAACGGGGAGATCCTTCCCTTCGGCCTGGGCCCGTTTCATAAGGCTATGGGTATGCCGCCCCTCGACGAGACGGGCTGCAACATGGGTTTTGTCGAGCACGAGCATCCGGTGGATCGAGGCATTCTCGATCCCTGCAAACTTTGAAAAAATGATCCCCGCCGTGATGTACGGACCGGCGTCCTTTGGAAAGTGTGTCATGACCGGAAGTGCCGAAAGGTCAGGCGAACTCATGGAGACCTTGCCGTCCGTTACAACACGTCCTCCGCAATCCGTCACCGAGAGTTTCCTGACAATCTCGTTCTCGGCGATACCGAGTGCAAGCGACAAGGCTTTCCTTGACGCAGTCACGTTCATTACCGCAGGCATTCCGCCGGTTTTATGGAAAACAAGGAGTTTATCGGTCTTAGATGCCATTTCAGGCGCCTGTTGCCTGATGTCGACCGGCTCTTCAATATCGGTAACCTCACCGTTGTCACGCATTAATTTGATGAATTCACGCATCGTACCCGCTCCAGCGATTTTCAATATGATGACTGACCGACAGGTGATCGAGCACCCGGGCGACCACCATGTCGACGAGGTCGTCTATGGTCTTCGGGTGGTGGTAGAAACCAGGACTCGCAACCATGATCGTCGCTCCTGCCTCGTGTGCTGCGAGCATGTTTTTTAGGTGGACCCTTGAAAGGGGCATTTCTCTGGGGACCAGGATACAGGGCCGTCTCTCTTTTAAGCAGACATCAGCCGCCCTCGTCACGAGGTTATCGGAAAACCCGTTGGCTATAGCGGCGAGGGTCTTCATCGTGCACGGTACGATCACCATCCCGTCATACCGGAACGATCCGCTCGCAATGTCGTCTCCAAGGCTCTTCTCATCGTGATACACGGCGTCGTAACCGAGCAGCTCCACGTCTTCGATGCGTGCGATTTCTTTTGCCGTCTCTGTGATGACGACATGGACGGCGGCCACCGGACAGAGCTCGTCAAGGAGACGTCTGGCATAGATCACCCCGCTTGCTCCTGTGATGCCCACCACAAATGTTTTCTTCATGGTTGTTCCCTGCCCCCACGGTATCCGGTGCCCTCTCATCCTGAGGACGTTATTTCTGGTCTTTTCCGGTCCGGGCAGGAAGAAGACCAGGATACCGGCATCCCCGGCCCGGATTTCGGTACTTCCATCTTTAGGTTCGCGTTTGTGGAAAAGAACTTATGCCCTTCGGGAAGAAGCCTCCGGAAGAAAAATCACTTTTAATGGTCCATATGGATTTTCAGCCGGGAATTCCCGTCTGACGAGGTAGATTGTACCCTGTCTGCATGCCCCCTGATAAGAAATCCTCCGAGCTTTAACATTCCCGAGGGATTATTAAGGATTTCGTCGTCACCGGGCCGGCGTTCAGGAAGGGGAAGGGGGTCCCCTGTATAGGTTACTTCTGCATCCAGGTTGTACTCGTCGAACGAGACCGAGATCGTCACCGGCCCCCTGGCTATACCCTGATCGATCAAAAGCTCGGTCGCCTCGGTCAACGCCATCGCCATCCTGTGGATCACCTCGGCCCTTGCGGCCCAGGCCTCGCCCTGCTGCTCCATCAGGGTAAAGATCTGGTCCGATATCCGGGTTTTCTGATCGATAGTCACCATTACCTGCTTCTTTATCCCGATCCGCATGACGAGGTTGAGGACAATGGCGATGACCGTGGCCAGAGAGAGTGCCGAATCAAAAACAGGGCTGATCAGTGATGGGACATCTGAGTAGGCACCGGGGATGAGATACACGCTGATCCCGAAGATAAAGGAGATCCCGATGACGAAGATCTTCCTGGAGTCGAGCATGCGGGTGGTGATCGTCTGCATGCCGCCGACGATAATGAACCCGGCAACGTAAACGAGGGCCCCCCCGATCACAGGGCCCGGCATGACGAGGAAGATCGTGGCAAGGACCGGCACGAAGGCAAGGACGATCAGGATCCCGGCGGTCATGAAACCGATGTACCGGCTTGTCGAGCGGGTGGCTATGGAAAGGCCAATATTCGAGGACGACCCGGTCTGTCCCATGCCGCCGATGAGGCCGCCCAGGCACGAGGCGACGCCATCTGCAAACAACCCGGCACGGATGTTCATCATATCCGGGCGCTTCCATTCCGTGTCATTGATCCGCTGGCATATCGAAAATTCCCCGACACTCTTGACAAAGGTTACCAGGGCTGCTATGGCAAAGGGTACGACGAGCACCGGGTTGAAGGAAAGCCCGAAATATCCCGGGTTGGGAAACGCCACGAGCGGCGATGAAGCGATCCGGCCTAACGGGTCGGTCCCGGCAAGACCGACACCTATGCACAGTACGTAACCGACCGCCATGCCGACAATGACGGGAAAGAGTTTCAGCTGGCCCCTTCCCCACACCGTCACTCCTACCATTACGGCAAGCGTGACGACAGAGATCGCCGTGGCCGTGACATTGGGGGCGGAGTCGGTACCGGCCATACCGAAAAAATTAGGCAACGCATAGGGTACGACCGCGACGCCGAGCATCATAATGACAAGCCCCGTCACCTCGACAGGGAAAAGGACGCGGAGCCTGTGGACGACCCTCGAAAGTACGGCCTGCAATGCCCCTGACAAAGCAGTCATCCCACAGAGGAGAGAGAGCCCCCCGGTCTGGAGGGCAAGGACCGATGCAGAAACGAAGTTTGGTCCGGCTACGCGGGGGATGAGGTAACCTGACCCGAACTCAGGGTACTTTATCGCCTGGAAAAGGGTGGCAACACCGTTTGCAAGGATCGACATCGAGAAAAAGAAGGCTGCGGCGCCGGCATCGAGCCCTGCAGCCCTGGCGACAAGGATCGGGAAGATGAATGCCGTGGCGACAATCCCCGTATGTTGCAGCCCAAGGAGAAACAAGGTAGGGTGCGGCAGCCTGTCGTCGGCAGCGTACTCGAGATCCGGGGGTCGCATGATCAGCAGAGCGTCGCTTCCCATGTATTAAAGCGGTTCGGAACTAAACTCCGCTGGTCCCGGGGATTTCGCGTGCCACAGGGATACTTGTTCGTGTTCCGCCACTATAAGACCATGCAGAGTTGTTTTTTACCTGTTCCACGTGCTTTTCAGCCAAGAATAGTCTCATATCCGGTATCGCCCCCGGGACTTGCGATACCATTAATAAGCACAAGAATAACTCCCTAATTGAGGAACAACCGTGCTCGACGTTTTCAAATGCAATGTCTGCGGCAAGAATGTCATGGTGATCCATGACGGGGGAGGGACTACGCTCTGCTGTAACCAGCCCATGGAACTGCAGCTGGAAAAGGCTGAGGACCAGGGAAAAGAGAAGCACCTGCCGGTGATCGAGAAGACGCAGAATGGGATCAGGGTCAAAGTCGGTTCAGTCCCCCATCCGATGGAGGCGGAGCATTACATCGAATGGATCGAAATGTCTTCTGGTAATTTCCTTTATGTAAAAGGATTAAAACCGGGAGATGCCCCGGAAGCCGAATTTCCTTTTGGTACAACCGACGTGAAAGCACGCTCGTACTGTAATAAGCATGGATTATGGTCCAACAGACCAAGAAAGCATTAATTTCTCACTTTTTTTGGAAAAAATCTTGTAAACAACAAACACCGTATCTCCAGGAGATCGTCCCTGGTTCTGAAGCCGGTCAAAATAATTGAATGGATATTTCAGCGGTTTTTAGGGATAAAAAAGCGGAAGCGGAATTCAGATTCGTCGAGCTGGCGTCCTCCCTGGTAGCCGAGGTCGGCACGCATCGCCCTGATGATCACATTTAAGATATTGAGCTCCTTGACAACGTCATAGTCCCCGTCCTGACATTCGTTTAAGAAATCGAGGAATTCGTTGGCCGTTTTCAGGACGGTCGGGTCTGCAACGATATTCATGTTGTCAAGAATATATGCGAGGCGCATTTTTGCCCTCGACAGCCGGTCAGGATCTTTTCCCGCGGTATTCAGGTCTGTAACCGCGTGGAAAAATTCCTGGTACACCTTCAGCTTGTGCCGGTCCTTGAGCAGCCGAATCTCACGGGATTTCGTGTAAAGGCACGTGATACATATGACTATCGCGATTCCGATTATCGTCAGCAAGAGGTACATCCAGTCGTCGGTCATAAAAACCCCCTTGTGTTCACATGTTATGTATTAGCTATTTAGTTTTCCGTTTTCTTCCGGGCGGGCACCATGGGACGATAGTTACAGGGGTAATTTATTCTGTTTGGTAAGGGGCCTCACATGGAGCACGCCGTTTGCCGCGTCTCCAACCGTTTCCGTCAGTTCCCTGGGGCAATAGACCCCCAGTCGCCACTGTTCGAGCCGGTTTTCATTGAGAGAATTCAGGAGCGGCGATACCTCCCCAAGGTCGACGACGCGGTGGCGGTTCTTTACCTGCACCCGGAGCGACATCCCGGTCGGAAGCGGGGGGATATCGACGAGGACGCAGGAAGGGTCTGCTCCTGCGCTTTCCGCGATCTCTCTTTCGATCTTCTTCCTGGAACGGATGCTCCGGTATTCGGCAAGCGATTTCGTGTTAACCTGTTCGCTGCCGACGTAGAGGGCCCTTTTGAATAATTTCCTCGCATATATCCGGTTAACAAGGGCGCTCGTGACGGGATTTTCAGAGGTGCGGAGCGCCTGCATGCACGATGCATCGTCCATGACGAGCATTTCGTCGATAACTGAGCGGGGTTTACCGTTGAGGTGTTCGAATACAGCCATATCGAACATGGTTTCTGCAATCCTGCTTACGTGATGGTAGTATACCGAAGGACGCATCAGCGTCCGTGCGATCAGGAGCGATTCAGCGGCATTGATGCCTCCTTCGTCGATCACGATCCCGTCTTTCGAGAGGAGGGTACTCCTCACGAGTCGATCTGAATCCACCGTGCCATAGGGCACGCCGGTATAGTGGGCGTCCCGTTGCAGGTAGTCCATGCGGTCGACATCGAGGTCCCCGTAAATTATTCCTGACAACCGGTGCGTCCCCATGAGGACCTCCTTCAACTCACCGGTGTCGACCGAGGACTCATCGATTACCGGGCCGAGCACAGGACCTTCGAGCGAGTCCAGGATCTCGTGATGGGACCTTCCCGTGAACTCCTCCATCACGGGTTCGATGGAATGGGAGAACGGCCCGTGACCAATGTCGTGGAGAATTGCGGCGACCGCGACGAGGCGGTCGTCTGCCGGGGACAAGCCGATCTGCCTCGACATCATTCCCGCGAGGTGCATAGCGCCGAGCGAATGTTCGAACCGTGTATGGTTCGCTCCCGGGTAGACGAGATACGAGAAACCCAGCTGCCTGACATACCGGAGGCGCTGGACCGGGGCGGAGTCGAGGATCGGAATGACGGATTTATCGACCTCGATATACCCGTGAACGGGGTCCTTGATTGATTTCATGACCGCCCGGTAAAGAATCTTGATATAGAACAGATAAATCTATTGAGTAATGATCACGTTTCTATCTGGCGGGACTGGGACACCCAAACTTATTTGGGGCGTACGGGGTCACATCAGGGACGACGAGATCGCCGTTGTCGTCAATACCGGGGAGGACATCTGGATCTCGGGAAACCACATGTCCCCTGATATCGACACGGTGATGTACCTCTTTCTCGGCATCCTCAACACGTCGACCTGGTGGGGAATCGAAGACGACACGTTTACCACCCACGAGATGCTCAAAAAGTTCCAGCCCGATGAATACATCGCGATCGGGGACCGGGACCGCGCTGTCCAGATCGCACGGGGGGAATTGCTGAGAAGGGGGTCCACTCTTACCGGCGCAACGATGCAGCTATGCCTGAAATCCGGGATTTCGGCCTCGGTCCTCCCCATGGCAGATACTCCTGTGACGACGATGGTCAGCGCCTCGGGGACCATTATGCATTTCCAGGAATACTGGGTCAGGAACAAGGGAGCGGTTCCCATCGACGGCGTCATGCGGATCCCGAACCCCCCTCCTCAGGCAACTGCAGAGGTCATCGCTGCAATAAAGGACGCCGATGCCGTTGTGATCGGCCCGAGCAACCCGGTAACGAGTATTCTTCCTATCCTCGAGTGCGGGGGCACGAAGTCGGCCCTTGCCGGAAAGTTCGTCATCGCGGTCAGCCCCTTTATCGGGAACGTGCCCTTCAGCGGCCCTGCGGGAGCCCTCATGCAGGCCATGGGATTCGAACCGTCGTCACGGGGCACCTGGGAATTATACAAGGACTTCATCGATGTCTTCGTCCAGGACATACGCGACCCGGTCGACGTGACGGGTTCGGTGCGCCTGGATACGATGATGACTGACAGGGAAAAAAGCCATGCACTTGCAGGGGAGATCTGCAGGATCGCCGGTGTGCCTGCGCGCATGTAATCTCCTGAGATAATCCCGAATCATTATCGGCCTCCACAGCATTCCGGACCGGCAGGCAGGGACAAAAGGAGGCAGTCCGGCCACCGGGAGATTAGATTAAAGCATCAGATCTGCCAATAGTAATAGAGCCCCAGAGCCCGATCATGGTAACGCCGGAAAGAGATCCAAAGGAAAATACGACCGCCGAAGACGTTCTTCTCGGCCTGAATAAGATATTCCCGATAATCAAACGGCTTTTCGGGGTCAAAAAAATCGGCATTTTCGGAGAATTTGCACGGAGAGACCCCGGTGGATCTGACCGGATCGAGCTCCTGGTGGAGTTCTCGAAGGGATTTGAGTCCTATCGGTTCTACCTCGACCTCAGGCAGTACCTTGCGGACTATCTGAAGGTCCCCGTATACCTCGTCACGTCGCGGGCATACCAGGAAGGAGAACGGACGAAAGAGGAAAATCATACCGGGCCGCTTCCTTCCGGCGATCCGATCGAGGCGCTGATCGGAAATTACGAGGCCCTGGTTGCAAAGTGCGGGGATGTCTCCATCGAATCCTTTTCGAGGAATGCAGGCCTCCGGGACTTCGCAGAAGACCGCCTGAAAACGGCGGCATTGGTTATCAGGGAGATCAGCCCCGGTATTAAAACGAAGGCCACCGGGATCCCCTGGAAAGATATCGAAGCGATTGGCGCTGATATCGCCTGTTCGGCGTATCCTGCAGATCCCCACCAAGTATGGCATTACCTCCACTCCGACCTCCCGGTTATCCTCGCGAACCTCAAAAACCTGGCCTGCTCCACGCAGTGAACCCTGTAGAAAATATTCCTATTTTAGGGTTAGAATTTAAAATCCACGCATTATAGATGCGATTTTTTTCGCAGTCATGAGTATTTTCTTATAAAGGCCGGTCCCAGTACCAGACCAGGAGATTGGTTCAACATGAGTCGACGATTTCTCATCGTATTCTGCGCCCTGGCAATCCTGTTGATCGGCGTGCTGGTGTACAACTTTTTCGGGACCGGGACTCCTTCAGCAGACGCTCCGAAAAAGTTTGGTTCCCAGGGGGAACTCGATCGGTACGTGCGGGAGCATAGCCAGACCTCGTTTGCGAACGACATGGTCTCGGATGTGAGAGAGGTTACAGGGCTCGCCGTCGTGAAGCAGAGCGACACCGGTGCCCAGGTTCCCCTCGGAGTCCCGGCCGCACCATCCTCATCGTCCAGGGAAACAGACCCGGGAAACGCGGCGCAGCATGCAGAAGATGGATCAGGGGCCTCGTTGGACTATTCCCAGACGAACGTACAGGTGGCCGGCGTCGATGAACCCGATTTTGTGAAAAACGATGGAAGGTACATCTACCTGATCAACGACGGTCAGCTCGTAATCGTCGATGCCTATCCGGGCCGGACTGCTGCCATCGTTTCAAGGACCCCCATCGACGGGACTCCCGAAGAGCTGTTCCTTAACGGAGACCGCATCGTTGTTATTTCAGACGACTATTCGTACGGGGTTACCAGTGCCGGCCTGGAAAAAAGACCGGTATATTCCACCGGCCCTTCGACCAGGATCGATGTGTACTCGGTTGCCGACCGCGGTAATCCAGAGCTGATAGGCGGGTACACCGTGGACGGCACGTATTTTGACGCGCGGATGATAGGCGATTATGTTTACGCAGTCTCAAAATCGCCCTTAATATTGACCGATGAGCCGGTTCCGATACCCGTCGTAAGAGACCGGGAAACCAAAGTTATGACACCTGACGTGTATTATTTCGATAACCCCGAACGTCAATTCGTTTTCCATACGATCTCATCGGTCGATATCAACGATCCCGGAAGTGTCGATGCAAGGACGTTCCTGCTTGGCTCTTCGGACACGCTCTACGTTTCCGGGCACAACATGTACATCAGCTACCCAAAACCATTCGGTATGCAGCCGAAACCAACCACGGGAATCGACGGTGGGTTCATGACCGCCGTGCTGACGCCCCCAACGGCCACGGCTCCCGATCTTTCCGATCCAGGCATCATGGACCGCTTCAACAGGATGTCTGAGGACGAGAAACAGGCCTTCATCCAGGGCGTCCAGGGGGCCGGCAACGGGCAGCTCTATGAAACCGACAGGACATCAACCGCCATCCATAAGTTTTCCATAGACGGAGGCAGGATCGAATACGTCGCCGAGGGAATCGTCAAGGGGAACCTCGAAAACCAGTTCTCGATGGATGAGTATAACGGTGACCTGCGGGTCGCCACGACATCTGACGTCATTACCCCGAGGAATTCCTACCAGTATAACAATGTGATCGTGCTCGATCCGTGGATGAAAGAGACCGGCAGCCTTACCCACCTCGCCATGAACGAGAAGATCTATTCGGCACGGTTCATGGGAAACCGTCTCTACCTCGTCACGTTCAAGCGGATGGACCCGTTCTTCGTGATCGATATTTCCGACCCCAAGAATATCAGGGTCCTCGGGAAACTGAAGATCCCGGGATATTCGGATTATCTCCACCCATACGACGATACCCACATTATCGGGGTCGGGAAAGAGACCGGCACGAACTCCTGGGGCGGTGTATCCACCGAAGGAGTGAAGATTGCATTATTCGACATTTCCGATCTCGGTCACCCGAAACAACTTTCCACCTACGAGATCGGAGGGCCTGGCAGCGATTCGCCGGCCCTCCGCGATCATAAGGCGGTCCTCTTTTCAAAAGAGAAGAACCTCCTCGTTCTTCCGGTCAGTGTCGTCAACCGGTCGACGCCTTCCCTGCAGCAGGGAATGATGATACCTCCCTACCTTCAGAACACATGGCAGGGTGTGTACGTATTCGGGTTTACCCAGAAGTATGGAATTGTGCTGAAAGGAATGATCAGCCACAGGGATACGAAGAACGAAACCACTGATTACCATATCCCTTCGGATGTCACCCGGTCCCTCTACATCGGGGACGAACTTTCGACAATATCAGAACGGTTTATTAAAATAAGCAGCCTGGAGGATCTGAACAACACCCTGACAACAATAGACCTCGGAAATGAGGCATATTCTCCTATTTTTGCGTGAGTCGTTCGTTACGATCACCCCCACCACACCGGTTTTCAAACCCGGTCAAGGCAAACCCCGGTTCACTATGGGCAAATTTATGCCACAATAAAAGGATACTAAAAAATAACGACTGTTACACCATAACCATCACCAGCCGTTCCCACGATTCCGTTTGACTAAAACAGATAATATTCCGGAGTTCACGTACCGGTGATTCCCATGAGCACCTACACCCTGTCGGAAGACCTCAACAGCCTCATCGCTCACGTCGAGAAAGTGCTCGGGACAGGGATCATCCTGCGCAGGCAGGATAATGTCCCGGAGCAGGGCGTCCTGATCGACGATTATACCTTCGGCAGCGGTAAGAATATGATCATATTCTCCAGCGGCGACCTGGGCCTTCTCAAGGACTACAGTATCGCAAAAAATTGCCTCGTTTTACTCTACAAAGGAGTCGCAGCCCAGAAAGGGACCTACCAGGTCCTGTCTTTCGACAGGGACACCGCGGTTATAGGAATGAAACAGATCTATCTCGATATCTTAAAAGACGAAGCCACCCGGGGGCTCGATATAGCAGAGAAGAAGAAGGTAATATGTTCCCTGTACCACCTCTTCCGGAACACCGTTTCGGATATCCCGTGGTCGATCCTTGCAAATATCAATATTTCGAAGCAATTTCCCGTAATGAGGAATTCACAGGTCTATCTCCTCGTAAAGGAGAGCATGAAGGAGATGCACAGGCTGGAAAACGAGAATGAATGCCTGCCCCAGCGGTACTACGTGATGAATAACGGGATGTATTATGCACGCGATATCCTTCTCGCCTATTCCATGGCCGAATATCGGCTTAACCCGGTCATCAATATTCCGGAACTGCAGAAATTCAGGACACTCGACATAAAGGAGATGATGGACAGCAGATGGAGCCGTTCTCACTGGTATCATACGAAAATTGTTGGAGATGCGATGGCAAACATATTGAAACTCTCCGTGACAACAGATTTCTCAGGATCCCCGGGGACCGCGTTGTACGAGGAAATATCCGAGTGCGGGAGGAATGTCATCAACCGCTGGCTGGTAATGATGGCGATGCAGGACTGGTACCGCTGGGCCCCGCCTGAACATTTCAGGGATGCCTTGCAAAACCAGTCGGAAATTGAAAAATACGCAATTGGCGAAATCTTTTCCTCGTAATTATCAGGGGACGCCGGCGTCCCGCGGGTCCCCCTGCTGATGTACGGAAATATTGGGACTTTTCTCGTTCTTCTCAGTCTATATTCATGTTTTCGAGCGATTTTGTGACTTCCTTTCCCGATTTACCGGTCTGTTTTCCCGGACCTGGACTAATGGCGTAACCGAGATTCCCCATAAAAACCATTACCTCTCAGGTGCCATATCTACAGGATTTGTTATGCGCACCCCCATATGTGCCGTTCGTCCTGAAACAGGGACTGCTGAAATCACCGGATGGGTCCACGAAGTCCGTGACCTGGGTGGCCTCGCATTCCTGCTTATCAGGGACAGGACCGGTATAATCCAGGTGACAATACCCAAGAAAAAGGCATCTGATGCGGTCCTTTCGGCAGTCAAAAATGTATCGCGGGAATCAGTCGTCCGGGTATCAGGTACGGTCAAGCCGATGGAGAAAGCACCGGGAGGAAGGGAGATTGTTCCTTCTGATTTCGAAATAATCAGCATGAGCAGCAGCCCGATGCCTCTCGATGTCGTCGAAAAAGTCCCTGCTGACCTCGATACCCGCCTCGATTCGAGATTCCTCGATGCCCGCAGGCCCCGGGTAACGGCAGTTTTCCAGGTGAGGAGCACGGTGATGCAGACCGTCAATGAATTCTTCTTCTCCCGCGGGTTTATCAATATCACCACACCGAAGATCGTGGCTGCCGCGACCGAAGGGGGAACAGAGTTGTTCCCGATCGCATATTTCGAAAAGGAGGCGTTCCTGAACCAGAGCCCGCAACTCTATAAGCAGATGATGATGGCTGCGGGATTCGAAAAAGTCTTCGAAGTGGGGCCGATATTCCGTGCAGAAGAGCACAATACGACGAAACACCTGAACGAGGCGACGTCGATCGATATGGAGGTCTCGTTCGCAGACCACCACGACGTGATGAAACTCCTCGAAGAGCTCGTAGTCCAGGCGTATTCACGCGTTGCCGGACAATGTGCCGATAGTCTCGCGACCCTCGAGATTAACGATCTCATCGTCCCGAAGGCTCCGTTTCCAAGGCTTGATTACGGCGATGCAATCGAAATTGCAAAAAAGTCCACCGGTGAGGAGATCAGGTACGGGGATGACATCGGGACAGTGGCAGAAAAGGCCATCGGAGACGAGATGGGTGAGCATTACTTTATCACCGACTGGCCGACCGAGATCAGGCCCTACTATGCAATGCCATACGAGGACCGCCCCGAGGTCTGCAAGGCCTTTGACCTCATGCATCCCCGCATGGAGTTATCGAGCGGGGCCCAGCGTGTCCACCAGCACGACCTCCTCGTTCACCAGATCAGGTCCAAGGGACTTTCGGCAGACAGTTTCGAATTCTATCTCACACCGTTCCGGTACGGCATGCCGCCGCATGCCGGCTGGGGGCTCGGGGCCGAGCGGCTTGTCATGACCATGCTCGGATTGTCGAATGTCAGGGAAGCGGTCCTGTTCCCAAGGGACCGGCACAGGCTTGTCCCATGAGCGATCGTCCCCGGTTCGGCGTACTCCTGCCCACGACAGTCGTAGGGAGTTATCCGGTTGTCAGGGGCCGCGACCTCCAGTCGTTCCTCGACCCTGCGAGGTTCTCGGTCAGGGTTGCGGTCGAGGACCAGGTTGCTGCCGGGATCGATATCATCTCCGACGGTCAGGTCCGGGGGACCATGATCGAGTCGTTTACGTCGAAAATCCCTGGCATCCGGGGCCAGGACGTGATCGGTAAGGTCCAGCCGGCTCCAGGACCACTGACGGCACGCGACGTGAAATATGCCCTTTCCAGGTCTAAGATGGTGAAAGGAATAATCACCGGACCCTCTTCTATCGCCCATGGGTTGCATATCTCGACCCCGGTATACCGCGATCGGGGGGAACTCATCCTCGACCTCGCGGTGGCTCTTGCGCATGAAGCAAAAATACTATCAGGGCTCGGCATCACGATCCTCCAGGTCGATGAGCCGATATTTTCAACCGGCATCGCCGACATAGGACTCGGTCGCAAAGCGATCGAACTGGTTACCGGGAAGGCCGGGGTCCCGACTGCCATGCACGTATGCGGCGATATTTCCGGGATCGTCGACGAACTCCTGAAATTCCCGGTAGATATCCTCGACTTCGAATTCTCAAGAAACCCAAAGAACCTCGGGGTGTTCGGGACCCGCGATTTAGGCAGGAAGATGATAGGGTTCGGCTGCGTCGACTCGACGACCGAAACTGTCGAGAGCGTAGGCGAGATCAGGGCAGGGATCGAGCGCGGTATCGAAGTATTCGGACCGGGATCGCTACTCATCGACCCTGACTGCGGTCTCAGGATGCGGAGCAGGACCGCCGCATCTGCCAAACTGACTCACATGGTAGAAGCGGTGAGACAGATACGTGGCGGGATCACGTGAATAGAGAAGGTAAATTCCCCCTGTCCACCCGAAACAGCCGCCTCCGGTTAGTTCGTACCCCGAGAACCATTATCAGGGATCCTTCCCTGAATTGCGACCGTTTCCATCGAATTGATAATATTTCCTGTCATGAACGCAAATGACATCATCAGAGGAAATCCAGGTATTTTCTTGTTCTGAAATAAATTCATCCAATCCTTTATCCCTGATATATTCCAGGTTCGATATTTCGCTCATCCCGTACTGTTCCCTGTACCGTTTGTCCAGCCGTATCAGCCGGTTGCAGGGGAACTCGATGCAGCTAAAGCAGAATGGTCCTGTTCGTTTTTCACACAGTCTCAAACGACAAAATACACGGGTTTTCGGCTGGCCGGGTCCGATTTGCCTGCACCCCGGGCAGGGATTGTTCTCCCGCAGGTGTGTCCTGCAGACGCCGCAGTTCATCCCACAGGGAGCCATGAGATGGAAATCAAATCCCGAATTTTCCACCATCGTTTTCTCCAAAGTCAGGGAATGGACCGTTTGTCCCGGTACATAAATGCAGACCCAACTGCAATGCAGGTCTCATACCTCCTGTGATTAAAATGAAGGAAAAATCGGTCCAAAAAATTCTATACAACCCTCGATGTCGTCGAAAGTTCTATCCCCTTTTCATTGATTAAGAAGGGGATGAGGCGCCTGGGAACCGCCATACCTTTCAGCTTGTGGACTGCGAGCTGCCGTTCGATCTCGTTCATGAAGATCACTTCCTTTAATTCGATAACGACATCTGCTGAGCGTACTAACTTTAATTCCGCAGTCTGGGGCAGTACGTCCGGGTAGTGAACAAACATAATATTTGCATTCTCAGAAAGGACAAGGTCACGCGCCCGCAGGAGAAGGTTTACCCCGGCATCGACCCCGTGCTGGAGGATGACCGTGGAGATTGAATCAATGACCAGCCGCTTCCCTTTCAGGAGCGGTATGATGTCGTCGGGTGTCAGCCCGGCCCCCGATATCATACCTGGTTCCACTTCCGCATCGAACATCACATAGGTGCCTTCCTCACCCTCGGACTGCCAGAACTGTCTGGCCATGTGGTCGACTCCTGATAACGGTATACCTGTCACCAGGATCGTCGTCCCGACGGGAAAACCACCTTCAAGTACCAGATCGAGACCATTGATCCCGGTTGTCCTCTTATTTTCCCTGGACAGAGAATTATTGCCCCCTTAAAAACTATAGCTCGGAAATTATAATAATGCTTACCCGGATTTCCCTTCCTGTGCGTATTTTTCACGAAGGGTGCGCCTGAGTAACTTCCATCCGTGCATGCGGGGCAATGCATCGGCAATAATGTATTTTCTTGGGACTTTGTAGCCGGCGAGACGTTCCCTGCAATAACGGTCGAGGTCTTCAGGTTCCGGGCTTTTTCCAGGCCTCGCAACGATACAGGCAACGACCTTCTCACCCTGTCGTTCATCAGGGATGCCGAATACCGCGACATCCGCGATCCCGGGGTGCTGGACAAGGACGTTCTCGACCTCGGTCGGGTAGACCTTCCACCCGGACATGATGATCATGTCCTTTTTCCTGTCTGTGATAAAGAGGATCCCTTCATCGTCGAGATACCCGATATCGCCTGTTAAAAACCAGCCGTTATCCAGGAATACGGCCGCAGTCGCGTCAGGGAGTTGCCAGTAACCCCGTGCCACCGCAGGACCCCGTATGGCAATCTCCCCGGTCTCCCCTGCCGGGAGTTCCTTTACAGGATCTCCTGAATCGACAATCTTAATCTCGGTATAGCCGACCGGGACCCCTACGCTCTGGTAGTTTCTCGAAAGGCCCGGGTATTCGGGGAGCGTCGTTGTCCCGGAGCCGATTACGATTGTTTCGGAAAGCCCGTACGAGTTCGCGACCGGAATGTGGAACCTCCGGTCGAATGCCTCCCAGACCGATGGCAGGAGCTGCCCTCCGCCCGATATGATCACCCGTGAGCTCCCGAGATTTTTTTCAGTTCCTGCCGGGCTGTTCACGAGGGAATGGATAACAGGCGGCATCCCTGCAAGGACCGTCGCCCGGTAATGTTTCGCATACCGAAGATAGTTTTCCAGATCGAACCGTTCCATCATTACCCATGTGCCGCCGGCCCTGAGTACCGCAATCCCCCAGGAGATCCCGACGTGCCCCATCGGGTAGATACCGAGATAGGTATCTGCAGGGACGAGTCTGAGTGCTTCCCGTTCGGCGTCGAGCGCAGTAATCCAGTTTCCATGCGTCAGCATGGCTCCCTTCGGCTTCCCGGTGGTCCCTGCCGTGTACTGGAGGTGGCAGAGGTCGTCGAGGGCGCAATGGCTGGCCCGGAGCCCTTCGGCCCGATCGGTAAAAGAATCCCACGAAACCGCACCTTCACGTTGTCCCTTTACGCAGAGGACGTGATCAAGACAAGGAGCCGATCCCCTGATCTGGTCCACGAACTTTGAACCGCTCATATCGGTGATTATTGCCGATGCACCTGCATCCCGGACGGCATGGAGGAGTTCTTCCCCGCGGTAAACGCTGTTCGCCGGGACCGCGACCGCACCGATCCTCCAGAGGGCAAAATAGCTCACGAGATACTCGGGGGAACTGTCGAGATAGATACAAACCCTGTCTCCTCTGGCGATCCCAAGGCCGGAAAGCCCGTTTGCAATCCGGTTCATTTCGCTGCGCAACATGCCATAACTGTAGACTATCCCGGTGGAGGGTTGCACCAGGGCCGGTTTTTCCGAAGGGACGCTTTTTGAATCGAGTAGTGTTGAAACGTTTGCCATAAGTCTGGATATTCCGGTTAACAGGTTTGAACGTCAATTTATAAATGAGTTCACAGAATAGGCCGTCAGGCCCGTGAACTGGAATGCCATAATCCTGTACTTCGTTTACAGGGAACGTGATCATGCAGAAGGCTTGACACCCCTGCCTCAACAAATTGACTTTCTTTCCCTATTCAGCTCTCTGTCGCAGTTGGAGCATTTCGTAAAAATCCCCGTTATTCTAAGGTTTCCATTGACAGCTGGGTTTCACCCCCTCCCTGTTTCTCCCCCGTCGGGATAGCCACCGGACAGGGTTAGCCTGGAATTAGAATGCCCGATTCCTGTGCAGTCTCTATCCCAACCGGGGTCGCCGCAGCGGCGGGCGAAGCCCCGGGAGCGTCCAGTCAGGCAGTTGCATTAAATTGGAGGAATTAGAGAACATCAGCGAATTAAAGAACAGGAAAAGGAAAGAGCAGGAAAAGACTGGCAAATTGAAAAGACTTGCTTTCCTAATTTTTCGGATAAAGAATTCTCCGGGACCAGAAAAAATTACTGGTATTCCGGAGGCTGGACTTCCTTTGGAAGGCCTCCCTTGAACGAGTCCTGTATCTTCCGGTACCATTCCCGGATGTTCTGGTTCATGGTGGGATGGATCTTCTGCCTGGCGGCTTCAAAATTCTTCATGCTGATTACCGTGCTCCTCTCCCTGAGCGCAAGCATTCCCGCCTCCCTTGAGATCAGTTCGAGATCAGACCCCACATACCCTTCGGTATTGCGGGCCAGCTCCTGGATGAACCGGTCCAGGCCCGGGTCAACGATGGTCAGGTTATTCTGTTTCAGGAGTTCGAACAGGAGCTTTCTCCGGGAACTCCGTTCAAGACCTCCCGTCTCCTTCTTCGCAATGGTTCCGATGACGTTTCTTAATTCGTCGGCCTCCACCATCCGGCCATTACCGAGCACTTCGACGAGGCGCTCGAATGCTGCTTCATCGAATCCTTCGGTGAGCTCGAGCAATTCATGACAGACCGATCCCTCGATCGGCATCCGGCTTAAGTATATTCTGAGGATCATTTCCCGGTCTGAAGCCCCGGGCTCCCCGATGTAAACCAGCCGGTCGAACCGCCCGGCCCGAAGCAGGGCCGGATCGATAATGTCGGGCCGGTTCGTAGCTCCCATGATGATGACGTCCCGGAGCTCCTGAAGGCCGTCGATCTCGGTCAGTATCTGGTTCAGCACGCTGTCGAGCAGGTGAGAGTTCTGGGTATCGCCGCGGTGGGGGACGATCGCATCGAGTTCATCGAAAAATATGATGGCCGGCGCGACCTGCCGTGCCTTCTTAAAGATCTCCCTGACTGCCCGCTCGCTCTCGCCCCAGTATTTCGAAAGGAGCTGGGGTCCCCTGATCGCAATGAAATTTGCTCCGCTCTCGAAGGCAACCGCCTTGGCGATAAGGGTTTTTCCTGTCCCGGGAGGCCCGTAGAGGAGGACTCCCTTCGGCGGCTCGATCCCGAGCCCTTCGAACCGGGCCCGTTCGGTCAGGGGATATTCCACGGTCTCCCTGACCTCCTGTTTCGCCGATTCGAGGCCGCCGATATCCTCCCACCTGACATGCGACACTTCAACGATTACTTCACGCATCGCGCTCGGGCTGACATCGCGGAGGGCATTCCGGAAATCCCCGGACAGCACCTGGAGGGTGTCCAGGATCTCGGCCGGTATCTCTTTTGCCTCGAGATCGATCACGGGCAGGTACCTTCGGAGGGCACGAATTGCTGATTCCCTGGCCAGGGCGGCGAGGTCTGCTCCGACGAAGCCGTGGGTCTGCTGAGAGAGCTCCTCGAGCTTCACGTCCTCGGCAAGCGGCATACCCCGTGTATGAATCTTCATGATCTCGACCCGATCAATCTCGCTCGGGACGCCGATTTCGATCTCCCGGTCGAAGCGGCCCGGGCGACGGAGGGCAGGGTCCACGGCATCGACACGGTTAGTAGCCCCGATCACGACGACCTGTCCCCGTTCTTCCAGGCCGTCCATCATGGTCAGGAGCTGGGCAACCACCCGGCGTTCGACTTCACCGGTCACCTCTTCCCTTCTCGGCGTGATCGAATCGAGTTCGTCGATGAAAATGATTGACGGTGCATTGGCACGTGCCTCTTCGAACACCTCACGCAGGCGTTGTTCGCTCTCACCGTAGTACTTCGAGATCACTTCGGGCCCTGCGATCGAGATAAAATGCGCACCGCTCTCACTTGCAACGGCCTTTGCGATGAGCGTCTTCCCTGTACCGGGCGGCCCGTAGAGGAGGACCCCTTTCGGCGGCTCGATCCCGAGCTTCTGGAACAGCTCCGGGTGCCGCATCGGGAGCTCGATCGTCTCCCGGAGGCGTTGCAGTTCGTCTTTGAGACCGCCGATGTCCTCATAGGAGATCCTCTTCAGCCCTTCGAACCCTGCGGCAGGTTTTTCAGAAAATTCAATGATCGTATTTTTGGTAATGATAACGGCCTGCTCGGGCTCGATGTCCACTACCTTGTAGGCGACTATCTGTGGCTGGATGAAGGGCAGGCCGATCATGATCGGTACCGAATCGTTCTTGACCACCGGGAAATCCACGAGGTTGTTGAGGACATGGGGGTTGTTCGCGATCGGTATGTTCTTGGGCAGGTCCTCGGGCGGGGCGAGGACGACCCGTTTCGCTTCGATCTCTTCCTTGAGTGTCGATATCTTGATCGTGTCGCCTATGCTGACCCCGGCGTTGATCCGGGTGAAGTTATCGATCCTCACCTTGTGCTGGTTCCAGTCCTCCAGCAGGGCCCGCCAGACCTTTACGACCGTCCTGCGTTTACCTTCGATGGCTACGATGTCTCCGGGGGATATTTTTAAAAATAACATGGTCTCCGGGTCCAGTCGCGCCTTGCCACCACCCTGGTCACCAGGATAGGCGCTGTCTACTTTGAGGTGGATCTCTGGCATGTCTCAAAGATCATATATGCTGGAATTTATAAGTAATGTTAGAATCATGCGAAATCTCCTCTTCAATGCATTCCACGGCGCCTCCGGCGATATGGTAACCGGATCGCTCCTGGCTGTCGGGGCCGATCAGGAACTGGTAAGAAAGGCGATGCAATCGGTAGTTTCGGAGCCCACAATCAGGTTCGTCACGAGGAACGGGATCAGGGCGGTGAAGGTCGAAACCCATGCATTGCCAGGGAAAAGGACCTTCGACGAGGTGACAGCGATTGTCCGGGGCGCCGATGCACCGTCGGAGGCGATCGCTATGGCTCTGAAAGTTTTTTCCAGAATTGCCGATGCCGAGGAGACTGTCCATGGCAAACTGGAGCATTTTCACGAAGTCGGGGCAGACGATGCCATCGCAGACGTCATCGGTGCCTGCACCGCATTCGTAAGCCTTGGCCCCGATACCGTATCGGTCAGTGAACTTGCTCTCGGTGGCGGGACAGTCCGGACCGCACATGGTATGCTCCCTGTGCCGGCTCCTGCGACTCTGGCAATCCTTTCACGGTCGGCGATACCGGTCAGGTTTGGCAAACCGTCCGAAGGGGAACTCTGTACACCGACAGGGGCAGCCCTCCTTGCCGAATTTTATTCCATGTCCAAAAGGGAGATGGGGACCGGGACCATCACGGGGATCGGATACGGAGCAGGGACACGGGAATCGGATGATGCCCCAAACGTTCTTATGGCCACATTGCTGGAGGCTGGAGATGAATCAGGAGCAGATATCGTCGACATCCTCGAAACTACTGTCGATGACGTTACCGGTGAGGTGATCGGCAACGCGACGCAGGTGCTGATGGACCTTGGGGCCAGGGACGTGAGCGCTGTCCCGTCTGTCATGAAAAAAGGAAGGGCAGGCTACCTGATCAGGGTGATCTGCCGGGTTGAAGACTCGGAAGCCCTTGCAAAGGCAATGGCCCTGGAACTCGGGACCCTCGGCGTCCGCTGTATCCCCTCGGTTCACCGGTTCATCGCAGACCGGACTGTGGAAACGATCAGTATCGACATTGCAGGCACGAAGCAAGAAATACCGGTAAAATGCGGCTGGACAGATGGGCAGTGCTATACGCTGAAAGCGGAGTTCGATACCGTCAGGGAGATCTCTCATAGTCTGGGCATACCTGCACGAGAGATAGCGGCGATCGCCGAAGAACACGCCAGGAAAAAATTTATGCCCGCTGATGCAGGTGAAGACCACGGAACAGGAAAGGGTACCCACCGGCAGCCCTGATATCGACCGGCTCCTGCACGGAGGGTTCGAACCCGGTACCATCACCCAGGTCTACGGAGAGCCGGCCACGGGAAAGAGCACGTTGTCCATTATCTTTGCCGTTGCCTGCCTCAGATCAGGCAAGTCAGTGCTTTTTTTTGATACCGAAGGATTTTCAGTCGAACGGTTCTCCCAGGTCGCGGGAAACGATGCTGCCTCGCTTGCTGAAAACCTGTATATCTACGAGCCAAACGATTTCGAACAGCAGGGTATTATGATTGCAGGGACCGATACAGTCCTTAAAACAAAAAATATCGGCCTGATTATTGTTGATTCTGCCACTGCCCTGTACAGGACCGATCTGTCGAGGGGGAAAGATGCCATGCAGAGACTGACCCGCCAGATCGTCCATCTGCTCGGTCTTGGCAAACGGTACCATATCCCGGTCGTCGTGACGAACCAGGTCTACATGGACATGGCGACAAATGTCTACATGGCCCTCGGTGGGACCGCACTCGAGCACATTTCGAAAGCGATTATCAGGCTGACGCGTGAAGAAGATGGTGTCCGGAAAGCCACACTCACCAAACACCGGTCTCTCCCGCCGGGAGGTTCTTTTCACTATATCATTACCGGCGACGGGATCAAAAGCATCGACCGTTAAAATCGGGATTTCTGGTTAAACAAGGCTATTCAATCCATGGGGAATAATGTCTTCATGGCTTTTTTGTGACCTTCATTGATTTATGCCAAAACGGTTGACAGAAGGGAGATTCACCACTCCCTGCCCCTCCCCGGGCGGGATAGCCAGTGGGCAGGGTTGACGCTTGGAATGAAAATAATCGATTCCTGTACAGACCCTGTCCCAAGGGGGCCGCCGCAGCGGCGGGACGGAGCCCCGGGAGCGTCAGGTTTTCTGAATTATTAATCATCGATATAAAACCAGACGAGAGACTTTAATGCAAGAAATCATGAATGAAGAGGACACGCAGTTTCCCGTATTCTGATTGTTTACCTTTCCTGCTTCAGTTTTCCTGCCGTAAATCTTTTTTTTTTTTAAGTCTGGATAGTAAAAAAAAGGTTAAAACTCAATAACGCCGGTGAATACCGTGCTTGCCGGACCTTCGAGATGCGTTTCTTTCCCGACCCTGATGATAAGCGGACCTCCTTCAGTGTCGATATGCACCGTCTCGCCGACCATGCCGATCTTATGGGCAATTGCCGCAGAGGCCGTCGCACCTGTCCCGCACGAGAGCGTCTCTCCTTCGATGCCGCGTTCATACGTCCTGATACGGAGAGAATCCTCCCCATTTTTCTCGACAAAATCAACATTTGCCCCTTCCGGGAACGACGAATTGTTCCTGATCGCCGGTGCAACCGTTTCCAAAGCGACCGATACTACGTCGTCTATAAAGATGACCGCATGTGGAACCCCGGTATTCACTGCATAGACCTCATATCCGGCAATATTCTCCTTATATTCACCTGTACCGGTGGCAGGAATAGCACTGCGGTCGAATGCCGGGTCAGGCATCAGGACATCGGCCATAAAATCATCGTCGATATACCGGATGGCAACCGGAATAAGGCCTGCTTTTGTCTCGATCACACATTTTTCCCCGACATGGTGGTGGTCGAAGGCGTATTTTACGAAACACCTGATCCCGTTTCCACACATTTCGGCTTCGCTCTGGTCAGGCTGAAACAACCGCATGGTCAAATCTCCTGTCGATTGCGCTTTTGAGAGGTAAAGAACGCCATCTGCACCGATACCGAAATGCCGGTCACAAAACGAGGCTGCAAATTCCCCTTTCATCGGATCGGGTATGACCAACTCGTCGTACTCGTCGATCAGGATAAAATCGTTGCCGTTACCGTGTAATTTGGTAAATGGAATTTTCACTGCTGTCCACCTCGTAGCTGTCAGCCGGTCCCCCATTGTTTGAGTGCCTGCTCGAGCTCGAAATGGTCCCTGGCATATTCAAGAGGGGGGATCCCCGCCATGAACGCATCGACGGCCTGCCTCATTGCCTTCGCGCCGGCAGCGGTTCCTCCCGGATGACCGTGTATGCCTCCCCCGGCCTGAAGGGTAATATCGGTCCCGAGCGTCGAGAGCTCTTTTGCCACCTTACCGGGGTGAAGCCCCCCGCTCGATACGGGGAATGTAGGCCTGATGCATCCGAATGGTTCGGAAAGGACGTGGTTATCTCCGACCACCTCATCGGCCGCATGCGCCATTTTGCCGCTGACCGTCCCCGTATGCAGCTGGTCGCCGCCGAGCATCCTGACGAGGCGTGCGAACGGCCGCATAGCGATGCCGTGCTCAGGGTTTCTGGTCATTGCTGCATGCATTGTCCTGTGGACGTGGATCGGGACCTTTACCGAAGGGTCTTCTGAAAGGGCCTGGAGTGCACCGAACCCGGCGGTGATTACATCGACCATTACCATATTCGCACCAAGGTCGATTGCATGTTCTGCCTGCTCCACGATCCGGTCGGCCCGTGACGTGATGTTGACGGCATACAGCACCTGCTGTCCTGTCTCGTCCCGTGCCTCGTCGAGGCTATGCATAACCCTCGGGAGGCGTTCTTCGATCGGGCAGAATTTCTGGTTGGTAAGCGTCTCGTCGTCCTTGATCAGGTCGACCCCGCCGATTGCAGCCTGGTACGCCACCTCCGCCGTATCTTCAGGGGTCAGCCCGACTTTCGGCTTGATGATCGTCCCGACATGGGGTCTTTTGTTCGTGCCGACAATCCGGCGGACCCCGTGAATCCCGAATTTCGGTCCCTTGAAAGGGACGAGGTCATCGGGAAGGTCGAAGTCCAGGAGCCGGACGGCATCGAGTTTCGAGAGACCGAACAGGTTGCCGGCAACGACCGACAGGTACTGGGGGACGTTCCCTGGTTCGAAGATCTCACCAGGATACCGGATTTTCGCGATTTGTCCCTGGCCGGAAGGTCGTATATCGACCACTACCCCGTCGAGCCGCTTCACGTAATCCATCCGGGTCGTTATCCCGGTCCAGGTCCCGGTCGTCTCTTCATCGGCCAGCGCCTGGGCGGCTTCAGCCGGCGTAGTATCCTTCCTCGGCCTGAAATAATATGTTGCAATTACATCCGACATGTCTGCATTTCTCCCCTAATCATGGTGGTCCATCTTAAATTCACCGCGAAACTCCTGTATTTCCCAGTGAAGGTAATCCCTGATAATTATATAAGCCATCTGGGGCGGGATCGCCCCGGCCTCGGTGACGATGAGGTCGACATATTCTGCAGGGGTTACATCGAATGCAGGGTTTCTCACCGTTACATGAGGTAACCCTCCGGCAATCCCGGGGGGAAGGACCTCCCCTGCAGGACGTTCTTCGATCTCGATCATCTCTCCAAGAATTGTTCTCGGCGCAAATTTGTAGGTTTCTGCGGCGACGAGGAAACTGGTCCTTGCCTCATGGGCAGCAAGTGCGATCTGCGCAGTCCCGATTTTATTAACTACCGCACCGTTGACGGCAACGGCGTCGGCACCGGTTATAACCAGGTCGACTTCGTTGATGAACGATCGCACCGCTGAGTCGACGATAAAATTCGTCTTTATCCCGGCATCATTGAGCACCCGTATGGTCACAAGCCCCTGGTTCCTGGGTCTCACTTCCGTCGCAAAGACCGTGATATTCTTTCCTTCCCGGCTTGCCTCGATGATGCAGGAAAGTGCAGCTTCAGAATTACAGTGGGTGAGGACCGTATCCCCGTCGCGGATATGCCGGGCCCCGATTTTTGCTATCCTTTCCACGGCGTTCCGTGAAGATGAGATAAATTCATCAGCCCTCTCCCTGATAGCCGCCCTCGCCCCCACGATCGAGTCTTCACCCACCATCGCCCCCATTACAAGGTGCACGGCGTTGGGCAGGGAAACGGCTGTCGGGCGCGTTCCGACAAGATATTGAGCCGCAGATTCCATTTCTTCCCGAAAGCGACCGATGTCGGGTACGTCGAGCGTTTCCGCATGGTCTGCCAGCGCTTCGACTGCGGCACGGGCAATACGCCCGGCTCCCCTGATTTCCATGCTCTTTATCTTCTCCCGGGTATCAGTAAGAACCATCGAAGCTTCATTCATTCAAGGATAGCTGACTAAATAGAGTTTATGGGGAGAAATTCGCATGTCTGTCGCGGTCGTATTCGATAGTGCCGGTACCCTGCTCCATACCTACCGGGTCGCCAAGGATGTCCTCAACAATGAACTCCTCCCCGGCATTGAGACCACCATGCTTACCTTCAGTTCGCCAGACAGGGTCCTCGTCGTGATGCATATTCACTCCCGTGACGTAGTCGCGGCCCCGCCGGACATGCTGCTTTCACAATTCCTCGTCGAACGAAATGCAGGGTTCGGGATCAGCTGCACCCGGAAAATAATTACATCCGAAGAGATTGGCGATACCCTGTACCGGGACACTACAGCAAGGGTCAACGACCTCCAGCAATGTATCAGGGATGTCTGGAAGACCTGCAGCCGCGAGGCCGTCGTTACCATGAACAGCGGGGTAATCCTCAACATGGCCCTCCACTGTATCGAATTTACGGTCACCACCGGGGGGAGGCCGTTCGAGGGTGCAAAAGAGGCGATCACCGACCTGCACCGGATGGGGATACCGACGTTTATCGCATCGGGAGACCGTACCGCGAAACTGGAACGGATTGCAGATTATCTCGGTATCCCGAGGGACAGGGTATATGGCGTTGCGACACCCTCGGTCAAGGCCCAGATCGTTGCCGACCTGAAATGCGAATACGATACCATCGTCATGGTCGGCGACAGCATCAACGATCTCTGTGCCATGAAAATGGCGGATATCGCGATACTTACCGAAGAACAGTCAGGCGGAAAACCGGAAGAACTCTACGATACGGCAGAGTACGTAGTGAAAAGCGTATCCGAAGTGGTCGAGATCGTAAAGAAATTGCAGGCCCCTGATGTCCCCTGATACCTATATAAAAGGTAATATGTCACTACGCTACATTAGCTACTCAGGTGATGAATGACCCCATTGATATCCGTATCGAAGCTCTGCATGGATTTCGACGGAAAACGAGTCCTCGATACAATATCTTTTGAGCTTTCCGAGGGAGAAATACTGGGAATTATCGGAAGGAGCGGCGCAGGAAAGACCGTTCTGATGCAACTGATGAGAGGGGTGGAACAACCACCCACGAGCGGTTCCATTATTTATCACATCGCGTCGTGCGACGTGTGCGATTATGTCGACGTCCCAAGCAAAAGAGGCCAGCCCTGTCCCAAATGCGGGGGATTGTTAAAAGCTGCCGATATCGATTTCTGGAACGAGGCAAACGAGGCCATGAAGCGCCGGATCATGAACCGGACCGCGATCATGTTCCAGAGGACGTTTGCTCTTTACGGTAACGACAGGGTCATCGAGAACGTCCTCCATGCCCTCGACGATATCGATTATCCGGCGGAAAAAGCAATAGGCAGGGCCGCAGACCTCCTCGACCAGGTACGGCTCTCCCACAGGATGATGCATATCGCAAGAGACCTTTCGGGGGGTGAGAAGCAACGGGTGGTCCTTGCCCGTCAGCTCGCCAAGGAACCGTTTGTCCTGTATGCCGACGAACCAACCGGTACTCTCGACCCGGAAACCGCGAAAATTGTCCATTCCATGCTTCTCGAGGCCGGGAAAGCGAACGACATGGGCATGGTGGTCACCTCTCACTTCTCACAGGTGATCCAGGACGTGGCTGACCGGGCAATGCTCCTTGTGGACGGGAAAGTGGCGGGGCTTGGGACCCCGGCCGAGATCATCGCGAAATTCATGAAGGATTACAGTGACCAGGAACACTTCGAGGTCCCGGAGATCGGGGAGAAGATTCTGGCCGCACGTGACGTGATGAAACGCTATATTTCTGTCGACAGGGGCGTGGTGCGGGCAGTGAACGGGGTCACTTTCGATGTGTATACGAAAGAGATATTCGGCATCATCGGTAAGAGCGGGGCTGGAAAGACCACCCTGTCAAGGATTATTTCCGGGATCATCGAACCGACATCGGGCGAAATGAACATAAAAATAGGCGATGAGTGGATCGATATGACGAAGCCCGGGATCGAGAACCGGGGAAGGGCAAAGGGTTACATAGGGCTTCTCCACCAGGAATACGACCTGTTTCCCCACAGGACGGTGCTCGACAACCTGACCGATGCCATCGGCCTTGAATTCCCGAAAGAACTTGCGATCAGGAAGGCGGTCATCACCTTGCGGATGGCCGGGTTTACCGAAGATAAAAGCAGGGAAATCCTCGAACGCTATCCTTCCCAGCTCTCGGAAGGCGAGAAACACCGGGTCGCCCTTGCCCAGGTCCTCATTCGGGAACCAAGGCTTGTCATCCTCGACGAACCGACAGGGACTATGGATCCTATCACGAAACTCGATGTGAAGCATTCCATTATGCATTCCCGCGATGAGATGGACGAGACGTTCATCGTGGTCTCCCATGACATGGAATTCGTCAGGGACATCTGTGACAGGATTGCCCTGATGCGGGGTGGTAAGATCGTCATGATTGGGAAGACGTCGGAAGTACTTGCAAGCCTGACCGATGAAGAACGCGAGGTCATGTCCAAACCGGCGGCGTGAGTTGCGGGCGATCCATGATCTCCATCCACCTTGACGGGGCACCACTCGAAATCGCAGAAGGCAGTACTCTCGGATCGGTTCTCAGGGACCACGACCCTGAATGCTGCGTGGCGGTCATCCGGCCCGGTACCCAGGAAAAGGAGAAAACCGAGAATGTTCAGGCAGCGACAACTGCCGGGGAACTAAACATAGAAATTTTCGTTCCGGGCAGCATCCCGGTCGAAGACGGTAACTTTGTCGCAGGCCTGAACCTTCACTGGGAAGACCGTTATTCTGCTGCATTCGGCCCGTTCCCCCGCGAATTCGTTCCCGACCGGCGGGCACGTCTCTACGAACGGGGTGACGTGATCCTTGGATGCGGAGGTTACGACCCGAAACAGTCGTACCTCATCTTCTCCAGACTCCGCCATTCGGCTGACCATGGTGCCGGGGCCGACGGAGGGGTGATCGGCAGGGTCGTCTCAGGTCGCGGCATCATCGACAGGTGGAAGCCGGGAGACAGGATCACCGGCATCGTCCCGGTCATCGCCTGGGCTGACACGACGCGCTCGTTTACGACAAATGACCTGGACCTGGTCCTCGAAGACGGGATGCAGGTGGTCAGTCATGTCGAAATGAACGTGCAGGGCTATTCGCAGGACCATATCGATCCGGCAGCCGCGGCGAGCGTGGAGCACCTCCTGCTTGCCACGGTAACCGGAAAGTTCAGGGTTGCCAGGGCGGCAAGCACCCATATTTTCGACGACACATGGTCGCCAAACGATGTCCCGATGGAACTTGAACAGCCAAGGAGGGAAGGGACGGTAACGGTACGGACTAAAGGGCGGTCCCGGGGGGGCGTTTATATTTACACTGCCGATGTCCCGAGTAACCAGTTTCACACAACGGTCGGCCAGGTCACTCACGGGATTGAGCTTGCCAAGCTTGCGAAAGAGAAGGACATTTTTTCAATCGAAGTCAAACCGGAGATGTTCGACCTGCTCGGGCTGCCCCTGCCTGAAGCAGAGCAGATCGCCCGTACGCGGAACATCGATGCAACTGTCGACGACAGGTCTGGGGGCGATCGGATCGTCGTCGGGCAGGAGCCGGTGACAAGCCTTGAAGTGCTGGCGAAAGGGGCTGTCGCAATTACGACCCGTCCGATTTCAAAGGTGATCGACATCGAGCTTTTTGATTCCGCTGCACCCGATACCTGCCGGATATTCCGCCGTCTCAGCGGGCTCTGGTCCCACAGCGTTGGTCAGATACCGGCATTCTTCATCCTGGATGACGTGTATCTTTTTAAACCTGCCATTCCAAAAGGGGTGAATATCATTCCCGAAAATACTCCGGTTTCAGAAGTCCCCGCAGGGTCCCTGGCAATGACCAATGAAGCGAGGAAACTTGTCGGTCTCGTGGGTGTCAGGGTCTCGTCCAACAGCGAGTTCGGACCCACGTCCGAACCCTTCGAAGGCACTAACATCATCGGCAGGGTGCTCGACCTCGACAAGCTGAAATCGATCAGGGAGAGGGATATCGTTCATATCAGGGAGGTGAGGAGATGAGCGAGTACGTTCCGCAGTATGTAAACACTGTTACCAAGTATATTTTTGTCGAGTCCCCGGAGATGACCCCCCAGGACCTTGCCGTGAGGGCATATGAAATTTCAGAGGGCGCCATGATAAAAGAAACCTGTTTCGGCCTCCAGGTCACCGGAAAACCGGAAGAAGTCGATGCCATCGTCGATTCACTCAGGAAGCTGGATCCCGATCATATTTTTGTGAAAGACCGCGGATTCCCGCCGGGTGATGAACGAAGGTGCCGGGCAAATCTCGGCGGGGCCCGTCCCGGGTTCTTTGGTCATGAATTTGAATTGACGCTCATCCGCCACGTGTCACACGGCCTCCATGAACTACCCGGGCGCAACCCTGACGCCGAAGCGCATCCCCCTTCGCCACATACCGAGGAAAAACTGGACATTTACCGCCTTAAGAAACTGATTGATGCACAGGAGCCATAAACAATGGTGAAAGTTTTTATTTATCCTGCGACGAGCCTTATCCTCTCCGATCTGGTTGCACGGTTTGGTCATAAACCCCTTTCAGCAGCCCAGCAGATCAGGGAGCACATCCAGACTGCCGGCGTCGAGATCCCCCCACTGCAGATCAGCCCCGAGGACCCGAAAAAGGGGTTAAAATATGCTGCGGTCGAGGTCCCTTCAGGGGTAAGGGGGCGGATGTCGCTCTATGGTCCCATGGTCGAGGATGCGGAAGCTGCGATCATCGTCAATGACGCCGATCTCGCGTTCGGATGCATGGGATGCGCAAGGACCAACGAGCTCATCGTATTCCTCCTTAAGAAAAGGGACATCCCGGTCCTCGAACTGAACTATCCACGGAACGACGAAGAAGGAACCGAATTCGTTGCAGCCATCAGGAAGTTTCTCATCGACCTCGGAGGTGCGAAATGACGGCACCGGTCAGGATCGCCCAACTCTCCTGCGGCCCGGAATACAGCGGTGTCCAGAAGGAGATCAACGAGGCTGCCAAAGCAGTCGATGCAGAAATTTTCTATCCTGATATCAATTTAAAAGACATACGAAGGAATTTTGGAAACTTCGGTCTTGACGTAAGGAGCCCTGACCTCAAACTTGCCATTGCCCGTGCCATGGCCCTTGTCGAAGGGCGGGTCGAAGCTGACGCCGTCTTTATCGCTACCTGTTTCCGTTGTGCCGAAGCAGCAATCGTCCGGAACGAACTCAGGCGGTATATCCACGAGAATTCGAAACTGCCGGTGGTGAGTTATTCGTTCACCGAACGGACCACGGCAGGGACTCTCCTCACCCGGATGGAAGCCCTCACCACCATCGCCCGGAGGAGAGCACTGCTTGCGAGAGAAACCCAGGTGGGACTCACCCTCGGGGTAGATTCGGGATCCAGCACCACGAAAGCGGTCGTCATGAAAGACAACGCGATCGTCGGCACCGGATGGCTCCCGACGACAGGAGTGCTCGAGAGTGCGGAGGCGGTCATAAAACTTGCACTTGAGCAGGCCGGAGTGAAACGTGAGGATGTCCAGGCCGTTGGCACCACGGGATACGGAAGGTTCTTGGTCGGGGAGAAAATCGGAGCAGACCTTATCCAGGAAGAACTTACCGTGAACTCGAAGGGTGCGGTCTATCTCGCCGACTGCCAGCACGGCCCGTCAACCGTGATCGACATCGGGGGGATGGACAACAAGGCGATCAGTGTGCAGGACGGTATCCCGGGTACATTCACCATGGGCGGCATCTGCGCAGGAGCGAGCGGGAGGTTCCTTGAGATGACCGCAAAACGCCTTGGTGTCGAGATTACGGAACTTGGACCCCTGGCGATGAAGGGAATGGCTGCCGATGTCCCCATGAACAGTTACTGCATCGTTTTCGGGACACAGAGTCTGGTCAATGCCCTGGCGGCCGGAAGTTCGCGGGAGAACGTTGCTGCCGCAGCCTGTCATAGCGTCGCCGAACAGGTCTTCGAACAGCAGCTCCAGGAGGTCGATATCAGGGAACCGGTGATCATGGTCGGCGGGACATCGCTGATCGACGGTCTTGTCTATGCAATGGGGCAGTTGCTGCAGACCGAGATCGTGGTCCCCCACCACTCGCAGTATATCGGGGCGGTCGGTTCGGCATTGCTGTCGTCGGGGTTCATCAGGGAGTTGTAAATGGGACCGCTCGATTACTTTGAGGTCGAATGTCCCGAAGTTACCGGGGGAGAGTATTACAAACGCATCGTTACGACAGTCCTCCTTGACCATGACCTCACCAAGGTCGTCGCAAAGATCCATATCTTCATAGACCCATCGGTACCCTTGTTCATCGCTGTCGGAACAACGAAAAGGCTTCCCTCACCCGTGAAAGTCAGGGATTTTGCAAACCTGAATATCGAGGAGCACAAGGTGACGATCTCGATCGGGAACGAGGCCTATCTCGCCCCGTTCCTGAAACTGCTCTGGGAAAAATTCGGGAAGGGACAGGTCGAGCAACCTGACAGGTTCACTATTGTCCTGGCCCTGGAGCGGGCAGAGTCCGAAAAGCTCGAAGACATGGTCGTTACCGATCCCAGTCTTGCCCTTTATAAGGACCTGATATACGCAATGCAGACCATTGCACCGGAAGGGTTCAAAGTCAGGCGCCAATATTACGGAAAAGGGAAATTCTACTATATCGCGAGCGAAAATACTCTCGAAGAGGACCTGATGCCTCTGCTCAGGGAGAAATTTGCCCTGATGGGGGAGGAACTATGACGCTCGTCCCGGTTACTTACAGGGGCGGAGTATACCGGCATGACGAGGTCGTCGACCTCATCGAGGATGTCGGCGGCTACATTATCCAGAAGCATTTTCTTGCCCAGGAGGTAGTTCTCCAGGCCCTGGTCCCGAAAGACGATATCGAACTGATAAGAAGGGTCGGTAAACCTCTCCTCGGTGATGTGACCCCCGCACCCCTTGTCGGTACCGAGATCGCGGTCGTGAGCATGAGCCTCGAGATCCACCACCTCCCCCATGCTTCGTGCGATATTGCAGAATATGTCAGGAGGAACGGGGCGAAGACCAACATGGTCGGACTGGCAAGGGGATTCGGGAAACGGGTCGCCCAGATGAACGACGAGGAGCGGGACGTCATCAACGAGCACGACCTTGCCCTGTTCATGCTCGGTAACTTCGAGGCGTGCATCCAGCACAAATTCCCGGTCTTACGGAGGGGTATCGATGTGCCCATTATCGTCTGCGGTGGGCCTTCGAAAGAGGCACTGCAGAAGATCATCGATCCTCCCGTCGACGGGTACGTCGGGAATGTCGGCCGGTTCATGCACAGGACCAAGGAATCGGACGAACTCGAGAAGCTCGACGAGATCAATACCGAAATTACCCGGGTGCTTGATATCCGCCGGGACGAGATCGCGAAAGACCCGCTCTCGGTATCGCCCGCCCGCCTCATGGACGTCATCGGGGAACAGGTCCCCGACATCGCCGATGTGACATCTCCGACACCGATTACGGTCCAGATCGCAGGTCTCAGGGTCAAGTTGCCGTACGACACGTACGCAACCTTGATCCGTAAATGCGAGATCGAAGGCGGCATTACGATCGGCGACGTCGCCGATGTCAACCCTTCAAGGATGAGAGATTATATCCTCATCAGGGTCAGGCCGTTCTCGGAAACGAATATTGTGGTTTGACTGGAGCAACAGCCCTTAATTCCGGGAGACCATCATATCCTGAAACTTTTCTCTTTCTCGAGCTTCGCGGTACGTACAAGATCCGTTATCTCAGAAGGCAGGCGGTTATTTTGCCATGCTTTCTCGACGTCGACCGATTTCCCGGCATTTTTCACGGCTTTCAAGGCATGCGAAGCAGCTCCCAGCGAATGGTCAGCCATATGAGCAGTTGCAACGGCATGCCCTGCGGATCTGGCTACAGCAGTCGTCACCGGGTTAGACGATGCTCTTGCCGCCGCATGGGCATCCACCGATGCCTTCATCGCATCACCGGTTGTTGCCCTGCCCATTTCCCATTCTTCTGCGATTAATAATGCCTGCGTCACGCGGCTGTCTACCGTCCCTTCAATGAACGGTATGACATGGCCTGCACATTCCCGTGCCCACCTGACCAGCAGGCGGTGATGATCTTCCGAAAGCTCTCCACCCCGGTGAACGGCCACAAATCGTTTGTCACGCATTGTTCACAGACCCCATGATTTCCTATATCGGCACCCTGGCCTCCACGTGGTACTGGATTTTTCGGGATCTGGTATAGAGTCCCGGGAGCTCATGTCGACCGGTAATTGTGTGACAATGACATAACAGAAAAAAGATATGAAGACCTGTCGCCAGTACAACGTCACTATTCCTCCTTCCTCACGATTTCATCCAGGGAATCGATTACCGGGCGAAGGGAGTCCGGTATTGCCAGTTCGATCGCCTGTATTTTATGGCCCCTGAATTCGATCACATAGGAGAACAGATCGGCCCCGGCCCCGATTTTGAACATCGGGAGATCTTCCTGGTTCACCAAATCGAAACCGGTCGACCCGAACAGTGAGACGAGGCCGGCTTTTTCAGAAGGGGTGATGGTGAATGTCCTGCCGCCATTCCTGGTATTAACGATGGCAGTCCGGTTTTCGTATATCGTGAGCTTGTCGTCAAACCCGGCAATCCCTCCTGATCGTTCGTAATGGACAAAAACACCCTGGCCGGCCCGACCGTCCCGGGAAATGGGGTACATATCGATAATCGAAACAATTGTCCCCCACATATGGAACGACGCCATGTCGGGATCTGTTTTTGCGGTGAACCTCACCCGCATGCCGTCCTGTGCGTATTCTTTCGGGAGGTTGAGCGGGTCGTATTGTTTCCCGTCATCAGAAACGATGCCAAAGAACCCGCCTTCCATGGGAAGCCAGGTGACCGTCCCGGTGGCAGAAAAACCTGTTCCTGCGGGAGGAGCCCAGGGCGCTATCAGGGGCGTCTGCCACCTTGTTAAATTCTGAAAAATCGATGTTCCTGTATCGTACAGGGTAAAATGGAATCCGCTGTTATTCGCAACCCATCCGGACCTGATTACAGCCTGTTGCTGCTGAAGGATGTGCAAAACCGGATGATAAGGGAAATCAACGCTGTTGGCATCTCCGGCCTGTCCCCTGATAAGGTCAGCCTGACTGACCTGACCGGTCCCCGCAACCGTAACTGCCGATGCGAAGCTGCATGAAAAAATAAATCCACAAATTACTGCGGCGAGTATAAGCGACCGTGTCGTCGTCATCGTATTCTTGAGGTAAATTCATCCGCTTATTACTATATATTTAACGAACCGGCCACATTATTCGGGATTTATGACGCTAAAAGAAGCAGGTGTTCGTATCCTGATTGGCGATGGCAGCTTTGAATCCCTTCGCGGCCCTTCCTCTGTTGCACTCCCACTTGGATCACATCATTATCCCTCCGAAGTTATTACAACTTTTCCCGATGATTAAGTTCTCAGGAATGATTTATGTCCGAATTTGAAGATCTTCTCAGGGGAATCGTTGCAAGAGGAACAGAGGAAACCTCACACGAATGGCTGGATGATGTGGAACAGGAGTACGGGCGGACACCGCTGATATTCAAGAGGATGTCGGAACGTCCTGAAGTGCTTATCTCCCATCTTCTCTACAAGGGGACCGTCACCCAGATGAGTGGCCTCGACCCGAAATATGTGGAGCTCATCAGCATGGCTGTCGGTGCGGCACTCCGCTGCCAGCATTGTACCGGGTATCACATGCAGGCTGCGATGAAGAAAGGGGCCACCCGGGAGGAGATCCTCGAAGTAATCCTGATCGCCGGGCTTATTTCGAATTCATCGGTCCTTGCCAACGCATACCGTATCATCGATGAAAAGATGGCGGCATGCATACCATGCGTCAACGAAGGGATGGATGTGCCGCCGTCCTGAACCGGCCCCGGGAAATCCATATTTTTACTTTCTTGTTGTTTCACTGGAAGTTCGATTCAGGCTTCCCGCATATAAGATGACTCGTGGTTGCGAAATTATCGCGTCTCTGCTATTTTCCGGCCGGTCGAACCGCCGTCCGGGGCGCCCTTCGGGGGCGGCGGCGCCTGTCATGTTTCGGGAGTCCGGGACACAGCCCATTCATAAAAGCAGCAATCGCAGCAGGTTTCGATATCGTGGTGTCCGATGACCAGGTTACTCCTGGTGTTTTTTCCCTGGATCACGGTTGTTTTTCCCGGCGTTTTTTCTGCTTTTATCAGGCGCCCTCAGCATTCCTGCGTTACCTCTCAATCCCGGGTTCTTTCCGGACTTATCAGTCGTTTTAAGGGTCTTTGGAAGCGATACGCCCCCGTGACCGATCATCTCTTTGATCAGGTCCGGCCGCCCCGCAGCCCTCAGTCCTTCCATCACGAGTTCCCTGTTGCCCTGGTCCCGGAACCTGAGGAGGGCCCGCTGAACCAGCTTTTCTCTTCCTTTGGGCACGTAGACAGGTTCAAGGGTGAACGGGTCGAGCCCGGTATGATACATGCACGTCGATACACTCATCGGCGTCGGCGTAAAGTCCTGGACCTGTTCGGTGTACAGGTCATGGTCCCTGATGTACAGCGCGAGCTCGACCATGTCTTTCATGGTACACCCCGGGTGTCCGGACATAAAATAGGGAAGGATATACTGTTTTTTGCCGTCAGTCTCAGAAAATTTCCTGAAACTGGTTAAAAAGCGTTCAAATACCTCCACTGAGGGCTTATTCATAATCCGGGTCACATGGCGGACGATGTGTTCGGGGGCGACCTTCAGGTGGCCTGATGTGTGCCTGCCGACGACTTCCTCCAGGTAGGACGTTTGTTCTTTTTCGATGAGGTCGTACCGTATCCCCGAGCTGATAAACACTCGTTTGACACCGGGAATTTCCGTGACCGCCTGTAGCATGGCAACCTGCACTTCGTGAGCCGTTTTATAGGATGGACAACCGGTACAGTTCCTGTCTGTACACGCACCGTCTTTATCCCACGCCCGGCAGGAGGCCATAAACATATTCGCCGTCGGGCCACCGATATCCTGGATTATTCCCCTGAACCCGGACATTTTGGCGAGCCGTCCTGCCTCCCTGACAACCGACGCAATACTGCGGCTCTGGATGATCCGTCCCTGGTGATGGGTCAGGGCACAGAAACTGCAGGCGCCGGAACACCCGCGGTGACTCGTAATCGAGAACCTGACCGGGTCCAGGGCAGGGACCGGCTCCCGGTACGACGGATGGGGCTCGCGGCGAAACGGTAACTCGTATATCCTGTCCATTTCCTCGGTGGAGAGCGGCTTTGCAGGAGGGTTCTGGATGATAATGGTCTTCGGATGGGCCTGTGCCACGGCACATCCCCTTACCGGGTCCTGTTCCCGGTAATGGGCAGCGAATGCCCTCGCGTATGCCGTCCGGTCCCTGGAAACATCATCGAATGAAGGGATGAGGACGATCTCCTCGTGAATTCCCGATCGCCATTCGGCCAGGGGCATCTTGTACGACGTCCCTGCTATGTCCCGGATCGATCCGATCGCCTCGCCATTCGAGAGCCGGCGTGCGATCTCCAGGAGCTGGCGTTCCGCCATACCGAATACGAGAAGATCGGCAGGGGCATCGGCAAGGACCGACCGCCGTACGCTGTCGGACCAGTAGTCGTAGTGGGCAAACCTCCTGAGGCTCGCCTCTATCCCGGCAATAATTATCGGGATTCCGGGAAAATTCGAATGGATTATGTCGGTATAGACGAGGAGTGCCCTGTCGGGCCTCCCGGGTTTTCCCCCGGGCCCGTAAACGTCTTCCTTCCTCCGTTTCAATGCCGGAGTAAGGTTATTTACCATCGAATCGACGTTTCCGGAGGATATGGCAAAAAATAACCTGGGTTTGCCGAGCTTCCTGAATTCTTCAGGATTTTTCCAGTCCGGTCTTGCGATCACGCCGACAGAATACCCGGCATCCCAGAGGACTCGGCCTATCAGGGCCGTTCCAAACGACGGGTGATCGACATAGGCGTCGCCGGTGACGAGGATGATATCGAACTGTCCGACACCAAGCTCCGCTCCTTCTGTTTCAGTCATTGGCAGGAACATCGGCTGTTGTGGTTGCATGGTGTCCGGTTACGGGTCAGTTCTCTGAGTATTACCCTTATCGTGAAGTTTTCACAAATGCCTGGAGCCTTCTGGCATGACCGGCAGGACAAGTCCGGTTACCGGGTCCTGTTCCATATGCATTTCGATGCCGGTGATCTCAGTAATGACTGCCTCAACGATGATGTATGTCGTGATCGTTCCCCGAAGACATCCGGTAAGGACCTGGTTGCCCCTGCCGATCGAGGCGTGGAGGTGCAGGCGGGGACCGTCCTCTCCCGGCGTTATGGTAGCCATGCCCACTACTTCCCACCCCCCGGAAAATGACTCAAAATGAGGATCTGGTGGGAGGACGGGCTTTTCGGGGCCTGTCACGATCTCTCCCGATAACAATGCCCCGATAAACCTGATATACCCGCAGTTTATCCCATGTCCGATGATGAATTCATGGAGAGTCCCGACCAGATCCTCTCCGTGGTCGATCCTCAGGAGAAAAATTCTTCCCGGTTTTCCTTCTGCGTATTGCATGAACGATCTGATCAGAACGTGTGTACCGGCCTGTCATAAACCAATCTCAGCGGGCATCCTGTCCCGGAACAGTAGGATAGAAAAGCCCGCAGCTCTGGAGGAGGTTTCATAATTCGGGATCCGGTCAACCGGAATCAGGGTGTTTCTTAATACCCCAATGTGTGGCATCCAAAAAATGACAGTTTTGGCATTATCGCCCGCCGACGCCACCGCCGCCAAAGCCTCCACCGCCACCGAACCCGCCGCCTCCGAAGCCTCCGCCGCCCCCTCCCTGTGACGGGGGCGAGAAGGCAACGATCGGGACAAATGCACCATACATGACTCCAAGCGAAGGGGCTGCCACCATCTCGGGGATGCTGATATTCAGTTCCTTCATGGCTTTTTCAACCTTTTTCCCGACTCCAAGTGCGGTCCCGTAGATGAGCCATTCGCCCCACTGGGAGATATCTGCCGGGGAGTATTGTTTCATCAGGGCGAGATCCGAGAGGAAATAGGCAAACGCATCCCATTCGAGCTTTTCCTTATATTTATCATCCTTCCACTGCCCAAACAGGGTCGGAGGGTATGCAAGGGCAATCCCTGAAAGGATGAGGATGGTCCCCCAGAGGAATGCCGCCGGCAGGAGCAGGTACAGGTTGACCGGCACGACAATCAGCACCACGATAACAACGGCGAGAATCGCCGCACTGAACAGGGCCAGGGGAATGATATGGTCCCTGCCGTCGATAATATACCGGTTGATGAGGACCGGATCGGTCCTGTGGGTCACATCGGATAGTTCCCTCTGGTACTTGAGGATCTTTGACTGCGCTTTCAGGTCCCGGGCTGCATGTTCGGCAAGTGTTTTCAGGACTTCGGAATCGACCACCCCGTTCTGTTCGACGTCCTTCAGGAATGCCAGGACCCGTTGTTCATAGGGGTCGTCCGAATTTTCTTTCAGGATGGTAATTGTGACACCGGTGCCACTTTCCTTCTCAAGGATTTTAATGAAGCCTCTCTTGTGCAGGTCAAGCAGTGTCGCATAATACCCATCGGTATCGAAGTCCATGGCAGTGCCTTTAAAGAGCAGGTTCACAGCCCAGGGTTTTTTTGAAGGGTCAGGCACGAAACTCAGGTATTTCGGGACGGTAAATGGTTTTTCACGGCCATGCCGGTAATAGATGGCGATAAAGATGACCGGGGTGAGGACCGCCATGATATACCCGCCGGCCAGCAACGCGAGGGATAACGCGTAGGGGATACCATTGTACCAGGGATTCGCCGCGCTCGTTTTCCCTGCGACATCGCTTACCGGCGTCGGGAACCCGGTCATCAGGCCGATCGCATCTTTCGAAAGCAGGAGTTCGATACCGACGGTCTCGTCCTGCGAGGCCCTCCCGGTGATCACGATCAGGTCGCCCTCCCTCGTCACCTGCAAGGTATCCGGGTGGGGGTAGACTGCCGTCACATACTTCGCCGGGACCGTGATCCTGATGTTCCGGTACGGCACATGCTGGTCGACGAGTTTCAGGTTGAGATGGGCATCGGTCGCGTCGTATTCGATCGGGGGGTGAAGGATTACCGTCGAATCGAGGGAATATACTCCCGCATTAAAGTACGAGGGGTTGAAGATCCCTTCCTCGCTCAGTTCGGCAAGGCGCTGGATGACCCCGGATTGCGACCGGTCACCATTTTTTCCTGCAATGATAACGGTACCCGTGTAATCCTTCACGTACCCCGTCGTCCCCGGAGGGTTAGTCAGGGAAACAAACTGAATCGATGGAAAATCCACCGGTGTTGTGACCAGGGGGTCGTTCCAGAACCGGAAGAGCATCCGGTACTCCCCGGAGTTCTTGACAACATAATCGTAATGCTCGGTGAATGTCCCGTTCTGGAAAAGATTTGCGTTATAATGGTCGACGACAAGGTCGCCCTCGATGAGTGCCGGGAGGACCGCCACAATGGCGAACATCCCGAGCACCACGAGGACCGAAACGATGACGAGTGATGCTATCTGCCGAAACTCGCTCACGGTACCAACCCTAGAACTCGATCTTCGGCGGTGTGCTGATCTGTTCCTCGAACTGCAGGTAATCCAGTTTCTGCATGTGGATCATATTTGCAATGAATTTCGAGGGTATCGTGTCGCACATGATGTTGAACTGCTGCGAGATGTTATTGTAGGTATACCGCTGCCGTGCAATCTCCTCCTCGATACTCCGGATTGAGTCCTGGAGGTTCAATACCGTGGTATTGGTTTTTAAGTCGGGATAGTTCTCTGCGACTGCGATCAGCCTTCCGAACAGCGAGCGCGATTCTTTTTCGATGTCGTTCAGGTCGCCGGGTCCCGCAGTACCGACCTTGGCACGCATCTCCGTGACCTTCGTTAATGTTTCCTGCTCGAATTTCGCGTAACTTTTGACTGCTCCAAGGAGCTGGTCGATCATGTCGAGCCTCTTTTTCATCGCGACCCTGATCTGGCCGAGCGTGGCTTCCGACGAATTTTTGAGGGTGTAAAGCCGGTTGTAGATGCCGATGAAATAGAAGACAAATATGATGATGATGAGGAGTACGATACCCCCCACTATCCAGGGGATTAATCCTTCAAACACTATCGTGTCACCATGGTACGATAGGAGGTATCGCATTTAAAAGATTGGGAATATCAGAAAGGATTACTAAAATCCCGTTATACTGACCCCAAAAATAAAGAGGAAGCCCGGATTTTGACGGGTTTGGGATTTATCCGGGCTTGTTATTCGATCGCCAAAGTCCCGATGATCCGTAATTTTCCTCCCTCGAGGTAGTGGAGTATCGCATTCGCCCCTGAGGGGTAAACCAGTTCCTTCTCGGTTTTCAGGGTGATTTCCGGTTTGTGCCAATCGCCGGAATTGTTGACATAAGCGATCTTCGATGGCAGGAACTGCATCCAGTGGCCGACATAGACCACCATCCCTTCCTTCAATGCCGAGGGCCAGTACTTCACCAGGGTTGCCCTGCCGTGGAGGGTGCCTGAGGAAGTGATTGACGGGTCTTTCGTGAGGACGTATCCGCGATCAAGCTCTTCAGCTTCGATCCCTTTCAGGGCGAGGCCTGCCCGGTCGGTCGCGTATGCAGCCTCGGCATCGTCATCGTGTTTCTGTATCGAACGGACCAGGGCGGTTTTTTTCACCGGCAACACGTTCAGGGTGTCGTGGCGCTTGATTATGCCGCCGACCACACACCCGAGAGCCACGGTGCCGATCCCCTTGACGTTGAAGAAATGGTCGATCGGCATGGCACCCGGGGTTCGTCCCTGGACTACCGGGTCAATTGTTTTCCGGGCCGCTTCGACGAGGAGCCGCTCCCGCAGTCTCATCCTGTCGTCTTCGATTACTTCATACCCTTCGATTGCGGTCCCTTTAATCAAGGGGGCGACCTGTTCGGGGGTAATGTAATTCCTGAGAATAAGAAACCCGGATTTCTGGTCGGCGCAGTCCAGCATCAGGATCATCTCCCCGAGCTGGGCGTTGATCTCGTCGATCACGAGGACAACTTTCTCGGCCAGTGACACACTGAAAAACAGCGGTGCCAATTTCTCCGGGTACCGCGACGGCTCCACCATCGTGACCGTGACATCCCCGGACTTGAGGTTATAGAATGTGATATCGCTGGCAGTCCCGGGTTTCGCTATCTCTTTCGAATACCCCGGGGGACACAGCATCGCCACGTTCAGGTTAGACATCCGAATAGGATTCGGTCTTGTCGGTGATAGGTCTTACGTCGCCGGCAGGAATTTCCTGAAATTTGTAACAGACCGGTTCTCACGCCGCATCATAGGGATCGGGCAGGTATGGAGGCGTTTTAAACACCGTTGGAACCGGCAGGAAGTATACCAAGGGAAAAGAATGAGTTTCTGCCTCGCAGCCCCTCGTTTTGAGTTACGTTCTAAGTAATCTTTGATAACCATGGAATAGTTCAGATTAGTCTGACAATTCCTTTGACTCAGCCCCGCCGCTGTTGCGACCCCGCAGGGACAGGGACTGCACAAGAATTGATTAATTCTACTTCCAGATCGACCCTCTCCGGCTGGCAATTCTGATGGGGATTGGGCAGGGAGGTGGGACCCCATCCCGGTCGATTTCGCAATTTAAGGATAAATGAGAAATTCAAACAGGGCCTTTTTTTGTTGCGAGAGGCGTCCGGCCGGTAATAATTAAAGCCCTGCGATTTCCGCCCCTTAAAAAATCGAGCGGTATCATCCTAAAATCCCCACGATCCCAGTATCTTTGGCAGATCCCTGATATCCCTCACGATTACCGATGACTGCTCGAGCATCAGGTTAACGAGCTCGTATTGGCCCACCATGCGGAAATCCGTACGTATTGAATAGACCGGGGTGCCCCTGCAGGTCGCGTATCCCATCTCCCAGGCCGTGCCGGAATCGGCGTCGGCACCGTCAATAACAGCAACGAGAAAATCCGCCCGGTCGAGGGCTTCCCTGTTCATTCGGAAAATTTCCCTGTGTGCCGTTGCACTCCGGCAGTGGGTATCGTCTCCCGCTTCCTGGGGCAGGTATACCTCGAAGAAATGGGCCCTGAGGAGGTCCCGGATTTTTTGGTTGAACGTTCTCTCAGCTTCCGAAAAGAGGGGCGCAGCCAGGTACGCCCGGTACCGGGCAAAATGTTTTACATCGATCACCGGTATTTCGGGAAATTTTGCAAGAAAAACTCCCCGTTCAGCCTTTTTTGGCGATGACCCGTCGGTGCTGCCGTAATACGTCGATGTCGCACCGCAGGTGGGAGACGAATTGACCCCGATAATACCCAACGGGAGTCCGCGTTCCCGGATAATATCCCTGACCTGCGCTTCGAGTGTAACGAGGTAATCCCGGAATTCGTTAAAATCAAGTCTTTCCAAAAATGTGCCGGGTTTGCGGTCCTTACCGAGGAACAGGGTCTCCGGGCATGGGAGCGGGACGATATCGATCCCGAATTTTTCACACCGTTCCTTCGCTCGGGAGAAACAGAGGAGGTCCTCGCGCGTGGTAATCCCTTCGGCACGAAGACCGGGTTCCAGGACACAGGGGGACATCAGCACGTACATTGATAGAATGTGGGCGCTCACAGAACATAGATGATCCCCCTCTTTGCCTACCGCGATAACAGTTGCGACCCGAGGAAATGCACTGTCGTAAGGCTTGAACGTGCAGGGCTCTTAAAGATCGTTCATTCACTGTCACGGATCCCCCGGGGTAGCCTGATTTTGGACCCGACTGCGGAGCAGGCATTGTCACCCGCCGATAACCAGGTTAAATCTCTAACCGTGCTCGACTGCTCATGGGAAGTGCTGGACACCGCTGCCATCTCCGGATGGAGCCCGCGAAGAGCGCTACCCTTTCTACTCGCGGCTAACCCGGTGAATTTCGGGAGACCATGGAGGCTGAATTCAGCCGAGGCATTTGCCGCCGCACTGGTCATCCTCGGTGAGCGTGGGCAGGCCGAAGCGATATTATCCAAGTTCAGGTGGGGAATCCGGTTTCTCGAAGTGAATGAAGAGCCACTGGGGCTCTATGCTGCCGCAAAAGACAGCGCCGAAGTCGTCGAGATCCAGTCAGGGTATCTGAGCGATTGACAGGAATATCCCGCACAACGGATATTTAGGCATTTTGAGGGTCTTATCTTTCATTTGCCGTTGTTCTATATACCATATGCCTTCACATGAAAATTGATATATCTGACGCTCCCGGGGCTCTGCCCCGCCGCTGTGGCGGCCCCGATTGCGATAGGGACTGCACAAGCACAAGAAACGACTAATTTTCATTCCGGACTCACCCCTGTCCAATGAATATCGCACTGGGAGAGGGGCAGGGAGGGGGTGAAACCCCCTCCTGTCAACGTTAGCTTTAAAAATAAAGGTAGGGGAACGGGTCGCGATCCGTCGTCCTCTTGGCGAGATTCAAACTTGCCGGATTTTAGATATTTCACGAATCGATCTCTTCCGGCACAATATCTATGATCTCCTCATCGCAGCCAAAGGTGCGCTTCACCCGCCAGAGCGTAATTGCCTGGACGATCATCGCGACTCCTATGACAACTGCAAAAATTCCCCACAGGACCACCACGAGGACTGCTGCGATTCCCGGGTATAAGATCATCGCGACCCCGATGAGAAGGGGAACGATCCCGAGAATGATGACAAAGAGCCGGGTCGCTAGTTCCTCAAACGAGATAAGGCCGTACCCGATCATCAGGAGACCGATCAGGATGGAAAGTGCTGCCATCAGGACGATTGCAACGGTTGCCAGGAATCCGGGAGCGATGACGGAAACGATACCGAGGGCGATAAAAAAAAGTCCTGCCAACAGGAGCGGCCACCATGATACCCGGTACCGGGCAGCAAAAATACCGATGATGATCAGTATGAGGCCAATCAGGAATGCAAGGGCACTGAATATCAGTGCAATGATGTTCATTACCACGGTAGGCCAAAGGAGGGTGATAATCCCGATTAAGATGAGGATTACCCCCCAGACAATAAACGATCCCCATCGTGATGGTATTCTGCAAACTTCGAGCAATTGAATCCGCCTGCCATTTGCTATTGTTGTTGCCCCAATAAAGGCATTACCATGATAATTTACCGAAAGGTGGCCTGCTGCACCAGGGACTAAACGATTCAGGAGTTGTTCATGCTATGGCAGGAATTTTTTACTTTTTTTCAGATATGGGACCATTGGTGATGAGGCAGCCTCGGAAATATCGGGTAACCGGAAATACGGATTCGACGTTATCAAAGGATTAGGTTAAATAATGATGTCCTCTCATTTCCTCATTGTATGATAAGAGTAGCAGTAAACGGATACGGGACAATCGGAAAGCGTGTCGCCGATGCTGTTGCGGCCCAACCCGATATGGAGATCGTCGGGGTCTCGAAAACGAGGCCGAGTGCCGAGGCCTATATCGCAAAGATGAGGGGATATCCCCTCTATATCGCGGACCCCGCCAAAAAAACGGCATTCGACAAAGCTGATATCCCGGTTGCAGGATCGGTCGATGACATGCTGAAAAAGGCCGATATCGTGATCGATGCCACTCCCGGGGACGTCGGTGCAAAAAACAAGCCGACCTATGAAAAACTCGGGATCAGGGCGATCTTCCAGGGAGGCGAAGAACACGAAGTCGCCGGCTTTTCCTTCAATTCGGACTGCAACTATAAGGATGCCATAGGAAAACAATTTGCCAGGGTTGTTTCCTGCAATACGACCGGGCTCTGCAGGATCATCAATGCCATGGACAAGGCCTACGGCGTGGAAAAAGTCCGTGCCGTCATGGTCAGGCGTGGCTCCGACCCGGGCGAAGTCAAAAAAGGACCTATCGATGCCGTGGTCCTTAACCCCGTCACGATTCCGAGTCACCACGGGCCCGATGTCCAGACGGTTCTCCCCCACATCCCAATCGTCACGATGGCGATGATCGTACCGACGACAATGATGCACATGCACGCCATTACCATGGACCTGAAAAAACAGGCGACCAGGGAAGATATCCTGAAAATAATAGAGCAGCACCCACGGATGGGACTGGTAAGAAAATCAACCGGCATAACGAGCACAGCCGAGCTGAAGGAATATGCGATGGATATGGGACGTTGTCGTTCCGACCTCTGGGAGAACGGCATCTTTGAAGACTCAGTCGCGGTTGTTGGAAAAGAACTGTACCTGTTCCAGGCGATCCACCAGGAAGCTGATGTCGTCGTGGAAAATATCGATGCAATCCGTGCCATGACCGGGACAATTAAGGATGCAGCGACGTCGGTACGGATGACAAACGAAGCGCTTGGGTTCAAAGCGATTTAGAAGAACCATTAACACCCATAATCGCCAAATCTTTTTAATGGATCCCTATACCTTGGCGACACGGAATACCGTCGAGGTCGTCACTGAAGAAGAATTAAAAACTCTCCTGGACAAGCCGAAAAAACGCGTATACGCAGGCTATGAACCAAGTGGGGAGATCCACCTCGGCCACCTCGTCACGGTGAATAAGCTCATGGACCTGCAGGCTGCCGGATTTGAAATCGTCGTCCTGCTGGCCGACCTCCATGCCTTCCTGAACCGTAAGGGATCGATGGCCGAGGTCCGCGAACTCGCCGATTATAACAGGCGCTGTTTCGAGGGGCTGGGGCTGAAAGATGTCAGGTTCGTCCTCGGTTCCGACCTCCAGCTGAACCCGGACTACGAACTCCTCGTGCTCCGTCTTTCCCAGCAGATCACCCTCAATCGTGCGACGAGAAGCATGGACGAGGTCGGGAGGCAGATGGAAGCTCCTACCGTTTCCCAGATGATATACCCGATCATGCAGATGGTCGATATCGGGATGCTTGGCGTCGATGCAGCGGTCGGCGGTATTGACCAGCGGAAAATCCACATGCTTGCACGGGAACACCTCGTCAACGTGGGTTTCCCGGCACCGGTCTGTATCCATACGCCGATCCTCAACGGGCTCGACGGGAAGAAGATGTCCTCTTCGAGCGGCAATTATATATCGGTCGCAGACACCGAAGAGACGATCAACAAGAAATGCCAGAAGGCGTTCTGCCCGCCTGAGTGCGAGGACAACGCCGTGCTCCAGATGTTCCAGTACCATGTATTCCCAAGAGTACTATCGGTGACCATATCCCGCCCTGAGAAGTTCGGCGGGATCCGGGAGTTTACTGCCTACCAGGAACTTGAAGATGCGTATCGCAAAGGGGAGATCCATCCTCTCGACCTGAAAAAAACCCTGGGATGTTATCTCTCGGAGATCCTGGCCCCGGTCCGCGATCATGTATTATAGATGGTGATTCGTCAGTGCGGAGAAAGGAGACCGAACAGGAATATGATTTCGACCGGGAAATCGCAAACCTCGGCATCCGCATAAAAGACGTCGACACTCTGAAGGTCAGGGGGGAGGTGTTCGATGAGATCACGCTCCTCGCCCTCTACAAACTGGTCCACAAGAAGTGGATCTCGGCCATCGGGGGGTCAATCAGCACCGGGAAAGAAGCGAACGTATTCCTGGCCGAGAAGGACTCGACCGACATCGCAATCAAGATCTACCGGATCAGGACCGCCAATTTCAACGCGATGGGCGAATATATCATCGGGGACCGCCGGTTCGCAGGGATTAAAAAGACGAAAAAAGACCTTATCTTTGCATGGTCACGGAAAGAGTTCTCGAATCTGAAAAGGGCCCATACTGCAGGGCTTTCCGTACCCGAACCATTCGTCTGGGACAGGAATATCCTTGTCATGGAATTCATCGGCTCCCAGGGGATTCCATATCCGCAGCTTAAAAATGCGAATACCGAAAACCCGGACAGGGTTTACCGGGAGATACTTCAGTTCATCGAAGACCTCTACAAAAAGGCCGGCCTTATCCATGCCGATTTGAGCGAGTTTAATATCCTCTACCATGAGAAACCATACATCATTGACATGGGGCAGTCGGTTACTATCGACCATCCGAAGGCATTCAGATTCTTAAAACGGGATATCGCAAATATCAATCATTTCTTCTCGTCCCGCTGCGATGTGGATGATGAGAAGGTGATCTTTTCCCGTGTGACCGGGATGGTTTTCCCGGACGGCGGAACAAAAACTCAGGCAGAAGAAGGGTGACACAGTGAGACAGGAAATAAAAATTGCAGGAAACAGGGTTGGAGCCCTCATCGGAAAAGAGGGAGCAACCAAGAAAAGACTGGAAGAAAAGTCAGGAACGCGGATGTCCATCGACAGCAAGGAGGGGCTTGTCATCATCGAAGGGGAAGAGGCGCTCGGATTCCTCCGGGCAGTCGAGACCGTGAACGCGATTAACCGGGGGTTTTCTCCCGAGAGGGCCTTCTGTCTTCTCGAAGATGAAGACCTGATCCTTGATGTCATCGACCTCTCGGCCATTGCCGACAACCCCCGGCAACTCGACAGGCTCAGGGGAAGGATCATCGGCAAGGACGGGAAATCACGCGAGCAGATCGAGGACATGACCCAGGTGTCGGTATCGGTATATGGAAAGACCATCGCACTGATCGGGTTGCCCGAGCAGATCAAGGTCGCCCGAAGCGCTATCGACATGCTGGTCCAGGGAGTTCCCCATGAGATGGTCTTCTCGTTCCTGGAAAAGAAAAAACGTGAAGCAAAACAGGATATCATCAGCTATTACTATTGAGGCCAGCCGTCTCTGACTGCCATGAACGACACGTTGGGTACATTTCCACTGCAGTTTAAATACGGATCCCTAAGCTTAATTGATCAATTTAACTGATTTGCAGTAGTATTAGAGTGGAATCAATGGGGTTATGGTTTGTCACCGGGGAACAGGACCATTCTCTACCACAGGTCGGGGGAGGCACTCCGTGAATATATCTGAATTGCCTATCCCCGCAGGCCTCCGGAATTATTACGCACGTTCCGGGATTACCGGGTTATATCCTCCGCAGGCGGAATGCGTCGATAAGGGGATGTTCGACGGAAAAAACCTCCTCGTCGCGATCCCCACGGCGAGCGGGAAAACTCTTATCGCCGAGATGGCGATGCACCACCACATAGGAGCAGGGGGCAAATGCCTGTACATTGTCCCCTTAAAAGCACTGGCCAGTGAAAAATTCGAAGACTTTTCCGGAAAGGGCGTGAAAGTTGGCATATCTACAGGAGATTTCGACCGGCGCGACGAGTCGCTCGGTGCCAACGATATCATCGTGGCGACCAGTGAAAAAGTAGACTCGCTCATCAGGAACAGTGCCCACTGGCTCTCCGATATCTCACTCCTGGTGGTGGATGAGGTGCACCTGATCGATTCTCCCGACAGGGGGGCTACCGTCGAGATGGTAATTACCAAGATGCGTTTCCGCAACCCTGCCATGCAGGTGATCGCTCTTAGCGCAACGATTGGAAATCCCGGCGTTCTCGCCCGATGGATGGATGCAGAACTGGTGACGTCGGAATGGAGGCCGGTGGACCTCCGCCAGGGGGTGTTCTATAACGGAAAGATCAGGTTCCATGACCAGTGCCGGCCCGTGAAGGTCGTTTCAAAATATGATGATTTAAACCTCTGTCTCGACACGATTGAAGAGGGCGGTCAGTGCCTGGTTTTTGTTTCATCGAGGAAAAATGCCGAGGCATTTGCAAAACGGGCCGCACAGGCACTGAAATGCGAAAGCAAGGACCTGGATGGCTATTTTGACCGGCTGAAAAAACTTGCTGAGACCGATATCGATAAGACGCTTGCTGCATGCGTTCACGCGGGTGCTGCATTTCACCATGCCGGATTGAACCACCAAATCCGGTCAATAATTGAGGATGGCTTTCGGAAGGGGCACATCAAAACAATTTCCTCGACACCCACGCTGGCTGCGGGGCTGAACCTGCCTGCACGCCGGGTGATAATCAGGGATTACCGGAGGTTTGCTTCAGGGGAGGGAATGGTACCGATCCCGGTCAGGGAATACCACCAGATGGCAGGGAGGGCCGGAAGACCCCGCCTCGATCCGTACGGGGAGGCGGTATTGATTGCCAAGGACGAACAGGACGTCGATGCACTGTTCGAATGGTACATCGATGCGCCTGCCGAGGATATCTATTCCCAGGCAGGTTCCGAGACCCAGCTCTGCACCCACATTCTCTCCCTGATCGCATCGGGGTTCGTCAGGTCGCGGCAGGATATTACCTCCTTTATGGACCGGACATTTTTCCTTTTCCAGCATAAGCAGAGCAGGATAATCCCCAAAGTGATCGATCGGGTGATCGATTTCCTTTGTTCTTCGGAGATGATCACCATCAACCGGGAGATCATTTCGGCTACCGAATTCGGTTACCTGGTCTCACGCCTGTACATCGACCCGCGGGGAGCCGAGACGATCGTGCAGGGCATGATCTCCGCCGAAGAGTACTCGGATTCCGGCCTTCTCCAGTTGATCTGCAGCACGCCCGATATGTATACCCTTTATGTAAGCAATAAAGACCGTCCTTATCTCGACAGGTTTTATTGCGACAATGAATCCGGGTTATGGCTCGAAATCCCCCCCGACGAGGAGGAGCAGTTTTACCGGGGCCTGAAAACGACCATGCTCCTCCTGGACTGGTCTCACGAGCTGTCAGACACGGCGATCTGCGAACGCTATTCGGTAGGTCCGGGAGACATCTACTCGATGGTGGAAAGTATCAACTGGCTCCTTCATGCCACATCACGACTCACACCGATGTTCGCCCCGAAGTTTGGGAATTCGGTCCGTGAGCTGGAGTCCTGCATGAAGTATGGCGTGAAACGGGAACTGCTGCCACTGGTCAGACTCAAAAATATCGGCAGGGTGCGGGCACGCCGGTTGTTCAATAACGGCATCACCGGCCCCGAGGAGATCAGGCAGGCCGGAATGGAACGGATTTCCTCAATCCTCGGTAAAGGCATTGCAGAGCAACTATTCAAAAATGCAGGCCTCGGCAAGCGTTTCCAGGAATCTCCTGATGCTGATGATACGCCAACATCCAGACCTGAACAATCAACCCTGTCGCATTTTGGTGACTGAAAATGCACCGGATACCAACCGATAAAGGACCAGAGGGTTCATCAAGGGATCAATTCGGAAATATCGCCGGTTCCGATTGGCCGGAAACTGGTCACCCCTGCAGCATCCGCCAGGTAGTGTTCACTACCAACGACATCCCGGGTTTCCTTAGACGTCTGCGAACTATTTCGGCCGATTTTGGTTCACACATCATTTTGTTTGACAAAGAGATGATGGCCGGGAGGAGCCACGTTAACATTGCCCTGTCCCATGCGTTTCGTGCGGCCGGATCGAATACCTGCATCTCGAGTTCGGTCGAGATCGAGGCACTTTTATATGCAGCAGGTTCCCGCCAGGTTATCGACGGGACCAGGTTCGGGATCCACGAAGGGGTCAACCTTGCGTACCTCTGCCTCTGTCCTGATAACAAGGAGGCCTGGAATATCCTCTCCCATGACATGAAAGAAACATCTGACGAATGGGAGAGGATTGACGCGATCAAGAGATCCCGGCTTATGTCGATCTTCAATATAACCCCCGAAGAACTTAGAGTCGCCGGGGAAGACCGGTTAAAAGACCTGGTCATGGAGCGGGTAGCCCTTCTCGACGCCTATAAATAGAGATTGATCTGTCGTCGGGCCTGTTGCTGGACCTGCGAATCGGGGTGTTGGGACGGGTTGATACACTCCACCTGGTGGAATGGCCATCCGGGTATCTCTCTGGGACCGCAGTTACAGGTGCCCTGGTCAACCTTGCCAGTCGTTTAAAAAACGGGTTTTATTATTTCCCTGCATGCGTCAGAATGTGAACGATTTCGGGGAGGATCAGTTCCCGTGTTGCAAGTGTTACCGCTCCATTGGACCCTGGTATGCAGAAAACAGCCTTCTTCTGGATTATTCCCCCGCTGGCCCGCGAGAGCATCGCAGAGGTCCCAACCTCGTCAAGACTTTTAAGCCTGAATAACTCACCGAATCCATCGATCTTCTTCTCGAACAAGGGCTCCACTGCTTCGATGGTGCAGTCGTCGTGGGTAAGCCCGGTTCCTCCGTTGATGACGAGACAATTGCAGGATTTCAGTCCACATATTAGCATTTCCCGGATCTCTGCGATAGAATCGGGCACTATTCCGAGGTGCTCCGTAACTATTCCTGCCTCCCTGAGAAGTGCAACAATTATTTTTCCACTGGAATCGGTATCAGTGCTTCGTGAACTGGAGACCGTTATTACCCCGGCCTTTATTTCAAGGGCTTTCCTGTGTTCTGGATCCATCACGTACCTATCATGAGGCTATGGTAAAAACCTAGCGAGTCCGGTTTTTTTCAAATTGGTGATAGGGATCCGCTACCCCTTTATTTCCACTGGAGGAAGAATATTTGTCGGAGAGCTCCGGAAAAGACCTTTATTAGAGGGCGATCTTTATTCTCGATCCCCCAAAAATTCTGCGATCAGTTACTATGAACTGAGAGATTAAACTGAAATGACGGGGTATCTTCCATCTGATTGTTCTGTTATCCGGGGTTAATCCCGGATTAAAAAAAGACCATTCTTTATACGATTATCAGGCTGGCTGCCGGGTGACTTACGGCAATTATTCAACAGGTTTATTATGAAAGTGTACCATATTCTGGTTTTTCCCCTGATTTATTGTTATATCAAATCAATAATATCTCTGGATTTTCAGGAGCCTTTATACACCCTTCCAAGTATGCTACGTAATTAAGATAGTACCATCTTTAGATTCTACGAAGTCTGTTTTTTACTTACAAAGTATTAGTCTGAAAAAAATAGTGGTAACAATCCTCATCGCTTCCCATTTTATATTTTATTTCATATTTTTAATTCGTATAATATATATATAAGAATAATCATAATCTTAAATGACCGTTTCTTTTGTACCAATTATTACTAAAAGCATCATTTCAATCCGGGTCTCCAATGGAAATCATACCCTCTCCCTGTGATATCACAAACGGAGGAATTCACCGTGAAATCCCCGTGCATTGGTAAATATTTTTATGAAATATTTGGTAATAGTGATAAAAAAATAAAATCAGTTTTTTTCCGAATTCGATTCCTTATGGTAATCATCAATTTGTTTTAAAAAAATTCTGAAATTGCCACTGGAAAAACTTACGAATATTCCGTTTCAAGGGATTGATTTTCGTGGATCCGAAGGTTTATGCACTTGCTGTAATGGTGCTTCCACTCCTGATAGAAATATAAAATTATTCAATATTATTTGATTTTGAGCTTGATTTTCAATAGTTCCATTGGAAGCAAAGGGGTTTATCCATACGAAAAAATCGATCAGATTTTATGTATGGATACCTAAGGATCACATCCACTGGAGTAGTATGCCTGAAGACCACGATACATCGGTAGGACTCTTTAAAAAGTTCCTCGCAAATAATAAAATTTTCAAGAACAGAGAGGTCCTCAGGCATTCCTACAGACCGCAAATCCTCCCCCACCGGCGGCCCCAGATAGACCAGGTGGCATCGATACTGGCACCGGCTTTAAAGAATGAAACTCCGTCGAATATTCTTATCTATGGCAAAACCGGGACCGGCAAAACAGCTTGCACCAGATACGTGGGCTCTGAGCTCGAAAATGCCAGCACCCAGATGGGGACCCTCTGCAGGGTCGTCCACCTGAACTGCGAGGTGATCGATACCCAGTACCGGGTCCTTGCACAGATATCGAAATGTCTTCTTGGACCAGACGAGACCGCGAGCGATAAACTCAGGGCCCACATCCCGATGACAGGGTGGCCGACTGACCAGGTGTACCAGGAGCTGAAAAACCAGCTCGAAACGGCGGGCGGGGTCCTCATCATCATTCTCGACGAAATTGACAAGCTTGTAAAGAAGAGTGGGGATGAAACGCTCTACAACCTGACCAGGATCAATGCCGATCTCAAGCGGTCCAAGGTAAGCATGATCGGTATATCCAACGACCTGAGTTTCAAGGATTTCCTGGACCCAAGAGTCCTTTCCTCGCTCTCGGAGGAGGAACTTGTGTTCCCGCCCTATAATGCTCCCCAGCTGGTCGACATCCTCCAGCAGAGGGCCGAGGCCTCGTTCGTGGAAACAGCTCTCGAAGAAGGAGTAATTCCTTTATGTGCAGCACTGGCAGCGCAGGAACATGGCGATGCGCGGCGCGCCCTGGACCTCCTCCGGGTTTCAGGGGAGATAGCTGATCGGGCCGAGGCCGACCGTGTGCGGGAGGAGCATGTCAAACAGGCACAGGCGAAAATAGAAAGCGACAGCATGGTGGAGTGTGTTTCAACGCTCCCGACTCAGAGCAAGGTCGTGCTCTATTGTATGCTCCTCCTCGACCAGTCGGGCAGGAATATATTTACAAGCGGGGAAGTATCCCGTATTTACAAGGAGATCGCCCCGACACTCGATCTCGATGTCCTTACCCACCGGAGAATAACGGACCTGATCAGCGAACTGAATATGCTCGGCGTGATCAATACCCGGGTTGTCAGCCGTGGCCGTTATGGAAGGACAAAAGAGATGTGGTTTGATGCTAATACCTATAAGATATGGGACGTGATTCTGAACGACCCCCGTCTGAGTGAGCATGGGCTCGCACAGATCGATCCAAACTGGGTCAGGAATCTGTTCAGGTGAGAACAATGGATGAAAAGGATAAAATCCTCCTCCAGTTACTTGAGGAAAACAGCCGTGTTACAGCCGATGAACTATCCGTCATGACAGAACTCCCTGTCGCAGAGGTCGCGAGCCGGATAGCAGCGCTGGAGGAGGCCTGTATTATCCGAAAATATTCCACCGTCGTCGATTGGGAACGGGCCGGCAGGGAAGTCGTATCGGCAATAATTGAATTGAAAGTAAGCCCTGAGCGGGATTTCGGCTATGACCGGATCGCGGAGAGGATTGCTAAATTCAACCAGGTCAGGGCGCTCCGCCTGATCACCGGGACGTACGATTTCCAGCTCCTGGTCACCGGCAGCACGATGCAGGACGTGGCAAGGTTCGTATCGGAACATATCGCACCGATGGACCGGATACGGGAAACGGCCACTCATATCATCATGAAGACCTACAAGGAAAATGGCAATACCATTATCGAACATGAAAGCGGGGAAAGGATCCCCTATTCCTTCTAGGTGGCAGGATGAGAAATTTTATCTCAAGGCTGGCTTCAGAGATACCGCCGTCGGGAATTAGAAAGTTTTTCGACCTCGCACTTACGATAGACGGAGTCATATCGCTTGGTGTCGGCGAACCCGATTTCAGGACCCCCTGGAATATCTGCGAATCGAGCATCTATTCGATTGAACAAGGTATTACCTCGTATACATCGAACCGTGGTCTGAAATCGTTGCTCGACAACCTCTCGCAGTATCTCGGGGAGCATTATGGTCTTCATTACGATGCCGATCGGGAGATTATCGTCACGACCGGGGTATCGGAGGCACTGGATATCGCCATCAGGGCTGTAACAGACCCGGGCGATGAAATCCTCGTTACGGAGCCTATTTATGTCTCCTATGCCCCCTGCGTCACCCTCGCCGGCGGAGTCCCCGTCCCTGTCCCCTGCCGTGAAAAAGATCGCTTCAGGGTGACGCCCGATGCCATTATGGAGCGGATTACCGGCAGGACGAAAGCCCTCATATTGAATTTCCCCAACAATCCTACCGGAGCGGTGCTTGGCAGGGATGACCTCCGGATGATCGCGGATATTGCCTGCGACCACGACCTCCTCGTGATCAGCGATGAAGTCTATGCAGAACTTACCTATGATGGCCCGCATACCGCTGTGGCCACGATTGATGGGTTGCGGGAACGTACCATAACCCTGAATGGATTTTCAAAAGCCTATGCAATGACAGGATGGCGAGTCGGTTATCTCTGTGCTCCCGAACCCATCTGCGATGCAGCCCTGAAAATCCACCAGTACGTCATGTTGTGTGCCCCGGTCATGGGACAGATCGCTGCAAACGAAGCGTTGAAAAACGGTGAGGAAGAGAAAGACCGGATGGTATCTGAGTACCGGGTCCGCAGAAATACCTTTGTCCACGACCTGAACCGGATCGGCCTGCCCTGTCATGTTCCCGAAGGGGCATTTTATGCCTTCCCTTCGGTGAAGGAGACCGGGCTGTCAGATCTCGAGTTCGCCGAGCAGCTCTTAAAAGAGGAACGGGTCGCGGTCGTGCCTGGATCGGTCTTTGGAGAAACCGCCAGCGGCCACCTGCGCTGTGCATATGCCGTCTCAAGGAGCGATCTGAAAGAGGCCGTTTCAAGAATGGAACGATTCATGGCTACCCTTCATTAACTCTTTTAGTCCTTCCCGATAAGTCTGCCCAGGTATCCTGAATTCAGGGAAGGGGGCAAAAGTCCCCGGTCTCACCCACCCGTGGGACAGATGGGGCCGGTTTATTTCGGGGACGTGGAATTAATTGGTTTACATCAGTTCCTTGTCACAACCGGTTCGCCCCAGCGGTGGAAGAAGCCCGGGAGCGTCAGCTAGCTCAATTTCCATTCAAGAGCTTCAGAAATGAAGGGCATCAGGAAATGAATGGCAGCGTCAATACAGGGTTCCCCGAAGCAAAATTTCCTACCAATTAACAGGTTAGGGGCTTTTCATTCCGGATATCAATATTGCCATTTTGCATTTGACCGGACCAGTCAATAACACCTTCCCGGTGGTATTCATTTCATCACAGAACGATGGTCAATCCGGGCAATCCGAACTATCCGGCCGGGTAAGAATTCTCTCTCCTTTATTCTCCAGGAGCATAATACCCTTTCCGGAAACCCGGGATATAGATTTATTGCGTTTATCGACCCATACTGTACGATAGAAGAATGAGCTGCACCATAATTGTCGGTGGTTTTTTTGGGGATGAAGGAAAGGGCAAGATAGTCGCCCACATTGCCAATCATGATAAACCAACTATTATTTCCCGCGGTGGCGTCGGGCCGAACGCGGGCCATACCGTTAAAGTGGGAGAAAAAGAATACGGTGTCCGGATGGTCCCATCAGGGTTTGTTTATCCGGATGCGCGACTTTTCATCGGGACCGGTGTCCTTGTCGATCCCAGGGTACTCAAGACCGAAGTCGATATGCTCGGGGTGAAAGGGAGAATTTTCGTTGATTCCCGGTGTGGGATTATCGAGGAGGACCATATCAGGAGGGACAAAGGAAGCGATCACCTCGCCAAAAAAATCGGCAGCACGGGAAGCGGTTGCGGGCCGGCAAATGCAGACCGTATCATGCGGACAGCAAGGCTTGCGAGGGATGTCCCGGAACTGAAAGAATATCTGATCGATGTCCCCCTGGAACTGAACACCGCGATCGACCGCGGCGAGACCGTGCTCCTTGAAGGGACCCAGGGGTTCGGGATCTCCCTTTATTACGGGACGTACCCGTTCGTGACGAGCAAAGATACCTCTGCGTCGCAGATCGCCTCTGATAACGGCGTCGGCCCCACCCGAATCGACGATGTCATCGTCGTTTTTAAGGCATATCCCACCCGTGTCGGGGAAGGACCTTTCTCGACAGAAATGTCAAGGGAAGAATCCGATGAAATGGGGATCCAGGAATTCGGCACAGTGACACACCGCCAGAGACGCATTGGCGAGTGGGATGGCAAAATGGCCCGTTATTCGGCAATGATCAATGGGTGTACCCAGGCTGCAATCACCGGTATCGACCGGATCGATCCAGCCTGTGCCGGTGCTACACGGTATGAACAGCTGACGAAAAAAGCGCTTGATTTCCTTAAGCAGGCAGAACAGGATATCGGATTCCCCATCACGCTTATCTCAACCGGGCCTGATGTCTCTGAGATCATCGATATCCGCGATGACTTATGAAGACCAGTCTCCTCGAGATCATCTGCTGCCCTGTTTGTAAGGGAGACCTTGTCCTTCAGATCACGAAGGAGGACGGGTCCGAGATTATTGAAGGGTCACTGACATGCCCTGTGTGTAATGTCCGGTATCCGATCTGGGAAGGAATTCCCGACCTTATTCCAAGGGACCCTGGGGACAGGGAAACCGCCTAGTATTCCGGATTTAACGGGACAGGGAGAGAAAAGCGCCGTTTATTACCGCCGGACGGTGAAATCATATAAGGTTCCTGCCCCGAAGGACCGGAACGAGGGGATAACATCATGCCCGACAAGACCGGGTGATGACCATCAACTACGTCTGAACAACAACCGGACACGAGGGATCCCATGTTTTCGGCAGTGATAATTCCAGCCGGCCTTCTGGTCGACAGACTGATTGGCGATCCGGATTCGGCATATCACCCGGTCGCCCTGCTCGGCCGGTTAATCGGTTGGTGGGGGCGACCGGCCCTCTGGTCGCCAGCATCAGCGAAGGTCGCGGGTGCGCTGATGTGGACAGGGACGATCGTCCTGTTTGCATTACCGTTCTTTCTATTTTCCGTGTTCGCACCCTGGTATGTCTATATCATCATCGCCCCCTTCCTCCTCAAGATCTGTCTGGCATGGCGCTCCCTCGAAGAACACGCAGGCCGGGTTGTCGATGCCGTTGGCCGCGATCTTGACGAAGGGAGAGAAATGGTGAGCATGATGGTATCGAGGGACAGCAGGGAACTCAGCCGGGAACAGGTCCTTTCCGCCGGATACGAATCGATGACCGAGAATCTCGTCGACAGCATCGTCTCTCCGCTGCTCTTTTTCGGGTTGGCAGGACTCACCGGTGCGGCGGTGTACAGGGCAGCAAATACGATGGATGCAATGCTCGGCTACAAAGACGAACGAAGAGACCTGGGCTGGTGGCCGGCCCGGATGGATGACATTCTTAACTATGTACCCGCACGGATCACCGGGGTGCTACTTCTCTGTTATTTTGCCTGCAAAGGAACGTTTTGGCAGGCCTGGCGCACACTCCGTGAGGATGGTAAAAAGAGGCCGGGCTTTAACGGGGGCATTCCAATGGCAATCATGGCCGGGGGGACGGGAATCGTATTCGAGAAACCCGGAGTATATAAAATAGGATCAGGCATCCGGTCTTTTGATGAGGCCGGGAAGGAAATCTTCTCTGCCGTCAGGGTGGTGACAATCGTATTTGCCGGGTTGTTGATAGGTGCAGTACTTTTATTGCAGGTGCTGCTGATTATGTAGGAATATGAAACTCGAGGAACTGAGATTTGGCACCGAGTTGCTGAAACGGGGTTTTGCATCCATGCAGAAGGGTGGGGTAATCATGGATGTCATCAACGCCGAACAGGCAAAGATCGCAGAGGAAGCCGGTGCCGTCGCAGTGATGGCACTCGAACGGGTTCCCGCAGACATCAGGAAAGCAGGGGGAGTCGCCCGCATGGCCGATCCCGAGATCGTCACATCGATCATACAAGCCGTTTCCATCCCCGTAATGGGAAAAGTAAGGATCGGTCATTTCGTCGAAGCGCAGGTGCTCGAGTCGCTCGGAGTCGACATGATCGACGAGAGTGAAGTCCTGACGCCGGCAGACGAACAATACCATATCGATAAGAAAAAATTCAAGGTCCCCTTTGTCTGCGGTGCACGTAACCTTGGGGAAGCTCTCCGGAGGGTCGGGGAAGGTGCCGCAATGATCCGGACGAAAGGAGAAGCGGGCACGGGAAATGTCGTCGAGGCGGTCCGTCACATGCGGGCGATCATGGGAGAGATCAGGATGCTCAAGGGAATGGATGGGCAGGAGATCACGGATTTCGCACGGGATATCGAGGCACCGGTGGACCTGGTGTTCGAATGCGCCCGCATGGGTCGGCTCCCGGTCGTGAACTTCTCTGCAGGAGGCATAGCAACGCCTTCGGACGCAGCACTGATGATGCAGCTCGGGGCCGACGGGGTATTTGTCGGTTCAGGGATTTTCAAGTCGTCGGAACCGGAAAAGATGGCCCGTGCGATTGTCGAAGCGGTCAATCACTTCGAAGACCCTGAAATGATTGCGAAGGCCAGTCGTGGCCTCGGTGATGCGATGCCCGGACTCGATATCCATACCCTTCCCGAAGACCAGGTCCTCCAGTACCGGGGAAGATAGTCTCTATTTTTTTACATGGTGAACCAGATATTCCGGTGTCCCGCAACATGAGATCGTGCAAGGACGATAACCCCACCATGGGAACTGGCAAAAAAAGGGGCATGAAGGTGGGAGTCCTCGCCCTCCAGGGCGATGTCAGCGAACATGTCGATGCATTTGCCCGGGCCCTGCAGGCAATGGGTCTTTTAGATCATTCACGTCTCTCCCTGGTCAGGGATGCAGAGGAGATTGAAGACCTTGACGTCCTCGCCATTCCTGGCGGTGAATCCACCACTATTTCCCGCCTGATCGACAAAAACCGGATGAGGGAACGAATACTTTCGTTCGATGGAGGGATCTTCGCCACCTGTGCAGGGATGGTCCTCATGGCAACGGAGGTAGACGACCCGAGGGTGAATAACCTGGGCCTCATCGATTTGGCGGTCGACAGGAATGCATTCGGGCGCCAGCGTGAGTCATTTGAGGCCGACCTGGAGATTAAAGATCTGGACTCGCCGTATCATGCGGTCTTTATCAGGGCACCGGTGGCAACGAGATCGGGCCCCGGCGTGGAGATATTATCACGGATCGACCAGGGAATCGTGGGCGTGCGGTGCGGGAAGTATTACGCCCTTGCTTTCCATCCCGAGCTCGGCAATGATCCGAGGGTTCATATCCAGTTCCTTGAAAGACTCGGTTTTTAGCAAAATTCACGATAGGTTTTTCGATATTTCTGTCGACATGGCATTTGCGATGTTCTCCATCTCATAATGTACATGAAATTGCTAACCGGACGCTCCAGGGGCTCCGCCCCGTGCTGGGGCGCCCCGGTTGCGGCAGGGACTTGACAGTCAAAATCACTCATTTCCAGACCAACCTGATCCTTTGGCTGTTCTCCATCGAGGGCAGGGCAGTCAGAGAGGAAACTCTTTCCAGTCATTGTGGTCAGGAATTCTGCAGAGCAAAAAAAAATCTCTTACAATTTCCCTGGGGTTTCTGCCTCTGACAGGTATATCCAAAAAGAGATTGGGATTTCTGTGAGGAATTAAAAAAAAAATACCCGATAAAGTCACGGTAATATCTCTGCTAACAGGGCCTTCATCTGCCGATAGGCCGGGAGATGCGGTTCTGACAGGATCGAACCACCCTGCATACCGATGGATTGAATACCGGTGTCGGTGCCTATGCACCCGATCACATCGAGACCGTATCGCTCACGGCCTACGTTGCCCAGCACACGACAGAGACCGGGATCATCGATCCGGTTTCCGATTGCGGATACCCGGGAGACCTGGAGTTCCCGCCGCGATACTTCCCCGGCGATTGAAGCCGCTGTATCGAGGCTCATTACCGATCCGTCAAGAACGGTAACGAGGAGATCGATGGCCTTTGTACCGGCGACGGCATCAAGAATCCTCCTCGGAAAAATCTCGGTTCCTGGATCGCAGTCGATCACGACATGCTCGTAGGTGGTTCCGTACCCTTTCATAAGGTGGGAGACTGCGTATTCTGCCCAGATGAATGCCGGGCAATAACAGTCTATCTCGTTGAACGGGTGTCCGAGCGTCACGAGGTCGAAATTGTCTCCCTCGACAAGGACCTCTCCAGCCACGAGCGAAAAGAAATACTCCTGGTCAGAAAGGTCAACCGGCTTTTGCGGCTCGAGCTCTGCATTTTTTTCTTTATGCATTCTGTCCACCATCCCACCGATCGTGCCGCTGACGGGCACTCCCAGCAGGCGGCCAAGATGAGAATCAGGGTCGAAATCGAGGACCAGGGTGACTTCATCCAGTTCTTTGAAATAGCGGACAGAAAGAGCCGACAATGTCGATTTTCCAGTCCCGCCTTTTCCCGAAAAAGCGATAACAGCCATACGTCATTCCTCCCGCTTGCTATACCGGTTATTTCCTTTGGTTCCTGTAATCCCCGGCTCTTCCCCAAGGTTTTTGCTGATCACGGCCGCCAGTTCATCCAGATATTGTCTCACCATCTCCCCTCCCTGGATATCCATCCCGTGAACACCGCGACGTTCTGCGATCTCCATGGCGTTGTCATAAGGCAGGTAAAAAAGGGTCTTGATACCTCCGGCAGAAAGCCGGGCAGCAATTCCATCGGGGTTGTCCCCGGGCCGGACTTTATTGATCACCGCAAAGAGGTTGGGTATACGGATATCCTTTGCAAGGCGGCCGATCTGGAGGGCGGTCTCGATTGATTTCAGGCCCGGTTCCACAACGATCAGGAGGGCCTCTGCCGACCTGGTCGTGCCGCGGCCGAGATGTTCCACCCCGGCCTCCATATCCATGACAAGGATATCGGCCTCTCCTGCCAGGTGAGAAACAAGGCGCCGTGCCAGTGTATTTGCCGGGCAGTAACAACCCCCTCCACCAGTCCTGATCGCTCCGAGCACGAGGAGCCGGACCCCATCGCGGCATGTCACACCAAGCATTCCGAGGATGTCGTCCACTTTAGGGTTGATCTTGAATACGACACCTGAAGCACCGGGCGGGGCCCCTGTCCGTTCCGTAATCAGGTCTTCCCGTGCGATGAGAGGGATAATATCGGCTGGCTCCCCCTCCCGGCCACAACCGAGAGAATACCACAGGTTGGGGGAGGGGTCCATATCGAGTGCGATTACGCGCCTGCCTTTCCGTGCAAATGACCTCGCAAGGCCTGCGGCGATAGAGGTCTTGCCTACACCTCCTTTTCCGGTCACTGCAAGGGTGATCATCATCACCCTATTGGTTGTTACCGGATAAAACCACTCGGCCGGGGTGGGAGATGGAGCAGGCAGATCTGGAACGAAAGAGCCCGCTCCGGTTGAGGAACCGATTAAGAAGCACAATGTACCCTGGCGCCCCTGCGAAAGCGTAGTCTCACTGCAAACAGGGGCAGTCCCCGATAGCGGGGAAGATATCCGGATAACTTTCCGGCCTCCAGCCAACCGGGAAATGTCCCGTATGCATCCCTGGCACATATGTTAATGAACCTGGGAATGCGAAGTACAGGCATCAATGGGCAGGCTGATCGTGATGCCTGGGGGAGAGGGATCTCCCCTCCGTGTGGGCGAATCCCTTCTAAGGCACCTCCAGGAGATGGGAATGCCAGTCACAGCCCGCTGCTCGGGTACCGGGGAATGCGGTTCGTGCCGGATAGGGATTCTTTCCGGGAGCGGACTTTCGACTGCCACCCGGGCGGAGACAGAGGTGCTCGACACACGGAAAGAACGGCTTGCGTGCCAGGCGTTCGTTGTCAATGGCGATGCCGATATCATTATCATATTAGAGGAAGCCCCCGCTTTTTCTATCCTCGAAAACGGGTTGAAAACGGGTTTTCACTGGGACCCTCCGCTGGTAATATGGGTAAATCCGGAAGGGAAGGTCGCGGTGCGCAACGGGAGGGAGATCGCTCTTGTTGAGGGACGATGTTCGGCAGTTGCCCTTGATATCGGCACGACCACCCTTGTTGCCCGATGGTACGACCTTGAAAAACCAGATTCCCTGCCGATCGCATCGGTCTCGATGCTGAACCCCCAGGTACGGTTCGGTGATAATGTCATCGACCGGATTGGCCACACCATGATATCCCCGGGGGGGCAACTTGACCTCGAGGAGATCGTTCTCGGGGCCGTGAACCAGATGCTCGAAGCGGGACCGGTGGACCACCTGGAAGTCTGGGAAATGGTCGCAGTCGGCAACACCGTCATGAGAGACCTGTTTGCCGGCTTCCCGGTGAAGGCCCTTGGCAGAGCTCCGTACGAACCGGTCAGTCCAGGGCCGGTCCGGCGGAAAGCACGGGAAAGGGGAATACACGGGAACCCCCAAGCCGATCTCTACATCCCCCCCGTCCTTGGACATTTCGTCGGAGCCGATATGCTCGCTGTCCTCCTTGCGATCGGCATGAACAGGTCGTCGGATATTTCGATGGCGATCGACATCGGGACCAATACGGAGATAGCCATCGGAAACCGGGATGAAATCCTGGTCACTTCGTGTGCTTCAGGCCCGGCCTTCGAGGGATCGGGAATAGCATGCGGGATCGGTGCCGTGGAAGGGGCTATATCGGAAGTGACGGTCAATCCCGACCGGAGTGTAACGTACCATACGATCGGTGGAAAAGCGCCACTTGGGATCTGCGGCTCTGGTATCGTCGACGCCCTGGCCGGAATGCTCAGATGTGGCATCCTGGACTCTGCGGGAAAATTCACCGGCGGACGGGAACAGGTTATCATCGCAGATCGGGGTCAACCCGGCAAATCCCCGATTTTTCTGAATGGAGAAGATATCGATGCAGTCAAGCTGGCGAAATCGGCAATATACGCGGGGACCCGGATCCTCCTCGAATCGGCAGGCATCGGGACCCGGGACCTCTCATCCTTCTTCGTCGCCGGAGCCTTTGGGAACTCGATAGTGCCCGGGAACGCGGCTGCGATCGGCCTGATTCCTGCCCTCGATCCGGAACAGGTGATCCGTGCAGGAAATGCTGCAATCGAAGGGGCATCCCAGATGCTCCTTTCGATGGAGAAAAGAAAAGAGGCCGAGGCAATTGTCGGGATTACCCGGCATATCAGCCTCGAAAACACCCCTGATTTCGAAGACCTGTATATTCAGGGGCTGGTACTGGAACCGTATGAAGTCTAGAGATCAGTCCCTTCGGAAAAAACCTGTAGGGCTGCCGGTTGGGAGGATTTTACCCTTATAACAAACTCTTTTCAGCTGACCTGACGATTAACCTACAGATGGCCAACGTTCGATCCCTCAATTCTTGGCATATTTATTTTCGGCCTGATTGCGGGTATTTGTCCATGTAACAGCGTTTTATGTCTGGGATTGATCGGTTATCTGACCAGTGGCAATACAAATTTATCGTTTTCGAATATTCTTAAACTAACAATCGCGTTCTGTGTCGGGACCGTGATCGTCCTCCTCCCTCTCGGTGTCATTGCAGGGTTTATCGGGAGATACCTGCTGTTTCTCAATAGTTCAATTGCGTGGTCAATCGGTGGGATATTAATGATCGTGATGGGTTTCCAGTTGCTTCACCTGTATAAACCCCCGATAGGGAGATTTTGTTAACTTCTTCAGATTAAGTAAGTCCTACACGGTCGCCGGCGCATTCTTTATCGGGCTTTCGTTCGGAGCGATTACCATAGGGCGGGGGGCTCCGATGCTTCTCATCGTCCTGACCTATATTGCATTATATCAGACCGCATCTCAGGGTTTTTTTACGATGCTTGTTTATGCGATCGGGCTTTCGATCCCCCTGATAGTGATCAGCTCGATAGGCGGAACGCTCGGTAAAAAGATTAAGGAGTATTCGAGAGTAAGCGGGGAGGTCTTCGATCGGGTGATCGGGGTTGGGATTATTATCATCGGGTGCTATTTCATCTACCTTGCGTTTCAGTAATGATCTCTGATTTTTCATAAAAGACAAATGTATAATAACCGATATGTTGGATAACTGACCGCATTGGCAGGATGGGTATTCCTCCCATGCCGAAAAAACCCTGCCTAATCGCTATATTGGCATTGCATTTCAAGGTTGAATACCGTTAAGCCCGTTAATAATTGCGCTATGGTTAATGACAGCGGGATTGAAGGGAGGCCCCTGTTTGCTATCAAATCTCTATAAACCGGCAATTCCACTAATTCTCTGTTATCATCAGGTTATCTTCCGAATCTCTCGTGATATACCCATCCCTGATCATCTCGCCGAGGTAGAGATCGAACGCCCGTCTCGTCACGCATCCGAGTTCCTGCCCCGACGACGAACCGGTCAGAACGCGGGATGCAAGGTAATCGACGGCAATGCGACCTTCTTCATGCACTATGGATAGAATGAAATCTTTCGTCGTCTGCTTCCCGCATGCTGAAAATACCGCGTCTTTGAGGAGATCGCCTGCCTCCTGCATCAGGGGGTATCTCGGGTCCATCTCGGCGAGACAGAAGTGCTCTGCCTCATCGTTATGCTGTTCGTCATAGCAGAATTTCGACAGCCTGGCCTCATCCCGGGAATCGGCACCGGCAAGTTTTTTTCCAATGCAGGACGCCGATCCGCAGGGCGTATCTCTTCTGATCACAACCGAAACGATAGATCTGGTATGTGGATTGATCTCAATCTCCAGGCACGGACGACCAAAGACCTTTGCAAACTCATCGATCAGCGGATCAGGGCTGCCGGAAAGGGAGCAAAAGGGCTCGGGAAATTCGATGGCAATCCCGGCCATCAGGAGCTCGTCCTGTATGGTTTTCCTGGCCCCCGGTGTCATGTCCCTGTCGTCGATGGGGTACAACACAGAACGCACACCAAGCAGTTTCGCGATGGCTGGAACAAGTTCGCTCAGGCGCTCATGGATTCCCAGGACGATCAGGAGGTCGGCACAACTATTGGGGAGATCTTCAGGGATGAATTTCTGCGGGTCTTCGAAATAATCAGGGTCGTCGCGTCCGATGGCCGGCGCATCGCCAAAGACCGTTTCGGGCCTGAGTTCGTACGCGCCCGTGACCGTGAACAACCTGCTGACTGATATGGTGTTGATGATCTGTTCGCCGAACGGTCCGGAATACAGGAAGAAAATATTCATCGCGTTTCAATCATGAATTGCCGGCATTTCCTCAGTCCATCGATACAGTCCGAACCATAGGCATCGGCCCCGATGGATGCGGCGAATTGTTCCGTAACCGCATGGCCCCCGACGATTACCCGGACCCTGTCCCTGAGTCCCGCAATAATAAGGTCCTGTATCACTTCTCCCATCGCGGGCCTTGTCGTCGTCAACAGTGAAGACATGGCGAGGATATCAGGCCTATGCTCTCGCACGGCCCCGACAAATGTCCCGTTCGGGACATCAGTCCCAAGATCGATGACCCTGAACCCCTCGGATTCGAGGGTGACCGAAAAAATAGTCTTTCCGATATCGTGCACATCGCCGGCAACGGTCCCCATGAGAACCGTCCCGGAATTTCCGCTCCGGGCTGGTAGGAATGGTTTCAGCAGTTCGATGGCGCGTTTCATATTCCGGCCTGATACGATCAGGTCGGAGTTGAAAAATCTCCTGTTCGCGGTGTCTTCATATCCTGCCCCTATCTCTTCGAGTCCTCCCTGGAGTTCTCTGAATATTTCGAACGGGTCCCTACCCGATTCGATCCGGTGCCTGCAGAATGACCTGATTTGTTCGCCCTTGAACTCGAGCAGTATACTGACAATAAATTTCCTCTCATCGCTGCCGGTTTGCAATGGTTCCATGGGATCGCTCCTGATTCGATCGGCCCCGGTCGCACCGCGACTTGTTCCTGTTGGGTTCACCTGATCAGGGACAGATAGTCCAATTGCGGGATTAGGAATACCGTGCACTCAACGGTAGCTCCAGCCCGGTTTGTGTTCGGCTCCCTCCCACTTTTCTTTCAGGAATGCGGGAATTCCTGCCGAATCCCGGGGCCCGACCATGACATCCCATTTGGTCGCATCCTCGATATCGCCTTTCAGGCGGGCCGCAAGACCCGGGATGATGATCGTGCGATGGGTGACCCTCTCGGCGATACCGCTGGACCGCATGATATCGGCCACCTTGTCTGCATTCAGTTTTCTTCCCGCAACGGCCGAATCGACCGAAAGCCCCTCGGTATCGGCAACGAGCAGGAAACAGTCCAATTTTTCAATGTCCGAGAGCACGGTGTAATAAGTCAGCGCGAAGTTGGAGGTAATCAGTACAGGCGCTTCGGCCGGGTCGGGATTTCCAAATACACGGAGACCGGGTTCTACGCTGACAGGCTTTCTTGGGTCATTGTAAATATTATTCCGGAGAACGACGAGGGGGAGGACCGACCAGATCGTCGGGTCCCTGATCACGACCAGGTCCACGTACCTGATCGTCATCATCGAGGCGAGACAGGACTCCATCCATCGTATCACCTCGTCGGTTTCTGAATTCTTTCGGTCCCAAAGGGTGACGGGTGTCCCGACCAGGGGATAGCCGAGGAGCGAATCTCCCTCGGTTATCGCCGACGTCCTCATCATCGAGAGATTGTTCACTGATTTTGGGAGTGTTTCGCCAAACCCGCAGCCTGCATCGATCAGGACATCTTTCACTCCCTGCCCGGTGACTGCCGAAACGAGCGAGCGAGCTTTCCTCACGTCGCCATCGGCCGAAACGACGAGCGGCGATCCGAAACGGCATGCAAGTGCAGCCATTCCTTCCCAGTTCGATTCGTCGGCCGCATACAACAGGGGATTTCTTCCGGGGACTGTTTCAAGCCCGGTTTCGAGCACGCCGGGGTCCGGAGCCCAGAGGGCCAGGGGCATTTCAGTCGCCCCGGCGACTGTTGCGACCGTCTCCGAGAACCTTCCCTCATCACCGTCGTTTGAACGTATCGCGATGCCATCGAGGGTGAGCGTATTGCCGATATAAGGATAGGAGAACGATGCGGTTTTACTGACTCTGGACACGATTTCTTCGGCCGGCATCGTATCGTCCACCGTGGTGAAGATCGCAGTCTGGTTAAAATAGCGGAGCTCATGCCGTCTCATGACAAGCTGGCCGCCCACCCGGACCTGGTGGCTCCCGCTGCCGATAACAACCTCTTTCACGGGCGGGGCCATGATCTCCTCAAGTTTTTCGAGGTTTGTCTGGTATTTCAGATCGAGGAGCGGCGGGCACTGGCCCAGGGTCAGGTTTCTCTCGCACAACTGGACGGCAAATCCCATGCACGTTTTCGGGGAACACTCCCCACAGTTTGTTCGCGGGAGGAGAGGGTAGAGGTTCATCGGGCCGAGTTTCTTTTTCACCATCGCGTGCACCTACCGTCCTATGCCGATAAAGTCCGGGAACGTCGCCGGATTCTTCCCGTCGGCCAGCCATCCGACGATATCTTCAATCGTCCTTGCAGCCCCGGGATGGACCATGATGAACAGGTCGACTCCTGCGAGGAGGAATGCCAGTGCACCCGTTGTTTCCCAGAGCGGGCCGCGGTATTCGCGGGGCCCGAGGGTTTCGTCCCGTTTCCATGCCTCGCGTGCAGCCCATGAATTTGCAGTTCCCGATGCCTGCGGGCACTGCAGTTCTTTATCGCCCATCAGGCCTGCGAGGCGGATCCGTTCCATTACCGAGAAGGAATACTCGAGCCCGTACCCAAGCGCTGCCGATGTCGGGTCCATCACGATCTGGTCGGGCGGGAGATATCCCATCAGTTTCCGGTTCAGCTCTTTGGCCTGGTTGATATCGATCGGACTCCAGGCAAGGACAACATGGTTATGTTCCTGCGCCGCCTTCGCTACCGGCTCCCACATCCCTGTCGTTGCCGATGAAAGCATGATACGTTCACCGGCACAGACCTCGGCGACTTTCGGGAGGAGCTTTGCATCTTTTTCAGGGTTTCCCGAACCCCCGATGACGAGCGGTACATCGACCGCCTGGAGCAGGTCTTCGACAAGACCTACGGCCCGCTTGACCGGGGTATCTTTGATATAGGGATCGGTACTGATGAGGTCGAGGTCGATTAAGTCGGCTCCGTAACGGTCGACCCAGGCTTTAGCCCATGCACAAGGGTCTTCGAGGGCATCCCCGAATGAGGATTTGACCGGGCCGGGGAGAGGCGGGACAATATCGAAAACGCTGCCTGCTACTACGGGAGCATGAGGACCGGCCCCCTCAAAGAGGTGGAACGGGGGCGATGTCGCACCCCCGATTGTCACGGTCTTCACCCGGCTTCCCCCGTCGCCTCTTGTCGAGCCAAGGACCACTTCCCCGATCTTTCCAGGATATATTCTGGCAGGAATATTATAACCGACATCGGCGAGCCCTGGCCGCACAGGTTCCAGGACCTCCTGTTCTGCAAACCCCGGGAGACCCGCCAGGTCAGAAAGGGACAGAGTCAGTTCTTTTGCCGTAAACGTCACTCCTTCAAGTTCAAGTTCACCGTCACCGGCAAGGAGCCTTAAGAGGTTCTGGACCAACTGGGTATGTTCGTCACCCACCAGAGTTACCCCCTTTCCTGACAAATATCCGGTCTGCTGAAATTCTTACGTCACGGAAGGTAATGGTCATGCCAGGATTCCTCCCTGCTTTGGCGCCCGGACCGCGTATTGACAGCCCGGCATCCCCTGTCCGAAGGCCCTCTTCTTCCTCCTCTTTTCCCTCGATCGATGCGATCCTCGACCGGATAGGGTGATGGTGGGACTGGATAAAGGCTTTTAATCCTTCAACCGTGGTTACCTCATGTTCCGTTGCTATCCTGTCGACCAGGTCCGGGGGAATGAAGCTACCGATTTTTTCCTTTACTGCCGATGGCATCCATACGATCCGTTCCCAGCCGCCACTCGCTGAGAGGAACCTCGGCGAACGCATGTATTCGAACGATAACCCATGAAAGCCATCGACCTGCCTTCCGCCTCCCGTGGAATCGGCGATCGAGCCGAACGTCAGACCGGTAGGTGTTGCCCCCCGGAAATCGCGGTGAACAATGCCGAGGCCGTCGCATTCGGGCACGTAAAACGTGGTGCACTCGAAACAACCACATGAAGTATGGGGGTATCCGAATGCGGTATAGAGCTGGACCCGGGTAACATCGGAAAGCGATTTTTCCCTGACCACCTCGTTCACCCCCTCGTATTCTCCGGTATCGTGATCGATGCAGGTGCCCTTTGGGATCTCGTAAATTGGCCCCTTCGGGTCGACGCGGGCCGCCGCGCGACCGTCAAGCCAGCTGATCGCACCGCAGTTAGCATATCGCTCGGGAGTGATCACGCAGACATGGCTTGGGGCGAAGGACTGGCAGAGCGAACAGCCGTAAAAGACATCGACATCGTCGTCGGTCATGCCCCGTGTCCTGGCATCCCGTTCCTCATAGATGGCCTTGACACGTTCATAGTGTTCATGGACACGTGCAGGATCGGTAATGAAGGTGATACTGATCTTCTCGACGATCGGAAGCGCACTCCGGTATAGCCTCAGAAGGACGGTACCGATAACCGCCAGGGTAAGTCCTTTTGCCACCGCACGCTTGTCGGCCCGGAGCCAGATCGTGTCGCGCTGGTTTAAGTGCATGAATCCTTCGACCCAGTTGCAGAAATCGTGGATACGGCGTTCCATCACGCTCTCCATGTCGGTTTCAAGCTTTTTACCTGCAACCATGACGCATATGCCGAACGGGATCGAACTCCCGACCGCCATATCGGGAAGGTCCGGACCGAGGACCAGGACTTCACCGTCGTTGATTTTGTCAGGATTTTTCACCTGCAGGATCTCGAATTTTTCCAGTACCTGGGGTCCTCCGAGCTCGACATGCATCGTCTGCTTACGGATCCTCTCTCCTTCGTAGACGACCCCGATATTTACCGGGATATCGGAGAACATCCCCCCTTCCGAACTCATGACTGGTGTACCTCCCGTGCGATGTCAGACAGTTGCTCTGCCCATGCCTGTGGGGAAAGGTTCGGGAACGAGAGGTTGCAATGTGGCTGGTAATGCCGGTCGATTGAAATAAACCGTACACCCACCGGGGCAAACGATTTCAGTCCTGAAAGCAGCAACCAACCTGTAGCGTAGGGAATTCCGAAAAACAGCACAAGATCGTGGCCTTCCGGCAAGCCGGCTGCGTTCCATCCGGGGTCGTTGAGCCGGGCTCCGATCTCCATCAATGAAAGGACCATGACCGGGGTAAAACCCTCTTTCCGAAGAGATGGTACCGCTGATGGTGTCGCGACGACCGGTGTCCCTGTAGAACCGGCTATCTCGATGATAAAAGCCACGGGGTTCCCTGATCCGGCGTCCTGTGTGCCGACATCATGGGCGATAACGATCAGGGGATGTTTTGAACGTTTCAGCAGGCCGGCTATTACCGCCGCCTTTGTAACGACCGTGGCACAGGTGGATCCTGGCACCTCGTAACGCAACCAGGGCATTTCGTCGGTCAATCCCGCTTCCCTCCATGCCTGATTAACCGTGGGAGCAGCGTAGGATCAGGGATCCGGCCATCCCCCTCCTCCCAGCCTGCCTCGCGAAGGGCACCGAGCACGTCATCCTTCATAGCGACCGGTATATCTGCCCCGGTGCGTACGAAGAGGCTGATGTCGTCGGGCATCGTCCCGAAGAACCTGCGGTGAAGGTCGATATAGTGGTTCAGTTTTATTGAACGGCCCTTTGTCGTGTCGCTCGGTCTCATGCAGAGTTTCGGCACGAGCACCGCGGCCTCCTCCCTGGTTTCCGCCATGACAAAGAGGTGCTCGGGAGCCGGTGCCGCGTACATCGTCTCGCCCGTGCGTGCATCGAGGACGTTCCAGGGTTCCCCCAGGTCCTTCCGCCCGAGGAGCATCCTCCGGTATTTGGCCCCGTGCGGCCCGACGATCACCGGTATCCCGAGCCGCCAGAACCCGGCGGCGATCGCCGATGCTTTCTGGGACATCGCTCCCCATGCAATTCCGACGGCCCCAACCCTGTTATGCACGTAGTCGGCAATTTCCTCGTAATTTGAATTAATTTTCCTGCGGGCAAAAATGCTCGCTATCTTGATCGCAGCCCCTGATATGTGGGCATTGGAGACACAGGACCCGCAGTTGACAAGCCCCCCGGCATCAAACGTGCCGGGGTACCGTTCGTAGAGCCCCTGCCCCTCTTCGTCCGTATACATCGCGAGGCTCATTGAGGCGCAACCCGATGTCGTCACGATATATCGCCGTTTTAGGAATTCCTCTGCAATAAAACCGATATCCCGGTATGATCCCGGGTAATTCGAACAGCCGACGATCCCGATGACACCAGGAACCTCTCCCATAACGATCGGCCCTCCGACAGCACGGATTTCCGTATCCTGGATCGGTCCCCGGCCTGCCCTGATCCTGAACCTGTCTCCCTCCATCCTTACTCTTGACGCACCGATAATCATCGTGTGGGGCATCAGACCTTTCGGACATACGCCCCGGGACTCGCACCGGGCACACCCGATACAGGACTCGTACAGTTCCCCAAGGAGACGGAGATTTCCTTTTCCTGCAGCTTCGATTGCCACGGGGAGAGGCAAATCGTTTGGGCACACCCTCCTGCAGGATTCACACGTGCTACACGTTTTTGCCATTGCGGCAAGGCTCGCTTCATCAGGGATGGATCGGAATTTTCTGCGCTTCGGGAACATTGCCAGCGAGACACGGACGGCGACCTGGGCGGCCTTGACCGGGTCCAGGATAACAGCACCCGGAATGGCCCCGGTTACAAGGTCTTCGACAATAGCATCTGCGGGATCCCCGGTCCTGTCGGGAAGTCCCTGGAGGTTTTTGGGATGCGTCGCGATGACGGGTGCATGGACTTTCCCGGCCTCTTCGAGCACATCGGTCCTGACACACTGTTCATCGATGACGATCAGGTCGGCGCTACCGTAGCGGATGAACCTGGTCTGGTGCGATAGCGGGCCGATAATTTTTGCTTTTTCGTTATAGCGGGTGATGTCGAGGGCCGTACAGCATATGCCGCACAGTTCGATTGCGTCGCCGAGTCCCTGGTCCTGCATGAAATTGGTAATTTCAATGGAAGGTACGACATTATGGCCGATTACGAGAATGGTCGGTTTTTCCGGATCGAGGCAGCCGGTCCCGATATCGATAAGCGCTGCATCGGGATCGGCCTTGGGAAATCCGAAGGCAGAGATTTGGGCGATGTCGCATGCCTCCATGGCTACATGGTCGACCATGCCGGCATGGAACACCTTAGACTCGAAATCGATATTGTTGCCCTCCTGCCCTGTATGGCACGAAGAGAGGAGTGCAGTGATCTCCCTCTCGCAATAGTCGACGACGTCTTCCAGATCGCCCAGGGTCAAGGGCTTGATGCCGGTGACGAGCCTTGTATGGGGCGCTTCCATGGTGACGGACTCCCCGCTGTCAATCCGGAAGTCCCTTCCAGAACGTTCGATCAGGTGCCCGAGGAGATGCCGTGCATGTCCGGTATGCGTCGCGCAACCGATCGTTGCCGAGAGGAGGACTATCCGCGACTGCTGCGCCGCCATATCGATACCGCACGCACCCCGCTTCCCTCTCGAGAGGTCACATTTTCCCATCGTACAAAGGCAGCAGAGGTCACAGAAAGGGAGGTAAAACGGAGGATATTTTTTGAGGAGTCGGTGGTCCCATTCCCTGAGTGCTTCGATTCCCGGCATCCGGGTCGGACCTGGCTCTTCCTCCCATGTGCTAAAAATTCTTCCGATGTTGAGCTCGACACCGCGTGCCTTCACCGTATCGTTTATTAATTCATCTATGGTAACCCTGGCTTTCATTATGGCTATGTTCCTGATCGGCAGTTGGACATATGAATCATAGGAAATAAGAAATCTTAATGATATTGTGGCCCCGGACTCCGGAAAACAGATGTTTCCCGTTATGATCCCCGACTGATTCATCAGACCGGATTAGATCACGGTAATGGACCAGGTTTACAGGGACTATTAATATTGAACAGGTATAAACAGGAACCAGAGCCGGGATCCATACAATTACCCCGTTTCTCCCTCCAATGAATACCGGAAAACAGCCTGGAACCTTAAAAACAGGACGTTCTGATACAATGTCGGATTTCCGATCCGTATCCCTTTCCGTATGTGGTCTTAATTTTAGCCGGATAATTTTGTAATTCTGGTACTTCCATCTCCAATCGTGGTCGTTCAATGCCAAATTGCCAGAAAGTATCCGGGTCCGGGGGGCTGGTTTCCGGCATCATATATGCGATCAGGGGAATCGCGGCTAAGGAGAGGGAATTCCCTTGTTCGTATGTAACCTGCGGATCGGGTTTCGGGGAATCATTTTTACCATCTCAAATAAAATTAATGGTCAGACTCATTATCGTGGGTAATGAGAGGTGACGACATTTGTTCCAGTTGAATTTATTGATCTTTATCTCCGTAATCTGCCTGTTTGCACTGGCAATCGCCGGGCTTTTTGCCCGCCAGGTGTTGACGGCAGGGACCGGTAACATAAAAATGGCCGAGGTGGCATCTGCCATCCGCGAGGGTGCCGAGGCTTTCCTTAAGCGTCAGTATTCGACCATTGCGATCCTCGCGATAGTTGTAGCGATCCTGCTCTTCGCAGCCTACACGATCTCAGGCAACCTGGATCTCGCCTGGCATACCGCACTTGCATTCCTCTTCGGCGCATTCCTTTCATCCCTTTCAGGGATCATCGGTATGTGGATCTCGGTCCGTGCAAATCTCCGTTCCGCAGCAGCTGCGACACAGAACGCCGGAAAGGCGGTCATACTCGCGCTTCGCGGGGGTGCGGTGTCGGGTCTGACCATCGTATCGTTATCGCTCCTCGGAGTTTCCCTTATCTTCTTCCTGTTCGGTGCCGACCCGATCAAAACACCCTACCTGATTGTAGGGTTCGCATTCGGTGCCTCGTTCATAGCCCTCTTTGCCCAGCTCGGCGGCGGGATCTATACGAAGGCCGCAGATGTGGGTGCAGACCTTGTCGGGAAAGTCGAGGCTGGCATTCCTGAAGACGACCCGCGGAACCCGGCCGTTATCGCAGACCTCGTCGGTGATAACGTTGGTGACTGTGCGGGACGTGGTGCAGACCTGTTCGAGTCGACGGCAGCCGAAAATATCGGTGCCATGATCCTGGGTGTCGCACTGTTCCCGGTGTTCGGCATGAACGGTGTCCTTTTCCCTCTCGTGATGGGGGCATTCGGCCTGATCGCCACGATTATCGGTATATTCTTCGTCACTGAAAAACTCGCCGACGGAGAAGACCCGATGAAGGCACTGTACCGGGGATACTATGTAACGGCGATCCTGTCGATCATCTTCGTATATATCGCCACCACGTGGCTGTTCAATAATATCTGGTTCTTCTACTGCGGACTCGTAGGTATTGGACTGTCTATCGTCTTCCTGTACGTAACACTTTACTACACGGATTCGAAATTCCGGCCTGTACAGACCATCGCAGATGCATCGAAGACCGGTCCTGCCACCAACATCATATCGGGGTTTTCCGTGGGACTTGAAACCACAGCAATCCCTGCCATTGCAATCGGCGCCGCGCTGCTCCTTTCGTATTATCTCGGCCTGATGTCGGGCGTCGCGAACGGCGGACTCTACGGAACGGCCATCGCCACGGTAGGCATGCTCGCATCGGTCGCCTATATCCTCGCAATGGACACGTTCGGCCCGATCGTGGACAATGCCGGTGGTATTGTCGAAATGAGCGGAGAATCCGAAGAGACCCAGAAGAGGATCTCGAGGCTCGATGCAGCCGGCAACACCACAAAAGCCCTTACCAAGGGATATGCAGTCGGATCGGCAGCACTTGCAGCATTCCTGCTGTTCAGCGCATTCATGGAATCTGTTTCGCTCCTCCTCGGCAAGACATTTTCAAGTGTCAACCTAGCCCTTGTCCCGGTATTCGTCGGGGCGCTTCTCGGGGCCATGCTCGTATTCCTTTTCGCCTCCCTTGCGATCAGGGCCGTTGGAGAGACAGCCCAGTATATCATCCGGGATGTACGGGAGCAGTTCAAGAACAAAGGGATCCTCGAAGGCACGGTAAAACCCGATTATGCACGGTGTGTCGATATCACGACAAAGGGGGCCTTGAAAAACATGGTCCTGCCCGGTATCATTGCGGTTGCTTTCCCGGTACTTGTCGGGGTATTCCTGAAATATGAGGCGATGGCCGCATTCCTGATGGTTGCAACCATTGCCGGCGTCCTGATGGCCCTCGTCCTGAACAACGGCGGAGGCGCATGGGACAATGCAAAGAAATACATCGAGCACGGGGCTCTCGGAGGAAAGGGAAGCGAAGCGCACAAGGCAGCGGTTGTCGGTGACACTGTTGGCGATCCCTTCAAGGATACGGCCGGACCTTCACTCCACATCTTAATCAAACTCCTCGCGACGATCACGCTTGTCCTCGCAGGTCTTTACATCTGAATAATCTCCCTTTTTTCAAGCTCTGTTAAATTTCTGATTTTAAAGCGGGCATTTATTTTCCGAGGCTCATCAGATAGTATGAAATTGCATAATCAGACTCCAGGGGCTGCGCCCCGCCGCAGTGGCAGCCCCGGTTGCGGTAGGACCTAATTATTAAATTTGCCCAGTCCCGGACTTACCATGATCCACCGGCTATCCCGACGGGGTGATACGGGGGGTGGAACCCCCTCCTGTCAATGTAACACATTAAAATGTGGATGAATTCAGCAGGCCTTGAATTCAATAAAATACTATAACCAAGACCTTTCCGGTCTTCTGTTATACGGCATTATGCAGTCAACCCACGGCAGACTGGTCGCTCCCTTCGGCAAAATTGTATATTTCCGGTTCCAGGGTCTGGAGGTCGAGGGAAACGGCGATACCGGGCGTCGGGTTGATGTTCATCTGTTTCTGGAATGCAGTCTGGGACTGCCAGGTGCCGGCATTAATGCCAAGCGTTCCATGGTATTGGATCATACCCATGACATGGACATGGCCGGTTAGCAGGACCTCGGGGACCGGATCGATCAGGAGGTGGTCCTGTCGATCGGCGGCAATTGGCGTCTTTTTTCCATATGTCGGGGCGAGATGCCTCCGCTTCAGCATCCACTCCATCATCGGCGCAGGGTTCTCGTAGGATGCACCCGGAGTGAGGCTGATCTGGTCGTCGATCGATCTGCCATGGTACATCAGCACCCTGACACCCTGGAGGCTGACGAGGGCCGGGTTCTCGACGAATACACAATTCCTGGGAAAATTTTCCGTGAACTTTCTTGGGATCGCCGGCTGGGGTTCGGCACCGCGTACAACGTCGTGGTTTCCTGGCGAGAGGATAATTTTTAACCGGGACGGGAGGGTAGAAAGGAGGTCGCCAAAGAACTCGTACTGTTTATAAATATTTTTAATCGTCAGCTCCGCCTCCTGTCCCGGATACACCCCGATTCCGTCGACGAGGTCACCGGCGATGAGGAGGTACGACGGGTTCTCCCTGCTGACCCATTCGGAGAACCGCTCCCAAGCGTCCCCGAGAAACGTATCGCTGCCTACGTGGACATCAGATATCAGCACGGCCCTGCCTGGCGTATTGCTCATGAAGGGAGCGTGACTGTGAGGTATGTCAGGGCGGAGCAGCTGATCGGCAAAGAGCAGTTTGCCATCGCCCGACAGGGTACCCCGGACGCCGATCACTTCGTCAGGCAGCAGGGCCTCTGCTTCGGAAAATCCAGGCCTGTCCTTATTGAAGAGGACCGGGAAACTTCCCGTGGCATCCTCGAGATCGACACGGCGATGCCCGTTTGCGGTTGTCCTTACTTCGGAAACAAGACCTATCACCGTGCATTGTTCCTGTCGGTAGCGGGTTCTGGTGAGCGCTTCGATGGGCATCGCGCTGCACCGGCCACGGATCATCCCCCCGAGCTGATCGTACCGGTCCTTGAAATAATGGAGATAGTCTTCAACCCCTCGGACTCCCCCGGAAGAGCCCTCCATGCCTTTCAGGACCTCGGCCTCAGGGTCTGACAGGAACCTGGTCCCATCCCGCGTTAACCCCATTCCCGGCACATGCTTCGGCGAAACGACTATCGTATCTTCAGGAATTTCAGAAACGACTTTTTCGAGCAGTTCCTGGTTACCGTGTTCGGCAAGGAACCTGACGACGTCAGGATGGACCTGGAGTTTGGTATCGAGGAACCGTTGCACGATAATCCCGGGCTCAAGCATTCATTCTAAGTATCCGCTGCCGGTGATATCAGGCTTTAGATCGACCCCTGCAGGAGGGAGTTCGGGAGGAATCCTCACCCCGTCAATACACATCCATAAGGCTATTCAACAACTAAAAACCAACTATAACGGTTACCGCACCATGAAGGAAAAGGAGAATGAAAAAGATTCACCCTCCCTGATCAAACAGTTCAGAGAAAGTGACAATAAAATAATAGCCGTTCTGAGAGAGGTTCTCTGGGTCGTCGCGGTCGTCGGCGGGATAGCATTAGCGCTGTTTCTGATAAGCGGTACCTGGCCTGCCGTGGTCACGATCGAATCGACAAGTATGGTCCCCCACATGAATGTAGGCGACCTGGTCTTCGTCGTCCAGGCTGATCGGTTCGGTCCTCTTCAGACGTGGACTGAAGGAAAGGAGACAGGGTATACGAAATTCGGGGACTATGGGGACGTGATTATTTATAACCCGAACGGTGGAACGCAATCGCTGATCCCGTTCCTTGGAGGAGTCCATCCCATCATCCACCGGGCGATGACATGGCAGGATGCAGGGCCGATTGAGGTATATGTAAATCCTGCGGGAGGGAACCATACCCCTGCCTCCTATATCCCTATTACCAAGGCCAATTATTCGGCCACCGGGGCGATCATCCCTTCACCGAACCCCGACATCGGGTACATCATCAATATAAGCAGGAACTCGACCCATGGAGGATACATCACAAAGGGCGATAATAACCAGATCAGCGACGAGGGATCCGGACTCGCGCACTATGCAAACCTCGGCCCGATCGAACCTGTGGAACCACAATGGGTCGTGGGAAAGGCCCTGTTCACCATCCCCCTGCTTGGCTACCTGCCGCTCAACATCGTGCCTGTCGCGATAATTATTATCCTGATCATCGTCCTGCACGAATGGTATACCGGTCGCAGGGAAAAGCTGGAAAATGCCTCAAAAAAAGGCAGGAAGAAGGAGAAAAGTAAAAAATAAGGGGGATTTCCGGGATGAACGTCACCATTGACCCAGGGTCTGCGATCTCAGGAGAGGAGGTCGAGCGCGGCCTTTCCCGTCATCCCTGTCAAAATCCCAAGGGCCTGCGCAGAGGGGTTGGATTCCTTTATTACCCCGGTGAGAAGGTCCTCAACGGTGGCGATAGACGGTCCGGTCAGGGGACGGACTCTTGCAGCAGGATAGTTGAAGTTGTTCAGGGCTGCCACATCGATGGCGCCGCATCCTACCATCCCCTTTTTTGCAACCACCCCGACCAGGTTAACGACCCCAAGCGGGATCACGAATCCAATTCCTTCCGAATTTTTCAGGTGAACAATCTCTTCAGTCATATTCGGGTCACGGTACAATGCGTCGGGGCAACCGATAATTGTTCAGGACAGAGTGCCGGAGATCGGCAACAAACAACCCGGGTAAAGGGATCTGGTCCTGCAATCCCTGACCTGCAAAAAATTTTCCCTGCGATGGAGATGCCGATATGAAAGACCAGGTAAGGCAGCTACTGGACGATATCCTCGGGGGCCACCGCATGACGGTCTCTGATGCCGAGGCCCTCATGGCCGTACGGAACCGCAGGTTATGGGATATTGCCTCGGCTGCCGATGAGATGCGCGAGCGGGCCGTAGGGAACAGGATCACGTATGTCAGGAACCAGAACATCAACGTGACGAATGTCTGTGTCAACAGGTGCGGGTTCTGCGGCTTTTCAAAAAAGCCCGGCGATGAAGGGACCTACCTTTTCGGGCCGGAACAGCTCAGGGAGAAGGCAGCCCTTGCCCGGGAAAGGAACGTCACCGAGATCTGCACGGTCAGCGGCCTTCATCCCGATTTCGATGCATCTTCGTACGTCGGGATTATCAGGACGCTTCACGAGGAAGCACCCGGGATCCACCTCCATGCCAGCAACCCGATGGAAGTGGCATACGGAGCGCGGCGGAGCCGGATGACTACCAATGAGATGCTGACCTGCATGAAAGAGGCCGGGCTCGGATCCCTTTGCGGGACCGCTGCGGAGATCCTTGTCGACGATATACGCGAGATCATCTGCCCGGAAAAAATCCGTACAGCAGACTGGGAACGGATCATCAGGGAAGCCCACCACCTGGGAATACCCTCCACGGCGACAATAATGTACGGGCACTGTGAAACGATTGCAGACCGGGTCAGTCATTACAAAATTCTCCGGGATATCCAGGACGATACCGGCGGTTTTACAGAGTTTGTCCCCCTGTCGTTTATCCACATGAATACGCCCCTCTTTAAGAGCGGCCGGGCCAGGCCCGGGGCGACAGGAAGGGAAGACATGCTCATCGTTGCGATAGCGCGACTCTTCTTCGATAATATCCCCCATATCCAGGTCTCGTGGGTCAAGACAGGGAAGAAAATGGCGCAACTGGGGCTTATGGCCGGGGCTGACGACCTCGGGGGGACGATGTTTGAGGAGAGCATCTCCAAGGGCGCGGGGGCAGCCAATACCGACTACCTCGATCCGGCCGAGATGAAGGTGATGGCCGATGACCTCGGTCGTGAATTAGTGCAGCGGACAACCCTGTACGACCTTGTCGGCCCCTGCAGGGCGAATTCAGGATCAAGGTAAACCAGAAAAGAGGAGTCAGGCCGGCCTTCGGACACCAGGCGATCACTATTTTCTCTTCGACTCGAACATTTCGTCCTCGACAAATACCTCGATGTCCCGGTACGCCCGCCTCATGAGACCGACCAGCGGTGCGATGGCAATCCAGGATACCTGGGCAACCGTTGTGTTGATCATTGCTATCGGGATCGAAAGGAGAAAGATCGCGATAACCAGCAGCTGCCGGTTGAATATGAACCTGATCATCTGATTGCTGAGATGAGGATCGATCATCCTGTGGTTTTTTGAAACATATACCCAGAGTATCATGAGAATGGTTCCGGTAATGGCCTGGATCGATGCATAGAGGATTGTTGCCAGGTGATAATGGCCGTACTGGGTGATGAGGCTGGTCAGGAAAGGAATTATCGTAATACACAGGAGAAAATAGAAATTAAGGCTTATGGTAATTCCGTTACACCGCTGTATATGGGAAAAAATGCGGTGATGACCCCGCCACCATGAGGCGATCACAAAGAAACTGATAAAATAACTGAGGAAAACGGGAGCCATGTCGAACAGGTCCTGGACCAGTTCGCTCTCGACAGCACCCCTGGTTAATACCGGCACAACAAGGGACAGTGCAAGCAGGGTAATGGCAAATGCAAATACCCCGTCGCTGAGTGAGACTATTCTTTCAGGGCTCCTGCATAGCCCTTCCGGGTCTATTTGAGCCTGTGCAGCCTTTGATATCTGCGGGCCATCGTCATCTGTCGTATCGGTCACTACAGAACATTTTTACATGCACAGATAAAAAAGGGAAGGTCAAAAAAAGGGATCGATTACCCTGCTTCAATACCTGGCATGGAAATAACGGTTGATCTTATCGCCGATTTTCTTTGCATGGTTCATTGCCTCTTCGTCGTTTCGGACATCCCCCGGGAGATAGCCCTTTCCCTTCACGTGCCCGATGTAGGAAAATTCGTGGGCCGAGAGAAACCCTTCTATGGTCTGGATGGCTCGCGAACCCCCTGTATCCGCCTCAACTGCGACTGCTACTGCCTTTCTTCCGGCAAGCCTCCGATCGTGGTAGTACGAGTACGTCCTGTCGATGAAATTCTTCAGGTGCCCGCATACGTCGTAATAGTAGGTCGGGGAGCCGATTACGAGTACATCGCATTCAAGGATTTTCTGGGCGATTTCTTCCCATTCATCGTCTGAAATGGCGCATTCGTGCTCCAATTTGCACTTCTCGCATCCTATGCAGGGACTTATCTTTTTTTCCGCAAGCGATATAAATTCGGTTGTAAGTCCGGCTGATTTACACTGGTCGAGGACCACATTCACCAGTATGCTCGTATTGCCCTCTTTTCTCATGCTCCCCGAAATCCCAAGTACCTGCATCTTGTACCTCCGATATTCAAGACTATCGTTCAACCGTATTGATTGTTACGATGTCGGGGTCGAGACCGAAAGACCTGAAGCACCCGGCGACCCTGTCGCAGGGATCGGTTCGGAAATAATGGAGATGCGACGGGCAGTGACAATCGCTGCTGCCCAAATGAGGGACAGGCCGGCCCCCGATGGTCCGCGCAATATTGCATTCAAGGGGAATTGCCGTGGGGGCGGATATTACACAACAGAGAATAAAGCCCGGATCGGTCAGCAGGTAGTCGATATGCCACCGGATTTTACCGGTAAGGGAAGAATAAAGCCGACAGTGGCGGGATACCCTGGAAAGGCCCCCTAAACCCATGGCCGATCCGGTATATACGACCCAACCGGCAGGGAAATCGATGTCGCCGAGAGAGCCTACCTTAACCCTGCAGGGCACACTCCTTAATACGAGACAGTAGACTCCTTTTTCCATAGCCGCCGTTAGTGAAACGTCATCCCCAGCAGTTGCCGGGCGGCATTGACATGCCGAATCCCGTCATGCAGGGAGGGTTCTCCGTGACCTGGATACAGGCCGTTGATCTCAAGGGTGCAGAGCAGGTCGATCGACCGGACGAGTGCATTCCTGTCTCCTCCCGGGAAATCAAACCTTCCAAAACCCCCGTCGGTGAAGACAGTATCCCCTGATATCAGATCGCCTGAGGCTTCGTTGAAGAGGCAAATGCTTCCGGGTGTGTGACCCGGCGTGTGGATGACAATCAGATCATCGATCAGGTCTCCATTTTTTACGGTGTGGTCGGGTATAATTCCCGGTGAATGCGATGCGAAGTTCATGGAGAGGCTTTTTTTATCCTCAACAAGCCCGGAACTGTCGAGATGATGAATATATACTTCTGCATTGCACATATGGGCGATCTCCTTTACATACGCGGTATGGTCGTAATGGCAGTGGGTGAGGATTATTTTTTTAATCCTGTCCCGGTAGCGGGATACAGCCATCGGTGTCACCCCGGCATCGACGAGGATTTCCCCGGTAAGGAACGAATTCCCAAACACCGGGTCCCCGATAATCCACTGGACTGGCATGCACAATAATAAGGGCCCGGGACAAATGGTTCTTATGCCTACCCTCATATGGGAATGCCAGAGTGGAATACCGGCAATAGTAGAGGGTTGCGCCCGGGCCGAGGGAATTGAACCCCGGGATCTCGCGAAACGTATCGCCGGGGGCCGGGTCGTGATCCCTCAAAACCCGGCAGGAAAACACCATGGGTGTGCCATCGGCGAAGGGTGCAGCGTAAAGGTCAACGTCAATATCGGGACGTCGGGGGAACGCTGCGATGTGGATCTCGAAATGGCGAAGGCACAGTCGGCGATCAGAAACGGTGCCGACACCCTCATGGATCTTTCAACGGGCGGAGACCTGCGAGCCATCAGGAAACGGATCCTCTCACTGGATATCCCCGTCGGTACCGTTCCGGTGTACGAGGCGGTAAGGAGAGCGGGCAATGCGGCTGACGTGGACTCCGACCTGCTGTTCAAGGTGATCCGCGAGCATTGCAGAGACGGGGTGGATTTTCTTACCCTCCATTGTGGTGTCAACCGGGAAGCGCTCGCAGCACTGAGAGAAGATCCGCGTGTAATGGGAGTAGTCAGCCGTGGTGGAGCGTTCCATATCGCGATGATGGTTGAAAGGGATGAAGAAAATCCTCTGTTTGCCGAATACGATTACCTCCTGGAGATGCTTTCAGAATATGAGGTCGTCGCGAGCCTTGGCGATGGCATGAGACCTGGATGTCTCCAGGACTCGGTTCGGAGGGCGAAAACGGTCGAATACCTGACTCTTGGCCGACTTGCAGGACGGGCCCTAGAACGCGGGGTGCAGCGGATGATCGAAGGCCCGGGGCACATCCCCATGGACCAGATCGGATATAACGTGAAGATGATTAAGGAACTCACCGGTTATGCCCCCCTTTACCTGCTCGGTCCGCTTGTCACCGATATCGGTGCCGGCTATGACCATGTTACCGCGGCCATCGGCGGGGCGATCGCGTGCATGAACGGCGCAGATTTCCTGTGTATGGTGACACCGGCGGAACACCTTGCTCTGCCTGACGTGCATGACATCACAGAGGGCACCCGTGTGGCAAAACTCGCCGCCCATGTCGGGGATATGGCCAGGAGGGATGACAATAAGCTCCTTGATCGGGAGAACATGATGGCAGATGCCCGCAGGAGACTGGACTGGGACAAACAATTCAGGCTTGCGCTTTTTGGAGACGTCGCGAGGGAGATCCACGGGAGGGATGGCATGCTCGAGACGTGTTCAATGTGCGGCGACCTCTGTGCGATGAAGCTCGTGAAAGACCTTCTCGACCGGGGGCCGATTAAAAAAACGAGGTAAATAACAGGGTTCTTTTCATCGGGGGCGTTCGGGATTATCACGCCCTTATGCAAATTCCTTCTATTTTCCAGAACGAAGGTCTGCCTCCATCCGGGCGAGGACGTCCCGTGCCTGTTCTTCTGTCATGTCCGGGTCTCTGAAACGGGTAAATCGTTCGCACATCAGGTCAGGACATTTTCCGCAGTGTGGATATTTTCGCTCCCCGACGCAGCAATCGTAAATCGGACAGGTCTCGGTACCGGAATAAACATTCCAGAACGGTTTCCCTGCCGTCTCATGGCAACCAGGACACTCCCTGCCGAGATGCTCGCAAACGCTGCAGGAATAGCCGCAGACAGTCTGGGTCATATTCTTTGCCATAGTGTTCCGTGGTAACCGTTATGCATTAAACCCGGGCCCTGCGCAACGGGAAAGTGAATATCGCACAGGTGGAGATCATACCACGGGTACCCCGTTTGGAGCGGGTTCAACCCCTTTCCTGACCCTCCCGTCAGGATAGACAGGGTGCAGGGTTAACCAGGAATTAAAATAACCGATTCCTCTTCAGTTCCTATCGCAACCGGGGTCGCCACAGCGGCAGGGCAGAGCCACGGGGCGTCAGATATCTCGATATCATCAAAGGTATCAGAAACGAAAAACCTCAGTAAATGCAAGGCACACTGAATATGGGATTCAACGAGGTAGAAACAGGGAATTGAACAGAATCGGTTTAAGAAAAAGAGTCGATAAAAATTACCTGATCTGAAGGATCCTGATTGCAAGCAAAGCAGCGTTTTCCCCGTTGTCGATGCCTACACACGCCACCGGGACGCCTTTCGGCATCTGGACGATGGATAGTAATGCGTCGATTCCCTGGAGCGTCCCGCTCACCGGTACACCGATCACGGGTCTGCTGGTCTTCGATGCGATTACCCCGGGAAGTGCCGCAGAAAGACCTGCGATGGCAATAAAAACCTTACATTCGCTGCTTTTTATGAAATGATCGAGTTTTTCCGGTTCGCGGTGTGCAGAGATAACCGATGAATCGAATGTAACCCCGTGTTCCTTGAGAACAGCGGTGGTGCGCTCCGCGATTCTTTCGTCAGACGCTGATCCCAGGACGATGGAAACTTCAACCATATAAGCCATCCAAACTTATATTTTGTCTCTATTAATATACTATGGGCTGATTACGATGGAAAAAGAACCACTTTTGATGTTGCCGGGCCCTGTTCCCATGCCTGAACGGGTCAGGTATGCGATGATGCGCCAGGCCATCAACCACCGGGGGGC
>DATJQJ010000054.1:0-43990 GCA_035505975.1 Methanoregulaceae archaeon
CGATTGTTAAGGGTATTTATGAAGACGGGGTTTGACAGAAACCGCATTCTCAGCAATTGTTCTACGTAACGGTTCAGAAACGATATAACAATCTTTTACTTGTTGCAGGGAAACAGAGAGGCAGGGACATTTCATTCAGGCCCATATCCAAAATGGAACGATCCGAACTGTCCTGTTATCTGTTAGGTGAAATTATGGCAACTACTGCATATACAGTGAAAAAGCTAGGCGTAATGAGTGTCGCATGGGTTGGGGCAGTCATTGGTCTTGTAGTGGGAATTGTTATGGCCCTGATCGGTGCTGTAGCTGGAGGAGCCGCGGCGACCATAGCCAAATCGATTAGCGGTTCAATCGGTGTTGGTGCGACCGCAGGTGTTGGAATATTCATTGCCTTGGTTCTCCTTGGCGGGGTTTTTGGGTTGATATGTGGTGCAATAGTTGCAGGCATCTATAATTTTGCCCTTGGCCCGACGAACGGCATTGAAATAGAACTCGATATCAAAAAGTAATCTCTTTTTTGTTACCGGGCGTAGTGAGTTCTCTTTTTTTCCGGCATCGGATATATTGGTACGAAATGTGTTGGTCCCGGGTTTTCCTGTCATTACATCCCAATCTGCTCTCATTTCTTCATAACACATCTCTCTTATCGCAGGATAGGCGGTATGATTTGAAAAAAGAATTAAAAAGATTTATTTTCTCATTCGCAATATTATGGAACTATTTGAAATGAATACAGGAACCAGCCGATATGCATTGGGAAATAGTGGATAATGCCTGAACAGCAGTAAATAATGCCTGTGCTGTCCGGGATACCTCGTAAACCTGGAAGCTCACATGAAAACCCTTCCATTTCCGTCCATGCTATGGCGAGGGGAGTTCCCCCAATTTCATTATCCTGTAATTCTTTTGCCAGTTCCAAAACAGGAGCTCCGGCTGCCGGGCATTATCAAGAACGGCTGGGCAGGAAGTCACAGGAGGATGATGCCCGGTGCCTGACGCCGATTTTATCATGATAACCGTGCTCGGCATGGTAACCGTGGCTATGGCAGCAGTTGCAGTTATCCAGAAAAATCTTATCCGTGCGATTGTTTCCTATGCAATCAGCAGTGCGAGCCTCGCAGCGTTGTTCTTCGTACTCGAATCTCCCTATGCCGGTGCCCTGGAACTGACCGTCGGAGCAGGGCTGGTGGCCGTCCTCTTTCTTGTCGCACTCATCCTTGGAGGGGGCGAAGAGGAGGAGGTACCGGTATGAACCGGAAGGCCTTTTATGCATCAATTCTCGGAACGGCTTTTTTCATCCTGTTTATAGCTGCAATGGCCCGCACCGGCCCGGGTTTGTCGCAAATGCCCCCACAGGCGATCCCGGTCGGAACGGTGATGTGGAAAGACCGCACCCTTGAAGCGATCCTTCAGGGTTTTATCCTTCTGGCAGGTGTTTTCTCCATCCTCCTGCTTCTGGGGCCTGGATCTGTCAGGGGGAGACACCCGTGATCGCCTCAGGAACTTTTGTTATCCTCGGTGTTGCGGCAGCACTTTTTTCATTGGGCCTGATAGGTCTCGTCTCCCGCAGCCACCTGATCAAACTGGTAATGGGCCTGCAGTTCATCGAAAAATCAGCCTGCCTGGTTTTTATCCTCGGAGGATATCTTTCCGGGATCCCGGGCATCTCGCAGACAGTAGTCTTCATTATCATCGCCATCGAGGCAGTAGTAACTGCGGTTGCACTTGCACTTGTGATCGTTATCAGGCAATTCTGGAATACCTTTGACTATTCACGGCTTACCGACATCCTCAGGGGAGGTGGGAACTGATGATCGCGCAGCCTTGGATGCTTGTCGTTATCGTAGTAGCGCCGTTCCTCGGGTCCTTCGCGATCATGGCTCTTCACGGCAGGCCCAATGCACGGGAAGCCGCCTCATTGATTTCCGCAGTCATTACGTTTGCGTTCTGCCTGCTGGCCCTTCCCTCTGCATTTGCACCGCAACCAGTCACGACTCCGCCGCTTATCGTCCTCCCGGGACTCGCACTTCAGTTCACGGCAGATGCCCTTGCCCTCCTTTTCGCCGGTATCGCCTCTTTTCTCTGGATATTGACGACCGTCTATAATATCGGATATATGCGGGGCCTTCGGGAACATGCCCAGACCCGGTACTATGCTGCATTTGCAATTTGTATCGGGGCAACAATGGGAGTGGCACTATCATCAAATCTTTTTGCACTTTTCCTGTTTTATGAAATCCTTGCGATCGCTGCGTACCCGCTTGTTGCCCATACCGAAACCCCGGAGGCCCTTGCCGCGGGCCGGAAATACCTGATTTATACGCAGTCCGGAGGAGTAGCCATCCTGGCCGGGATGATGAGCCTCCTCGCCATGGGAAATACCCTCGAATTTATTCCGGGTGGAAACCCGGGCATCGCGTCAATGGCGCCGGAATTCGCCCGTCTTGGATTTCTCCTGCTCATGGCCGGGTTCGGGGTAAAGGCGGCACTGGTCCCCCTCCACGGATGGCTTCCGAGTGCCATGATCGCGCCGACTCCGGTCAGCGGGCTCCTCCACGCTGTTGCCGTGGTAAATACCGGTGTTTTCGGACTTTTCAGGCTGATCATGTACCTTTATGGTCCAGACCTGATGGTCTCCCTCGGTCTTCAGTACCTGGTCATCGCTGTGGCCGTGGTCACCATCATAGTCGGGTCCTTCCTCGCCCTGGTCCAGGACGATTTCAAACTGAGACTTGCGTACTCGACAGTGAGCCAGCTCAGTTATATGGTCCTCGGTGCCGCAGTTCTCCTGCCGCCCGGGATCTCCGGGATCTCTGACACGGGAAGGGCAGCAGCAGTGATCGGTGCAACATTTGCATTCTCAGCGCATGCCTTCGGTAAACTGACCATGTTTTTCGTCGCCGGGTCTGTGGCTGTCGAAACCGGAAAAACGAAGATCTCGGAGCTCGACGGGATCGGCAGGAAAATGCCCTGGGAATTTGCAGCATTTACTCTCGCGGCACTTAGTATGGCCGGGCTTCCCCCGATGGCAGGTTTCATTGCCAAATACTACCTCTCCCTTGGCATCGGTGCGGGAAGCCCGGGTGACTGGTGGATCCTCCTGGTCCTCATCCTTTCAAGTGTCCTGAACCTCGCATATTTTGTCCCTGTCATTATCCGGGCATTTTTCCGGCCTTCAGAATATAATGTGCCCGAGGTCAGGTGGACCCTGCTCGGGCCAACCCTGGTTACGGTTGGAATAGGCCTGGTTATGGGACTCTGGACCGTCATACCGTTCAGTCCGTTCGCCCTTTGTGCCCAGGCTGCAGCTCAGATAACCCGTACTGCAGTTCTCGTTTCGGGACCGGTAACAATTGGTACTGCAATTCCTCCGTTTTTGGTATTTCTCATCGGCACACCGCTCGTGCTGGTGCTGAAGGGACGGGCACGGCAGGCAGGGCTGATTGGCCTTGGCGCACTTGCGCTCGTCGACGTCCTGCTCCTGCCGGGAGGTTATCTTTCAGGGCAGGCCGCCACCGGTGCACTGCAGTGGACAGTCCCCTACATGGGCTATACCTTAGTCCTCCTCCGCGTTGACAGCCTGTCGTACCTCACCGGGTTGATCTTCGCGATTATCACCTTTCTCGCAATCCTTTATGCTGCAGCGGTAGCCATGCCCCGCCTCCACCTTTTCGCCCTCCTTTATGCCGCCGCCTCGCTCGGTGTAGTCTTTGCGGGCGACTGGATCACACTCCTTTTATTCTGGGAGGCAATGGCGATCGTCTCGACATTCCTGATCTGGCAGGAACATGGGGAGGCGATCGGGGCAGGGTACCGGTATCTCTTGTTCCATGGGCTCGGGGGTGCGCTTCTTGCCGCAGGGATTGCCCTTCTTTTTATGGGAGGGGGATCTCCGATCGTCGGTCCCCTGGCAGGGATCCCGGCGTCTGCCTACCTGGTTTGGGCATCGGTTCTTATTGTCCTTGGTATCGGGGTGAATGTTGCGTTCATTCCCCTCCATACCTGGCTTCCGGATGCCTATCCAAGGGCTAATTTTGTGGCAAGCGTCTTTTTGAGCGTATATACAACAAAAGCAGCTGTCTATCTTCTTGCCCGGGCGCAACCCGGGACCGAATACATCGCCTTCATGGGTGCCCTGATGGCGGTTTATGGTGTGGCTTTTGCGTTATTTCAGAACGACATGCGCCGTCTCCTCTCCTATCACATCGTATCGCAGGTCGGTTTCATGGTGGCTGGCGTGGGGATCCTTGGATGGCTTGGAGCGGCATCGGAAATCGGGCAACTTGGCCTTGATGGAGGAATGGCCCATGTGTTTAATCATATCCTCTATAAGGCGCTTCTTTTCATGGCGATCGGCGTCGTCATATGGAAGACGGGTGAAAATGCATTGAGCCGCGTCGGGGGCCTGCAGAAAAAAATGCCCGTAACAGCCTTTGTATTCTGGGTCGCTGCGTTCTCCATCTCCGGTGTCCCGCTCTTCAATGGCTTCGTGTCGAAGGGAATGGTCCTGATGGCAGCCGAAGGGGCGAACATCTGGTTGTGGGTCCTCCTTGAGATTGCCTCCTTCGGTACATTCCTGTCGTTCTTAAAACTCGGTTATTTTGCTTTTATCAGGCCCGGCGATACCAGGGCATCCGACCCTCCCCTGCTGATGCAGGCAGGAATGCTTGGTGCCGCCATCTTATGCATCCTGATTGGGATATTTCCGGGTATACTCTACGCGATCCTCCCTTACCCGACAACGTACCAGGCATATGCCCCGGTACCCTTGTTAAGTGCAGGACTCGTGCTCGGTGCAGCGCTATTATTTTTCGTGACCGTGGGGATACGGTGGCTGAAGCCTCACGATGCCGGCATCAGAGACTTTGATACGGCATATCGCATGATCGCGGATGGCCTCGTGATGGGTGCAGCCGCCCTGATGAGACTCTTTACCGGGGTTTACGGTTATGCGGTCTCGGTTGCAAACGGCCTGTTTATTGCAGGGAAATGGTGCACGGGCATGGAAAACCGGGACGTGAACTGGAACATCGCAGTATTCGGCGGGGTGCTGATCGCATTTATCGCCGTTATTCTCATCGGGGTGGGCATATGATCCTGTCAGATCTTACCCTCTATGTCCCCCTGTATATTGCAATAGGCGGTTGTGTAATCTATTTTGCGACCCGTTCGCTTCCCCGAAGACTTCGGTATATCAGTGGAACCCTCACTGCGGTATGGCTGATTTTTGCTTTTACCCTTCTCTTCTCGGTGATAACGAGACATGCAATCTTTACTGACATCTCTTTTATCGGCATTACCGGGGGGCTCCTCATTACCGGTATCGGTGCAGTAGCTGCCTGGGCATCCCAGGGTAATCTCGACCCGGAAGGTCCGGTCCACCTGTATTACCCGCTATTCCTGTTTGCCCTGGCGGGTGCGACTGCCGTCGGGTTCGCGACAGATCTCTTCACTATCTTCGTCATGGTCGAACTCTCGGCAATTCCCGTATATGCACTTGTGGCGTACCGGTACCGGCAGGAAAAGGCCGCACTTTCATCGGCGATAAAATACCTCATACAGGGGGTTGCCGGGACTATCACCGCCCTCTTTGGTATCGCTATCCTCTTCTTCTTCGGCCATACCCTCTCGATAACCGGGCTCCCTGCTGCGCTTGCCGGTGTAAACCCGTCGCTCGTCCTGATCGCAGCCATCTTCATCATCCTCGGGTATGGTGTAAAACTTGCCATTATTCCCCTGCACACCTGGCTGCCTGAAGCATATGCCAGGGCACCGTCTGGGATCACGGCCATCATGGTGGGCGCGACAAAAATCGGTGTGCTTATTGCATTGTTCCTGTCCCTTTCGGCATTACCTGCCGGTTCAGACCTCCCCGTCAACCTCGGTATCGTGGTCACGTTCATTGCGATCGTCACGATGACCGTCGGAAACCTGCTCGCCCTGGGCCAGTCAGAACTCCGCTATGCCCTCGCATATTCGAGCATTGCCCAGATGGGCTATATCTTCCTGGGTTTCGGTATCGGTATGATCTATAACCTGGCATTGGGCTATACAGCAGGGCTCTATTATGCGATTGCCTATTCGCTGACAAAAAGCGGGGCTTTCCTTTCGGCAGATGCATTCGCCACCAGTGCCGGGTCTTACGAGACGTCGAAAATGAAGGGGCTCGGTGCCCGGTACCCCCTTCTCGGGCTTTCGCTCGTGGTCTTTGTGTTCGGGTTAATCGGCGTTCCTTTTACCTGCGGGTTCCTCGGCAAGCTGCTCCTCGAACAGGCCGGGATGGCGACATCGCTTCTGAGCGGGTTTATCCTCGCCCTCATCCTTGGTGCGAACAGTGCGATATCACTCGGTTACTACGTTCCGATACTGTCGACCCTCATCTTTAAGGGAAAAGGAACCGATCCAGGAGATACGGGGTTACAAAATTCCCAAAAAATTCCGGTAACGATCATGTCGGCAATTGTATTCCTGGCAATAGTCACCGTTTATTTCGGACTCTTCCCCGAGTCATTCGACTGGATCTCGCATGCGTCGTCACAATTATTTACCTGGGGGAGTCGATTATGACGCCTGATGAAGTCCTGATATCCCCGTTTATCGTTATGATTTTTGCTCTCGCCGGAGGATATCTCCTTTATCTATGGTCCGGAAAAATTGCACCGCCCTTCAGGAGGTCGGTCAATAAATCCATGCCGTACGTGGGGGGCGAAGTTGCCGAAGCACAGGCATTCAGACCTGGTTACCAGTTCTTCTATGTCGCCTTGTTCTTTACCGTCGTACACGTGGCGGCGCTGTTTCTCGTGATCGCCCCCCCGGATGCACCCCTGTGGGCGACACTCGGGTACCTGGCCATTGTCGGGGTGGCAATTACCGTGTTGAGGTGGGAGATGTGACACTTGCAGAGGAGACTGGAAGAAAAAACAGGTATAACAAGATATATTCACGTTACAGGCAGAACAACGGGGAGCGTACCCGAAAGAACAGCCTGACAGGCGGTCACGGAGGCAATCCTGTATTATGACGACAGGTTCAGGCACGTTAAGCGGGCGTCTGGTCAACTGGGCCCGGATAAAGTCCCCCTGGATCACAATCTTCAACAGCGGAGCATGCAATGCGTGTGATATTGAGATAATTGCCTGCCTGATGCCCCGCTTTGACATCGAACGGTTTGGAATCCTTGTGAAGGGATCCCCACGGCATGCAGATATTCTGATCGTCACAGGGCACATCAGCCTGAAGCAGGCATCCCGGCTCCGCCGGGTCTGGGAACAGATCCCGGAACCCAAATACGTCATCGCCATGGGAGCCTGCGGTGCGTCGGCCGGTGTATTTCACGGCCTTTATCACATGGTCGAACGTGTAGAGAGCGTTCTTCCCGTCGATGTGTATGTCGCCGGGTGCCCTCCGCGCCCCGATGAAATCATTAATGCAGTCGTGACCTGCCTAAACCTCATGAATGAAGATGCCCTGCATGGCGGGAAAGAATGGCGCGTACGAACAGGGAGCACGTCACAGGAAATTGTCGGTAACGAAAGGGAAGTGACCTGATGAACCAGCCGATCTCCATTGAGACCATAAATGAAGCGATGAAGGGAATGGGAACTGCAGAAATGGCCAGGTCCAACCGGATCAGGGTCACGACCGGACCGGAGACGATCCATGAGGCATTGACAGTAATAATGGGTTCGCTTGGCTGCGACCGCCTGATCACGATAAGCACCGCCGACAATGGCACCGCGTTCGAGCTCTTCTACCACCTCACCGGCCCCCATCGCACCATCATCTCACTCGGCACAAAACTTTCGAGGGAGATGCCCAAAATCGCGTCGGTGTCCGATATCCTCCTGTCGGCCGGAATCTACGAGCGCCAGATCCATGACCTCTTCGGCATTGAATTCCTCGGACACCCGGGACTTAAGAGAATTATCCTCAACGAGGACTGGCCGGCAGATGAATTCCCCTTGAGAAAAGACTGGAAACGAGGCCCCGATACCTTCTACGGGGGTATAAAAGAGGAGAAGATCTGAAATGCCCGAAGTCGTTATTCCCATCGGTCCCCAGCACCCCGCACTGAAGGAACCGGTTAATTTCAGGGTAATTGCCGACGGTGAAAAAATTATCCGTCTCGAACTTGACCTCTCGTACAGCCACCGGGGTGTTGAAAAGGCAGCAGAGAGCCGTAACTTCATCAGGGTCCTGCCCCTCCTTGAGCGGGTCTGCGGGATATGTTCCCATTCACACTCGACAGCCTTCTCGAAGGGTATCGAGGAGATCATGCAGCTCGAGATCCCTCCCCGTGCCCTGTATATCCGGACCATTATTGCAGAACTCGAGCGGATGCACAGTCACATGTTATGGCTCGGTGTCGCCGCACATGAAATTGGCTTTAACACGCTGTTTATGTGGACATGGCGGGACCGTGAAGTTGTCCAGGACACCCTGGAGGAGATGACCGGAAACAGGGTCCATTACGGCATGAACGAGATCGGGGGTGTCCGGTGCGACCTGACCCCGGTCCAGGTGAACAAGGCCCTTTCACGCCTTCCCAATCTGGAAGAGAGGGTCAGGAAGTACGTCGATATGGTGAACGACCAGGAGACGATGCTGATCAGGTTCAAGGGTATTGGAAAAATGTCCCGGGAAGAGGCATTAAAATTCGGGGCCGTGGGACCGACAGCCCGGGCAAGCGGCGTGGATATCGACACGAGGAGGGACGATCCCTATCTTGCGTATCAGGAAGTCCCCTGGAATGTCGTAACCGATACCGCCGGCGACGTGTACGGGAGGACCCGTGTCCGTATCGGAGAATTGTTCGAAAGTATAAAAATCGTCCGGTATTGCCTGGAAAATCTCCCGGGAGGTCAGATCCGTGTAAATAATCCGCCAAAAAATGCCCCTGAGGGAGAAATTTTATCCCGTTACGAAGCCCCCCGCGGGGAACTGGTACATTTTATCCGGACGAACGGCACCGACAAGGTCGAACGGGTCGATATACGCACTCCGACCCTCGCCAACTGGACGTCGGTTGCGATGTGCCTCGTCAACCAGAACCTTGCCGATATACCGGTAATCGTGGCGGCAATAGACCCCTGCCTGTCTTGTACATCGAGGATCACCATTGTGAACCATAAGAATGGAAAACCGGGGCGATCAGGATGAACAGGCACCGGAAAACGCATCGCGGCCGCCGGGTCACAGATGAGGAACCATGACCGATACGCTTCTGCTCCTGGTATACATTATCGTCTTTCCCGGGTTTATCTTCCTCCTGGCATATGCGCTGTTTTTCGAGTTCCTTGACCGGAAAATTTCCGCCCGGATGCAGCACCGGGTCGGCCCTCCCTTGTTCCAGCCGTTTGCCGATCTGATCAAGATGCTCGGCAAGGAAGTGATCGACCCGGACGGTGTTGACCGGCACGTATTCGACACAGCCCCGCTGGTTGCTCTTGCCGCGGTTATGACGGCATTTCTCTACATACCGGTGACAGGGGCCAGCCCGCTTGCGTTCCAGGGCGATCTCGTGGTGGTGCTGTACCTGCTCATGCTCCCGACAGTTGCCCTCTTTCTCATCGGATGGCTCTCCCGGAATGTATTTTCGGCGGTAGGAGGGATCCGCGCCGTTACCCAGATGTTCATCTATGAAGTCCCGTTTTTCCTTGCTCTGCTGACACCGGCCCTCATGGCGGGTTCATGGTCGATATCGGATATCGTCCTCTGGCAGCAGGAGCACCTCTGGTTTATGGTCATCCAGCCGATAGGGTTTGTCGTCGGATTGATCGGACTCCAGGCGAAGCTCGAGAGGACCCCGTTCGATATTCCCGAAGCCGAAACAGAGATTGTTGCAGGGCCGTGGACCGAGCTTACCGGCAGGAGGCTTGCGCTGATGCACCTCACGAGCGACGTTTCCCTCGTGGTAGGGAGTTCGCTTATTGCAGCACTATTCCTTGGAGGCCCTGCATTGCCATGGACGGTCTCACCGGTCTGGCTGAACTGGATCGCAGGGTTTCTCCTGTTCCTCGCAAAGACCCTGGCAGTGCTCCTCATCCTGTCATCGATGAAAGTTGCCACGGGACGCATACGTATCGACCAGTTGAATGCCATCGGCTGGAAGTATATCGCGGGTGCCGCCGTGGTCCAGGTCGCCCTCGTGCTGATCGTGGATTACTTCGGGGTGGCTGTATGAGTGTACTGCTCGAGATGCTTGAAAACCTGTTTGCGAAGCCCTTTACTATCCTTTACCCGAAGGAAAAAGTCCCGGTCCCGGAAACCTTCCGCGGCCGGGTCACCATCGACGATCGGACGTGCATCGGGTGTTCCAAATGTTCAGTAGTATGTCCGGTGCAATGTATCGCGATGGTAGATAGTCCCGCTGAGGTCGAATTCAAGGGGAAGATCCTCGTCAGGAAGAAAAAACCCCAGGTAAAACTGTACCAGTGCATCCGTTGCGGTCTCTGCGAACGGCACTGCCCGACCGGCGCAATGTATCTGAAGGATGAACTTTCTGAATCGGGGACCGATAAGGAGGTCGTGGTAACATGATTCAGGAGGCCGGTAACGACTTTCCCGGTATGTTCCGGGAGAGGATCGCAGGTGCCCACCGGATTGCTGTTGTCGGTGTCGGGGACGAATTATCCCCGGTGGACTGCCTTGGCATGGTGGCTGCAAGGGAGATTGAGAAAATGCATCTTGAGGGGGTGAAGGTTTTTTTTGCAGGCACCGTTCCCGAGAACATAACCGGACCTATCCGTAAATATAAACCTGATCATGTCGTCGTCATCGATTCTGCAGATATGGGTGCCCTCCCGGGATCTGTTCAGGTGGTAAAACCGGAAGAAACCCGTGCCACCCTCGTAGCTTCCCATGTAATCCCGTTATCGGTCGTCATGGATTTTATCAGGTACGATATGGGAGCTGGGGTGACGTTGCTTGGCATTCAACCTGACCTGACCCGGACCAACAGGGCAATGTCCCTGTCAGGTCAGGCACGGTTCCTGGGTAATCTTTCGGTCCTTAAGGAAACACTCCGGGGGATCTGATTGACAAAGGAACAAAAATCACCGGGCTTCTCTGGCACGCGGGGAAATTCCACCGCACATCTTCACCAGCTCCTGAACAGATACACGTTCTTTACCGCGGTTCCCGATATCGATCGTTACCGCAGGATCGCAGTACCGAAAGCCGGCACCTGTATGTTCCGCGGATGTACCGAGCCTATTGCCTGGGAGGATTCACGAGGCGGAAATTTTCTCTGTGAGGGCCATTACCTGACAGTCAGGAAATGGGTCGATGAAGCCCGTGCCGGTCTGCTGCGATGATCCGGGGGATCAAGACAGCGGGGGAAACTCCAGTTTATCGTCGGCTGCTGTCCTGTGTCCCGGTCAGACCGTTCCTGATCGATAAAAAATCACAGGACAATGTCAAATGCGCGCGCATCGCAATTCCATAGGATGCGTGACCCGAGTATTCTGGGTGATCTAACTAAACTTATAAATAGGATACGTAATAATACCGGTATGCCCCAGGGAGGAGCATCAATGGAATGCCCGAATGTTGCAGGCCCCTCGTGAGCATCGGAAAATCCGGAGTTCTCAGGAGATGTGTGCCTCGACAAGGGACGGATAATTTCATTCCGGACCACCATGCGGCACGAAGATGAGCGGCATACCCAAAACGGCGGTAAGGGAAGTGCCAGCGTCCCAGGACATCCCCGTGCCGGGCCGGTCAGGTGAATCCTGATGGATTTCCGGCCAGGTTCCGCAAGTTCACCATAAGAGAAGAACAGTGGACGAAAAAACGCCGGTATCTTCCAGTCCCGGGAGCGTTCAGGACTGGTCTTTCCTGCGGCACATCCTCCTTCGTAGTCCATGCGTCTGCAAAGCCGGGGCGGTCCAGATTACAGGTTTTTGGGACCGTCCACCCGATTATGCGTACTATTTGATTATCTGCCACAGTACGGCTTTTGAGGGTTCAGATATGTCTTCCCGATATCCCGAACGCTGCAATGAGGAGGGCGATCACCAGACCGAAAACAGGGAACGCGAGTTTCGTGCGGGTGGGGGTTGGTGTCTCAGTCTCGACGGAGAGGGGGAAAAGCCTCGCGGTCACCGGGATAGTGACGTCGGGTTTGGCCAGTACCAATGCAGACCAGTCCTGGTAACCTTCGAGGGTAATTCTGGCCTCGTGCGCACCATATGAAACGTTTCCAAGGTGAAGCGGAGTTATGCCGACATAGGTATCGTCGAGATATACGAGCGCGCCCCTGGGGAACGATATAAAATCAATTCCTCCCGTCGTGCTCCGGTTGAGGACGATGTTAATCCTGGTTTCCGAACCCGGACTCACGATGCTGTTTTCCGCATATGTCTGATACCCGGCGAGCCTGAGCTCTATGCTGTAATTCCCGGGTTGATATCGTTGGAATTGCAGCACTCCCGATACCGGGATCGTACCGGCAAATGCACCGTTTATGTACACCATCGCCCCCGGTGGATCTGCAAGAATAGTGAGGCTGCCGGGTGACTCAGCTGATTTTACCGGTGCGATATCGGCAAGGAGCACCACGGTCTTTCCGGGGAGTGGAATTTCAGGTATGTACCCGTGAATTTCGTTTCCTCCCGGGGTCCTGAGCGTATATGTCTGGAATGGAGTCGCTGAAATGTCGACAGGCACCGTTATTTCTCCATTCCTGATCTGGCCCTGGAAGATCGAATCAAAATACACGTCTGAACCTTCGGCATTGGAAATGATCCGGTAATAACCGATCGGCCCGGCCGGGGCCGGGGAATCGCCGAGGGCAGGGAATCCGGCCGCAAGAATCGTACCGATCAGGACCAGGTATAGCAGGGAATTCGCATTCATATCAGGCACCAGCTTGAAGTCCGGGAATTAATGAGCGGATGAGAGTCTGCATCAGTTGACTGGTAATATCGACTTTTATCGGCAAAAGGCTTCTCCAGCCTGCTGGTTACGGTCAGGCACCGAGAGGTGAAGATGGGCAATAAGCCATCCGTGCCCGGTCCCTTTGAGAACGAACGAAGCCCGCATGGCGGCTGTTGAGGTCCTTCCGGGAAGATCGGCCGTGATGGTACTTTCGCATGCCACCCATGCAACAGTGCCTTCAGCAGAGATGTGAACATCGTGGAACTCGATAGACACACGATCGCATTGTGCCAGATCCCTCTCGAGAAATCGTTTATAGTCCCCGATCCCGATCGCCTTCTCATCGGCACCAGCCCCGAACCCTGTAATCTCCGGGTCTATAAGGGTAAGGACCATATCCTTGTCCTTATGGTTGTAATACAGGGCGAAACGGTCCAGCGTGTCCTGGACCTGGATCCTTGTCTGCTGGCTGGTGGTCATAATCTGTTGTTTGCAGGTATAGTATATAGCGAACCCGGGAGTACCCGGCGAAAGTGCGGACGTAAGTTCAACATATCCAGGATATGCCGGGATAGCGACATTTCAAAACTCTCTTATAATGGGAACACGACCAGTTTTACAGGAGCCGTACCATTCTCATGGAAACCTATATCGCGAGATTCGAAAAGCTCGTCTACCTGATACTGATCATCCTCCTCGGGATCGTGATACTGTTTTCGATCTCCGAGCTCATCGGACTGATATATTCGGGTTTGTTCGTCGATTCTATTTACCGGCTCGACAACCATGAGCTCGTTAATCTGTTCGGGTTTTTCCTGCTCGTTATCATCGGGATCGAGCTCCTCGAGACACTGAAAACGTACCTCCAGGAAAATACTATCCATTTCGAGATCGTGATCCTCGTCGCCCTCATTGCCATCGCGAGGAAAGTGATCCTGCTCGAACCTGACAATTATTCGAACGGGATCGTCATGATGGGGATCGGGGTGATTATCCTCTCCCTCGGGGCCGCGTATTTCCTCATTAAAAAGGCAAAATCAATCGAAACCCTCGCACCAGACGTCCCCGCCGATCGCAACGGGGAAGGACGGTAATGGCATAGAGTCGTATCGATAGCCAGGCACAGGTCACGGACGACGATGTAACGTGCCTGAACAAGGTTACCGCCGGAGCGAAAGGGGATTTGGTTTTTTTGACTTTGCAGGCATCATGCACGTATCCTGCCCTTTCATTTCCTGTTGTTCTTCATTTCTGATGTCATTAAAATAAAAACTGAGATATCCGACTCTTCAGGGGCTCCGCCCGCTGCTGTGGCGGCCCCGGTTGCGATAGGGACTGCACGGGAACCGGTTAATTCTTAATTCAGATTGGAATTGTCCTCTTCCGGTTATATCCGGAGAGGCAATCCCGGGAAACCGGGAGAGACCAGAGCCTTGTCAACGGCTGCCTGTTCCCGGACAGCAGACGCCGCCAGATGGTTTTTTTCCCGGTATGGAACATGCCCTGCGTCGTGAGAATGCCGTCAGACAGATCCGTTCAGGTAATTTTCAGGGTCGAGGAGGCCGTCTGGTTTTCCGGTCCCGAACCAGTTGCCCCCGCTGTATGCCCTTTCGTATCCCGGCCTGACCCGGTACAATTCAAGGTGGAGCATTGAAAGATGTCCGGCCATTTTCAACCGCTGGATATAGATTGGCGAACACCCGTCGACCAGGCGAGGCCTGATTACCTCGCCGATACGGCCGATGACTTCTCCCTCGAGTACCCGGTCTCCGATCGACACCCTGATATCCGAGAGCTCGGCGTACCGGCAATACAGGTTGGACCGGGTCTTTACGAGGATGTAAAATGTCGCATTCCAGTAGGGGGCCTTGTCGGGAGACGTCTGCTCCCCTGCGTCGATCACGTCGCCCTGCCCGATGGCGAGTACCTCGCTGCCTGCCGGTGCGTAGATGTCAATGCCACAGTGGTTCCGATCGCCCCTGTCTTCCCAGAAAGAACCCGGTTCCCCATTATGAGGAATGTCCCTGGAATAACTCAGGGGGACGGGCCATGTCGTCATCATGTGATGGTATGCACGGTCAGGGGTTTATGGTTTCCCAAAAAAAAGCCTTGTCTGCGGTGAATTGCAGGGCAGCTATGTCCAGGACCGGGCGTTATCTTTGAGCCGGGGACCGCGGCTCCTGATGATGCCCGCATCGATCGTCTCCATACCCGGGTTCATCCAGGGCCTCGCGGGAAAACCAGTTCTCTCCCAACCGGGTATCGGGGCCGCGGTCTGAGATCGCATCCGGGGAGGTTGGTTGTGCTATACTTCCCGGCGAAGTTATTATCAACCATAAAGGGGACTTTTTTTCATGCCGATCACCTCGATCGCCGTAACGAATTTCAAAAGTTTTCGCGAGATGGTCTTCGAACCTGCTTCGTTCAGCATCATCATCGGGTCGAATGCTTCCGGGAAATCCAACTTAATCCAGGTCTTTAAATTTCTCAGGGATATCGCCAAATACGGGCTTCCAAATGCGATATCCCTCCAGGGCGGGGTCGAGTACATGAGGAATACCATCATCGGACCGGGAGAAAATTTTTCATTCCGGATCGTCTACCTCCTCGAGGAAACGAAGCAGGACGTCATCGGGGTGAAAGACCGCAACCCGGTGTATTTCGCATCCAGAGAGATCACGTACGAATTTGCGATCCATTTCACCGATACGACAGCAGGGTATGAAGTGGTAAGGGACCACCTGGTCATATCCGGCGACTTCCTCACCCGTGACAGAGACGGATTCCAGACAATCGGGTGCGGCTCGCTCGGTCTTTCGCAGGTCGGCGGGAAGGCACGCTACCTGGTCAGCCCCCCTGAAGGGTTTACCCTTCCGGAAGAGGAACTGTTCCCCCACCTGTTGCAGCGCCAGGAAATCCCGGCGACGCGCCTTATTGCGAATAATCCGGTGACTGCTCCCGGAGTACCGCCCCTCGAATGGATCTTCCGGGGGATCAAGGTATACGATTTCGATCCAAGGCTCCTGAAAATGGCTGCACCGATGGCAGGAAAAACCGAACTGGAAAAAGACGGGAGCAACCTCGCGATCGTGATAAAAGCGATTAACGATGACCCTGAAAGGAAAAAAGCCTTCATCAACCTCATGAATGACATGCTCCCGTTCGTAAAGGATGTGGCCGTGGAGAAGTTGCTCGATATGTCGCTTTTTCTCAAGCTGAAAGAAGTATTTGGCCCCGACAGGTACATCCCCGCATCGCTGGTCTCAGATGGTACAATCAATATAGCCGCCCTGATCATCGCACTGTATTTCGAGGACCGCCGCGTGACGATCATCGAGGAACCCGAAAAAAATATCCATCCTGCCCTCATCGCAAAGCTCGTATCGATGTTAAAAGATGCGTCCGGGAGAAAACAGATCATCGTCACCACCCATAACCCCGAGATGGTCAAACATGTTGCGATCGATGATATTTTCCTGATCAACCGCGACAAGGACGGTTTTTCCCGGTTATCGAGACCGCGGGATAAGGTGGAGATCGCGGCATTTCTCGAGAACGATTTAGGTATTGACGAATTGTTCATCCAGGGCCTCCTTAATTACGAATGAGGGACTATGGAGAAGAAGCGGCTTTTTATATTTCTCGAAGGAACTGACGATGTCCGGTTTTTCGAGCACGTCGTCAGGCCGAGATTTCTTCACGCGTACGCGTCGGTGGAGCTGGTCACATACGCCTGCATGAAGTCCATTAAGGTAGACCGGTTCATCAGGGGTATCACCGCGATGAACAACGACTACATTATCGTAGCCGATATCGACCAGGAACCGGGTGTCGCGGCAAAGAAGAAGGTGATCATGTCCCGGTTCATTGAGGCCGATTATAACCGGATAATGGTCATCATCATGGAGATCGAGAGCTGGTACGTTGCCGGACTGGACAGGACTGCGGCAATGGATCTCGGTCTCCGCGATCACGAAACGACCGATTTCGTCACCAAGGAGGTCTTTAACCGGTGGGTACCCCCGAAATACCCGTCAAGGATCGCGTTCATGATCGATATCCTGACCCGTTTTTCCCTGACTGTTGCGAAAAAAAAGAACAAGTCGTTTGGCTATTTTCTGAAGCATTTCCTTATCGCAAACCCTGATGAGGCAGAACCGGTAAACCTGAAAAGTCTGTCGGCTATTGACGACCATGCCGACAGGTAATGGCGGAAAAGAAACGATTCCGGAGTCCCCAGGTATCACGAATGAACACCTGCCGGTTTCCCGGCCATATCGGGATCAAAGGTACAAGACTTATCTTACGTGCCGTGCTACGTATCAAGCAGGTGTACCCGTGCAGGTATCGATGAAGCTTGAGATGAAGGACTCCCCGGGTCAGCTGGTCTCTGCGCTCCAACCCATATCAGATGTAGGGGGGAATATCATTGCGGTGATCCACCAGCATGAACTTACATCGCGGGAGGGGACACTGGGTGTCCAGATAGTTCTGGAAATTGCAGAATCAAGGTTTAACGATCTGGTCTCGCAGATAAAAGAAAAAGGGGTCAACATTCTTCGTATCGGTAAAGAACGGCTTCTCTACAAGCAGACGGTGATCATCATCGGTCACCTGATGCACACCGATATTTCCGACACCGTGGATAAGATAGACTGCACCGGGTTCGCGGAAGTAACGGCACTCGACCTCGCAATGCCTGCGATCCATGAAAGGTCATCGGCGCGGCTCACCATAAAATCTGTCTCGATAAACGACATGGAAGCGGCGCTCGGGATCCTCAGGGATGTTGCCAGGACTAAAAATCTGCTCATCATCGAGCCCCTTGAAGGTGAAGTCGTTTGAAGATTAAGGTCGCGGTGCTCGGGCTTGGATCGGTCGGCAGGGGGATCCTCGAGATGGTCCGCAGGAAACCCGGGCTCGGGATCGTGATAACGGCAGTGGCCGATTCGAAATCCGGGATTGTCAATAACGAGGGAATCGATATCGAAGGGGTCCTCGAACGGAAAAAAAACGGTTGTGCCTGCGGAGACCAGGGTATCACTGCCAGAGATGTAGTACTGCAGGCTGACTATGACATCCTCGTCGAAGTCACGCCTACGAACGCGGATACCGGCGAACCCGCCTTTTCGCACATGAAGGCTGCCATCGAAAGAGGCAAACATGTGGTCACCTCGAACAAGGGCCCGGTTTCGCGCCACCTTGCCGGACTGAAAAAAATGGCACAGGGAAAAGGCGTCCGGGTCAGGTACGAGGCAACGGTCGGGGGAGCGATCCCGATTATGCACATGCTTGGTGAGGGGCTTCGTGGCAATAATGTCACGGCACTGTATGGGGTCCTGAATGGGACCTGTAATTTTATCCTTACCCGCATGGCTGCAGAGGGCCTTACCTACGAGCAGGCGCTTGCCGAGGCAAGGGAACTTGGCTATGCAGAGGCTGATCCCACCTATGACGTGAAAGGGATTGATGCTGCCATCAAGCTGGTGATCCTCGCCAACACCATATGGAATAACCAGGTAACGCTCGGAGATGTCGATATCACCGGGATCGACCTGTTAACTACCGATGCCCTGCGCCTTGCCGAAGAACAGGACTGCACGATAAGACTGATCGCCGAAGCACTACCGGAAAAAGGGCTCCTCCGTGTATCGCCGCGGCTGATAAGGAAGGACCATCCCCTCGTGTTTGAAGGGACCCTCAATGCCATCAGTATCCAGACCGACATGGCAGGCGAGATCACCCTGATCGGGAAGGGGGCCGGGTCAATCGAGACTGCAAGCGCTGTCATTGGTGATATCCTCTCAATCGATTTATGATATGTACGGGGTCATCGAACGGAGAAGACAATATCTGCACCTGATGAGGCAGATTACCCTTGAAAAGGGCCATTTCACGACAACCGATATCCAGGAGGCCGCGGCTGTCCCCCGGAGCACGGCACAGGACTGGATAAACCGGCTCGTATCAGAAGGCTGCGTTATAATAAAGGAGAAAAAACAGGGCCGCCTCCCGGCCCGGTACGTTGCCGTCAGTGCCGTCCCTGCGTCTGCATGCCGGAGAATTTTCACTACTGTTGACGGTGACTGGGTCGAAATTTATCATGACTGCATGAGCGGTGCCTGCGCGGCATTCTGCGGGTATCACCACCGCAGGGCAGGGGGGGTGCTTACCCATGTACAGAGAGAAGGGACTCTTCTCAGGGAGTGTGCACGGATCGGGCGGAGCGATATCGCCATAGGCCTGTACCCGTCTGCGGCCGTCGGGGTGACCGGAGTCCGCCGCGAAGGTGATATGGTCGTCCAGGAGATCCGTTGTATCGGTGGTCCTGCCTATTCGCTCTCTGATATGATGTCGGGAGCCCAGGGAGTAGAGAAGGTCAGGATCAGTAAGAAGGGATCGCTGGTCGAGGGGGAGGTCTCCACCAGGGCCCTCACCCACGTCGTCATCGGCGTCGACGATACCGACAGTCCTGCCGGCGGTGCGACGTTCGCAATAGCACTCGCATTGCTCCAGCACATCTCGGGCGCCGCAGGAGTTATCCCTATCGGGCACCACGTGGCCATGCTCTACCCTGCCCTGCCCGGTAAAACTGCGGGCAATTCCTGTAGTTTTATTGATATCGCCGTAGATCCGCTGAAAGTGGGCGCGGTTGAAGAGCGGGCGATCAAATTCATCAGCGACGAGGCGGCCTCGCCGGAATGGGGAGTCGCCTTCATGACGGGGTTCCGGATCCCTTCAGAGTTGAGGGAATTCGGGAGGCAGGCCAGGTCGGGTATCGTATCCAGGGAATCCGCCGTCCGGCTCGCCGGAAAATATGACATCGCCCTTCACGGTGGGATGGGGGTAATCGGCGCCCTGGCGGGAGTATCGCTATGGGGGCTTGACAATGCCGTCCTTCTCGACGTGGATGCCGACATCAGGGAAACGCTGGCTAAAAAAGTCCTGGCACACTGACTGAAATATGGTTTGTCTTTCAGTTGAATGTTGCAGGCAAATGCCCGGATATCGATGTAAAAGTCATCGTAGACTTTCGGAATCACTGCTCAGCTGACATCTTCATTCATTCTTAAGTTGCACCTTGACAGGAGGGGGTTCCATCCTCTCTCTGTCCCGTCCCATCAGGATCGCCTGGGGACAGGGTCAATCCGGGTTGAGAATTGATTGTTCCCGCACAACCCCTGTCGCAACCAGGATCGCCACAACGGCGGGACGGAGCCTGGGAGCATCAGATATCTTAATTTTGTTTTAAGGGCATCAGAAATAAATATCATCCGGGATTGAAGTGTGAATCTGCATCAGCAAGGCCTGAATAATCATAAAAAGAATTAATGGCTGCAGTTCATTTCACCTGGAACGGTGGCAGATGATAAAAAAAGGAATTTACCAGGCCTCGGGATAGGCCATGTTGGTGTATATGTCTTCCAGCCTGTTCTTGTGGCCCCTCTCCATCGCAGAGAGTTCAGTGAATGTCTTCTTCTGGTCTGCATCGGTACTCGAATTGGCCAGCTGGCTGTACATCTGCATGGCCTCGAGTTCCTTTTTAATGGCAAGGAGGAGCCCGTCGATGGGTTTCATGTCTGCCGAGAGTTTCGGCGATGGCATCGAATCAGTGACTTTGTAATCCATATGGGCATTGAAATGGAACGAGGTGGTTCCTTTCGCAAGAAGGCCCTCAAGAAATTCCCTGTGTTTTGTCTCCTCACCTGCAAGTTCATTGAAGAGCCTTTTCAGGCCGGCATCTTTGACCTTGTCCGAGATCGTCCGGTAAAACGAATAGGACTCGACCTCACGGTCGATAGCAAGCGAGATGATTCTTTTATATTCGTCTGCATTCATTGAATTCGTACCTCTTTTTAGTTTAATATAGAAGGCAGCTATATAAGAACATTGTTTTTTGCCTTCATAGGGGCGGGAATTCAAGTGATAACCTGAAATTGCCGGTTTTCGGTGGAGAATATTTCACTTCGGACCCTGATAACGTACCGTCAATGGCGAGGGGCCTGTTGCACGATCAATATCTGACGGTGAACGCATCAAATCCGCCGGTGAACGGCTCTTCCTCGAGGTCTACACGATCGACCCTGGAACCCGGCGGTCCAACCCTGCAAAAACCGGTCACCCTCTCGACTGCTGAAGAATCGCCCTCGAAAACAGCCTCGACGGCACCTCCCGGGAGGTTTCTTACAAAGCCCGATATGCCCTCCCGTCCGGCAATATCCCTGACTGCCGCACGGAACCAGACACCCTGGACGTGGCCGTGAACAACGATATGAACCCGTCGTTTCATGACGGAGGTATTTGAAAAGGTACGGGAAAAATCTTAGGCCTCTTTAAAAGAGGTGATGTTAATGGGCTGTCCGTCCCGGACAGTACACCGTGCCAGGCCGTTAGAAAAATGGAGATCTGGTATTGGCTTTTCCTGGTTATTTTTTAATGGCCTCTTTCATCCGGTTGTATTCTTCAAGTGATATCTCGCCCTTTGCAAGCCTTAAATTTAGCACGGCCAGTGCCGAATCGCCGTTCTTTCCTGTGCCATGATGGGTGGATGACTCCTGTTTCATCCGGTGAAACGCACCCGAGAGGCGTGATATCCAGTCTTCGGTGAGATCGGTCCTGACCGACCGTTCCTGCCAGAGTGCGAGGACGACCGAGACCACGCCGGCGACTATCACTGCAGCTGCCGGTCCAGCTGCATTCGGTGCCCCGGACAGGAACAATGCAGCCGGCCCTGTCAGGAGAACGACGATCCCAATGATGACGTGGGATTTCATCGTCCACCTGAATGCCTTCGAAATGAGGGAGCCGGCGGCAACTATGAATGCGGAAATGGCGAAATAGGACATCAGGAATAGTACGACCAGTAATATCACGGAATTCAGGTCGGTCCCTTTCAGGGCAAGCGTGACGTACGAGGACTGGAGTATGAGGAGTCCGAATAAGATCCCAAAACCGCACAGGATCTGGACCACAGCAATTCCGGCACGTAACCCTGGTGCCTGGGGGAACCGGGTCGCGGATTGCGCGAAATGGTCGTGGGAAACAAGGATCGCAAGCGGAATGATGGCGAGGAGAAGGACGATCGCCGTAAGGATGTCAAGCGGTACGGCAAGCGATTCGGGAGCCTGGCCTGGAGGAGCAGATGGAGCCGTCGCAGCAACCGTGGTTCCCGCGGTGGTCGGTATTGCCGCAGGCTGGCCGGTGCCTGTCTGGTTCAGCGGGCTCCCGGGGAGGACCACGTTCGCGACCCTGGTTACATCGAGCGCCGGGTTCACATCGAAAGCACCATTGACTACCTTGACGGCGAGGATTGTTTTCTGGCCCGATGCCGTCACCTGCGGGACATCGCCTGAAAAATTCGCGGATAATCCGAGGTTTCTTCTCGAAGGATACGACAGCAGCCAGCCTCCAATATCGAGGGTCTTCCCGTTCACGTACTGGGGTACGTTCGGGTTCCCGTCGAGGATGAGCGTATAGTCCCATGTCACGTTGTCGAGGTCGGTGTGGAAATTAAGGTCGTTCTGGCTGTCGAAGGTAAGTCCTCCTTCAGGGACGAAGTCGACGAGCAACGATCCCGTGACTCTCTGCGGCGGGGTCTGGCCCGCAATCAGGGTCCCTGAAGGGGTTATTACGATGTTATGAACGCTAATCGCTCCCGAGACCGAAGAGACGGTCAGGACGATGAGAAGCGCCAGTGCAATACACCATTTTATCGCGGCCATATCTGATCCCTATTGAATTCGACGTATTATACCATTAAAAGCTTTTGAGAAAATGTCATGGATCACATCATGGAGCCGTTATCCTGCCATCCTGGTGCAGGGGCTGCCGGTGTTTCCCCGCGATCGACCGGAACCAAAATAATGCGAGGGAGGTGATTCGAACACCTGAACTCCTTCGAGAATGGACCCTAAATCCATCGCCTTTGACCTGGCTCGGCGACCCTCGCGTGATTATATATTCTTCGGGGACGGTAAAAGGTTTTGAGGTGCTGTAATCATCGGCGGCATCGTATCCGGATATTGCATATTATCGGCCTGATTCACAGTCAGGATGTTCTCAACCGGCTTCATCTGCCGATCTCCCTGATTCGATCTCGCACACGGTACGGTCTTCTTTCATCACGTGGTAACCGTTGATCAACAACGACAGTATCAGGGGGCCGAGGACAAACCCGACCAGTCCCATCGTAAAAAGTCCGCCGAAGAACCCGATCCACATGACCACGGGGTGGATGCAGGTACGCCTCCCCATCAGCACGGGGCGTATGAAAAGGTCTGGGAAGGCGCAGACGATAGGATACCCGATGAAGATAATGAGGAGTACGCCTCGTATATCAGAGATCGAAATCGCATAGACACCAAGGAATGCCATGAGCAGGGACGGACCGAGCACCGGGACGATTTTTAAGAGTCCGGCGAGCGAGCTGAAAAACAGGACGTGCCCGTACCCGAGCGCCATGAAAAAAGGGACGGCGATCACGGCAGTGATGATCACGATGATCACCTGGACGACGTAGATCGCGTACAACATGTCGACAGAACTGGCCGTGAGCTTCCGGACTGCATGGTTCAGGTTTCCCGGGAGTATTGAAAGCGCCGAACGATAGAGTTCTTCTCCCTTGTAGATGATGAGAGAGAAACTGAGGAAGAAGAAGACCAGTTTGAACCCGATCGCCTGGGCGTTCTGGACGATCACGTTTCTCCATTGGGCGATAAATTCATCGCGTCCTCCGAAAAAGCCGCTAACCTGAGTGGCATTGATATGGAGGATCGATGTCAGGGGACCTCCCTGGACCGGTGTGACCCAGGTAAGTATAGAGGAGACGAGCCCTGCGATAAATTCCTGGTTCTGATAGAGGAGAAAGCCGGCAAAAGCGATCAGTCCTGCGAAGACCAATACTGCCAGGGCCGTGATCAATGCGGCCGAGACCTTTGTCCCGGTTATTCCGGATAAGCGCCGGTGGACCGGCATCACCACGACTGCTATGGTGATGGAAAATACCAGGGCATCGAGGAACTGCCAGAACACGATCAATGCGCCGAATGCGATCGCTGCAAAGAGATACAGGATATATCGGTCGGGAAGATGCGGATCGGCAGGCACAGCAGTACTATCTGAAGTTTTGTTTTTGATAAACTATTTCATCCCGACGGCAACCCTCCATCATCCCGAGATCAACCCTTCAGCCGGGGAACCGTTCTCTTCTTGAGATCAGATAATGAACTATTCTGGTGAGTGATAGAAACGGATAGTCTGGATTACAGGAGGGCAATCATCGCCATCGGGGTAATCGCCGGAATTCTTTTTGTGGGGATTCTGATTATCGGTGCAATGGCTGCCGCGGGAGAAGAGAGTGCCGGTGAAATCAGTGCGGATTATGCGATGATTCATGCGCTCGGTACGGCACAGGGGAAGATCCAGCAGGATTTGTGGGACCTGGACAGCGCCGTGACAAACGGTGCTGCCGGACTCGGCCAGAACCAGCAGGAAGGAGACCATGCCCTCGCCATCCTTTCGGGCATGAGCAATATGGGCCCTGCCGCGATCGATGCGGTGAAAGTGGGCCCGAACGGGACGATCACTGCGGTCAGTCCTGAACGGTATAAATCGGTCATAGGGGCCGATATCTCAAACCAGACTCATATAAAACGGTTATACGAACAGAAAATACCGGTGATGAGCAACCTGTTTGTGACGGTCGAAGGGTTCCCGGCGGTGGATATCGCATCTCCCGTTTTTTCGCCGGATGGAACATTTATCGGCTCCACCACCCTCCTGATCAGCCCCGGGACACTGATCGGCGGGGACCTGCCGCCGGCTGCAAATGGTACGGGCTCCTGGGATGTATGGGCCGTGCAGGACGATGGTACCATACTTTTCGCATCGGACGGGGAACCGGCCGGTGACAACATCTTCGTGTACCAGGGACCGGGGAAGTACCCTGATCTCGTCAGCATGGCTCGAAATATCACTCAAGAGTGGCAGGGGGATGTGCTCATTGAGTCTACCGATGTCCAGGGAAGACCGGTCACGAAGCATATCGTATGGACCACCGTCGGGATCAGGGGGACAGTATGGCGACTGGTATTCGGCCGGGAAATACCATCCCCGGGAACAGCTGATTTCTTTAACGAGACGATCGTCTGAATAAGTGCAGGGGGAAATGAATTTTCCCGGACCTCCCCGTATCTCATCCTGATGACCAGGGATCGGACGGAACAACAGCTGTTTAAAATCTGGTCTTTGGAACGGTCCCTTCCTTCATATTATCAGCCATCGTCCAGAAATATGCTTCACCATGGCTGATCCTGAAAATGACGAGGTTCGGAACGGCCGGGTCGGGACTCATTTGACGGATAAATGGGCGTTCTTCGAGCAACTGGTTTTTAAGGCGCTCGTCTTCGATGAATTCGGCCATCCCTGCGACCCGCATCATCTTCATCCCGGTCTGTTCATTGTTATTAAAAAAACAGGCCTCGACATGGGGATTTTTCACCAGCTGGTGATAGAGGTTCTTGGTGTTCGATGTGTGATAATAAAACCCGTCATGATTTGCGAACCAGAGCATCATACCCCTGACGCGGGGCTGGATGCCGTCGATCGTCGCGAGGTACGATACCTGGTTATTGTTGGCAAAATCGGTGTATTCTTTTAAGGACATGGTGTCACCTCTCTCAGGCAGTTAAAAGAGCATCCCTGTATATGAATGATGCGGACGGCGGGACCTGTCCTGCGATCAGGCCGGGGACTCCGACCGGAAGGACGGGTTCAGATCCCGCTGTGCCTTACGATTCGAGTGAATTATTGCGGGGAGTATTATGTCTCCTCGACATCTTCAGACTGGCAACCGGGACAGATCGGCTTCTTCCCGATGCCTTTGAATTTCTCCCCACATTCCCTGCACCGGTAACTCCTGGCCTTTACCCGGTCCGGTGGGATATCGATGTCCATAGGACCTCCGACAGAACACATCTGGTATCGCCTCACATCGGGATGAGCGGGCTGACGTGATAAACATTTAGATATTGAAATATCGGCATCCCCGGTATGTCTTGTTTGTTGTCAATCGGATGGGTATTGTTCAAAGTGCATGGCCCGGGATATGGTGCACTACCGCCACTGGTTTTTACGGATTGCCTCGTTCCATATTTGGTACGCGCGGAAAAAAATCCCGTGCAGCGAGGGGTTGCGCCGGTAGCGATCCAACAAGGAAGAAATTCTCTCTCGCCCGGTACTCATGGTCACCCTTCCTGGTGCTTTTCCATTTTTCATCGGTCCTGACACAGCGCCGGCTATTTTCTTAATGCTGCTTCCCGGATCTAAACCCTGCACAACAGGATTTCCGGCATGCTCCAGTTTTTGCGTCCATAAGAGAAATAATGTTATCCGGATACCTGTCAGTTCCGGCGGAAAAGAATGACAACATCAATATAAACCTGCTCCAAGTCTATTGTGTTCGGAATAATCGATATGCTGGTGACCGGGATGTTTGAACGGTGCAACCTGGAAAGAAAAATAGATACAAAGTCCTTTGAAAAACAGATCCCCGATCTTCGTGAGAACCTGGGCAGACTTCAGCGTTCATGTCGTGACCAGGGGATCCCGGTCGTGATCGTAATCGAGGGGTGGAATGCTTCGGGAATAACCCACGTGACCGGTGAGATCGTCAGGGCGATTGATCCCAGGGGCTTCGATCTCCACGCTACGGGGAGACCTTCCGAATTTGAATCTGCACATCATCTGCTGTGGCGCTTTTTTATAAAGACGCCTGAAAAGGGAAGAATCGCAATTTTCGCCAGAAGCTGGTATAGCCGCGCCCTTGCCGAAGAAATATCAGGCCTCGACCTTAAACAGGCTGTAAAAAACGCCACTTCTTCGATCAGGGTCTTCGAGCGGCAGCTTGCAGACGACGGGGTCGTTGTCCTGAAATTTTTTCTCCACATAAGCAAAGAGGAACAGAGGAAACGGCTCCTGGATCGCGAGAAAGATCAGCTTACATCGTGGATGATCACCAGGGGAGACTGGGACTTCCACAACCAGTACGACAGTTATCTCCCCGTGATCGAGCAGTTTATCGAAGAGACCGATACTCCCCATGCACCGTGGAGGACGGTCGAATCCACCGATCCCGGTTATGCAACGATTACCGTTCTTACCGAAATCACCAGGGCCCTGCAGAGAAGGCTCGACGGGAAGGATATCCCGAAAACCAATAGCAGCGGTAACGGGGGCGTTTCAAAAAAGAAGTATATCGTTCCTGACCCCGGACCAAAAACCGTGGTATCAGATACCGAGTACACGTCTCTCCTTAAGGAATATCAGGATAAGGTGCGGGAGGCCCAGTATCTCTTGTACAAACGCAAGATCCCGCTTATCATTGTATACGAGGGTTGGGACGCCGCCGGAAAGGGGGGCAATATCCTGCGCCTGATCGGGAATATGAACCCGAGGGGGTACGAGGTGGTGCCAGTTTCCCGGCCTAACGATTACGAGATGGGACACCATTATCTCTGGCGTTTCTACATGAGATTTCCAAAAGCAGGACATATCACGGTCTTTGACCGGAGCTGGTATGGCCGGGTCCTCGTAGAAAGGGTTGAGGGTTATTGCCGCGATGACGAGTGGAAACGGGCATATCGCGAAATAAATGAAACTGAAGAGATCTTCCGGAAAAATGGAGGAGGAATAATTAAATTCTGGCTCGAGATCGACAGGGACGAACAGCTGAAGCGGTTCAGGCAGCGCGAACAGGATTCCAGGAAACAATGGAAAATGACCGCCGAAGACTGGAGGAACCGGGAAAAATGGGACGAGTACCGTGAAGCACTGACCGATATGCTCTGCAGGACCGATACTCCGTATGCGCCGTGGACGGTCATCGAATCGAACGACAAGTACCATGCACGGTTAAAGGCGTTACAAACCGTATCCGACTACATCGGTGACCTTCTCTGACTCACCGCGTCCCGGGACACCCGGACCCGGACATGGCTAGTCGAATAATTCGGCCCGGAACCGTGACGCCTTTTCACCGGAGTCCCTTTTTCCCCCAGGAGGCTTTTTCTTCCCGGGAATTTCATTTTTCGTCCCGCCGTGAACTGATGATCCGGAATTTTCCCGGCAAACAAGACTACATTGTCCGTCTTCGCTGTATGCCATACATAATTCTCCCGCACACTCGGCTTTATCAAAAGGGCATAACTTTCTCCTGACGCGTTCCAAAGGCATTTTCGCTCATTCTAGTGATTGTCTGACAAATTAAATATAACCGGATCGGATCTTCATCATGACGGCATAAAAGGAATCCTGACCCGAAATTATGAAGTCCGGCAAAACCAATGGTACATCGTTGATCGTTACTGGGTATCGCTGCGCCATCGGGCAGGAAATGGAACGGACATGAAATGAAAGGTATCGACAGTTCGGACGAGACATCAAGAAATATCGGGTTCGGCAAGAACCGGATCGAGACCCTGACCGACGGAATTTTCGCATTTTCCATGACTCTGCTCGTTACGGGCATCGATATCCCGCAGGTACAGTCCGAGTTCAATGCGACCAGCGCATACCAGGTGCTCCATGATATCTTCCCCGACTTAATCCACTACATTCTTGCGTTCCTGATCATCGCAGTATTCTGGTATATCCACCATACCCAGTTCCACAAAGTCCGCTCCGTCGATCTTAAACTGTTGTGGATCAATGTGATCACCCTGCTGTTCGTGGCACTGATACCGTTCTCGACATCGCTTGTCGGGGACTATTCCAATTCGAACCTCGCCCACATCGTATTCGAATCAAACCTGTTGATCACCGGGCTGCTCATTTACTGGCAATGGAGTTATGCCTCGGCGAACCGGCACCTGATCGATCCGACGACGAGTCCGGGACAGATAAGAAACGGGAAAATCAGGGCTTTAATCGTGCCGGGCCTTTCGGCGGTGGGAATCGTTCTCGCGTTGTTCCACAACAACTTAAGCACGCTCGTGTATCTTCTTGCACCGGTGCTTCTTGTGCTGATGTATATGAAAGAAGAAAATATCCACTTTATTTCGGATTAACAGTGAAAAAGCCTGGAAAATCAGTATGAGTTCGTACCCTGAATACGGGTTCGTCAGCGCCTGACGAATCTCAGGGATGCCGAATTCATGCAGTACCGCTTATGCGTAGGCGGGGGGCCGTCATCAAAAACATGCCCGAGGTGGGCTCCACATCGCGTACAGAGCACTTCAGTCCTCACCATGCCCTGGGACTTATCTGTCTCTGTCCTGACATTGAGTTCAGAGATCGGGGCGAAGAAGCTCGGCCATCCTGTACCTGACCGGAATTTCGCGTCTGAGGAGAAGAGATCGGTCCCGCAACAGATACATACGTACGTCCCCTTTTCATGGAAATCGAAGTACTTATTCGCGAATGCCGGTTCTGTACCTTTGTTCCTTGCGACTTCAAACTGGCTTTTCGTGAGGATTTTCTGCCATTCCTCATCGCTTTTCGAAATCCGGTCGAGAAGTTCCACCCGTCCGGATTTTTCGATAAAAATCGGGACCTTGTTATCCATTGCCTCGTTCTGATTACCCATTATCTCTCAACTGGTGAAGAGCAGTAGTATAGCGCATTATTAAAACTTTGTCATCTTAGACAGAGAGCGGAACATGTCGCCATGAATATGCACCAGGGCCTGCCTCCCGTGTTCGGAACCGATCCACGGGTAATGATACTCGGAAGTTTTCCATCGCCCCTGTCTCTCAATGCAGGAGAGTATTATGGGAACCCGAAGAACCGGTTCTGGGAGATCATGGAATGCCTGCTGGGAATACCCGGATCCCTGCCTTATGAGGAGAGGATCTCCAGGATTGGATCCGCGGGCATCGTGCTCTGGGACGTCATCGGGTCGTGTGAACGGGACGGCGCACTGGACAGCCGGATTAGGAATGCCCATGTCAATGACATTCCGGCCGTATTGGACCGCTATAAATCGATCGGGACGATCGGATTGAACGGGAGTACTGCCGGCAGGTATCTCAGGAAGACGTGGCCCGCAGGGTTCCAGGGAATCACCATTGTGATACTCCCGTCGACAAGTCCGGCCAACGCAAGGATGCGGTTTTCTGAAAAAGTCAGTGCATGGCACCGGATAACGGAAGGTATCCATCCCCTGCTATCTTCACCTCAGGGCACCTATAATGAGACATATGAATGAACAAAACCAAAAAAGGTCCTATTATTGCTGGAAGTGCGGACATTCGTGGCAGGGATCGGTGCCAACACAGAACTATAAAATCCGCGACCGTCTCAATCCTGTTTTCGAGACGGTATTGTGTCCTGAATGTAAATCCGCAAAAATCGGATTCCAGAGAAACTGAATCAGGAAATATCGTTCCCGATCCCTGAAGGAGCGGTATCATCAGGATCGTACGTTTCATCGTATCGGGTCGCCATTCCTTAGTTCAGGAACCCTTTTTTTGATGTTATCCGATTTTGAATGGGAATGGTTTTACATGAAGGTAAAAAACTGTTTTTTCCGGGTCCCTGTATTCCGGGCCTTACTATGTGACCCCGATACCGTTTGCAGAAATACGCCCGGATACAGCCCAAAGAGAATAATAGCCTTAAATGAGTAGTAAGTAGGCCAGGGCCGAGACTCGAACCCGGATCGGGGGATCCACAGTCCCCTAGGATAACCAGCTACCCCACCCTGGCAAAATATCCCTCTTATCTTTGTAACCTGAATTCATTAAGGTAACTGTTTGATTCAGGCCGAAAACGGTTTCTGATGCGGGTACGCCCCGGATACCGACGCCTCCCCGGACACGGGCCCATACGCACAAAATGTGACTCTTTAATAATTGAAATGCGCTATTACATAACCAGTGAGTGATGGATTATTGTCCATAGATGAGTAAGGTGCCGGGGATACTGAGCATCTGCGTTCCCTGGCTGTCATCGAAGTTCTGATCAATCACAACCCTGCTATCGGTCACTTTGGGAAGGTGGTGGATTTGACAATAAAACAGAAGATCAGGACGCCGATCGTTTGCGTACTCGGGCATGTCGACCATGGGAAGACCTCCCTCCTTGACAGGATCAGGGGGTCTGCGGTAGTGAAAACCGAAGTCGGGGCAATCACCCAGCATATCGGCGCGACCCTGGTCCCTATCGATGCTATCCGCGCAATGAGCATGACCATGGGAAAACTCGATACCAACGTTCCAGGGCTCCTTTTTATCGATACCCCCGGCCACCAGGCTTTCACCACCCTCAGGGCCCGGGGCGGCGCCCTCGCGGACATGGCAATCGTCGTCGTCGATATCAACCAGGGGTTCCAGCCCCAGACCATCGAGGCGTTGCAGATCCTCAGGTCGTACAAGACGCCTTTCATAGTCGTTGCCACCAAGATCGACCGGCTTCACGGGTGGAGGGCTTACCCTGGCGAACCGTTCTCAGGGTCGTTTCTAAAACAAAACGAAAGGGCCCGGGACCTCCTCGAAAAGAAGGTATACGAGATCGTCGGTGAATTATCCGAGATCGGGTTCTCTGCCGAACGCTTCGACCGGGTCAGCGATTTCCAGCGCAACCTTGCAATCGTTCCGGTCAGTGCGCATACCGGCGAGGGCATCGCCGAGCTCCTCATGGTCATGATCGGTCTCGCCCAGCGCTACATGGAAAACGACCTGGCACTGAGTGTCGACGGGCCCGGGAAGGGGACAGTGCTTGAAGTCAAGGAGGAACGGGGGCTCGGGACGACCCTCGACGTGATCCTGTATGACGGGACGCTTTCGGTCGGAGACGATATTGCCACGGCCACCCCGGACGGCCCTGTCATTACGAAAGTCCGGTCGCTGTTGAAACCGAGGCCGATGAAGGAGATCCTGATCGAAGACCGTTTCGAACGGGTCAAATCGGTTACCGCTGCGGCAGGGATCAAGCTGACCGCGCCCGATCTCGAAGAGGTCATCGCCGGGTCCCCGGTCCGGGTCATCAGGGGAGATCAAACCATCGCTCTCGACGAGATCAGGCATGAAATGGAAGACATCCATGTCCAGCTCAGTCCTGAAGGACTCGTCATCAAGGCAGACACCATCGGGGCCCTCGAAGCGATCTGCAAAGAGCTCACCGAAAAGGAGATCGAGGTGATGCGTGCGGGAGTGGGGGCCGTCAGCAGGCATGATATCATCGAGACCGGGACGATAAAAAATCCGTATTACCGCGTCCTTCTCTCGTTCAACACGACCATCCTCCCCGATGCCTCGGAGATGATCAAGGATGCGGCTTATTCCCATATCCGGGTCTTCTCAGGGAGGGTCATTTACCAGCTCGTCGATGAATATGTCGCATGGCGGGACGAGGTAAAGAGGAAGCTCGAGAAACAGCGGTTCGAGCAGATCGTGATGCCGGCAAAGATCCGGGTACTCCCGAACTGCATATTCAGGCAGAGCAACCCGGCAGTGGTCGGGGTGCGGGTGCTCGGGGGTACACTCCGGACAGATGTCAACCTGATCCAGCGGGACGGTAAGAAAGTCGGCCACCTCAAGTCGATCCAATACAACCAGGAAGCGATCAGGGAAGCAGAAGCTGGAAAAGAGGTCGCGATCTCGATCGAAGGGGCCGTGGTTGGGAGACAACTGGATGTGGACGACGACCTGTATGTCGACATACCCGAACACCATGTCAAAGTGCTCGAGCGGGAGATGGTAACGCACCTCCCGGCTCCGACCCAGGAAGTACTGGGGGAATTCACCACCATGAAGCGTCGTGCCGAACCGTTCTGGGGAAAGTAGTATTTAATATCGGGGTCGTCCAATGTAATTGGTACTTCCCGGACGGCTCCCTCCCTTGGGATACGCATAAAAACCAGGAATTCAATGCCTGTAAACCCAGGCCCTCGTCTATATCTGGTATAATTCGGGATTGCGGTATCCGGTGCGGATACATATATGGAGTTGAATGAATGGTCGAGTTTAAAATAGTCTTATCAGACCCGAAAAACGGAAAATCATACAAGGTAGACGTAAGCGGCGGCGCTGCTGCGTTCCTTATGGGAAAACACGTCGGTGACGAGGTTGATGCGTCGCCGGTGGGAGTCGCCGGGTACCGGATGAAAATTACCGGGGCTTCGGACAGGAACGGAACCCCCGCAAGGCAGAACCTGCCAATGGCAGGCCGGAAAAAACTTCTCCTTTCAGGCGGTGTCGGGTATCACCCGGTCATGGACGGAGAGCGCAGGAGAAAACCGGTACGGGGCAACGAGATTACCGCCGACTTTGTCCAGATCAATGCGATGGTCATATCGTATGGTGACAGGACCCTCGACGAGATCTTTCCAAAAGCTGCACCGGCAGAAAAAGCAGCATAATACTCATTTTTTTAACAGATGTTCTTTCAGATCGGGTAAAAGGTCTGAAAACGGTGTTTTGTATTTCCTCGCGAGAATCACGACGGCAGCTTCCGGCATCAGCAGGTTATCGAAGTCCTCTGCGATCACCCGGTTCATTTCGGAGACCAGATCGGTCTCGGATTTCCCACTCCCTTTTACGATCCTGTCGATCAGGGCCGAGACAGGATCGTGCGTTTCAAAAACTGCCGACGACGGTTTATAGCCGACAGGGATATCCACGGTGGCGATATCGAACCCGGGGGCAAGCATCTCCCCGTCATAGGCAACGAGACCTTCATCAAGTGCCCGTTTCAGGATATTGTTTGCCTGCTCGATGCTCATCCATTTGCGGTCGAAAGCGAGATAATATACGATCTCGTTTTTCTTGAGCCGGTCTTTTCTCGTGTGCCGGAACGGGGCGGCAATCGTGACAATGAGGCTCATCGGTAGCATCAACTCCTGATCGATGCAGAGTCCCGGGTCTGCGGCACCAGGAAAGTGCATCCTTAACCACTATATTCTCGTCCCTCCAGTCCTATCAAACAATTGGTTCATGAGGTGGCAGGGGCATGGCGCCGGTTAATGCAGGTTCCGTGGCGAATCCCGATAAGGAAATTCTGGAATGGCGTCTGCGATTAAAATAGCGGTTTCCGAACCATTGTGGAATACAAAAAAAAAAAAAATTTACTCGATAAGGATAGCGTTGATCACGCCATTCTGCCCCGGGCGGCTTACGATTCTTGCGCTTCCCAGTTCGGTGTGAATGATTGCACCCTTTGTGAGAAGATTCCGCCTGACATAGTTTGGATTTGCGTCGTTTCTCTCGACCCTGTCTATTTTTACCTTCTGCGCCTTTCCGGTCGACCTGGAGGAAACCGTTGCATACATTGCACGGAGTGCCCTGATCTTGTGGTTCCCGCCGAATGTCCGGACAATCCTGTTTCTTTCCTCACCGATATGGGTATCTGCCGGTCCTGAACCGATCTCAGCTCTCCGTTTACCCTGTGCCAGCCGGTATCGCCCACCGGTTGCCTGTCTGACTGATTTTCCCTGCCAAAGCATAGTATTTCCCCTTTATGGTATCTATTCCAGGACAGATACCCTCCGAGAGTTCTGTAATATTTGCCGTGGATGCTATATATGTCCACTGATCAACGAAGGATCTCATCGAGGAGGGGGACGACCCCTTCCCCGGTCTTCAGGTTTGTCCGGAATACTGTCATCCCGGGATTGTACCGGTGCATATCCCGTTCCATACGGTCGAGATCGGCACCGACGAGGGGGGCGAGGTCGACCTTGTTGATCACCCCGATATCGCAGCCGCGGAACATCATGGGGTGTTTGTTCACGACATCGTCCCCTTCGGTCGAACTCACGACGACAATCCGTTTCTCGGCACCCAGGCGGAAATCAGTCGGGCAGACCATGTTCCCGACATTCTCGATAAAAAGGATGCTGATGCTGTCGAGGGGGATGTGGTCGATCGCGTGCTCCACGATATGGGCGTCGAGGTGGCATTCTTTACCGGTATTTGCATTGTATGCGGGAATACCGAGAGCGACGATTCTTTTAAAGTCATCGTCTCCGTATACGTCCCCTGCGATTGCGCCGGCTCTTAAACCGCGTTCCGATAATATAGGGGCTATGCGTTCGATAAGCGCTGTTTTCCCTGATCCGATGGCCCCAAGAAGGTCGAATGCCCGTACTCCATGGCTCTTCAAAAGTGCTGAATTCTTATCAGCAATACTGTTATTGACGTCGTAAACATCTTTTTCGATCCTGACGTCGATGTGATGCATGTATAATTGTTTCTCGGTACATTGTTTATAGGTTCACCCCCAAACATTAGTAAAATGAAAGGAGAGAGAATCCTTTACCCCTGCTACTTCGATGCCACGCTCCGGCGCAATGAAGGGAGAAAAGTACCTAAAAGAAAAGCGGTTCAGAAACCGGTCCTCGCCGACATCGAGACGGTTTTGAAAAAGAACGGGATAAAATATCGCACAGAACCAAAGTCCCATCCTGCGCACTGGGCAGGGCGGGAAGGACGAATCCTTGCCGAATGGGATAAACCCAAAGGGGCATTGATGGACCTGATCTGTTCGAAACTCGGGGTGAAAAAGTGACCGGCCAGTACGATTTGCACACGCACACCATCCTGAGCGACGGAGAGATGCTCCCGATCGAACTGATCAGGCGCATGTCGGTCCTTGGGTACGAAACAGTAGCCATCACCGATCACGTCGATGCGACGAATACTGTTCCCGTAATTGAAAATATCCGGCTCCTCCGGGAATCTGCAGGGCTTTACGGGGTTACCCTGCTCTGCGGCGTGGAAATCACCCACGTACCCCCCAGGGAAATTCCCATCCTTGCCGAGAAGGCGAAGATGTCAGGGGCTGATATCGTGCTCGTCCACGGAGAAACTCTTGTCGAGCCGGTGTCCCCGGGAACAAATCACGTTGCCTGTACCTGCCCGTTCGTGGACGTCCTGGCCCACCCCGGACTGATCGAACCTTCAGATGTAAAGGAGGCAGCGAGTAACGGCGTTGCACTCGAGCTGACGTCGAGAGGTGGCCATAACAGGGCGAACGGCCATGTCGCGAAGCTGGCGCTTGCATCGGGTTGCACCCTGGTAGTCGACTCCGATGCCCATGCTCCCCATGATCTTCTTGATGAACGCGCACGAAATTCAATAGCAAGGGGAGCCGGGCTCAATACTGAAGAATGCAGGCAGGTATTGTCTTTAAATATAAAACAGTGGTTATCCCGGTGAAATTTTCAAATTTAATATTTATACCTTTACAACATGTTTATATATCATCACTAACAATATTTATATATTGCTAAATCATCCAGCTGCACGTGAGGTGGCCGCTGATTCCTGCGAGGTATCATTGGTGAGAGCTATTGGTCGCGCTCTGAACAGGTCAGGCAGAAGAATGCTGATCGTGCAATGCGATGCTGCACAGCTCCCGCGTTTATACAGCGAAGTTGTCGACAGGCGGATGAAAACCGTAGGAAAAATCATGGACGTCTTTGGAAAGGTCTCGTCCCCGTATGCGGTCGTCCTCTGTCGTAGCCAGTGTGAGACGGTGGTTGGTGAGAAACTGTTTACCAGGTAACAGAGGTGAGTCGGAATGCAGGAAGTCGAAAAGTTAAAAATACTACAGAATGAGCGTGAAACCCTTAAGAACCGCGTGAAAGAGCGAGTTAAAGAACACGAAAAGAAAGCGGAAGATCATACCGAAACGGTTTGCCCGGAGTGTGGCAGCAGGCAGCTGGTCCACGATTACGAGCGTGCCGAACTGGTCTGCCAGAACTGCGGTCTCGTTATCGATGATGATTTCATCGACCGGGGTCCGGAATGGCGTGCATTCGATCACGACCAGAGGATGAAGAGGTCGAGGGTGGGTGCCCCGATGACCTTTACGATCCATGACAAAGGCCTGTCGACCATGATCGACTGGAGGAACCGTGACAGTTATGGCCGGGCAATCTCTTCAAAGAACCGTGCCCAGCTCTACAGGTTACGGAAATGGCAGCGCCGGATCCGGGTCTCGAATGCAACCGAGAGAAACCTTGCATTTGCTCTCTCTGAACTCGACCGTATGGCATCAGCCCTTGGTCTCCCGAGAAACGTACGTGAAACGGCTGCAGTCGTTTATCGTGACGCAGTGGATAAGAACCTGATCAGGGGAAGGAGCATCGAGGGTGTTGCGGCTGCAGCGCTCTATGCGGCCTGCAGGCAGTGCAGTGTCCCGAGGACTCTCGATGAGATTGCCGAAGTATCACGGGTATCGAGAAAGGAGATTGGAAGGACGTACCGGTTCATATCCCGTGAGCTCGGGTTGAAACTGCTCCCGACATCGCCGATAGACTACGTGCCCAGGTTCTGTTCCGGGCTCACACTCAAGGGGGAGGTCCAGAGCCGTGCCGTTGAGATCCTCAGGCAGGCCGGAGAGAGGGAACTCACGAGCGGGCGCGGACCGACCGGTGTAGCGGCAGCAGCGATTTATATCTCCTCGATACTTGGCGGAGAACGCAGGACCCAGCGGGAAGTCGCAGAAGTGGCGGGTGTCACCGAAGTAACCATCAGGAACAGATATAAGGAACTGGCAGAAAAACTAGATATCGAAATTATCCTCTGATCAATTTATTTTTCCAGAAGGGCTTGTAGATCAGGGGTAGATCGTTACGTTCGCAACGTAAAGGCCGCGGGTTCAAATCCCGCCAAGTCCACATTTCGACGAGTATGAATTCTTTGTCAGGCAGGTCACGCTTTCGAAGACCGGGATCCGCGATATTTTCCCTGCCCTGGAATTCCGTGTCTGATGCATCACGAAAGGCCTGGCGTAACCGACAATCAGCAAGAGATATAAGCCAACACATGAAACTAATATAGCGCAATTTCTGCGGGCTCGTAGATCAGGGGTAGATCGTCACGTTTGCAACGTGAAGGCCACGGGTTCAAATCCCGTCGAGTCCATGTCGTTTTTTTTGGTTTCGTTTCTGGAAAATTTCTCTTACTCTTTACCTGCCCTCCTCATCGGACCAGATCGTATCTGAAAGACGTTCCCGGGCTTTGCCCCGCCGCCGGGGCCCCCTTTGGGGGCGGCGGAGTCAATCGCAATACGAGATCATGCGGGATTGGAAGTAGGAATGTCAAAATCCCCAATATTGCGAAAGCCCCGCTTTAATCAGTCCAGCCAGTCGAGCAGCCGGGACGGGTCTTTTGAATCCGGTCTTCCCTGGACTCTATTGATATCCTTGTTTCCGGGTCTCCGGGGGTCTGGAGCATTGCCGCCCTGCCTGTTGCCGGTTTCGCCGTATTCAGGATAATCGGCGAGGATATCGTCCCCTGAATTGCCCGGAATTTCGTGGCTGCCGCAAAAAAGAGTGTCCTTCGCTGAATCGGGAAAATCACCGATCTCTGAAAAGCTCCTGTTGCCCCCGCCCAGGTCCCCGTGTTTTGGAATGCCGTCACGGGACATCAGAAAATCAATAAAATCCTCGACCTCGCGGCGTTGTTCCGATGTAAGGCGTGATAATTTCTCTTCGATCAACCTGGTTTCTCCTTTATTCGCGGATTTTCTGTACCATGTAATTTCCTGCCGATGAATATTAACCTACAGGAATTAGTGCCGGATGAGGTACTGGAAGGATGATGGGGATGCAGTGAACCGTCCCCCGCTGCTTCAGTACCTGCCTGCCGGGCCTGTTACCGGTTCGGACACCTAGTGTTCGGATTTTTTCCCGACCGATTTAATCATGCTTATGATGATCGATCCGATACCCAGAAGAGACAGACCGATGATGACCAGTACGACCAGGCTGAAATTTTCCTGGACGATCGGAAGGTTTCCAAAGAAATAACCTCCCATGGTAAATGCGGCTATCCAGAGGACTGCCCCGAGGATATTGTATATCATGAAATGGCCGAAGTTCATCTGTCCGATTCCGGCAAAAAACGGTGCAAAACTCCGGACGAACGGAATGAACCGTGCAATGACGATCGTGAACCCGCCGTACCTCTCAAAAAACGAGTGTGTCTTTTCCACGTGCTCTTTTCTGATAAGGCTCCACTTGTGAATAAGGATTTCATGACCAAGGAAATAACCGATTGCATAATTGACCATTCCTCCCAGGATTGCTGCAACGGTGAGGAGTGCGAGGAGCATCTCCAGGCTGAGTAAATTCGACCCTGCAAGCGCTCCGGTGATGAAGAGGAGGGAGTCCCCTGGAAGATAAGGAAATATCACGAGGGCCGATTCGAGAAAGATCATGACGAACAGAAAGACGTACGTCCAGACGCCGTACATCGCAATGATCTGGGGGAGATAGTGATCGAAATGGAGGACAAGGTCAACAAACGGGATCATGTATTGTCAATACTGTGACGGGATTCTATATAGGTATCAACCCTGCCCGGTTTTTTCATGGTAGATTTCTCTTTGCTTCGTCCATATTCTCTGTTCACTCAACCTTTTTACATCCGGATATTCCATTTTCCTGATGTGTCTGAATGAAAATTGCGATAATCTGAAGCTCCCGGGGCTCCGCCCGAAACTAGTGGCGACCCCGGTTGGATAGGAACTGCACGGGAACTGCTTAATTCCTCATCTCCCGGCCGAATCCCGTCCGGTGACTGTCCTGATGGAGTTGGGCCAGGGAAGGGATAAAACCCCCTCTGTAGACATGTCACCTTGAGAATGAATCAGGAGTTCAATATAGCTGCTCTCTTTCAAGAAGTCAGCCAGCTCTTTCGAACAGGTTGTCCTGCCGGTCATGGAACCTTCCTGCAGGGAGATTAGTCAATGGAGGTTTGAAAGATAGAGCAGGACTTTGCACGAGTGTTCGCCGAGCGATGTGAAGAGATAGCCTTCGGCCAGGGATTTCCCGGCAGCGAACGTCCCGTGTCCCGATGCGATGGCAAGATTCGTCAGGCGCAGTGCATCTGAGATAGTCAGAGCCAGCTCGTCTGAACCCGGCTTTCCCTGGACGACCGGAATGACAGGGCAGAGGAGTTCCCCTTCGCTGTCGCGGGGAGTTATTTCGTCGAGTACGATAGACAGGGCGACTGCATGGGCCGGATGGGCGTGGACCACCGCATTGTGCCGGGTTTTCTTATAAATTTCCCGATGCACCCGGTATTCGCTCGATGCATCGGCCGGGACCGGCCCGTCGATCGGCACGAAAACCAGTTCTCCCGGGTCGTCGAGATAGGAACCCGTCCGGGTGATAAGAAACCCGTCTCCCGACCTTACGCTCATATTCCCGAAATTCCCCCCGACGAGCCCCTCGGAAAAAAGTCTCTTCCCGATTCTCATGAAATCTTCAGAATACATTCACTGCACCTTTTTTTCCCGCAAAATTCTTTCGCATACTCCACGATGTGTGCATGGGCCTGACGGTATGCCGTATTATTTTCCGGCAGGACATGTTCGAACAGGTCTTTCAGCCCGGGACCACGTTCCCCGATCCCCCTGCAGGAGCAGATCCGGTGGGTATAGGCATCGATAACAAAACTCCGGCGGCTGAATCCATAGCACAGGATGCTGTCGGCCGTCTCCGATCCGATACCATATACCCCCAGGAGGCCGGACCGGAGTTCGGGCGTCGGGCGCTCGCCCATATTCCTGACACTGCCGTACCGTTCTTTAATGTACCGGGCGAGTTCTTTCAGCCTTCTCGTTTTGACCCGGTAAAATCCGGTGCACCTGATCGCCTGCCGGATCTCCTCAGGATCTGCATCGTGCAGGGCAGAAAGCGTGCACAGATGTCGTTCTTTCAGCACTTCAAGTGCCTGCTCCACATTCTCCCACCTGGTCTGCTGGGTGAGGACAGCCCCGATCAGCACTTCATCGGTCTCCCCGGGCCACCAGGGCAGGTCCCCGTAAAAGCCTGCGAGGAGCCTGACGATCCTCCTGCATTCAGACGAACCTGATACCGACATCCTTCATCTTGTTATATCGCGCGATATTGAGGAGCAATGGCGTAAGGCTCTCGACCATGGCAGAAACCGCGAGTGGTCCCGCATCGTATGCCCTGATCTTGGAGACGCCGTTCGCGATGCCGATGACAATCTTTTTTGCCTCGTCGTCGTCGCTGCAGACCGGTACCGCAACGTCGATATCTTCGTCGATTGCTTTCCAGCGGTTGGCAGCGATTGTATTGAAAGCCGTAACGACCCGTGCCCCGGGAAGAAGTTTTTTCAGGAGCAGTGCCGCAGATCCTTCGGGCGGGGGGGCAAAGACAAAGAAGTCACGCTTTTCCATCGGGTTCACCGGTGTTACCACAATTTTCCCCTCAAAGCCGGTTAGTCCTTTCACGGTACTCTCGAGATGGGTGAAGGGAACGGCGAGGATGATGACATCGACGCCGCTTATCGCATCCTGGTTACACACACCCGTGCAACTGCAGGAAACCCCTCTCTCCTTGAGGAGGTCGACTGTACAGGTACTCGTGGCAACCGCCTTTTCCGCTTCACGCGAGCCCAGCACCACGTCGTGGTGAGGAGAAAGCCGGCGGGACATACCCTCTCCGATATCTCCTGTTCCCCCGATTATCCCGATTCTCATCTTTTGATCACCGGTCCGGTCAGTCGACGAGGGTCTTTAGCAGGGATTCGAGCGTCTCGGCGCTGGTCACGCCCTCGAATGTCCTGATGACTTTTCCGTCTTTTTCGACAATCAGGGTGGGGACAACCTGGATACCGTATTTCTGGGCGAGGTCCATGTGCTGGTCCACATCGATCTTCCGGAGATCGATGGCATCGCCCATCTTCGTTTTCAGCTCTTCGAGGATCGGGGTCTGGCGTTTACAGGGGCCGCACCATTCGGCAAAAAAATCCATCAAAACCGGTTTCGTCATCATGAATTACCTTCATCAGATGTGGTGGAATGCAGAGATAAAGGTTGTTATTATTGAGGGTTTGAAAAAGATAAATAAGGCTTTTAACCCTGTTTTTTGCAATAAACAAAAAAATTACTGGGGTTTGGAGAGGATTGCCATTATTATCCGGCCATATGCCGGTCTTGTAATCGTGACCCCGATCAGGACCCCGAGGATCGTGATGATCGCAAATCCCCGGAGCGTCGAGAGGTCCATCAGTGCAAGAGGGAGCATGGCAATGATTACCGTTGCCGCCGAGGCGACGATGATACTAAGCGCTCTCGAGAGCCGTTTCTGGTAGATGTTCGGCGACGGCACTTTTCCTTCGTGGAGGATCTCATCGGTAATGATGACGAGCTGGTCGATCCCTGTCCCGAGCACGGCGATAAGACCTGCGATGGTCGCGAGGTCGAGCTGGATCGTATATACCGAGATACCGAGAAGGATGATGATCTCCGATGCATTGATGAAAATCATCGGCAGCACGATCGCAGGTTCCCGGTACCGGTAGAATATGACAAGACCCACCGTAAGCAGTGCGAGGATACCGGCAAGAAGCGCCATGTTCTTGAAGTGATCGCCGAGCACCGCCGATACCGAACCCGATCCTGCAACCGATACGTCGACCGGCAACGCCCCTGCCCTTAAGTGGATCTCGAGGTTATTCGCCGCATCGAGTCCGCTGTTACCGGTGCCCGTAGACGCGAATAACGACTTTACCTGCTGGTTCTGGAGGTTCCCTGCAAGTTCGGACGACAGGGGTGCACTGTAAACCGTCTGGTTATCGAGGAGCATCATAACGTTATGGTTGTTCGGATCCGTCGTGGCACCGTATCGGATCGCGGCCTGCTGGAACGCGGCTGCGCCGGCATCGTTCAGGTTGAAAGCCACGCCCCACTTCCCGCTTCCCGGGGGTTCCTGGCTCGGATTACCGACCCCGGTGATTGTGTCGCCATACAGGACGTGTTCTGTCTGGTTGCCGGTGGTGACAATCCGTATCTCGAATTTTCCCTGGCGTCCGACGATATTCTGTGCCTCGCTCATGGAGACTCCCGCGAGTTCCACTCTGATATACCGTGTCACACCGTCAAGTCCGCTCAAGGTGTTGACCCGGAAGTCCCGCGTCCCGAGGCTGTTGATCTTGTTATCGAGGATACGCTTGACATCGTCGGCCGTCGCTTTCGAGACCCCTGGTTCGAACGAGGTGATCGTCCCTCCGGCCTGCTGGAAAATGGGCGTCAGTTGATCCTGTGTATACAGCTTGCGTATCTCTATTTTGTTATTGTCGAGGACAAGGATATCCGCCCCGGTCAGGTTTTTCACGTCGCCGGCAAAATCAGCCACAGGGCGATCGGTCTGGTACCCTACGACCTCGGATTTGAATTCGAGCTGGAGCCAGGCCCCTTTCTGGAGGTCAAGGCCGTACTGGAGGTTGGTGGTCAGCTGCCCGTTCTCGAAGTGTGGATTGATCGCGATCAGGGATGCGACGACGAGGATAATCAGGAGGGCTACGCGCCAGTCCTTGATAAGGTCGATTATCTCTTTTGAGTTCATTTTCCACCCTTCTTTTTCGGCTCCGTCTTCGCAATCCCGCCGCCGGTCAGAAGCGCACCGCCTTTCCTGGTGATGTACCACTTGATGATGCCGGCATTGGTAAGCCAGGTGTTCAGGATGTCGAAGACAAGCCCGATCAGCAGGACCGTTGCGATCTGGTTGATGGTTTCGACCTGTCCCCACCAGGACACGACCCACATGGCGGCGACTGCGGCAATCGCCGTGCTCGTCATGATGATACCGGTCCGGAACGCACCGGCGAGCTTGTCTTCAAGCTTCCCCTGGCGCTTCAAGGTCCTCATGGTCAGCAATATGTCGCTGTCCACCGAATACCCGATGAGCATCAGGAGTGCCGCGACCGTGTTCAGCGTCAGCGTAAGACCGATTACGTTCATGAACCCTGCCGTCATCACGATATCTGCGAACGCAGACAGGACGACAGCGACCGAAGGCACGAACGTGCGGAAGGAGATAAAGACCACGATTGCCATCCCGATAAACGAGAAGATCAGGGCAAGTACTGCCTGGGACTGGAGGGTTTTACCAAAAGACTCTCCGATCTGGTCGATCTTTGCATCGGGATATCTCTCGGTAATTTTCTGGGTGAGCGATTGCAGTTGTGCATCGGGCATATTCCCAAACTTGAGGTAATATCCGTTATTGATCCCCGGTTCGATCCCCTCGAGCGGATATCCGGCAAAATACGCGGATATCTGTTGCTGTGAATCGGTCGTAAAAACCGTAACTGCCGTCCCGCCGGAAAAATCAATTCCCGGCTGGACGGGA
>DATJQJ010000055.1:0-70621 GCA_035505975.1 Methanoregulaceae archaeon
CCCGGCCGGGGCGTCTCATTCTATGGTCAGATTCCCTAAAAGGTTTATGGGTATGCCTGTTTACCCATCTGCACTGAATGTAAAACAAGTCCGGAAGGCGCCCACCGCTGCCGACACGTTTTCTTGGGATTCTGACAGCCGCCCATAATCCATAAAACTACACACTACGAATGGTGTAATATTTAATAATATATCACAGAAGATAGTGATACAATTAAAATCGGTGGCAATTTAAAGAGTTTTTATGGATTAGCTCATTAAACACCTTTAACTCATGAACTAACTGATTTTTTATAGCACCCGCAATACTATATCTAACTCTCTGTGTCAGCCTTAAGCTCTCCCGATTTTATTGCCTCTATGAAAACCTTGTAATCCCGTTCGGTCTGATCGGCATACAACCTTGCGAACGTCCCGATTGCCCGGTCGAAGATATCCGTCTTCCCGATATATCCTGATATCATCGCTGCGTCTCCCGCACGTGCATGGGCACGCGCAAGCGTCCAACCGCATACTTCGGCATAGCGAGATAATTGCAGAGGTGGCATCATTTCGATATCAACCGAAAATTTCATGTCCCTAAGCTGCCGGAAATAAAAATGATATTTTTTTCCGATTGCCCACCCGAGGAGCATATCACTTGCCGACTGCATCGATCGCTGACCGGCTACAACACGTTCTCCATGATTTTTAAACTCGCTTTTCCCGGCATAGGGTTCGAGTACGGATGCCATTGCCTGCTTTACCTGAAGGATCAATATGTCATTATCTTCAGCTACCAGTAATAAGACACCACATCTTGTCCCGACACTCCCGATGCCAACTACTTTAACTGCCATGTCCATGATATGATATCGGTCTAACAAACCCCGCCGTTCATACGATAGTGATTTCCGGTACACCTCAAAGAGGCTGATGAATCTCTCCGGGATTTTTGTCTCCCTGGGGGGATGATAAATGAGTGGAGGCTGATCCATAATGGACCGTCTACCGGCTATAACTTGGGTGATTTTTGGGAAAATGCTCTCTGCACTGTTTGATCTCGCCTTTTGAGCGATGACCTGTCGGCGGTGTTTAGTTTCTGCATCTGGTGATGCAGCTATAAACTTATCCACATCAAACCGGGCATACCAGACATCAAGTATTTTCATCGACGCAAATTTTGTAATTGCTTCACGATATGCCTGGATGCATTTCCGGGTAATTAATTTACATTCTCTTTCCGAGAATTTATTATCCCTTGCCGCCACAGAAAAACTTGTTGCCAGACGCTTGATATCCCATTCAAATGGTGCAGGAAGGGTTTCATCGAAGTCGTTAATGTCAAAGATGAGGTTTCGCTCGGGAGTTGCGAACAATCCAAAATTTAAGAGATGACAATCCCCACATGACTGTACTCTGATATCAGCGGTGGGCATCATAGCAATGTCCAGTGCCATAAGGGACGCGGATCCTCGAAAAAATGTAAACGGGCTTTTTGACATGCGGCCATACCGGATCGGGACGAGGTGCGCCCACCTGTCCTCACTCGATGTTTTTATCACGGAAACAGGGTCCGTCCGATCGGATCCCGGTTCAAATTGTGCATGAGACTCTCTCGGGAATTCGTTTCTCCTGTCTTTTCCTTCCTGTTTACGCTGGGCTGTGGTTTTATATTCGGTAGTAAACCGCGGAAGTCCATATTCATCCCGCTCAATCGTAATCTTGTGTGACATGTTGCCCCTCTTCCAACTACAGGATAAGATTCGGTACTCTATCATGTTATTCATTAATTATAGAGTATTATGTGAGTATGGCAGGAAACAAGACCTCAACCGAATCCAGATAGAAATTGAACCAAATAATTATCTTAAAACTGCAACCATGCTACGCCGGATTCTGCATTGCAACTAATACCCCAATCTGCCGGTCTTAATTTTTTACAACTCTATCAAGCACCTTATAACTTTTTTGACAGTTCATTCCGTTTTCAGCCTGTTCCGGGTCCGATATTTTAACTGATTTATTCCCGGGTCCACCCCTATAACAACCACAGTACTGAAGGAAAAGGAACGTGGTCGTAATACAGTCCATTCCTCATTGCCAATGCATCGAAGGACAAATATCTCCAAATCTCCTAAATGGTTTTATTTCGGTAATTTTCGGGAATATTTATACCTTGAAAAACAATTCTTTACACTATGGTTCCCGACATTCGGGCGAGCCGGATTTTTTCAACGATCAGGAGATCCACCTGCCCGAGGAAGTGGTCGCCGGTATATCGTTTGCTCTGGAAATTATTCCAAAAAAACACAGATATCGATTTTTTCAATCAGAAGACCGATGTGTAGTGAAATTCACATCTTGATTTATTCTTTTTTAGCTTTAAAGACTTCGGTCATACAGTCAATCGTTACCGCGGTCATACCTGCAATCCGGGGGGAGGAGTCATAAAATTACCCTCCGGGAGGCAAAGCAAATTTATATAAGAAGATCTAAATTTTGAATATCTAACCCGGATCAGGGTTTGAGGTGCATCAATGGGAACAAAAATTGGAAAAGAAAAGATTCAGCGTGAAAATGGCTATCTCTACTTTGTAGGAAAAGATGGATATGTCTGGGCAGCCCCGATGAAACACAACAAAACCGGCAAGAAAAAGAAAGTCGGGACCGAAAAAATTGCCAAGGAAAAAGGATTCATGTATTACCTTGGCAAGGATGGGTTCATCGGTAAAGCCAAAATGAAGAATGCATAACAAAATTCCTCATTTTTATCGATTCAGGTTCAGGGCCGGGGCAAGCGGACCCCTTGCATGAGCGGTTCGCTTCTCCTCAGAAGAACCACGAAAGCCCTCATGACCTGAAATCGGACTGTTCTTTGTTTCAGGTGACAATCTCAATGAAATCGTGATCCAATGAACGCATGTCTGCTGGTAATCGATGTCCAGAACGAGTATTTCACGGGGAAACTACGCATAACGCATCCCCCGGGAAGCCTCTCCCATGTCCTTCAGGCGATGGACGCTGCTCATGCGGCCGGAATACCGGTTATTATCGTGCAGCATTCCAATCCAGGTCCCAATGCCGTTACGTTCCGGCCCGGGACGAACGAGTACGAACTCCATCCCGACATAAAACGTCGACCCTTCGATATGCATATCGAAAAAACATTTCCTGGCAGCTTCACCAATACAGGCCTTGAAACGTGGTTGAAAGAGCATAACATCGATTCATTGACAATTTCCGGTTACATGACACAGATGTGCTGCGATACCACCGCCCGCCAGGCCTTTAATCGCGGATACCAGGTAACATTTCTGTCCGATGCGACGGGAACTCTTTCGGTCACAAATAGTGCCGGATCGGTGCGCGACAGCGACCTGCACCGGGCGGTGCTTGTTACACAACAGATGAAATTTTCTCGTGTTATGACGACGATGGACTGGATCTTGTCATTACCAATCGATTACGACTCTTAAAAAAACGTTCATGATCGGCCAACAGTATGGGATCTTCCCTGTCAAATCCTTGGAAACTCATAAAGTCGATGTTACTTAGGCCGTTGTTTGGTCATGGAAACAAATGGTTCCGAAAAAGAATGTCCGGGCTGGTGCGTAAATCCGGATGAAATACTAAGAATAAACAATGGAATAGTCAAAAATCGGATTATTCCTCCCTTAATGTCCAGTCATAGAACAGTGCGGCCGCGATCGCGCCGATAACCGGCCCGACGATATACAGGGGCATGAATACCCAGAAGTTCGGTCCGCCGAAGACCGAATCGATCAGGTACGGGCCGAATGTTCTCGCAGGGTTTAAAGAACCTCCGGAAATATTTCCGAGCGTGATAATGATCCCGCCGACGGTGAGACCTATCACGAGCCCTGCAAAACCATGGGGTGCACGTTTGTCGACCGCAACACCCATGATGACCAGCATCAGGACAAATGTCCCTATAGCCTCTGCGAGTAATGCCTGGCCGTATCCAATACCCGGGAATGGCGCGGTCGCGCCCATGCCCCCGGTTGTAACGGCATTCATCCCGACGCATGCGAGAAACAGAAGACTTCCCAGTGTCGCACCAATGCACTGGGCGATTATATAGGCAACGGTTTCACCGGCGGGAAACCGTTTCGTGACGAATAATGCAATAGTAACGGCAGGATTAATATGCGCGCCTGAAATCCTTCCCATGGCATAAATCACCGCGGCGATAACGATTGCGAATGCCATGCCGATGGCAAGCCAGTCTGCCAGCCCACCGAGTTCTCCGATCCCGATATTAAAAGACGTCGTGGGTTTGTTTCCCGCTGCAAGCATCAGGGTGATGATCGCCGCCCCGGCACCGAAAAAGACGAGGAACAGGGTTCCAATACATTCTGCTATGCAGCGGACAGACAGTTTGACCATTATTTCTCCTTTCCAAACGCGGTGCTGCAATCCGGGCAGAGCATCCTCGGCATCTTTTCCGGAAGCCTGAATGAAGGAAGCGGGTAGCCCCCTTCCCAGACGTCCACTTCCTTTCTGATCGTATGGTTCATACAGGTCCCCATTCCACATACGACGCAGACTGCAACCGCATCGCTGTCCCTGCCTTCCCTGGCACATACGTAGCATTTCATTTGTGTATGCCTCTCATTCCGGGATTCATAGTTATACCGCTTCTCTCCACTGGCACGAACTGTGCCTGAAGTCTATCAGGGCTGCCGAGGCACAGTTTTTGCATATCCGTGCAGGCGCGGCAGCGACGTCCTTATGGAGTGCGATAATATTCGTCATCAGGGTTGCCGTTACCGGTTCGCTCGTAAGAAGGCACGGGTAATCTGCGAGCCGCATCATCGCCGAGAACCGGACCGTCATGGCGCAGGCAGGGTATGCATATCTCTGGGGGTTAGCAAGGACTTCATTTTCGTGGATGGGTGATAGATCCACTTCAATCCCGCCGATCCTGGGTTTCACCGGCCCGGGTTCGCTGCTTCGCATGCGCCGTGCCTTGTCAACCAGTTTCCATCCCCGGTAGATCATGTCCATGAAGTCACAATTATGGAGTTCGATTGCCGCACCTCGCCTTGGGTACAGCTGGACATAGTTGTGGTACCGTTTGGTCAGCATATCCACGACCATGATCGCATTGAAACCGTCCAATTCCAGGATGTATTCCGCAGCACTCGCCGATGAACCGGTGGCGACTGACAGGACTTCGTGTTCGTTTTTAATTTTCGGGACGGCTGCCGAAAGCGTCGAATCCATCACTCCTGTTACGGCATCAATCACCCCCATGATCACGTCGTCTTTGCACATATTGTACGTCGACTGCGAGATGTGATGTGCGATATCGCCGACGCAATACGCAGGGATCGTAAGAATATTGCCGTAATGAACCCCTTCGTTAAGGGCCCCCCTTACCGAGTCCGCCATTTTTACCCGGTAGTCTTTCATATATTTCCGGCAGTCGAACGAGTTCTGGCCCACGCTGTCCATCAGGTCAGCCTGTGCGGTAACCGGCGTATCATAAATAGACTGGATCATTGCCGTTTCACGACGTACTGCCTCAGCAAGTGTCGCCCCATTCTCTACCGCATGAGCAAACACATCTCCGATACCATACGACGTGTTCATCGCCCATGATTTTGAGGCAAGGATCGTCTGCTTGTGCGCAACCGGAATGTCAAGGTTCCGGAGGATCTGGTTTACGATGTTACTGCTGCTGCCCGGGATCAGTGCAAAGTCGACAACACATGTCGGTCCATAAAATCCTGCATAGCGACGTGCGGATTCCCTGCCGATCAGGGCCTCGGCCGACGCTACGGCTTTGATAAATATTTCTACGCTTTTCCGGAACTCGGGGTCGTGATCGTACAGCATTTCCATAATGACCGGCGTCTGGTAATGTTCGACAAACGGGTCGTCTTCGGGCCTGATCGTAGTCGTAAGGCCTTTGAGGATTGTATAGTGGGCGTTCACCGAATCCTTGTGCAAGTCGAAAACAGCCTTACTCTGGTCGCCGGCCGGCTTCATGCTCTTGACGGCGTCGACATATACCCTGGTATCTTCGATTGTGAAATTCGTTCCCCGCTTCTTTTTTACCTGGTCCACGTCCGCGTGCTGGGCCGCCATCGCTTCCGCAACCATTTTTTTGATGATCTCCTGCATGGTCTTCTGGATCTCCCGGCACCATGATGGTGCCCTAGAAGCCTTGATACCGTGCATCCCTATTAAATGCATGGTGGGGGGCACTCCCTGCGGGACCCCAGACTAAGGATCAGTCAGGTTACCTGCATCCATCATTGCAGCGTTTCTGCTTTTCATCTCCCTTCAGGCCATTACCGGTATCCAATAATAAGCCTGCAGAGCAGTAAACCGCTAATGACATAGTTGCCGGTGAAATCGCCGGCCCTGTGTGACCGAAGATAAATGCGGGATCGACAAGGAGACTCATAAGAAGAATAGAGAAAAAATATAGAGCCATATAGATGATTTTTGGAAATGCAGGAAATATATTCGATGAAATCTAAAAATACCTTATAAAATAGAACGTTCCCACTGGGATAATGATAACGGTCGACAAAAAATAGCAGGTTGCCCGGGTTAATGGTAAAAAACGGCGGGCGGGGGTGAACTCACGAAGAGGTCGAGGCCGGGCGCCGCTACGAAGACGATTGAGATCCCGGTCATCGTGATGAAGTACGCCTGATGTATAAACGGCGCATTACAAGGAATATCGTCATACCTCTTGTCAGGACGACCGGTATCCCATTATTGCCGGGAACCCTCACATCGTATCCTTTTAAGAAGCGCCCCTGGTCCCGATTGAGGAGATATAGCTGATCCCGAGCTTCGCCTTTCTTACCCTCGTAGAATCCATCAGGTGGCGCATATCAATGAACTCCCCGTTTTGTGTTGTTGTCTTCACCTGGTGCGAGATCTCGGACCTGGTGTCGAAGGGGACGTCCCTGAATATCACCCCGTGGTTATGCAGGTATTTGGATGCAGCGGCATTGTCTGACGGATGGACATAGGAAATTGCATGGATCATCTCTGCATTAAAGGCAGAGAGATCTGAGGAAAAGTCGATGCCGATCCCGAAACTGACAAGGGTATCGCCCCGGTACCGGGGTTCGGTATTCGTATCGTTCCATTCATCATAGTTTTCGGGATCCATGATGGATCCCTTGTTCGGGGGCCGCCTGTCAACTACCGGTGAGAATTTAATCTCCGAACTGATGACACCTTCGGCAATGCCATATAATACGAGGCTGATGATACCCCTGAAATCTTCTCTTCTTCCTTTTGCAAATGAAAATATCGCGGAATAGAGTTCGGCGAGTGTTACCCCCCCGGCATGTCCTGTCTCGAATGTAATAATTTCATGGAACTGGCCAGCCAGGGCGATATTGAACCCGGTGAAAATCCTGACTCCGCCGGTATCTTTTACCGGGGTAAAAAAATCAGGAGTACGGTGACCATCGGTCGGGACGTAAACCATGGACCCGTGAAGTGTGATCATTTCACCCAGTAGTGGCATCGCATCGTCGATATTTTTCCCAAGGGCACCAAGACCAAGTGAATAATCCGCATCGGCAAAGCCGATGGTCCTGATATCGTCCTTTGTAATGGAAGACTCGAGCACCTTGGCAAGGTCGCCGGTAACGATCAGGGATGCAGGTGTCGAAGACCTGGACTCGACGGCATAGACAACATCATGAACAGTGAACGTCTTGGGATGCTCCACGGGGAGCAGGTCTTCTGCATCGGGCCGCGCACGACATGCAATTTCGGCTTCTTTAACCGAAGGATAGATATCGAAAACCTTCAGGAACCCTGCCATCTCGAGGACATTTCTTGGAAATTCCCCGACGTTTGTCAGCACGAGCGTCCCACCCCGTAGTTTTAACCGTTTTTTCAGGGCAAGGAACACCCGGATACCAGCGCTTGATAAATACTCTACGCCGGCAAGGTTCAGGATGACCGACCGCGTATCGTCAGGGATGATCTCCCTGATACTTTCATCAAGCTGCTGCGACCCGAACCCGTCGAGTCTTCCGGTCATCGTCACGACCGGGACCTCTCCCTCTTTCGCAATCCTGATCTCGACACTCATCTTCTCGTCCCCTGAATAGTAGTGCATACCGATAATCCGGCCTGATCACCGTATTCGAAAGTTCAGGATACGGAAGGGCGCGGACATCGGCACCGTACCGGCCGGGAAAAATTATCGGTTATCAGTTATTTATATCTTCTACTATTTTTCCGTCGCGCAACCTGATTATCCTGTGGAAGTATTCCTTATGCCAGTCTTCGTGCGAAACCATGACGATTGTCTGGTGCATGTCCTCGTTAATTTCCCGAAACAGGTCAAGGACCATCCTCGAGTTTTCCGTGTCCAGGTTCGCGCAGGGTTCGTCGGCAAAAAGGATATCCGGCTTATTCACCATCGCACGTGCAATAGCGACACGTTGTTGCTGGCCGCCCGATAATTCCCGTGGCAGGTGGTCACGGCGGTCGCATAAACCGATCTTCTGGAGAATAGCAAGGCTGTCATTGAATGCCTGCTTCTCGGTGCGGTCCTTACGGAGCATTGAGGTCAGGGAAACATTCTCCATCACTGTGAGATCGGGGACCAGTGCGTAGTCCTGAAAGACGTAACCAAGCTTATAGAGCCGGAACATCGTTTTCATGTGGTCGTCGAGGCTTGAGATATCGGTGCCGTCAATAACGATCCTGCCCGAGGTCGGGGTATCGAGCAGGCCGAGCATGTGGAGGAGGGTGGTCTTGCCGCTCCCGCTCGGCCCCATGATTCCGAGGAATTCTCCCTTTCCGATGTCGAGCGTAATGCCGTCGAGGGCCCGGACTTCAACGGTTCCCATGCGGTACAGTTTATGCAAATCTGTTATTTCGATCATAATCAGGCCCTCATCGCGGTCTGGATATCTTCACGCGAGACCTGGTAGGCGGGAACATACCCGGCTACAAGCGCTGAGAGGAAGAGTATCAGGGAGTTCGTTAAGAGGTCCATGGGCGTGAGGAAAAGGGTGGCCGACCATTCCGGGGTAACGATCGGATGCACCTGCATGTATGCGGCGATGAGCAGGGAGATCGCGAGCCCGAGAATGATCCCAAGGATCGCGAGGATAATGACCTGGAAGCCATAGTTGTGCATGATCACTTCCTTGTCCACGCCGATGGCCTTGAGGATCCCGATCTGTCTCCTGCTGTTGATGGTTTTTATGGTTATCACAATGAACAGGACGACCGTGGTAATGATGATACTGACAATCAAGGATACCATGTTGATGATGGCGAAACTCTGGAGTGCCCGTCCCAGGCTCTTGGAGAGGAGGTCAGCCGTTGTCTGAACCTTGTCGGTGACCCCGTACTGGATCAGTTCATTCTTAATGAACGTCTCCGAATATCCGGGTTTGACTTTGACCGTGATATAGTCTGCATTATCGAGGGACTTCGGGTCGACGAGTGCCATATCGGTCGATGTCGTATAGACGGCGCTGTCGGCCTGGCTCCACCCGGTATAATAGATCCCTTTCACCCGGTAATCATTGATATAGCCATTACCATAATCGATCGTAATCGAATCGCCGACACGGACCCCGCCGAGCGAAGGCTGGAATTCGTCTTCCTGCTTGATCGAAGGATCTCCGGCGACCGGCTTTCCTATGATCACCTCCCCGGTATCGTCTTCTCCCAGGTAACTTCCCGCGACCATCTTGGTGTAAAGCGGGGAGACATATTTTTCGTCATTCGGGGATATCGCCCTGACAGAGACCCCGAGGATACGCTGACGGTACTTGAGCGTCGCACTTCTGGTGAAATGGGGCGTGGCACGCTCGACACCCGGCATACTGTTGATGAGGTCGAGGGTCGCGCTGAGGTCGGAGACATACTGTTCTCCCGATTTCGGACTGACGAGCACATTCCCGACCTCATAATCGACGACCTGCTTCGTGATGCTCTGGCCGATACCGTTGAATAGGCCGGGCAGGAAGATCATGTTCGTGAAACACATCCCGACGATGAGGATTGTCAGGATTGCACTCGACCTGCTGCCCCGCTCGAGCGACCTGCGGGCCAGCAGGAACGCGACCTTCAGTTCTGTTTTTCCCATGGGAATTTTCCATTACCCTTGATTTTAGGCAGGTACCAGTAACGATAACCCAGGAAACCCAGAATTCCGATGATAATCAGGACGATAATGATGGTACCGGTCATGTCCGATGCCGGAACCCGGAGGTTCATCTGCCTTGTCAGGGTGTGCACCCCCATATCGTCGGTATAGGTGATAGTGAGGTTGTACGGCAGGTTGCCTGATTTTGCTCCTTCCAGAAGAAATATCGCAGGGGCGTCGTTACCTGGCTTTATCTTTCCGATAAACGCCTCTTTTGTCCCTTCAACGGGCAGGTCTACCTTTGCCGAAACCTGTTTCGCTTCTCCGGTCCCGGTATTTTCTATCCTGATCGTGAGATCGAATGGAGTTTTTTCGGTGAGCCTCGGGGGATTCGTATCGACGGAAACAAACCCGAGCTCTGCCAGTCCTTTCACCATCACATCGATCGAGGACTGAACCGTATACGATGATCCGTCCACCCAGTTGTACTGGATCGTTACGGGGACCCTGATGAGGCCCGGTTCCAGGTTCTTGTCCGAGAGAAGGATGACGCTCAGGTTTTTTGCTTCGCCCGGGCCCACCGCCCCGATGTGATAGAGATCGGTAGTCTTCGGGGCGATCATTGTACTGACGTTATCGATTTTTACCGTCACATCATCGGCCCCTGTTTCACCCCCGTTTTTTATGGTGACGAGGACCGGGATCTCGTCTCCAGGGTGGACTGTGTCGGGAACCGAGCTCTCGGTAATCAGCACTGCCTGTTTCTGGATGCCGATTGGCGTGTTCACGTTAACGGGTATCGGGAACCGGGTACTTTTACCCCCGGTCGTGTCGATCCATACTTCAGGATAATACAGCCCACTGTCGACCGGTGCTTTGACGGTGAACGTGATCTGGATCGACTGACCGGGCCCGATTGCTCCCACATGGTCAAAATCCTGGCTGACTACGGTAAGGCCCTTTCCCTCGAGCCTGACATTTTCAATGTTGACATTGATATCTGTCGTGGTGGTCGTTGTGAAATCGCTTGCCACGACCCCTGAATTCTCTTTCTGCTGGGCAGTTGTTGCCGTGTTTTTCAATACGACGCTTATCGTTCCGAGACTGTCCGGCATCATCACCGATGGACTGACATGGTATTCACTGACCTGGACCGTTGGCTCTCCGACAGCGGATACGGCAGGTGCGAAGACTGCGAATAGTAACACGATTGTTGCAATAAGAAATGCATTAAACAGACTTGATTTCATTTGTTATCTCCCTGTTCTTAAGGTTCGATGATCTGGTGCCGGTAATCGGAATCCCTGTCGGGATATTGTGTAAATTGTTTCGATTTTCATAATTGTTTCGATTTTTGGGATATCCGGATTTTTCTTTTCGTGCGTACGATACCTGTTGCCACAATCGACCGTTTCAATGGACCGGGTTTGCGAATTCCGATATGGGGCGCTCCTTAATCAGTTGATCAAGTGCCTGGAGGATTGAATCGGCCCATTTCAGCTGGTTCTCATAGGCAGAGATCCCGCACGAGCTGACCATCCGGAAATACGGTTTTGGTCCATAGGATTCGGGGAGACTGCCAATATATTCTTCCACATTCTGGATGGCCCTGAAATTCTCTTCAACGTGGTTTCTGAATGCCAGGACTTTCTCCCTGAGAACATGAGGGGAAATTTTGTCGCCGAAAAATAATTTCAGGAGGATCTCGCACTCCTTCTGCTCGGGAGCATACAGCCACGTTTTGAGGTCTTTCAGTCCCTGGTCTGATATCGTGTAGATTTTCTTTTCAGGCCCTCCATCTTCATGATCTACTCTCATGGTCACGAGTCCCTCTTCTTCCAGAGTCCGAAGCGTTGGATAAATCTGGCCATATCCAATCTCCCAGAAATACCGGAACGACATATCCACCCATTTTTTGATATCGTACCCTGACATCGGTTCCAGCCCGAGAAGGCCGAGGATGATGAACCTCGGATACTTGATTTTTGCCATAATGTGACCACGATTCCCTGATGATATGTATCAAAATTATATGTATCATTATGATATAAATAATTGGTTGGCTGTTTCGATGATTAATAAGCTTAAAAAAATGAAATATAACGTCATTTTAAACAATTCCTGATTAAACCGGTTGAATTTTTAAGTCTTACCGATATCATTCGTCCAAAGAATCGAGGAGGAATATTTCGTCGATCGCAACATTGAAATACCTCGCAATTTTGTAAGCAAGCAGAAGCGAAGGGTCATACTTGCCTTTCTCGATCGCAAGTACAGTCTGGCGGGTCACACCCAGGTCCTGGGCAAGGGTTTCCTGGGTCACCTCATGCATCGCCCTGTACATCCTGATTCGGTTCTTCATCTCCGGGCACACCCCGTATTGTTATTGTTATAAAAGGACGGGATCACGTAGACAAGTATTATGCCGCAGAGAGAAAAGAGTTATGCGAAAACCGCGGGCGCGGCATTTTTACCGATACCTGATCCCTTCACCCGGGATCCCGCCTGCGCCCGAAAATTGGGTAAGAATGTTTTTTTATTTATGCCCGTTTATGAAATTCGATCAGGACGAAACCTGCGGCTAAACCAATAACCAGAAGTTCCGGGGGGAGGGGTGTCCGGGTTGGTGCAGGCAGGCTGGCTGCGGTAACAGGTCCATTAGAGACCGAAGGGACCGTTGAAGGGATTGTTGTCGGGCCGGCGAGGGGTGCCTGCGTAGTCGATGATGCATTGCCTGTTACAAGGGTGGCCTGCAAAACGGGAGTTCCGCTCCCGGAAGAGACCGATAAAACACCCGGTGCCTTGAGAGTCACCCCAGTCTTTGCAAATAAATCGTCCACACCGTTCTGGTTCAGGGCATTGGACAAAGCAACAGCGGCAGCATTATCCTGGAGACTTCCGTTTCCAGTGAAATTAAAGATGATCGCTCCGGTATTTTCGTTGATGACCTCTCCTGAGTAGCCAGAGACATTAATGTTGAATTTAGTATCAGACCCCGGATGCTGGACGAAAAGGTAATAGTATGCTGGCGGGTAGCCGGTCGTATTGATGATTTTCTGGAAATTGCCCTTTGAGTCGACTGGTACGTCGGTAATATTCACATAATTCCCGGCAAAGATCCAGAGACGGACACCGGGGGTCAGGTTGCCACCTTTAGCCATTCCTGAAATAGTGACGATATCTCCAACTGCCGGTGATGCCGGCGTCACGTTGATAGTAATAGAAGGACTGTTCGCGTCGGTTGTTCCCGAGACAGCTGATACGGGGACCGATATCATCAGGATCAATAAAAGCAGGCTGGTAATACCAACCAGGAAGGTAACTGATCTCATGGAAAGGGATTGGCGGGTGATGCAATAGGTGTATTGATCCGGATTACAGGCTCCTGATGATCTCTCCCTGTTTCATGATGCTGATCCGCCCCCCGCTCTGTGAGACCACGACCCCGATAGAATCAGTTGCAAGGGTCATCCCTGCTACCGATGCATGACGGGCACCCATCCCTTTGGGGATCCTCACATCGCTCGTGTCAACGGTGATATTTCTCCCGGCGGCTTCGACCAGTCCTTCTCCGGTGATGACAAAAGCACCGTCGAGCTGGGCAAATTCTTTAATATTTTCCCGCATGCTTTCATCGGTAATCCATCGTTCGGCTTCGTGATGCCCGTAAAAGGGGTTTAAGACAAATTGTTTCGAGTTGTCCATCACGTGTTTGGTATCGCCGATAATGAACGATGTTCCGACCGGTTTTCCTTCTCTCCCTTCGTGGGCAATTTCAAGGGCAAGACTGAGTACTGCACGGAGGACTTCGGGAAGGACATCAGTACCCGAACATATCGTCAGATAATCTTCCCGGGACAGGGGGACTTCAGTAGTTTTCTCGTTATTCTTAATTATTTCATCCCTTGTTCCTACATTTCTTTCCGTGTTGGCAGCTATGGTATCCCATAGCGCTGCTTTTTCAAGGTACGATGCTCTCTTTTCGGGCACATCTTCAGCGAGATTCCTGAGGAGGTTCGCACAAGCAATTGCATTCTCGTGTGCCGCAGGATAATCCCTCCTCTCTTTGGCACGATAATATCCTTCTGCAAGTTTTGCAACGGATTTTGGGAGGTCGGGTGCAAAATTTTCATTTTTCCTGTGAATATATCTCTGTACAAGTCCGCCTATTACAATCACTACAAGGGCCACAACGATAGCGATTAGGATTATCACCTGGTTCAGAGGAGGGGACTGTCCCCCCGGAGGAGTCGGTATGGATCCCTGGGCAGTCGTTTCGAATGCAACGGTCCTGGTCGTTTTAACTCCATCCGACCTGACTGCTGTAATATTTGCAGTGTATAACCCTCCCCTGGCGTAGGTATGGGTAGCCGGAAAGGATGTGTTGGTATCGGTGGTCCCGTCTCCCCACTCTATTTGGAGAGAGGGTATCGTGGTATTCTGGAGGCCCGGATCCGAGTAGCCGTTGAGGGTGACGTTAAGGCGATCGATAACCGGAGAAAACAGGGTGACTGAAGGGGTTGCCACCGGTGCAGGCTGCGGGGGTTCCAGGTTACCGGAAAACGTGGGAACAGCGCCGGTCGGGAGAATTACCGGACTTCGTGTTACATTTACCTCCAGGTCCCGCGAAACGTCCTGACCGTCGCTCTGGGACGCTGTTATATTAATAAAGTAATGCCCTGGTACTTCGTATGCATGGGCATTGGGAAAATTGTGCGGTTCTGGTGGATTGCCATCTCCCCAGTCCCAGGTGAGTGATGAGATTGTCGTCGCAGAGGATCCGGACGCGACTATTCCATTGAGCGTCACCGTCAGTCCGTGTATATCAGGGGTATTGACAAGGAGGACCGGCGGCGTGTTACTGATCCCCGTCAGGTTCGAGGAGTTGTTCTGAAGGGCAATCACGGGAGGAAGCGTCGTAATTACTGTTATTGGGGAAGTGGTATTGATCAGTTCCGATAGCGTGGCATTTCCTGTTCCGGGCGAGGTATTTATACTACTATTCATTATCGTCATATTACTCTGATTTCCCGGACCCTGGGAACCGGCCACTGCTGTAAAGATCAATAATAAAACAACTATGATGCAACTTGCAATCGTTCCTGTCCTGCCCTCTATGCATTTCGGGTCCATGGAAAAAGTTGTCCTTCTCTAAAATTTCGTCCTGATTCTTATTAAAGCGTAAAGATTTATATCTTGTAGAAATCCGGAGATCCAAGGGATTTGCCTAAAAGACCCATGTCCGGTCGTTTCATGACCTCCCTGGTTTTCGTCCTGACGCCGGTATTATGCACTCTCGCGGATATTTCCGTTAGTCCGCCGGTTCGAACCCGCGGGCGAATCCTGATTTATATTCCTGTTCGTGTTCTTTTAACCACAAGGCCGCATTATGGTAACCCCGGTCGACGGCCATCGTAATAATTTTCTGGTAATCCAGCGTGTAATGGACCTCACGGTTGAGAGGCACCAGTTCGTCGTAGACTTTTCTCGGGACTCGGACTTTTTCGATCATGTTCATCATATGTGTCCATGGCGGTTTTTAATATTTTATCGGTGTAGTTTTTGAAAGCAGTTTTGGACTCGCGTGCTTTAAGCGGATAGGCAGTGGTGGTAAAAGCCTTCATAAAGCGATGACCGCCGTGCGGCAGGACGGCCATAATGAGAGCGCTCCTGATGGAGTTGAAGTTACATTGGTTACCTGAGGCTTTGACAACTCTTAAATAATTTTTCTGTTTATATACAATCAACATGGATTTATTGGACGGGAGGGGGTGGGTATTTTATTCTCTTATCGCACTGGTAGCGCTCCTTTGGGCGGGTTTCATCTACCAGCAGGGAATCATGCTCTGGGTCAGCCTTTTCATTACATTATGTGTTCTTGGAATGTCGGCTATTCTGCTCGTCTTCCTGATCCTCGAATCACGGGATACCGCCTCCGGCGATGAGAAAAAGCTTCTGTGAAAATCACGGATGGCTATGATCCGGTTGCGATAACTCTTATCGGGACGCCCTCGTCACCATATGGTATGCAAAAATCGTTTTTGAAGTTTTTCCGGCGCAATAAAGGTCAGATATCATCTATTTTTTTTCTTGCACATGGAAATGCAGGATTTCAGATCCCGCGAAGCTCTTGCGATGTCATTGCTGCCGACGACCGCCGAGATCACAGCGGCACCGTCTGCTCCGGCCAGGATGACATCCCTGACATTATCGATGGTTATCCCACCGATTCCTATTACCGGAACAGGTACGGACTCCCTGATCTCCCTGATTAATCCGATACCCAGGCCCGGACCAGCATCGGATTTCGAACCGGTGGAGAATACCGGGCTCACCGCTACATAATCGGCTCCTCCACGGTATGCTGCCCTTGCCTGATCGACAGACCCGACCGATATCCCGATGCAGTACGGTGCGGGCATCATGATCCGCGCCATGTCAAGGGGCATATCCTCCTGCCCCAGGTGAACGCCATCCGCTCCTGATGCGATGGCAATGTCGACCCTGTCATTGACGATAAACAATGCCCCTTGCCGACGTGTATCTGCCCTGATGGAGAGCGCAGCTTCCAGCAGTCTTCTCCCTCCTGCCGTTTTATCCCGCAACTGGATCACATCGGCCCCTCCCATGAGTGCCTGGCGGGCGATCTCTTCGTGAGAAAGCCCGTGGGCGAGCGATTCATCGGTTACGACGTACAGGTCGTATACCATTGTCCTGGGCATTGTTTATCCTTAATTCCCTTCCGAATTCATCCGGTGTCAGGGCACTGAGTTCGTCAAACAACGCGGTCTTGAAGGAACCCGGACCCGACGTACGCCTGGCTGCCCTTTCGCCGGCGACACCGAGCAGTGAAAGACCGGTGGCAGCCGCTGCAAGGGGGTCGGAACTTACCGCGATGCAGGCACCGGTAACCGATGCAGCCATACACCCGGTTCCCGAAATACAACCCATGAGGGGATCTCCATTGCCGATGAGAAGAATCCTTTCTCCATCGCTGACAACATCGGTCGGTCCGCTCATTGCAACGGTGATCCCCCTAGATTTTGCGAACTCTCTGGTTATCGTTATTGGATCTCCGGATATTCCATCTGAATCGACTCCGCGGACTTTTGCATCGGCCCCCGAAAGAATACCAATCTCTCCCTGGTTTCCTTTGATGACCGTGATGTGAAGTTCATCCATCAGGCTTTTTACGAGGTCTGTCCGGTACCGTGTCGCACCCGCCCCCACCGGATCGAGGACGATAGGGATTCCCGCTGATTCTGCCGCCCGGCCTGCAAGGAACATCGCATCGACCTGGACAGGGTCTGGTGTCCCGGTGTTGAGGACCAGGGCACCGGCAAGCATTACCATCTCTTCCACTTCAGCGACAGCGTGTGCCATGACCGGCGCTCCTCCTGCGCATAACGTTATATTGGCTGCATCGTTCACGGTGACATAATTCGTAATGTGGTGAACGAGAGGTCTCCTCGACCTGATATCCTCAAAAATTCTTGTATAGACCGACTCATTCATTTCTCTTCACTTGTTCCATTTGTTGAAGTTCGTATTAAACATAACAAATTTCAGACAGATAGTATCGATTGTCAAGGCAGATTCAGATTATTGGACTGAAAAGAAGTATTTAAAGTGAATTAATTTCAGGGGGAACGGGAGTAGGCCCCCTAAAATACCAGCCTGAAAAATTAAAGGAAACCAGTTTACCTGGATGCGGAAGAATAACTGACCGATTTGGCCAGGTCGAACAGTCCGTCCACCGATGTGACATCGTGATATTCAACGGTCCCGTCCGGGGAGGTCGCATTGGCATCACCATTCTGGATATTTGCATCGACATATGCGGTAGCTGACCCTACGGCCCCGGTTGTTATATCACCCGGCGTCTGATTAATCCCCTGTGCCGCTATTGAATAATCGAGGGCGACCGGCGTTCCAGGTGAATCCGATACGGCGCGGGCGTCACTGGTTGTATGGGCCGAGACCTCGGTTACGTCGAGGGTGCTGCCTGCCCTGATGATCGAGTTCGATGTCCCGCCCGATGTAGTTGCCGGGTCACCGCTCCCTGACCCGCACAACGGGTCGCCCGAGGAGGACGACTGGCTTCCTTCGGTCGCCACGAGAACCTCTTCGTCGGATGTCATACGCCCTCCGGTCCCCGGCGTCGCATTAAATTCTATTATCTTATCGGTATGGAGGTTATCCCCTGCAATATTCTGCGGCGATGAATCGACAGTCTGGCTTTTTTCGTACGTTGTCGTGCCGCTGACTGCCATGGTGTCCTCTGAAGCACCTACGGTCCCCCCGTCCTGTTGCATCGCAAGTGAGGAATGGTCCTGGAAGTTTCCAACCACCGATACCGATGTGACGACGGTGATCTCTGCGGCCGAAGCGGTACTACATGCCAGGATGCCAAGCGCTATCAGGAAGATAGCCATATCTAAAGATATTTTTGTATTCGTCTGTGCCACCTTGATAAGCTTTTTGTAAGCAACGAACGTTTCTTCCGGAAGTTAATAAATGTTTATATGAAATGCACGGTTATACGAATACCAAAATCCCCTGTCATAAGGAAGGATTATTCTACGATAGTAATTCAGGCCATGTATAAAGGTTCGATTCGGATCGGTAAAACAAACCCGGCTATTGGCCCTAGTTTTTTATCGGGTACAGGACAGTACCGGCCCCGTCCACCTGCCGTCCGCCCAGTGTTTTTACGCTTTTTGTGGTCGGGGCAGGGGCGGTGCTGCTATTTTCCGGTGCAGTGCAACGATTCTTCATGGTCGCGCAACGCTGATGGCAGAATGCATTCCCGGTCGCCCTCTGAAACGATCCTGTCATATTAAAATTGCCCGCGGTCTCAGGTTAGATGTCCAGGTGATGGAGAGAATGATCCTCGAATTGATGTTTCCTGTTATCGTCGTTTTAGATCTGCTCTTCGCAATTACGATTGTTTTTATCCAGAGGAAAAATCCAACTGCCGTAGCAGCCTGGCTTCTGGTAATTTTCTTTATACCGGTACTCGGGTTTGTATTGTTCCTTATTTTCGGACAGGACTATCGCAAGCGGAAAATGTTTCAGATCAAGGACGAGGCTGACCAGATAGTCAACTCCTACGTCAGGACACAGGAGAAATTATTGAAAGGACCAGATATGCACCTCGATGACCGCTGGTCGGGCTCGCTCCAGCGGATGGTCCTCATGCTGCTCGAAAGTAACCGGGCGATTGTCACGAATGACAACCAGATCACGGTTTACACAAAGGGCTCCGAGAAATTTTCCGCCCTTATTGAAGCGATAAGGAAAGCCTCACACCATGTCCACCTGGAATACTTTATCCTGAAGGATGACGGGCTGGGAAAAGAAGTCATGGCGGCTCTCACGGAACGTGCACGGGCAGGAGTGGAGGTCAGGCTCCTCGTTGATGGCATCGGGAGCGGAAGACTTCCCCGTCGTTTTTTTGACGACCTGGTCTCTGAAGGTGGACATTACGCGGTTTTCTTCCCATCGCTTATCCCGTTCTTCAACTACCGGATCAATTACAGGAACCACCGGAAAATTGCGGTTATCGATGGTAAATTGGCATTCATCGGCGGATTCAACATCGGTGATGATTATGTCGGGAAAGGAAAACGATGGGGGTTCTGGCGGGATACGGCAGTAAAAATTGAAGGTTCCGCGGCTGCTGCTGCCCAGTTACGTTTTTTCCAGGACTGGAATTATGCCTCCGGACAAAAAATCGATTTTCACCCGGTGTATTTCCCTGAAAATGAAGATAAATCGGGATCAATCGTGCAGATCGTTTCGGGAGGGCCCGACACCCAGTGGAACCCGGTAAAAGAGTCATATATGAAAATGATCAATTCGGCTACAGAGACGGTGTATATTCAGACGCCCTATTTTATCCCCGACGAGAGTGTAGTCGACAGTCTGCGGATTGCAGCGCTTTCCGGGTTGGACGTCAGGATCATGATCCCGACAAAACCCGATCACCTATTCGTATACTGGGCCAGTCACTCCTATATCGAACAGCTCCTCCCTTCAGGGGTACGTGCGTATACCTACGATAACGGATTTCTCCATGCAAAAACGATCGTAATCGATGGAGCCGTTGCTTCAGTAGGGAGTGCGAACTGGGACTTGCGCAGCTTCCACCTGAATTTTGAGACGAACGCCGTCATATACGATCCTTTTATTGCCGGTGAATTGAAAGAGGCTTTCGAACATGACCTGGTGCATTGCAGGGAACTTGCCACCGGGTGGTACGATTCACGTTCCGTGTTTTTTAAGGCAAGAGCAGCAATATCGAGGCTTTTTTCCCCGATACTGTAATACTGGATGAAAGGAGTAAAATGGCGTCGGCAGGCGGTGAAAAGGGCATACAATTCAATTTCCCTGTATTCGAAGAGATCAGGGACAAAGGGTATGCCGCAATCGACATGCACGTCCATACCCGATATTCAGACGCTGCAAACCGGGTTAAGACAATTCTTGCCCATGCGAAAAAGACGGGGACAGGCATCTCGTTTACCGATCATAATGAAATTCGTGGTGCTATCGAAGCATCCGGGTGCCAGGCAGACGTTCTCGTGATACCAGGCATCGAACTGAGCGCGCTGGAGGGTCCGCATATCCTCCTCTATTTTTACGAGATTGGTGACCTCGAAGATTTTTTTACCTGTCATATCAGTAAAAACCGGGGGAGGAGCAGGTATATGTCGCTGCAGCTTCCTGCCGGAAAAATACTTGACGCAGCCGGCCAGTACGACTGTCTCCGGGTCGCAGCTCACCCTTTTGGTTATTTCGGCATCAACCGGGGGTTATTGAAGTGTGTCGACAACAAGGTGCTGCCGGCTGAAATTCTCATGGATATTGACGCGATTGAGGTAATCTGCGGAGGAATGAGCCGTAGTCTCAATGAAAAAGCGGCAGCATATGCAGGTTCACACGGTTACCCGATTACGGGAGGATCCGATGCCCATATACTGCCGGCCGTTGGTAGCGTGGTGACCTGCGTACGGGCCGGATCGGTTGAAGAATTTCTCCAGGGGATCTTGAGGAGAGAAGGGCTAGTCATCGGATCTTCCGTTGGCTTTCTCCACAAGGGAATAACAGGCGCTGTTATTGCCTGGAAATACCTGCCCTATACCTTCTCTTCGCTGCGGGTGCACTACGACCAGAACCTTCCGGGGATGAAAGCCTATATCAGGAAATTGATTAGATAGTGATTTATCGTAGATTTGTCCTATAAGCCGTATCCTGCCTTCAGGCTGGAACCGTTGCGCGACCGGTGATCCTATTTTTTCCAAATTATAAAAAAATGGAAAGTTTAATGCTCTGGAAATTGGTAGCATTTAATACTGGTTTAAGTCGACACAGACAGTGAACCGCCTTGCGGAATTGAATGTCCTCAGGTACCATTCTCCTCGTAGAAGACGAAGGACTGATTGCCCTCCATCTGATGGAGGTATTGACGAATGCAGGATATACGGTGACGGATCTTATTACATCCGGCGAGGAGCTCCTGGAGCTCCTGGAACATTCGGCCATGCCGGATGCCATTATTATGGATATCGGTCTTGCAGGGGAAATTGACGGAATAGAGACCGCACGCCGGTTACGGGACCGGCATAATATCAGGGTAATTTTTTTAACCGCGTACTCAGACCAGAACCGACTTGAAGAAGCAAACGAAGTAAATCCATACGAGTATCTGATAAAGCCCGTCATGCGGGAAGATCTCCTTCGGGCGGTCGACAAATCGATTGCTTCGGGAAAAACTAAGAATATAGTCCGGTAAGAAGTATTCCCTATTTTTGCAGACTTGTAACTATGCGACCGGGACTGTTTTGCAGGATAAAGGAAATTATATCCTTTGATCTATGGTCATAAAGTCCAGGAGTGCCTGGTTTACTTCCTTCCAGTGGGTCCGGATAAGCCCGTGCGACCCGCCGGCAGGCACCGCAAGCCTGGCTCCCTTTACCATTTTGCTGGTAAGCTTTCCGGTTGCGCCGATTGGGCATATCCTGTCGTTGTCGCCATGGATCACGAGCGTCGGAATATCGATCCGTGAAAGGTCTTTCCGGAAATCCGTCTCCCACATGTGACACAGTCGTAGGTCGCCTTCAAAGACGCTGCTGCGGCGACATGCCAGCTGAACCGATGAACCTCCTCGCTGACCGGGTGATCGCACCCGGAATCATCGAAATTGGAGAAGTCCTTAAAAAACTGTGTGAGAAATGCGAGCCGGTCTTTATCTGCTGCCTGTTAAATACCATCGAAAACAGTGCCCTCGATACCTGAAGGATTATCGGAAGTCTTCTTAAGGAACGGGGTGATAGCCGAGATAAAGACAGCTCCGTCAAGCCTGCCGGTGCCGTGAGTGCCGATGTACCGGGCTACTTCGCCGCCGTCCATTGAAAACCCGACGACGATAGCATCGTGAAGGTCCAGGGTGGTCATTAGTTACGAAGGTCGTCGGCAAAGACGTCGTAATCATCGTAATGGTAACCCGTATATGGCTTACTTGAACCCCCGAATCCCCGGTGGTCTTACATCACGACCCGGAAACCATTGTCCAGCAGCATCGGTACCTGTTTTTCTCATGAACGGTGGGATCACGGCCACCCGTGGATAAGCACAACTGGTCTGCCTGTGCCGTGGTCCTCATAAAAAGCTCGATATCACCGGTATTTTTCCTTTCAACTTTGATATAAGGCATTTTTGGGTCTCTCCCTGATGTAACTGATCCCCTCAACAACCATTATATCTTAAATACTTTTTTCCGGACGGAAAAACCCTGAAATCCTTCTTATTTTTTTGTTATCGAGGTTAGCCAGGCACGGGATCCTTTATCCCTGCGGATGCTCTCGAAGATGGCCGATCGTATATAGTTGATCACCCAGCCCTCACCGAAACTGTTCTCAATCTCGCCTTTTGCGATCCTTCGCGGCCCATATCCTGGCGGTTCCAGGTCACTGAAACAGAGCATGTAATAAGTTCCCCCCGGAAGGAGGACCGTTGCAAGGTTATTTACGAATATGACCCTGTCCTTATCCGATAGCGTGTGAAAGAAACCCGAATCTGTTGCAGTATCAAATTTCCTGCCAATTTTCGCGATTTCTAACGCATTCATAACAAGAAACCGTACCTGGAGCCCCCTTTCGGCAGCTTTCTCCTTTGCCATTCCGATCGCAAGGGGCGATGTGTCGATTCCCCAGACATCGAACCCTTCCCCGGCAAAGAACAATGCATGTTCCCCTGTCCCGCATCCGATATCCAGGACCGATCCTTTCATCTCCCCCCTCAAAACAAGATCGACGAATTCCTTCTGGGGCCGTCCGATATCCCAGGGAGGTCTTCCCTGGTACGCAGAATCAAAGAAATCCATACTGAACATGGATACCTGCATGGTTATCTGTATTTCTTCAGGTCGGGTGAAGTGAATAAACAAGAACAGAGGCGCCGGCGAAATCATCAGATCTTTTCCGGCGAAGGGGGTTAACGGTATATTTGACCCAGTCGCTATAATACCGGACTTATGGCTCCCTTGTAATATACCTGAATTACCGATATCTCTCATATTTGAATAATCAGCTCAATTCAATTCCCCAGATTTCGGATCCATGGTCGGTATGCTATCCTATTGACCGATTTATATATATTTTCAGGATTTGGATATAAAATACCTGCCTGCTTTGTGATTGTGCTTTTGCGATGATTTTCGAACAGGGATCTGGAGTAAAAAATCCTGATTGTGATAAGGATATCTTTTTTGTGATGGGGTGCCAGTATTGTGTTCGATAAGCCGGAGGACCCGGGTAATCAAAATTTCATTCTTTTGATGCCAGGGCCCGGTAAACAGGGAAAGTAAATTTAGCCTGGAAAATCCCGGGATATAAGGTATGCTTTCCCCTGTACGGGATGCCGGGATCGATGTTTGGTTATATCTGTCTGATATAAAATTGAGGACGTTTCATACATATATGGACATATATCATGTATTCGGTCCTTTACGTCGACGACGAACAGAGTCTTCTCGAGGTCAGCAAAATCTATCTGGAAAATGACGGGGAGATAATAGTCGATACCACTGCTTCAGTCACCGACGCGATAGACCTGATCAAAACTGCACGCTATGATGCCATCATATCTGATTATCAGATGCCGGTGATGGATGGGATAGAATTTCTTAAACATGTCCGCAACGAGGCAGGCGATATCCCGTTTATTCTTTTTACCGGCAAAGGACGTGAAGAGGTAGTCATCCAGGCTATCAATAACGGTGCGGATTTTTATCTTCAGAAGGGGGGAGAACCCAGATCGCAGTTTGCCGAGCTGACTTCCAAAATAAAAATTGCGGTTGATAAAAAACGGGCAGAAGATCAGCTCAGACAATCAAAGGAACAAATGGCAGATATCATCAATTTCCTTCCCGATGCGACATACGCCATCGACCTGACCGGAAAGGTGATTGCCTGGAACCTGGCGACCGAGGAGATGACCGGAGTAAAAGCGAGCGATGTGATGGGTCTTGGGAATTTTGCCTATGCATCCCGGATATACGGTGAAAGCCGCCCAATTCTCATCGACCTCATCCTTTCGGAAAATAAAGAGATCGAAAAGAATTATCCCTATATCATCAGGCAGGAAAACAAACTAATCTCTGAAATCTATATTCCCACACTGTTTAATGGCAGAGGTGCCTACGTCTGGCTCATCGCATCGCCGTTATTTGACGGAAAGGGGAATGTCATAGGTGCCATCGAATCAATCCGGGATATATCGGCATCAAAATTGGCAGAACAAACGCTTCGCGAAAGCGAAGCAAAATACCGCGGGGTCATCGAGTCGATCCAGGACGTGTATTACCGCGTAGACATGGACGGGAACCTTGTCCTGGCAAGTCCAAGTTGGGCAAGACTTCTTGGTTATGGTTCTCTTGATGAATGCATCGGAAAGAATATTGCAAAAACATTTTACCTCGACCCCGACAAACGGCAGGCCCTTCTCCATGAAATCGAGATCAAGGGCTTTATCGAAAACTATGAAATCGTTCTGAAACGCAAGGACGGAACGGCGGTCGTCGTTTCCACGAACAGCCATTATTATTCCGACAACTCAGGGAATACCCTTGGCATCGAAGGTATATTCCGGGATATTTCCGCACAGAAGACGGCCGAGATAGCACTCGAGAAAAGCATGCGTGAGTTCGAAGCGATCGTCCAGGGGTCGCCAATTCCCACATTTGTCATCGATAAGGACCATAGGATTATCTCCTGGAACAAAGCGCTCGAGGAGTACAGCGGTATAAAGGCGGGAATGGTGCTCGGAAAAGCCGGGGCATGGAAAGGATTTTACAAGACCGATCGCCCCTGCCTTGCCGACCTCATCGTCAGCGGAGATAGCGATCAGATTAAACGGTTGTACCAGGGAAAATATTCGCCATCAGACCTTATTCCCGGGGGATTCGAGGCCACGGATTTCTTCCCGGGGATGCAGAACGGGACATGGCTCTTTTTCACCGCGGCTCCTATCCGTGGTGCTGACGGAGAGATAATGGGGGCCGTCGAAATTTTGCAGGACGTTACCGGCCGGAAACTTGCCGAAAAAGCCCTGAACCAGAAAAATGAAGAACTTTATGCCTCTTACGAACAGATAACCGCGGCCGAGGAGGAACTTCGCCAGAACTATGAGGAATTAAAACAACAGGAAGAAAACCTGAGGGTCAAGAACGAGGAACTTTATGCCTCTTACGAACAAATTGCAGCAAATGAAGAGGAACTTCGCCAGAACTTCGATGACCTGAAACGGCAGCGCGAAATTTCTGAGGAGAGCGAAGAACGATACCGGACTGTTTTTGAAAATACCGGGACTTCCATGCTCCTTATCGAGGATGACCTGACGGTAAGCATCGCCAACGGGGAATTTTATAGGATGTCAGGCTATACAAAACAGGAGGTTGAAGGCAGGAAATCCTGGAAAGACTTCATCGCCGGTGACGACATCGAAACGATGATCACGCAGCATCACTTGCGCATGATGGACCGTACATCGCCCCTGAAGTCCCATGAATTCAGGTTTATCACCCGGTCCGGAGAATTTCGCACGATGCTTCCGACAATCGACAGGATACCTGGGACTGGAAGAAGCGTCGCATCACTGCTGGATATTACCCAGAGAAAAGAGATGGAAGAGGCGCTTCGGGAGAACGAACAACGGTACAGAAATGTTGTCGAAGACCAGACTGAATTTATCTGTCGTTTTCTCCCGAATGGAACCCACATTTTCGTGAACGAGGCTTATTGCAGGTATTTCAGCAAGCAACGCGGGGAAATAATCGGGAAAAAATTTTGCCCGACTATTCCTCCTGAAGAGCGAACTTCAGTCAGGGAACATTTTGCACGATTGACGAGGGAGAGCCCCACTGCAACAATCGACCACCGGATCGTTATGCCCGACGGCACCAACCGGTGGCAACGGTGGAGCGACAGGGCGATATTCGACGAAAATGGGATCCTGACCGAGTACCAGTCGGTCGGTCGCGACATCACCGATATGAAACTGACCGAGGAAGCATTGCAGCAGACAAATAACAAACTAAACCTGCTCTCATCTATTACCCGGCACGATATTCTCAATAAAGTCATGGCCTGCCGGGGTTACCTTACCCTGATCAGGGAAAAAATGGAAGGGCCAGACCTCGACGAACTCTTTTCCCGTGTCGATGAGAACATCGAAGGAGTCCAGCACCAGATCGAATATTCGGGGAAGTACCGGGACCTTGGTATCGGGACACCGGTCTGGCAGGACGTAGGTGCGATACTCGGACAGTGTCGCTCTTCTGATATTGTCCTCGATAACCAATGCCATAATCTCGAACTTTTTGCCGATCCCATGCTGCCGAATATGTTTACGAACCTGATGGACAACACCCTGCGGCATGGGCAGGGAGCGACATGCGTTATCGTACGTTCGTCGCCTTGCAAATCCGGCCTTAACCTGATCTGGGAAGATAATGGGGCCGGGATCCCAGACAGTGAAAAAGATCTTATTTTTAAACGTGGTTATGGAAAACACTCAGGTTTCGGGCTTTTCTTTATCCGGGAGATGCTCTCTATCACCGGTATCTCGATCGTGGAGACAGGATTGGCCGGGCACGGTGCACGGTTCGAGATCACAGTACCCAGGGGAAAATTCCGCATCACCGGCTGAATTGATGGAAAAACGAACTGATATCTCCATGCGGGCCAATCGAGACTTCAAGAAGAAAACTGCTCTGCTGAATTCCACAATCATGATTTAATTAATTTCATGCCCTTATAATTTCGGTACGACGAGGAGGAAACCAGACCCTGCGAGGAGTACAATCCAGCCGAAGTCGTAACCGATGAGGTTATTGACTCCCTGGTTGATCATTACCGGAAGATTTTCTGAAACGATGATAAACCCGAGCTCGGTAAAAATAAACATCACTACGAGAAGGGTCAGGCAGATGAACCCCGGCAGATATAATAACGTATACTCTTCAAATACCAGGGCCACGATCGAGAATACCCCCATTACGAGGAGTACCAGGGCAATGGTCGTTCCGACAAATGGAACGTTTACCAAAGGAATGCCGATCTGCATCCGGGAAAACAGATTGATATCATAAAAAGGGAGAAATACGCTGGAAATTATGAAGACCGATCCGATGACCCCTATTACCTGCCTGCGGTCAACCCAGTAGTTTTTCACGGGTCTTCGCTCCTCAGGGTTTTGGTTTTCATTCCTGGTCTTTCTGACACCAGGAGAAATAAGGCTGAGAACAATAATAATTTTACCGACAGTACAAAAATACTATTTGACAGAAATCTATCTGAACCGAATTTCCCGGAACGTGCAATCTGTGGGCCCCTCTATAACAACACCAGGGAAGCAAACAGAGAGATCTGCCGGTTGCCCTGCCAGTGAGATGTCGATTTCCCCGACCGACAAACGACTGGTCCTCGTAATCGCCATCCTCGCCGCATCTCTCACCCAGTTCGATACAACGGCGGTCAATATCGCATTGCCGGTTATCGGGGCCGAATTCCATATGGATGCGGTCTCGCTCTCGTGGATTACAACCGGTTATCTCTTTGCCACAGCTATATTTCTCGTATCAATCGGAAGGATTGCAGATATTTACGGGAGAAAACGGATTTATCTTTACGGAATTGCGATCTTCACTATTGCATCCTTTTTCATGATCGTGGTGCCTTCGACAGGTCTCCTGATCTCGGTACGACTGCTCCAGGGACTGGGTGCCGCCATGATTTTCGGGACCGGCATCTCAATCCTGACATCGGTTTGCAAACCAGAAGAAAGGGGAAAATTCCTGGGGACTTACATCGCCTTTGCATACATTGCCATGACCATTGCCCCGTTTCTCGGGGGTGTGCTCACCCAGAGCCTCGGCTGGCGGAGCATCTTTTTTGTCAATGTGCCGCTCGGTATCATCGCATGTCTGCTTATTCTCTGGAAACTAAAAGGCGAGTGGGCCGAGTGTGCCGGGGAGCAGTTCGATCTCCTGGGGTCAGTAATCTATGCTTGTGCCATCGTCCTGGTAATGGCCGGGTTCTCATCGGTCCCGAACCCGGTTGCTTTGCCTTTTTTCACCGCAGGATGTATCTTCGGTATAGCGTTTGCCTGGTACGAACTGAGAATACCCATGCCTGTCCTGGCTATGCGCCTTATTACCGGGAACCGGATCTTTGCGTTCTCGAGCCTTGCCGGTCTCCTCAATGCCAGTGCAACATACGCCGTAACGTTTCTGATCAGCCTCGACCTCCAATACACAAAAGGATATTCTCCGATATCGGCAGGTCTGGTACTGGTCGTACTGCCCATGATGATAGGTCTGATCACTCCTCTCTCGGGCAGGCTTTCTGACCGGGTCGAACCGCAAATCCTTGCATCGGTCGGTATGGCGTTCACTGCGGCCGGTCTGTTTGCGCTCGTCTTTCTTACGGAATCGACTCCCCTGACATATACGATCGTCTGCCTGGTCTGTATCGGCATTGGCTACGGCCTGTTTTCTTCGCCAAACATCAATGCAATCATGGGATCGGTTGACAAGCGGTATTACGGGATAGCGAACGGCATAAACGGCACCGTGAGACTGCTCGGCCAGATGCTTTCCATGGGGATCGTGATGATGATTTTTGCGGTTGTTATCGGGCAGGTCGAGATTACACCAGAATATTATCCGCAGTTTATCACGAGCCAGCACTATGCGTTCGCTGTTTTTATGGTATTCTGCATCGCCGGTATTGCAATCTCGCTCAAACGGGGGAAACGACAACCTACAATGACCCGAATGGAGCCTGTCAAAGTGGAATGACAGGGGGGATTTAGGTAAAGGCCGGAACTCAATTTTGTCGGAATTTTTTTCTTAAAAAAAAGGGCAGGTGTCCCATGGTCATTTTCCGGTTGACATTAAAAGTTTAAAAGATTCAGGCATATCCGGGTGACAGTTCAAAGGAGAATAAGCCAACAATAGAAAAGAGCATATTATTTTAAAAATATCTGGCAAATGTTAGTAAATAATCAGTCAATAAAAAAATTAGATCCAGGAGAGAAATCACAGCCGGATTTACTTGTTTTTTTTAATAATACACCATTCCTGGTCATATTTTTTTGCCGCCTTCCTTCAGGTATCGATCATAATTGTTATGCAAATCACAAAAGACTTCAGGGATTATTCCCCCAAACCTTTCAATAACCGATGCGATCTCATCGACCCCTTTCTGTAATCGGGCCTTTGATTCGGCAATTCCTGCGGCATGTTCCTTTCGCAACCGATATGCCTCATCTATCGCGCCCCGCGTAGCGTCGATCGTTTTAGACAGGTTCTCTTCGAGATCGTGACCAAATCTACGGAAGGTGGAATCAATACTCTGGAGTGTATTCCAACGGAGATTTTCAACATTCCGTGTTACAATCTCTTCAATCTGCTGCCGGACCCGTTCCCATTTCCGTTTCTCGCGGATTCCTTTGGGTAATGCACGATCGAATAGTTCCTCTGGAACCGGGCTAAACGATGAGACCCAGGCTGAGTCAATCCAGAATGGGTGGCGGGTGAGATGGTATGCATACTCGCTCTCCGGAGCGTGGTACGGAATTTCGAAGATTTCTGCGGCGGTCCTCCTGACCGATGTAATCAGGGAGTCTGTTGTTTCCTGGTGGAATTTCAGGACCGTTGCGATTTCGCGATCGATGAGGTTTGTAACTTCCTTGAGATGAGCTTCGTAGTATGAGGGAACTTCCCTTGCGAGGGCTTCCATGGTGGCCCTGGTGTCAGATTCACCTGGCCGGTCTTTCATTGAAGTGCGTGCAATTTCCAGGAAATAATCCCTTGACGAAGACCTGATCGTTTCCGCCTGCTCCTCGAGAAATGCGACAACCCGTTTCCGATCACCGGTTAGAATATCTCCTCCCTGAATTTGCTGGGTTTTTGCCTGCCGAATCTTTTCATTAAGGAGAACAAGTCGTCTCTCCAGGTCCTCAACAGGTAGTTCAAGCGTTTTTATCTTCAACTGAAGCATCAACCGGACATCAATGAGAACTTCCAACACTCTCCGGGCGATTGTTTCCCGTAGGACCTGGTCCTTTTCATGGGAGAGGAAATTGATGAGATGGTCACTAATTTCTCCAAGACCGCTCTTCACCCAGAGTGAATCGTCGTTACGTTGACGAGCTTTGAGCCCCTGTTTCGCAGATACCGGGAAGACCGGGATATCCTGGCTAATACCGGATTGCTTTCCGAGAATATTTTTGAAAAACGTAATTGCTTCGGTTTGTTCTTTGTCATCCAGGTAATCGACTTTATTCAGAACAAAGAATAGTTTCCCTACCTGGTCCCGGACTTTTACCAGGAATGCAACTTCCGTCTCGGTTATCGGAGGATCGGCTGATATGATGAAAAGACCGGCATCACACTGGGAAAGGAATTGGAGTGTCGTCGCAGTATTGTGTTGGAATGTAGATCCGATACCGGGCGTATCGATCAGGACAACCCCCTTATCGAGAATCGGCGAGGGGTGGGAGACTTCAGCTCGCAGGACTCTTTTTTCATTCTTCGGGTTTTTTGCCTCGGAGACAAATTGTAGCAGGATTTCTCTCATTTCATCTGCATCCTGCGGGGAGAACGATTGCATGGGGCTTCCATTTTGGAAATAAATGGAAATTTTCCGCTCCTCCCCAAATCGTACTAATGTTGGAATCGCTGTCAGAGGAATGACCGAACTCGGTAGGATTTCCTCCCCTAACAGGGCGTTGAGTAGTGTACTCTTTCCCCGTTTGAACTGGCCGAGAACAGCAAGATGGAACCGTCCCTCCCCGAGACGGTCCTGGAGTTCTTCAAGTGATCTCACCGGTACCTGGAATTCGGGGCCCAAGCCCCGGATAAGGTGGCCTTCTTCTCTTATCATCTGTTCAAGATTATCGAGAAGAGCGGATGAATACAATCGGGGATTCCAGGGATCGTATTTCCGATCGGGTGCTGTTGTTGTTTTTTCCTCGTTTGCAGGATAAAGGGTCATATATTTGCTGTACTCCTTCCAGGGGTCCTGAACACTATCAATGCGGGTAGGAGTTATCAGCAAGAAATGCAGTTGATCGGCGAACTCCATCGCCATTATTTACGTATGAGCAAGGCAGGCAAAAAAAATTTTCATTCTCACAAAGCAATAGAGCAGATCGCGGTTGTCTCAGGGGAAAGGCAGATGAATCAGCACGACAAACAGATGTACGTCGAACAATTCAGGTGATGAAGTCCGCCTCTAACCGCCCGATGCGGCTGATGACTTCTGTCATTGGCACACATGGTCACCGAATCTTATCGATCAGGAGTTATCCGGTACATCACCGAAAGGCGTTGTCCTGATGGTGGTTTCTGCTTCTACCGGCTGAATGAACCGAATGCCGCCGATACCTTTTATGCGGTTTCATCGCTCTCTCTCATCGGGGAGCATTTCAGCGATGATGTGACCGTTTCCTGGCTTCTCGAGCTCCAGCAGGACGACGGCTCGTATCCGACGCTGTACATCGGCTATTACGTATTGAAGAGTCTCGCCACTGTCGGTGTCAGGCCGCGTATCGTCCCGGATACCTGGATCAGGTCGATCAATCCCCTTCCTGAAACCGGTGAACGCCCGCCGGAATCGGGTTCTTACTTCGAGGCTTCCTATTTGTTCAGCGATCTAGCCCGGACCTGTGGCATTCCCGTTCCGGAAGCCATCAAATCGCGTATTATCAGGAATATTACATCCCACAGGTTGCCGGATTTCGGCTTCGGCCTTCATCAATCGACCCTCACCGAGACATGGCATGCTCTCGCCATTCTCTCTTCAATCGGGTTCGACTATAAAACACTCGGCTCTGACCGTTTCCTGACCAGGTGCGAAGATGCGGAGTTGGGATTTCGGATCAACCCCAGTTCGCGGTCATCATTCCTGGAACACCTTCATGCCGGGATTACCATTGCATCCCTGCTCGGATATTCATCCCGCGTGTTCCCCAGATGCAGGCAGATTATTCTTGAGCTTCAGGCAGGAAACGGCGGTTTTGTACGATCGCGGTTCGGGGGTAGCACGACACTCGAATACACGTTCCTCGCTGTCAGCAGTCTCGAACTCCTTGATTCGATGGCAGACCCGGCAGGACGGGAGGAATTCTCCCCTAAGGGTTCCCGGGCGACCATGGAGGTACGATGATGGCCGTCATTTTGTACTGCCCGATTTGCTGGTACCATACCGGGGAATTATATGAAACCTGTCCCGGCTATGGACATTCGCGAATATCGCAAGAGGTTGAGACCTACGAGGAGAAGCTCATACGGGCACTTTCTCACCCAGTCCGGGAGCAACGGATGATCGCCATCGGGATACTTGGCAGTATTCGTTACATCCCGGCCGTTCCCGTATTCGATCGGATTGTCCGGAATGAGGAAGATGCCTATGTAGTCCGCGAAGTGATTAGGGCACTCAAAAAGATCGGGACGCCGGAATGTACGGCGATCCTATTTTCATTGCAGGACCATACCTCGGTCGTGGTAAAACAGGAACTGATGGTTTTAAAATGCTCAAATCCTGCAATGCAGAATGGAATAGATTTACCCAAAGAGACAGATGAATCATGGACATGTGGATAGTCAGTTGTGAGGAAATACCATGAACACGACAATTGAGAAAATAACGGCCCGGGAAATTATCGATTCCCGGGGAAACCCGACTATCGAGGTGGAAGTCCTGCTGGAAGGCGGCACCCGTGCAAGGGCCTCATCTCCCTCGGGCGCATCGACCGGTGTTCACGAAGCAGTGGAACTCAGGGACGGGACGGTGGACCGCTATGGCGGAAAGGGTGTTCTGAAAGCGATCCATTTCGTAAAACACGGCCTTGGCAATAAACTGGTCGGGCTGGACGCAAGCGATCAGGAATCGGTTGACACCATGATGGTCCGGCTTGACGGGACTGAAAATAAGGGGACATTCGGGGCCAACACGACGCTTGCAATCTCCATGGCGGTTGCCCGTGCCTCAGCGGCTGCTAAGGAATTGCCGCTTTGGGAATACCTTGGCATCCCCGGCGATGCGGTCATGCCGGTCCCGATGATGAACATTCTGAACGGCGGCGTCCATGCAAACTGGCAGGGACCCGACTTCCAGGAATACATGATCGTCCCCCATGGAGCACCGACGTTTGCCGAATCACTCAGGTACGGATGTGAAGTATACCATTCGCTCAAAAGCATCTTAAAAAAGAAGGGATACAGCACGGGGGTCGGGGATGAAGGAGGTTTCGCGCCAGCCGTAACATCAAACCGGGAGCCGCTCGACCTGATTATAGAAGCAATCGAAGCGGCGGGATATTCACCGGGGAAAGAGATCAGCATCGCCCTCGACCCTGCATCAAGCGGGTTCTATGTCGATGGCCTCTATGACCTGAAGACCGAAAAGAAACGACTAGCTCCGGCAGGGATGGTGGATTACTACCGCTCCTTAATCGACAGCTACCCGGTGATGGTAATCGAGGACGGTCTTGCTGAAGACGACTGGGACGGTTGGAAAATTCTTAACAAGGCAATTGGAGACCGTATCGAACTTGTCGGTGACGACCTCTTTGTCACGAATGTGGAACGGATCAAGCGGGGTATCGATGAGAATGTGGCAAATGCAGTCCTGATCAAACTGAACCAGATCGGCACCGTGACCGAGACCATCGCTGCCGTGGAACTTGCGAAATCCCATGGCTGGGGATCGATGGTGTCCCACCGGAGCGGGGAGACCGTCGATACGTTCATCGCCGACTTTACTGTCGCAATGGGAACCGGGCATCTGAAGACCGGTGCACCGTGCCGTGGCGAACGTGTTGAAAAATATAACCAACTCCTCAGGATCGAAGAAGAGATGGGCAATCGTGCACGGTTTGCCGGCCGGAACGCATTTGTCAGGTGAAGAGCATTCCAGAAGAACCAGATAAGGACAGCGTGGCGGAAAAGCAGAAGACTGCACCAGTCCCCGGGCAGGGCAACGGCTGGCTTAACCGGACGGTGATTGGTGCCGGATTAACGAGTTTCTTCTCCGACCTGAGCCACGAGGCAGTGACGGTCCTGCTCCCGTCATTCCTTATCCTCATCGGTGCTCCGGTATACGCGCTTGGGATCATTGAGGGGATCAGCGATGGTGCCTCAAGTTTCGTGAAACTCTTATCGGGTCATTTTGCAGACAAGATGGGGAAACGGAAGGAGTTTGCGCTCCTGGGATATTTCGCCACGGCAATATTCCCCTTTTTTGTAGCCGTCGCGATGTCCTGGCCGGTCGTCCTGTTCGGCAGGCTTATCGGCTGGATGGGCCGGGGTATGAGGGGGCCGCCCCGGGACGCCATTCTTGCCAAATCGGTCGACCAGGACCATCTTGGGAAAGCATTCGGATTCCACCGGGCCGGTGACACGCTCGGCGCAATCGCCGGACCCGTTGTAGCGCTTGCCCTGGTTGCCTCCGTAGGGATCCGGGACGTATTCTGGCTTGCACTCATCCCCGGTTTTGTCGCCCTCGCCCTGTTCTGGCTTCTTGTCAAGGAAAAGAACCCTGCACCGTCGGGTGAAACGAGGAGCATGGTCGCCTCGATGACGAGTCTTCCCCTTCAGTTCAGAAGGTTTCTCGGTGCAGTCCTTACATTCGGGATCGCAGATTTCTCCCATACATTACTCATTGCGTTCGCGATCGTCGGCCTGACCCCCTCGCTTGGGTTTGCCTATGCCACGGCAGCAGGGGCCGGACTGTATATCGTCCGGAACATTGTGTATGCGATTGCGAGCTACCCTTTCGGTGCTCTTGGAGACCGGATCGGCAGGCGGACTATGCTTATTGCCGGGTACTCGATAGCGGTATTCACGTTCATGGGGTTCATCGTCGCACCACCAAATCTGCTGGCATACGGGTTTCTTTTCGCACTTTGCGGGCTGTTCATTGCCGCCGAGGACACGCTTGAGAGCGCGGTTGCCGCTGAGATGATCGAAGAACGATCAAGGGGGCTTGGCTTTGGCGTACTCGCAACGGTGAACGGTGTCGGGGATCTTGTCTCCAGCGTCATCATCGGGTTTATCTGGGCTTTTGTAGGATACACGGCCGGATTTGTTTTCGCGGCGGTAATAGCTGCGATCGGAACGCTATTACTTATCGCAGTCTCTGTACCAGTTCACCGACAACAGCAACGATTGGAGGGGTAAAATCGTGAAATCCCCGGTAAAGGAAAAAATTATGCTGGCCTTGCTTGACGGAAATCCCCATCTCGAGCTTGAGTTGGCCCTGAGTGCCGGCTACACACGGGTCTCTACCGTACAGCGATGGATACGTTCATTTGAAGCTGCCCGGTTTATCACCCGGAGACCTGCTGGTGGGAAGGGCGAGTATCTTTGTCAGCTCAGGATCACCAGGGACGCGATCCGGAGCGTCTATCGCTATCCTGAGTTTCGCCAACTCCGTCCCCTCATCAGGGAAGCCCCCTGGTTCGGCCCGCTGTTTACCGGCTCGTTCTCGACACTTCCCGGTACCCTGCCGTCTCTTATCGTTGAAATGGTAAAAAAATCACATACGTTCTTTGAAACTATCGACCGATACGACACCCCTGAAAAAATCCGCGAAATCTATCACCCCGCATTCTTTGTCAACGGGATGCTTGGGATCGGAGACGACGAGTTCAATACCTGGTGCCTCTATTACCAGATTTACGTCCACTCTGTAGTCCGGGATATAACAGGAGGAGGGCTCGGGGATGGATTCATGGTAGTAGTCAACGATCTGCAGGACCGGATCAGCGAACTGCCGGTTAAATGGCCCGACAGGGGACAGGGACGGGTGACATATGGCAGCTGATAGCGGACGCCTGAATGAAAACCAGGCAAAGCGACTACGGGTTACATGCGAGCACATCGACCAGCTTCTCTCAGGGATCGAGCATATCCTTGGCGAGGCTGGATCGGGACCCGCATTCCCGCGTTATATACCGGATCTCACGCCCGAACAGAGAAAAACGGTCGGGGACTATATCGCACGAATCCGGGCACGACTTGTTAAAGTCCTGGACGGCCAGGGCATATCTCGACGGCAGCCGATGATCCGTGCCTCCCTCGCAATCAGCACCACCCTTCTCTCGATGGATGTATCGGCAGAAGAAGTGAAGCCGCGATATATGAAGGGATATGGCCCCCTTTCGAATAGTGCGGAGGCCGAATTGAACGGGATCGCGGGAGAACTGCAGTCCCTGTTCATGCAGTTCCACCTCTTTATGAAACAGCAGGCCGGCCAGGACCTCCACGCACGCATGAAGCGGCTGGAAGAATCGGGGAACGATCTTTCCCTCCTTGAGACCATAGATCATGTCGTTGCGGACCGGGGACTTGTCGAATTCAGAGGGGCGATCGGCGCTATCCTCGACCGTGCGGAGGACAAATCCTTCGAGATCGCCGTCTTCGGGCGGGTGAGCTCGGGAAAGTCATCCCTTCTCAATGCCATCCTCGATACCGGGGTGCTGCCGATCGGGGTGACCCCGGTCACTGCCGTCCCGGTGCGGATAACCGGTGGAGAGGAGCCGTCAATTACGGTTTCGTTTGCGGGATCTCCTGAAAAGTCGTATGGGATAGAGAAACTGGGAGAGTTTGCAACAGAACAGGAGAACCCGGGTAACAGGATGAATGTATCGCGAATTACGGTCCGGCTGCCGTCGCCACGGTTGTCGGAAGGGATCTCCTTTGTCGATACCCCTGGGCTCGGGTCACTAGCGACAAGCGGGGCGTCTGAAACGCTTGCGTACCTGCCGAAGTGCGATCTCGGCGTAGTACTCATTGATGCGGGATCGACGCTCACCGATGGCGATCTCCAGACCATCCTCGCACTTCAGGCGGCTGCCATTCCTGTCAACGTCCTCCTGAGTAAAGCTGATCTCCTGACTACGGAGGACTGCCGGAAAATTGCCGGCTACGTAAAAGAGCATATTTTCTCGGAATGCCACCTCGATTTGCCGGTCTATCCCGTGAGCAGCCGTCCTTCGCACGTGCACCTTTCCACAAAGTGGTTCGATGATGAGATCCTACCTCTCTACAGCCGGCTGCAGGAACTCCGGGCGTCATCGCTCACCAGGAAGATCAGTGTATTGCGGGAATCTGTGGTCGCCACGCTGCAGTTCAGGATAACGAGAAGCGACCGGACACCTTTCCTTCCGGACGAGATTATCCGTTCGATCGAGGAACGGCTCCGCCAGGCGCGGGGTCTTATCGAGGAGATACGTATCCGGTGCGAGAGAATCACCGAATCGATGATGCACGACAGCCGGGAGATTATTTCCAGTTCAGCGAATGAAGCAGCGCTAATGTTGTCCGGCGATAATGCCGGCCTGACCGAACCCGGGGATGTCCTCAGTTCAGCCATCGCATCCAGCGTCCGGAAGCGGGCCGGGGAGATCACGGACCTGCTTGAATTACTGGCGGGACACATCCAGGGCGACCTGGAAACGTGTGCGGATGAAACAGGTAGTGTCGACCGACCGGTCCCTGACGAGTTCCTGAACTTTTTCAGGGGCATGCCGGTCTTCGATCCGGGTAGTATCAGCTTCTCACCATCCCGGCCGCCACTGGCAGCGGTGCTCGGGGAACAGTATGCCCGCGATCATCTTACCGCCCGGATTCGCGAGACTCTCGGCAAGCATGTAGGACAACCTTATACAAGTTACACGAGGCTCCTCGAGGACTGGATCCGCAGGGAGACCCGGCTGTTTGCAGAACGGTTCGAGACCTATGCCGGGCGATACCGTGCACAGGCGGAACGAGCACGTAATGGCGAGGAATTATCGGTAGATGAAATTCGCGCGATCAAGGAGAACCTGAACATGCTCAGTCTGCCGGCCTTTCCGGTTTCCATTAATGGAACTGCTGGAGACGAAAAACCTGGAATTTGATCTCAGGTACGGCTGTATATTCGATGGCGAAGAGGATATCTTGCCTCAAAATGCATGGGGACACGACAGAAATTCGATAAATCATCTCCTGGGCTTTGATTTTGCCGATATGAATGATACAGAAAGGTCGGAATTCTACCGGAATATCTGTTGGCAGAATAACTATCGAGGACTGAACCATAGGAAAGAGGACGGCTGTGGTTTTGTTATTGGTTTCAATTTTTGATTCCAATATTTTTACACGCAGTCAGGTTTATACACTCCAGGGTTTATGAAGCTCCTGGTCATCAAAATGATCGGCGAAATGGTTGGAGAACTGACCGGGAAAGTAACAGTTCAACGCCTGGTCAGGCACTATGGTGGAGAACTGATGCTTGAGAGGACACTTGAGGAGAAGGGTAAGATCCTTGGTGAAGAGGTCACCTTTATCGCCACGACCTATGCGAAGGAGAGGCCTCAGGGTGGAATGTTTACCAAAGGTGACGGTGTGATGATGACCCGAAATGGCGAAAAAGTAAAGCTGCATGGGTCAGGGATCACACTCAAGGGAAAGGGAGCTGGTCAGAGCATTCGTGGAGTCAGATATGCACAGACAACAATTCCCTCGCTTAACAGACTCAATGACATGGCTCTCGTCTTTGAAATTGAAATTACTCCGGATGGGATGATGCACGACAAAATGTGGGAATGGAAATAAAAAATTTTCTTTTTTATGCGGCCTTAACGTAATGAATCTGACTATTGAATCTGCCTTTATTTGTCACTGCTCCACTGCAGATTCAGGATTAATAAATAATGGTACTTTTGGATCGATATTCGGATATTTTACCGCTACTGGTGGTACTTTTTTCCCGAATTAAAAATGCGAAGAGTAACAGAAAGATTAAGAGGCGGTACAGGAAAATTATTCATTGCTCTACAAAGCAGGCGATGAAGTCCGCCTTTAACCGCCATTTACGGCTGATAACTTCTACATTCTCCGGTGAGAGGGATATCCTCTTATCCCATCGGAGTTCAAATTGCGGTGATTATTGTGGTACCATCTCATTCAGTCAGGAACAACATCTCTCCATTCCAACTCATTGTTGTACCATTTTTGAGAATTTTCCCCCTAAAAGATACCCGTCTCCTGCTGTCGGGAAATTATCACTATATGTCACCCGGATCTACCAACAGGAAGGTTTGCTATGGCTAAAAATGATATCGAAAAACTGCTTCAGAGAATTGAGACCGAACAGGTGAAATTTATCAGGCTCCAGTTTACAGATGTCCTGGGCATGCCGAAGAACGCGGCAATACCGGTAAAGCAGGTAGAGAAATCCCTGACCGAAGGGACATGGTTTGACGGATCGTCAATAGAGGGGTTCACCCGCATCGAAGAGTCCGACATGCTCCTCAAGGCCGATCCCGCATCATACTCGGTTCTGCCATGGAGACCGTCCGAAGGAAAGGTAGGGCGGTTTGTCTGTGATGTTTATACCTACGGCGATAAACCGTTTGAGGGAGACCCCCGGTACGTTCTGAAAAAGAATATGGCAGAAGCCGCAAAGGCGGGATATACGTTCAATACGGGGCCCGAACTTGAATTTTTCCTCTTCAAACTGATCGACGGCAGACCTTCAACACAGTTCTCAGACCTCGGGGCTTATTTCGATCTTGCGCCGAACGATTCGTCCGAAAATGTGAGGAGGGAGATCGTCCTCTCGCTTACCGAGATGGGCTTCGAGATCGAGATGTCCCACCACGAAGTGGCAGCGAGCCAGCACGAGATCAATTTCAAGTACACGGATGCAGTTACGACGGCAGACAGGGTCATCACCCAGAAGTATGCAACAAGGGCGATCGCACTGAAATACGGGCTCCATGCATCATTCATGGCAAAACCAATTGCCGGTATTAACGGCAGCGGCATGCATACCCACGGATCGTTATCAAAAGGAGGAAAAAATGCCTTTTTTGATGCCAATGCACCCAAAGGACTGAGCGATACCGCTCTCTATTACATCGGCGGGATCCTTAAACATGCGAAAGCCATCACCCGTGTCGCAAACCCGACAATCAATTCATATAAACGACTCGTACCCGGTTATGAAGCGCCGTGCTATATCTCCTGGAGTACAACGAACCGCTCGGCCCTGATCAGGGTTCCCGCAGCCCGGGGTAACGGAACCCGGGCCGAATTCCGTAGTCCCGACCCGATGTGCAACCCCTATCTTACCTTTGCCTGCATGCTCGCCGCCGGTATGGACGGTATCAAAAACAAAATCATGCCTCCGGAAAGTACCGATGTAAATATCTATCACTTGAGCGAGAAGGAACGCAAGAAGATGAAGATTGAGATGTTACCAGGAAGCCTCGCCGAATCACAGGAATACCTGATGAAAGATAAGGTGATCTGCGATGCACTCGGAAGCCATGTCGTTGGGACCCTTGCTCATATTGCCGAAGCAGAGACCGATGCATTCCGATTGGCAGTCCACCCGTGGGAGATTGACCGGTATCTCGCCACTTACTAATTTTTTTCCGGGTAGATCGTAAGAAAAGAACGGTGTATTATCTTCATAACCCGTCAGTCTGGCCTCCGTGGATGATTGCACAGCGCAAGCTCAATCGATATGCGTAAATCATCATCCCGGAACGGCTTCATAATGAAACCCTGCGGATGGCTTTCTGCGGCCCTCATAAGCGTTTCATTGTCCCCGTTCGCCGTGAGATAAATGACAGGGACATCTCTTATCCCGAGAATTTTTCTGGCGAGCTCCACGCCATCATTCCCGTCCTCAAGAGCAATATCCATTAGTATTACGTCAGGAAACTGACTTTGAACGCATTCCATCGTTTCCGCCTCGTTTTTTGCCTTTCCACATACCGAGAATCCAAGCTTTTTTAACCGGATCTCAATAAGTGAGGAAATAATCGGATCATCTTCTACAATGAGAATAGTGGCGGAATGCATGATCGGACCCCACCGCTATTTTTCTATATCCCTCTATAAATACTTTTCTTCGGAATGTTCTGGTGCACTGATGGAAATTAACATAGAATCCAATCCCGAAAGACCCAAAAATTTTGCACATAAACATCCCGAAGACTCACCAGCGTCATCTTCCCGGCGTGATGCCTTCGTAGCCTTCATCTCTGTGCCTATCGAGGATCGCTTTAAGATCGAACTCCCGAAATATTCAGCATAATGCCCTGAAAATTCCCTAAACTCTGGGTTATCAGAACCAAATGGGATATAATAGTAGCGATCGCTTTTTGGACTGCTTTTTGAACGGCTAATAATAGTCAATCCTGTGTTCCTACCATCACCCTTATTAGATCCCGTGCATCCAATTGATCAGGAGTTCAGCATGGACCCGGTAAAAATACCTCATATGCCAAAGATCGAGTACGATGCCCTGATCAGGCGCCAATACGTATCCCGGATCGCTTTCGTAGGCGACGAACACCCGTATATCGCCCCCTTCCTCTACGTGTTCGATGGAAGATTCCTCTATTTCCTCTCGACCAAGTACGGCCGGAAGATGACCTACTTCAAGACCAACCCAAAGGTTTCGGTGGAGATCGAAGAATATGCCCCGGATCTCTCCCACTTCACATTTGTGACCCTGCGGGGCAGGATTGAAGAGGTGCGGGACCCGGAAGGAGAAAAAACCGTTCGGACGGCGTTTGTGCAGATGATCCGGAACCACCACCTTTCACCCCATGTATTCTCTGCACTCGGCCACAACCCCCGGGATCCCCCGGAAGCATTGGTAACGGGTGACCGCTCGGCGGTCTGGAAGCTCGTCGGCGTAAAGGAGATTATCGCCCTGAAGAATGGATGAGGTGTAAAAAACCCCATCACCGGAAACAATACCCCCATACTTTTCGCACCACTCTGTAAGGCGGGATCGCAAACAGGTGTGGATCCGGATCCTACTGCCGGGGATTATGAAGACTTATATCGGATTACCTGACGATTTCGATCGCAACCTCGTTTCTCCGGAGGAACCCGGGTGTCCAAGGGGGGTTGTACCGCATCAGAAAAACTCCGCCCTTTGTCCTTATCCCCGCTTTTTCAACCGCTATGACAAGGGCGGAAGCGGCGTAGTTCACCTCATCCCGGCTGGCCCTCCCACGGAAACGAAGAACTGCGACCTCCCGCGAAGGAATGGTGACGAGCCGTACGCTGTCGTCTGAAGGTTCCGGGAGATCTGCCTCCGTCCTCCCTTCGGGCATAACGAACGACATTGAGCCGCTCACGGAGAAGACCGGAGAGGTCATTGGAATCTGCTCCGTGGTGATCACCGGAGAGGTCATCTGGATTTTCTCACCGGTGATCACAGGAGCAGTCATGGCAATCCTGTTCTTCGACCGATTGTTACCGGTGATGTACCTGAACAGATGCTGAAAACCGCTATCATCGCCGGGATCTTCTACTGAGGCAAGGACCAGCTCCGGATACCGTCTCAGCTCAATCTCGCCAAGGGTTCCGGTTACCGTGTAGGGTGCCGATTCGGTCATTGTACCAGCTCAGGTAAGTCAATTTTCCATGAAAGATAATGGTTCTTTCTGATCAGGAAAAACAGGGGTCCCGGGCTGCCGGACCGAAATACACAAATGATCGGTTAGTAACTGTTATTCATGGCTGCAAGGCATAAACAGTTCTCCAAATTTCACATCTGTTTACTCCTGGCCCTCGTCCTTTTTGCCGTGGCGGGCAGGGCGTCTGCACACGCCTTCTCGGTGTCGGGTCCAATGAAGATCTGGTCAATGCAACCCTAATCAGCACTCCGGAAAAATCATTTCTTATCTATACTGACCTTCATGAAAGCAGTAAAGCCAATTATTATCGGTTCCCGGTGAAGAAAGGGCAGACCCTCTGCGGTTCACTCCAGGTACCCGGACCGGATTCGATAATCCCGGATCTTGCTATCATTGGTCCCGGGATTGCACCTTCCGGGGATATTCAGTCCTATGTAAATATGCCCCCTGGCTCTACTGCAATAGTCATCCAAGGGCTGTTTCACTTCCTGATTCGGGCACGTAACGTTCTTTTGTGACGATATAATTAAACCTGACAGTTGTAGGGATTTGAACCACAGGAGAGAGTGCTGCTATGGATATTTACTTGTACTCCACAGTTGGGATATCTGCTCGCCATGTTCGATATCTCTTACCGCCGGGTGTGTTAATCCCCACTCTGAAATGAACATTCGTCTCTGTCGAATAATACTCCCGACAAATGCAATTTCCCGAATTCTGTTTGCTTCTTTCGGTTCTGCTACATTTCTTCCCATCTTTCAAAAATTCAGATGATAAGGTTTATTTGTATGCATCAAAATTATGAAAGACGGGTATAAAATGGGCAAATGTTTGATGATATTCTTGATTGTGATCCTTTGTTTTGGAGCGGTTATATTAAGTGGCTGCACTCGAACAGAAACCTTGCCTCAGGCAACCTCAACAATGGAGACTCTAGCAGCAACGTTTACTCCTGCCCCTGTTGTTGTAAGTGCCACACCGACCGAGAGAATAATTGAAACCCCGGTTCCAGGCCGGTCCACACGGACACTGACTCCTATCCCAAGTGTCGTGAACACTACACAAACTTCAGCACCAGCGACAACACCTCAACCCTCTCTGGTCTCAACAAAGAATCCCTATGAAGACGATTCTTCAGAGGGGGCGATTTTACCAATTGAACCGGGCTTATTAGACCCTGTTACGATTCCGAAATGGGTGAACCAGATCAACGGGCCCCCGCCCATCTATGTGGCATCCTCGTCCAACAGCTATGTCGTGAACATGACGCGGTTCGAGCAGCAGGTTCTCCCTGCCCCAATGCCAAAAACGATGGTATGGGGATACGGAGGACTGGTTAAGGACGCCGTTACGGGAGCATTTTTAGGGTTTGTGCGGAATTCCCCGGGCCCGACATTCGAGGTCACAAATGGAAGCTCGATCGAGGTGACCTGGGAAAATGAGATTACGGGGAGCAGTATGTTCGCTGTCGATCCGACGATTCATTGGGCGAATCCCAATAACATGACAACGCCAACTCCTTCGTTTAAGATGTTCCCCCCGGGTTATCTTCTGGCCCAGTCTCCGGTACCTCTTGTGACGCACGTTCATGGTCTTGAAGTCCAGTCCACATCGGATGGAGGTCCAGATGAATGGTTCACGACAACCGGAATTCATGGTCCTGACTATTTTACCAGCAGGCCAACGCTCCCTAATGCTGCTGTCTATGAATATCCGAATGAGCAACCGCCGGCAACTCTATGGTATCATGACCATGCCCTTGGGGTCACTAGAATAAATGTGATGTCAGGACTCGCCGGGTTTTACCTTATCCGAGATTCAAGGGATCCACTTACAGGAAAACTGCCGAGTGGAAAGTATGAAGTTCCATTAGCTATTCAGGACAGGTCATTTTTTAAGAACGGCTCATTCTATTTCCCCGACAATGGAGACAACCAGAGTGCACATCCATACTGGCTGCCCGAGTTCTTTGGTAACACGATCATGGTGAATGGTAAAGTCTGGCCCAACATGAATGTAGATCGTGGACAATACCGGTTCCGTTTGCTTGATGGCTCAAACGCTCGGTTTTACACATTGACTTTCTCAAACGGCATGTCCTTCACCCAGATCGGCACAGACGGGGGATATCTCAAATCCCCTGTGTCAATGAGACAAATTACCCTGGCCCCGGGTGAACGTGCTGACATTCTCGTTGATTTTTCTAATGTAACTCCCGGGACCAGAGTCCGTATCCTCAATTCTGCTGTTGCGCCTTCCCCGGGAGGAGACCCGCCTGACCCGGACACAACCGGACAGATAATGCAGTTCAGCGTCACGAATACCACCGGTTTCAAACCGGAGGTGCTGCCGGCCTCCCTGAATCCGACACTTCTCGGGACATTCCCGAACCTGCCGGTACCGGATAAAACCCGGATCCTTACTCTCTATGAAATAGAGGGCAGCGATGAGAACCCTCTTATGGTTACTCTTGATGGTCAGATGTGGGATAACCCGATAAGCGAGCTGCCGAAGCAGGGGACAACGGAGGACTGGGATATTGTAGATACAACCATGGACAACCACCCGATCCATCTTCACCTCGTGCAGTTCCAACTGGTAAGTCGACAACCCTTTGATATCGTGAATTACACCAGTGATTGGATTAAACTAAACGGTCAACCCCCTCTGATGCACCCAACAATTTCCCTTGATCCGTCACAATATATCACCGGACCGAAATCCGGGCCACAACCGAACGAGATGGGCTGGAAGGATACGATCCAGATGAGGACTGGCGAAATAACCATCATACGGGCACGTTGGGCTCGCCAGGATGGTCTGCAATATGGGTTCGACCCCACTCTTGGACCCGGATATGTATGGCACTGCCATATTCTTGACCATGAAGATAATGAAATGATGAGGCCGTACAAGGTCATTTCATAACGAAATTGATGCTGACGTTGTTGATTTTCATCAACAACACAACATTGTTGGATCTGTCATAGTTATTGACGCTATTTATTTCCGTTAAAGAAATGTGTCCACAAAGAAAACTAAAACGGTAAAAGAATTGAACCACGAGTGAAGAGTGCTGCTATGGGGATTCGAACCCCAGTCGCGAGCGTGAGAGGCTCGCATGATTGGCCGGACTACACTATAGCAGCATGCAGGAATAACTGCTCAAATAAGTGGGTAGTCGTGTTACTTAAACGTGTTGATATACCGGCCTTGACCCCGGACAATTGCAGGAATGGAGAATAATCGTTGTATCTCTTCAGAATGGCCTTCATTTCTGACCCACAACTATATGTGAGATATCCTGCCAATACTAGAAAGAATGAGTGGCCTGGAAGATCAGATTAAAGAGCTTGAGGACGAGCTCCAGAAGACTCCCTATAATAAGGCCACATCGAAACACATCGGCCGGATAAAGGCAAAGATCGCCCGGTTGCGTGACGAAGCCGTCAACAGGGCGATGAAGTCCGGCGGCGGCGGAGAAGGCTATTCTGTCAAAAAGTCGGGCGATGCAACCGTTGTTCTCGTCGGGTTCCCGTCGACCGGTAAAAGTACCCTCTTAAACAAGCTGACCGGGACTGAGAGTGAAGTCGCCGCTTACGAATTTACGACATTGACGGTCGTCCCGGGTGCGATGGAATACAAGGGGGCGAAAATCCAGATCCTCGATATCCCGGGACTGATCGCCGGGGCGGCGATGGGAAAAGGCAGAGGTAAGGAAGTTATCGGGGTCGTCCGCAGTGCCGATATGATCGTGATCCTCGTCGACGTCTTCAACCAGGGCCATGTCGACGTCCTCATGAAGGAACTCTATGACGCAGGGATCAGGATAAACCGGCCGAAGCCCGATATCACCATCAAGAAGACATCACACGGCGGGATCAGGGTCCACAGGGTCGGGACCCTCGAACTCGATATCGACGAGATCAGGGCGATCCTTTCCGAACAGAAGATCATGAACGCCGACATCCTCATCAGGGGAGGAGCGACCCAGGAGGACCTGATCGATGCGATGCTTGGGAGCAGGATGTACATCCCGGCATTCATCGCCGTCAACAAGGTCGACCTGATCGATGTCGAACAGGTAACGGCCATCGAGGAAGACCTTACATCCCGGTTCGAAATGCCTCCCGTAATGATTTCGGCACATACCGGGTACCATATGGAAGAAATAAAGGAAGAGATATACCAGAGGCTCGGCTTTATCCGGGTATTCCTCCGTCCCCAGGGTGAGGAAGCCGACCTCGAGGAACCGCTGATCGTAAGAAAAGGGAGCACTGTTGAGGACGTCTGCAGGAAACTGCACCGGGACTTTGTCGACCGGTTCAGGTATGCCCGTGTCTGGGGAGACTATGTAAAACATCCCGGGCAACGCATCGGGCTTCCCTATAAAATCCATGACGGCGACCTGCTCTCGATCATCATCGAACACTGACAATTCTTACTGTTCTGGAGTCTTTCTAATCTCTGCTAGAAGTCCGTTTATCCAGCCCTTTTCCTATTCGACAGGGATAAGAAAAAATCCCCGGACGGGACACGAGTCCTGTGTCTTCTTATTCATCGATATCAACGATGAAAAAGGTCCTGATTAGGCTTCGATTGAATTTCTTTAACGGATGTTTCTTTTATTAACCGATCTCATCCATCTCTTGCGATCTCATAAAAATTTACAATCTGACGTCCCGGGGCTCCGTCCCCGCCGCTCTGGTGCCCCTGGTTGGGATAGGGACTGCAGAGGAATCGATAAATCTGATTCCTGGACCTTAATTTTGCTAAATTCAAAAATGACGTGTTCTGCCAGTTTTTTCCACCCTATTTTTTAAAATTGCGAGTACCTGAATTAATCCCCGCGGATAATCGAGAGAATCAGGGGGAGAGGGGCCGTCGTTTTTATCCCTGTCCCAAGGTAATGACACCTGGTGGCAGGATATCCCCGGGCATGCAGCGATGAAAGGAGGTGTCCGAGCGGGACCGGAGAACAGTGTTCCTGTTTTGCCAGTTGATGGTAATCATAGCACCATGGGACCGGTAATTCCTCCCTGCACAGGACGATAATCTTTTCAAGTTCCACGGAAGCCGTAAGATGCATGGACGGCAGACAACTCAACATGGCGTCGAGAATTTCACAAGACTGCAGTCCGCCGGTCCAGAGCGGACCGACCGGGATCAGCGTGGCACCACAGTGTTCACACCGGTGCCCTTCCAGGACTAAACCCCGTACTTCTTTCCTGAAGGCACAGTCCGGGCACTGCATAATGTAGCCGATCTCGCCGATTGTCCTGTCTGCTGCCCTGGCGCCTCTTGTGAGACGGAGGTGCAGCCTGATGAAATGCTCATGGCTGAAGCAGAAGAGGGGTACGATCCCCCTATCGTATTTTACCGTCTCCCTTGCCACGAAACCAAGCAGGGTTCTGAGGCCGACCTCGGCATGGTACTCGGTATTGAGGGGATTCGAGAAATATCGTCGTATTCCGGCCTTCTTGTGCGCTCCGCACAGAGGGGCCGTATCGGTGGCGGTAACAAAAAGGAATCTCCTGGTGGCCCTGACCGCCGAATCGATAAAAGGGGCGGGAGTCCCGAACGGGTCGATATCCACGGCATCGAACCGTTTTCCCGAAAGCAGGACGTTAGCATCTTCGCAGCTGACGTGGACATTCCCAAGACCCAGCGCCTGTACATTGGTCTGGATCATGGAAACCGCCCGGGGATTGCGGTCGTTTATGGTCGTCTCTATGTCGCACTCGTTTGCAACCCTGAGGCCACGGATCCCGGTAGCACCCATCGCATCGACATAATCCGAAGGCCTGGCGACCGAGAGGAGGAGGACTGTTGCGTCCCGGTTGATCGCCATGCGCCTGTTATAGAATATCTGGGCAGTACCGGGCGGAAACGCAGAATTCTCGTCCTGTTCCGGGATTAAAATCTGCGTACTCCCTTCTACGGCCTCTTTTAATTCCATAGACCTTAATATCTGGCGTTTCGTTAACCTTATACCTATCCTTTGTCAATTGATATAGGCCGGGGCGTGTGGCTTAGCCCGGACATAGCGTCAGCCTCCTAAGCTGAATGCCGGGGGTTCAAATCCCCCCACGCCCGTTTTTCGTTGCGTAACCGTTCATGTCAGATCAGTATTGTCAGGTCCCTGGATGTCACTTTTAGGATTTTACCGGATCATGCGTCCTGCCAATTCGGTGGTTGCAGGACTCGCAGCAGCCCTTGCCTACCTCATTGCCACCGGCAGTCTCGTCCCCGGCGTGATTATCCCGGTCATCGTTGTAATTCTTGTCACCGGTGCAGGCAATACCATAAACGATTATTTCGACCTTCCGATCGACCGGATCAACAGGCCCGGGCGACCGCTTCCTTCCGGACAAATAACGCCTGGCCAGGCATTCTGGTTTTCAGCCCTGTTATTTATCGCCGGGATCGGCATCAGCTTGTTAACCACGCCCATCTGTATTTTTTTTGCTATGGTCAACTCCGTGCTCCTTGTTATGTACGCCGCGAAATTAAAAACCACCCCGTTTATGGGTAATGTAGCCGTGGCCTACCTTTCGGGCAGTATATTCCTGTTCGGGGGAGGATTTGCAGGGCTGGCCGGGCTTTTCAATAATATCGTGATCGCCGTGATGACCTTCCTTGCCATGGTTGCCCGCGAGATCTTGAAGGATGCCGAAGACGTCCCAGGCGACCTGATTAAAGGTGCAAAAACACTTCCTATTATCTATGGCACGCGGAAGGCGACAATAATCGCCCTTATTTTCTCTTTTGGAGCCGTCGCAATCAGTTTTTATCCATATTACCGGTGGGGGACCTGGTACCTGACAGGGATCGTCCCGGTAGACCTGATCATCCTCTACGGGGCTGTCCGCTCTGCCAGATGTCGCGAACCAGAATGCATCGCCCGTAGCCGGGCGACCGATATCATCAAGTACGGCATGTTTGCCTCACTAATCGTGTTCATGATGAGTGCGATATTTCTCACGGTCCCGGGTATCTGATTCGTTATTCTGGAAGAGTATAGCATCAATTCAGCCGCTGAAATCCGGATGCAGCACCCAGCGTTCCAGTAGGTTGATCCCCTTTTTATCACCTATATCGCGAAAATAAATCTGTCTCTGCAGCCGTATCATTATCAGCATTTCCGGACCGCCGCAAGGGCGCTCCCCGGGGCGGCGGAGTCGATCGCAATACAGGACGGGATGCCGTTCACTCATTTATTTATCAGGGCACGATAACGGAATTATTTCCAATCCTTCACCGCAATTTTACGAAACGTTGGTAAATAATGCCCAAACCTTAAGATGAATCTGACAGGCATGGGAAAAGATCAGCTCCTGGTGCCGTGTTCAGCCCCTTAACAGATGGTATCCTAGAGTCGGTCTGCCGTGTGGATCCAGGGAGAATCTTTGAGCTCTTCTGAAACCATTTCCGGGTCGATACCGAGCATGGCGACACCAAAGACATCTTCCCAGTTGACCGCCGTTTCCACGCATCCTTCCTTGAGCGTAACAACGCCGATGGCGACGAGTCCCATTTTATCTGCCATATCGATCCCTTCTTTTACCTCGGAAAGGCACCCGATGCCAATGATTGCTTTCGGGTGGTATTTCTTTACCATTCTTTTGATAAAAGACGAACCCGGGACGATAAACAACCGGTAGCCGAGCAGTTCAAGGGTTTTCAGTGCGCCAGCCACCGTGCACTGCCCGCACCTGACGCAGCGCAGGCCCTCGGGAGTGAGATCTGCCGGACATGTCGCAGACCTCAGGCATTGGGGTAGAAACACTGCACGGTCCTGGACGGGAATCGCTTCAAAGACCTTGAGGCTCAGGGAATTGTGGAGCTGGATAAAAAATGCCTGCATCTCCCGGTCTTCAAGACCGAAGAGGCGGAATATTGCCTTCGAAAGCCCCTCGACGGCAGTAAAACCTGCCTTGAGAAATCCGGGAAACACCATCCGCCCGCGCCGGATCGAATACAATGATATGGTGACAAGTAGCACCGCCAGCAGGAATAAACTGGCAAGGACCAGGATCGTGATCTCCCCGATAACGAAAACGACGCTGTTCAAAAGGGTATAATCATAGCCCAAAAAATCCACCACAACCATTTCCGTCAGTCACTCCCGTAGTTTACACCGATGGATCTCCGTATATCGTAAGGTGGTTTTAAGACTCCGTTCTCGGTGATGATCGCCGATACCAGGGAAAGGGGTGTCGCATCGAATGCCGGATTAATCACCGGAACCCCGTCAGGTATCGTGACAGGACCGGGATATGCCGCGATCTCGTCACGCTTCCTCTCTTCGATCGTTATCCCTGATTCTGATGCCAATGGATCGAAGGTGGAACAGGGGGCTGCTACGAAAAAAGGAATATCGTGATACCGGGCACAGACCGCATGCATATAAGTGCCGATTTTATTGAATACCGCATCAGATGTGATCCTGTCGGCACCAACGATCACATAATCTATTGACCGACGCCGCATCAGCATCGCTGCGGTTGAATCGGTAATAACAGTGACCGGGATCCCGTCCTGGTCCAGTTCCCATGCCGTCAGCCTCGCTCCCTGGAGCAGGGGCCTGGTCTCGCATGCGATCACCCGGACCGTCTTCCCGTCCCTGACCGCCGACCGTACAACCCCGAGTGCCGTACCCCATTCGCTGCATGCCAGCGCACCCGCGTTGCAATGGGTCAAAACCGTGCAGTCCCCTCGCAGCAGTGCCGCGCCGTGGTCTCCCAGGTTTCTGCACGTTGCTGCGTCCTCGCTTGCGACCTTCTGAGCTTCGGCAAGCGCAGTTCTCTTCAATTCTTCGATGGTTGAAGCAGCCGCGACCAGGTTCCGGACACGGTTTATCCCCCAGGACAGGTTAACGGCGGTCGGTCGCGTCGCACAAAGCCATTCGGCGTCGCATTCCACTTTTTTTTTCAAGTCCTGCAATGATGCAGACGTACAGGTACGCGCCGAAAGTGCAACACCCATTGCTCCGGCCACGCCGAGTGCAGGGGCACCCCGTATGGCAAGCGAACGGATAGCATCTCCCAATTGTGAGACCGTACTACAATAATCGATCCTGAATTCACAGGGGAGCTGCGTCTCGTCGATATATCCGATCCGCTCGGTCTCTTCTTCGTACCAGAGCGATTTCCGGGTTTTCATGAATGGGTCATTCCCGAATACTCCCGATAAATGCTTTCATGGCAGCGGCACCGGCAATAGCGACGCAATCGGGAATATCCTTCGGAGCAACCGCCGTACCGGCAATATAGATCCCCGGACGGTTCGTCTCGACCATGCCTACTTTTTCGTCGAGGGGTTTGAAGAACCCTGTCCTGTCCAGTGAAATCCCGAGTTTTTCTGCAAGTTCTGCCGATTGACCTGACGGTCCAAGGCCTACGGCGAGCACCACGAAGTCGGGATGGAGTTCTTCAACTTTTTGCGTCTCGCTGTCTTCGACGACCAGGACCATGGAATCGGGCATTCCCCCTATCTCGCCCGGTATTCCGCGAAGGAACCTGATACCCGCTTGTTCTGCCCTTAAACGGTACTCTTCGTAGCCTTTTCCATATGCCCGGACGTCCATGTAACAGATCGTTACCGATGTTTCAGGGTGTTTCTCTTTTATCAGGATGGCATTTTTTATCGATGCCATACAGCAGACGCAGGAGCACCACGGCCGGTCGAGCTGCATATCCCTTGAACCGACGCACTGTATGAATACGATCGCCCGGGGCTCCCGTCCATCTGTCAGGCGCCTCAGCTGTCCTCCTGTCGGACCGCTTGCATTGATCATGCGCTCCAGTTCGAGGCTGGTGATCACATCAGGGAAATCAAGATAGTGAAATTGTCCTTTCTTTTTGGGATCGAATATCTGGTATCCGGTCGCGATAATGATGCTCCCTGCCTGAATTTCTGTCGTTACCGGGGAATCTTCCTTTTTTACCGCCCCCGGAAGGCAGGCGTCGTAGCAGAGGCCGCACTCGATACAATGGTCCGGGTCCCTGATGACGATATCGGGGACTGCCTGGGGGTGAGGTTTATAAATTGCTTTTCTCACACCCATACCGGCATCAAATTCGTTATACACCTCCACGGGACAGATCTCGATGCAGTCACCGCAGCCGTTGCAGAGCTCTTCGACGACGTACCGGGGTTTCTTCTTTAATGTAACAGTGAAGTTTCCTTTGGATCCTGCGACCTTTTCTATTTCGGTACAGGTATAGACCCTGATATTCGGGTGACGGTAGACGTCCACCATTTTTGGAGAGAGAATACACATCGAGCAGTCATTTGTCGGGAATGTCTTGTCGAGCTGTGACATATGACCCCCGATAGACGGTTCCCGTTCGATAAGGTATACCGTTATCCCATGGTCTGCAAGGTCGAGGGCTGCCTGGATCCCTGTCACCCCGGCTCCGATGATGAGTACACTATCCATTGCGGTACTTCTTTGCAAGTTCGATGTAACTTTCTGCATTGGCGATAATTCCCCGATCCTGTTCTTCTGTTGTCTGCCTGATTACCTTTCCCGGCACACCGAGGACCACGGAATGGGGCGGTATCCGGGCCCCCTCCGTAACAACGGTCCCGGCACCGAGAATAGAGTTCTTACCGACAACGGCGCCGTTCATCACGATTGCCCCCATCCCGACCAGGACTTCGTCTTCGATGGTGCAGCCATGGAGTATCGCTCCATGGCCCACCGATACCCGTTTCCCGATCAGGGCAGGAAACCCCTTGCTTGTATGGATTACGGCATTGTCCTGGATATTCGATCCTTCCCCGATCCGGATCCGGTCCTTGTCTGCCCTGATGACTGCCCCGAACCACACGCTTACCTTTGCCGACAGTTCCACGTCCCCGAGAACCGTCGCGCCGGGAGCAACATATCCGGGGTTTCCCGCACCGTTATCCATACTCATAATACTATAGCAGCTTAACTATCCTAATGAATGAAGGTTATGGTCGGGGGCACGTTCGACCCGTTGCATGATGGCCATAAACGGCTCCTGGCACGCTCTTTTGAACTGGCAGGGCCTTCGGGCATGGTGACGATCGGTCTTACCACCGATTCGTTCGCAAGCTCGAAACTTCATCCCGTAAGGCCGTTTGAAGAGAGACGGGAGAACCTCGTCAGATTTATTGAAGAGAAAGGGTACCGGACTCCCTGGAAGGTGGAGGCATTGTCAGACCGTTTCGGTTCGGCACTCGTTGCAGATTTCGATGCTATTGTTGTCTCCGAAGAGACACTCCCTGTGGCGACCGAGATCAACAGACTGCGAAAAGAACGGGGCACTCAGAAAGTCGATATTCACCAGATTACCTGTGTCCTTGCAGAAGACGGACACTGGATATCGAGTACGAGGATCTACCGGGGAGAGATTGACGCCCATGGTCATCTCATCAGCGACCGATAAAAAATAATCGTTATATCAGGTGCCCGGTCAGATCGTTCGTAATCAGCCAGTCGCAATACATGCAGTGGAGCCCATTTGGCAGGACCTCGAACCTGCTGCTGATAGGTTCGTGTGCATTCGAGATGCAACCCGGGTTCGGGCATTTAACAACGCCGACGAGGAATTTCGGACGTTCGACACCGCTCTTTGAAAAAACCTTGAAATCGCGGATGATATTGATCGAGACTGCCGGTGCAATCAGGGAAATACGGTCCATCTCGTCTTTTTTCAGTTCCCTGTTCTCGATCTTTACGATATCCTTCTTCCCTATCTTACCGCTGGTGACATTTGTTGCGACACTTACCGATTCCGTGGTCGTGCCGGTAATCCCGATTATCTTCAGGACGTTCAGTGCTTCTCCCGCGGTGATATGATCGATGACAGTGCCCCGCCTGATCGGGCTGATCAGCAGTCCCTCTGTAGGACGCGTTTCCCTTCTCATTTCATTACCTCTTCAAGCATCGCCATCCTCACCGGGACGCCGTTTCTCGACTGGACAAAATAACGGGCATAGGGAAGGTCGTCCACCGCGGGATCGATCTCGTCGACCCTGGGCAGGGGATGAAGGACGATCAGGTGCGGGCGGACATCCTGCAATAATTCGGGAGTAACCCGGTAACTTGAAGCGACATCGAAATAAGAAGCAGAATCCGGGAACCGTTCCCTCTGGATTCGTGTAACGTAGAGGACGTCCAGACACCGGATTATCTCTTCGACTTCTTCGTGTTCCACGACTTCGGTGCCGCGTTCGCGGAGTTCCATGACCAGGGCCGGGGGGAGTTCGAGACCGGTCGGAGAGATTACGTGGATCCTGCTCCGGTAGAGGGAAAGTGCATAGGCAAGGGAATGGGCAGTCCTGCCGTATCTCAAATCCCCGATCAGACCTATATCGATGCCGTCGAGGGGCATCGACTGCTGGATCGTGTACAGGTCGAGAAGTGTCTGCGAGGGATGCTGACCTGCACCGTCACCGGCATTGATCACCGGGACCGTCGCAAATTCTGAGGCAAGCCGGGCTGCCCCCTCCTTCGGGTGCCGCAGCACGATCGCATCGGCGTACCCGCTGACGACACGGATGGTATCAGCCAGGGTCTCTCCCTTGGCCATGGAGCTCGCCTCGACGCTCCCTACCGATAACGAAGTGCCGCCCAGGCGTGCCATGGCGGCTTCGAACGACATCCGTGTCCGGGTGCTCGGTTCGAAAAAGAGGAGAGCGAGGACCTTGTCCTTTAATGCATCGGGACTATATTCCCGGGAGGCAATCCGGGCCGCCTGTCCGATCAGTTTGTCGATAAACGGCCGGTCGAGGTCACGGATCGATATAATATGTTTCATTCAACAGTCCCCTCGCCACGTACCTGTCTCATCCTTTCTCCGGGTCGTCCCGGAGCCGGACAGCCCGATGTGTATTTCAGCTCACGGTCCCCGGGGTAAACCACGTACTGGTATTGTCCTGCCATTATTATCAAGATATAGCATTACTGCCGGGAAAGCTAAACAGGAGGCAGGCCGGGACCTGACCTCGCCTTAAACGTTTCTCCCTGACGGCACAGGGTCGGGATTGCAGAAAAGAACGATCAATCTGCCGGCGGCTGGTAAATGGTCCTGGTATAGGAATCTATCTGGGACATCATGTCGTCAAGTTCGCGTTTATCGCTTGCGATCTGGTCCCGGTACTTGCTCGGGTAATCTCCAGGGTCTTTCGAATTGACGAGGTCCAGGGCGTCCATCACGGTCAGCTTGGCATTCCTGATCTCGGACTTCAGCATAACCGGGTCACGCATGTTTGCATACTGTGTTGCGTGCAGCATTTCTGAAAGAGTCTGGTACTTCAATATCGTGTAATTTGTCATCAGGATGAGAGTACGTGTCTCGTTCTGCTCGTCGGGCGTCGAAGGTTGCAGCGCCTCGAGATCGCTCCTGATCGCACTTAGGTTATTAACAGTTGCCGGGAGGAGGGAATACCTTAAATAATTGATATCGTCGCTTTTCGAGAGGTCCAGAGTGAGGTAGCGGGTCGTCAGGTCCATATTGATCACCCGGAAGGTCCTCCAGTCGGCGTCCAGGGTCGCACGGATACCTGATTCATTGTGAACCAAATCAGGGCTTCCCGTCCAGGTACTATTGACAATAACCGACGAATTGGTAATGGATGCCTCAGTGTTATTCGTCCCGGTGGAATTTCCCGGAATCTTGTTCTGGTTCTCCAGGGCCCCTGCAGGGCTTCCGGTGCAGCCTGAAAGCAGGACAAATAAGAACAGCAGGAGAATGCAACAGACAAGTAGATATTTCCTGCAATTCAGCATATTCATGCCATAATTTCTTCTGCTGTTCCCCAATAAACTTATGTCACCTGCCAATTCCGGCAAAAATTCCGGGCTATTATTGATGCAAAAGTCTGCTGATTTTTTCCCTTATCCCCGGGTTAACATGGGAGGCGTTCTGACCGGAAAGATAGGGATATACTTATATCACGACGTATGGCGTATCAAAGCAATGGAGAAACAGCAGGAAATCGTGTTCCGGCAGAAGGATCACTGGCCGGGCACGCATCATTATTTATTGCTATTTGTCCCTTTTCCCGGGATGGCGACCCGCGTATCCCGCGTTACGAGAAGGTTATAGGAGTCGTGACGGGAGTTGTATCTGACGAGAACGCCCGACAACACGATGGCCCCCCCGTACGGTACGGAACCGAGCACCTTGTTTCCTGCAGAACTGTTGTACGACGGGAGGACGATATAAACAGGTTTCTGGGGAGAACCATCGCAAATTTTCCATAAATGGGTCCGCATGTTCCCGAGGTCGCCTGACATTACCGCCCCGGAGACATTAATCTTTTTCCCGACATGGCGGGATAAACTCGACAGCAATGCGGTTTTCCGGTCACGGGCTCGGATATCTGCCGCGACTTGCGATGAACCTTTTTTCAACACTGCAAAAGAGAACTTGATGTCCGTATTCAGGAAACGGTAGTATTCCTGATGATCGGCGACCGCTTCCATAAGCCGGGTCGGCAAAACCGGTGATTTTTCTACAAAACTCCAGCAGCGTTCCGGCCTGCACTGTTTCGTTGACCCGGGAAGACACGGCGAGATCACGGTGATCCCGGTTTTCCGCGAAATCACAGCGGCAAGCTCCCTCAGTCCGACCGAGTTCGACAGGTCGGCCGGTTCGACAATCAGGACAATGCCCGTCGGCGAGAGTAGTTCTGCAAACCTGCCGACAATTCCTGCACGTTCCGGTATCGTCAGCCCGGAAAGTTCATTCAGAACGTTCTGAAATACCAGCAGGTCGATATTTCCGGGGATCCGGCCTGCGTCCGGGTTCCTGATATCGCTTTCAACGGCTGGATAAACAACTACCGATTTGTTGCCCTCCGAAAACCCGGAAGACAGGAACGTATACGCTTCCCGCTGCTCCCCGGACAGTTCGAGGGCAGATATTTCGGCCGTCCCATGACCTGAACGGCCAAGAAAATCTGTTAGCGCCATGGTTGCCGCACCGGGACCGCTTCCGGCATCAAGGACGGTCATATGTTCAGGTAATAATCCCATTCCGGCAAGCATCAGCAGGATGTGCTCGAACTGGACATAATAAACAGGGAACTGGTACGCAAGGTATGCAAACGTCCGGTATCCCTTCTCGTACCTGACCCTCTTTTTCGCACCCTCATGCCAGTATTCCCCCTTCTGGGCCATTACGGCAGACCTGATCCGTTCCAGCGTCAGGGGGTCCTGCCATTCCTTTCCCGTCTTTTTCCTGATGTAGGCACCGATTAGCATCTGTATTTTATCGGGAATTTCCGGACGAGCGAGATAGGCATTTACTTTAGATCGCTCTTTATCGGAAAGGACGAACAGAATGGGATCGCTTCTCTTTATCAGGTAATCGGTCCCGGATTTTTCCACCTCGATTCCGAATCCCCGCAACACGGGTATAACCGTTTCTATCCTTCTCCTTGCGGACTCCCCGATAGCACCCGCCGGAAAGAGTTCAGAAAATAAAAATACCGGTTTTTCCCGTGATTTTATCAATATTGCGCCGGGAATTTCAGGGTCCTTCATCTCCCCATATATTCTTATCACACCGGATAATAGTTACCAAAATGACGAGTCTGATGAGACCCATAAAGGCCGAAAATGAACAGGAATTTACCCGACTTTGTGAGTCGCTGAAACCTGGCGGCCGGAATCATCATAATATCCGTAATCGTATGACCTTAAGAGGAATAAGATGAAAAATCGCTGCGACGGAAGGACCCCCTTATGACGAACAAACTGCTCCCCTTGCCCGACGGTTACGCACTACTCAAAACAATGGGAGTACCTGTCCCCGACCATGGCATGACGGCCGACAGGAAATCAGCAGAAGACATTGCTGAACGGATAGGGTTTCCTCTTGTCATGAAGATCGTCTCGCCCGGGGTTGTCCATAAAGCTGATGTCGGTGGCGTCATCACCGGCATCAATAATGCGACGAATGCAGGGGAAGCATTCGATCGGATCGTCAGTAATGTGAAGGCCCGTCTTCCTGGAGCAGAAATTTCCGGCGTGCTTGTCGAGAAACAGGTGCAACCGGGCCTCGAAATAATTATCGGAGGGAGGACAGACCCGTCGTTTGGTAAAATCCTGACCATCGGCCTTGGCGGGACATTTGTCGAAATATTCCGGGATTTCCAGATCCGTGTCCTCCCGGTCAACGAGTCCGAAACGTCAGCGATGATACACGCCCTTGCAGGCTACCCGCTTATCGCAGGGTACAGGGCGGGCCCGCCCCTTGACGAAACTGCCCTGAAATCGACAATTTCTTCGATCGCCTCGAATTTTTTCCGATCAAATACCATCACAGAATTCGACATCAATCCCCTCGTACTCCACCAGACCGGATTAATCGCTGTCGATGCCCGGTTCTATGTCACTGACGTTTTGGAAGAGCCCCCTGCCAGCAACCCGGAGGAGATGGACCCGGGGTTGCTGTATCCGCAATCAATCGCGGTCGTCGGAGCTTCAGACGACCCGGAAAAGGTCGGTTATGCGGTATTACGAAATCTCCTCCCGTTTCCCGGGGACCTCTACCCGGTCAATCCACACCACGAAGTGATCCTGGGCAGAGCGGCATCCTCTTCTGTGGATGCGATACCCGGGCCGGTAGACCTTGCCGTTATTGCAATTCCGGCGACCGGCGTGGTTAAGGTCATCGACGACCTCGGCAGGAAGGGGGTCAGGATTGTTATCGTCGTTTCATCGGGATTCAGGGAATCCGGCCCGGACGGGGTATTACGCGAGAAGGAACTAATGGAACACGCCAGGTCATGGGGAATGAGACTTGTCGGACCGAATACCCTCGGTATCATGCTGCCCCATAAAAAAATCAATACGACCTTCGATCCGATCAGTGCAAGGCCTGGGCACATCGGCTTCATTTCACAGAGCGGGGCCATTATCACGACGATCGTGGACTGGAGCCTTCCCGAAAAGATCGGGTTCTCCGCAGTGATCAGTGTCGGTAACCAGGCAGACCTCGGTTTTGTCGACTACCTGAAATTTGTCAGTGCCGATCCCGACACCCGGGCAATAATTCTCTACATCGAAGAGATCAGGGATGGAAAAAATTTTCTCAGGGTCGTAACTGACGTCGCCATGAAAAAACCGGTGATTGCACTCAAATCGGGTTCTTCGCAGAAGGGGACACAGGCTGCGTCCTCGCATACCGGTTCGCTTGCCGGGAATTACGCAGTGTACCAGGCGGCATTCCAGCAGGCAGGAGTCATATCCGTAACATCTCTCCAGGATGCTTTTTCTGTTGCAGAACTTCTGGCATCCGAGGGTTACCCGGAGGGCAACCGTGCATTGATCGTTACGGCTGCAGGAGGGTTCGCGGTTCTTGCCTCCGATTATGCCGATCGGTTCGGAATCGACCTGATCGAACTTTCCGGGACCTTTTTCGACGATCTGGACGCACTACTTCCCGAGACTTGGAGTCACGAAAATCCTGTCGACATTATCGGCGATTCGGGGGCAGGGCGATATGCGCGGACTTTCGATGTCCTTATCCAGCACCAGGACGAATGGGATATCGCTTTCGTCATCGCCGTCCCGTCCGCAGTGCTCGATCCCGGCCTCCTTGCCCAGGAGATTGTCAGGTTCTCGAAAAGCACTCAAAAGATGACAGTCGGCTGCCTCCTCGGCGGGGACAGCATGAAACAGGGGATTGGGATACTCAGGGATAACAGGATCCCGAATTACGGAGACATCGAGGAAGCCTTTAAGGCCGTAGGATTGATAGTCAGGAGCAGGCATTGTTGCGGAAGGCCGGACGACCGGAAATAAGATGTCGTCCACCGACCCCCGCCCCGTAACTGTCAATTATCTGATCGATCTGGATGTCGTATCAGGTCTCGATCATTCCAGGGGTTAAACGACATCTATCGCGTGACCTTGAGATACGATGAATATTTTATCATCGGGATATGATAACCTGCTGGATGGAGATGGTCCAAAATGACGGATAGACCTCAAATATCTGATGAATCGGTCCTTAGGCGGTGGATGAATCTCGAAATTTCCAAAATAAACCGGGATGCCGTAACAGAAAGAAGATCCTTAACCGATCTGGCTGCCATGGACCAGCCGGCCCTGGCGACGAAAGGAGGAGGAGAGTACCGGTTCAATAAAGAAACCCTCCATCTTCTCAGGACAATACTTCCGGCAGACCTGTCCCGCCATCTCCGCCTCCCGGTCTTATGTTATTTCGATTCCTCGGTCGGGGACAGTTGCTTCATCACCGATTCATACGCTTTTGAAGCATTGAAAATACTGGGAGAGATCAACCAAATGCGCGAGATGGCCGATGACCGGATGTGGATCGGAAAGACGATTGTCTTTGCCATCATAAGAAAATACCCGTCGGTTATCCAGATCGTGATGAGATAGGATCCACTTGCTGTCCCGGCCGCTCGCACCTATCCTTAACAGGATGTTCTTTGATTTGACGTGTAACCAGGAGCATGTCGGTAATTATAAATTGGTGGCGCAGAAACTACCCATTATGACGCTGATCCTCATTATCGAGGATAATGAGACAATTGCCGACAGTCTTTCCTATTTTATCAAATACCTTTCCCATTATGACACGCTGATAGCAAACTCGGCGGAAATCGCCATTGAAACCCTCGCCAGAGGAATTCGGCCAGACCTGATCCTGCTCGATGTCAAGCTTCCCGGCATGGACGGGATAGATTTCCTATCAAAAATGCACCGGATTACCGATATGAACGGCACGAAAGTAATTATTTATACCGGGCTTCCTGAGGCCCGGGTCAGGAGCGCCCTCGAAGAGAGAAATATCTTTATCGAGCATATTGTCGAGAAACCGGCCAGGCCTTCGGAACTCATCGGCTTGATCGAAGACACCTTAAGAATACCACAAAAAACGAATCCTCTCTGAATGGAGAACGGTGCAGGTTCCGATCCCTGCTCCGGAGACCCGGACATTCAAACGCTTTATAGGATCTTCTCACCTTATCCTTCGTTGAATGAGCTTTTTTTTTGCCAATCCCAAAAGCAATTCTGTCTTTGCTGTATTTTTATCCCTGCTCTGGAGAATTCTTTTGAATTACCATGGGTAAATAATTTATACTGCACCCGGCGATCACCTCCTGATTACCATGTCTGCGAAACCAGCCGATCCCTATAAAGGCAGAAAAGCTCCCTCGTTCTGTCTCCCTGATTCATCCCGGAAAATGACATGCCTCTCGGATTTTTTGGGAAAATGGGTAGTCCTGTATTTCTACCCAAAGGACAATACCCCTGGATGTACTCTCGAAGCAATGCAGTTTTCAAATGCCATGGAGGACTTTGCCAAGCTCGGTGCCCAGGTGATTGGGATAAGCCAGGACTCCCCGGAGAGCCACGTGAAATTTATTGACCGCCACGGTCTTACGGTTTTACTCCTTTCGGATACAGACCATGAGGTGTTGAAACTCTACGATGCGTGGCAGCCGAAAACCATGTTCGGAAAAGAAATCCTCGGGACTATAAGAACGACGTTTCTTATCGATCCACGAGGGACTATTGTGGAGGTCTGGAGAAGAGTTTCGGTGAAGGGGCATGCGGACGCAGTCAGGGAGGCACTCCTTACAAACCAGAAAATGGGAAATTCTTCATGAAATAATTCCTCATGAGTATAATCGTCCGCCTATTTTATGCACCATTTTTATATTCAGATAGGTGATCAACCCTGGATCCTGGTTTTTAGGATATACTCGTTTCCCCTGAAAAGTAAATGATGCTTCCGGTAACGATTAATATGAAACTCACAATGGCGCTGATGAACATTCCTACCGTCATACCTATCAAAAAGAGGACCGATGATATAATGATGAATGCGATCCCGACAATGAGGATCAACAGGCCGGTCAGCGGGTCGACTGATACACCATGCATATCGTTAATTCGCCGGGAAATGTTAAATATGTCCCGATCGACCTTTGCAGGGAGATATCAGGAACTAAGAAAGAAGGTAATTTTCCTCTGTCCCTTGGGGATATTCCCGATTATCCATCAGGAATACCCGGCATTTCCAGTTCATGGGGCTTTTTTTCCGGGTTTTTACCCAAGGTATGAGATCGTACGGCAACGTATTCCCCCATATCAAAGGATATTAATGTCGCTGTCTTCGGTTTCAGGTTAATACCCCTTATTGACCTTGTGATTCCCCGCAACCGTCCCGATACCTATACACGGGCCCCCGGGGTATACCAGATGCATGCCGTTTCTTCAAAAATCCATAAGAGTAATTAAGCCGGATGGTTCTTAGTAAAATTTATGGAGATACGGCTTCTTGGGACGAACGGATGGTATGACACAAAAACCGGCGATACTACCTGTGTTTTTGTCGATTCCAAAGATTATTACCTCGTCTTCGATGCAGGGAACGGGATACATAAACTGGACAGCGTTATTAAAAAACCGAAACCCGTATACCTGTTTTTAAGCCATTTTCACCTGGATCACATTTCAGGACTCCACATACTGAACAAATTTGATTTCCCCAAAGGACTGACTATTATCGGGCAGAAAGGAACCGGCAAAGTCCTGGAAACATTTGTCAGCCAACCGTTCACGATACCGTTTTCTGAGTATTCGTATCCTGTTACCATCCTCGATCTGTCTGAAGGAGAACACGGGATACCATTCAGGGTCGAATCGCGGAAACTGGTCCATTCGACTGATTGCATGGGCTATCGGGTTGAGATCGACGGAAAAATCATCGCATTCTGTACAGACACCGGGATCTGCGATAACGCGATAGTCCTTGCCCGGAATGCCGACGTGCTGATAACCGAGTGTTCATTAAAACCCGGCCAGGCAAACCCGCTCTGGCCCCACCTGAACCCCGAAACTGCCGTCTCGATAGCAAAGCAGAGCAATGCCGGAAAGCTCGTGCTGATCCATTTCGATGCAAATACTTACAGGACCCTGGACGACCGGTTTTCAATTCTTTCCGAAATTGGAATGGAATTCGAAAACCTCATCATCGGGGTCGATAATAAAAGGATTACAATATAACCGGGTCTTAATCGATTCCATCCCGAATCTGGCCTGATCTTCCATATTTTTATTAACCTGTCCATTTCCTAAAGGACCCCGGCTTCACTTCATCTGGCCCGGAAAATGATGATCGTGATATCGTCGGCCTGCGGCTGGTCGCCGGCAAACGTCATAATCGCATCGACGATAAAACGTATCATCTCCTGGACCGGCAGGTTTATACAGGCTTTTACCGTATCGTTCAAGCGCTCCGTCCCGAATTCTTCTTCCTCCGCATTAATGGCCTCGGTCAGGCCATCTGTGTAGAGGACGGCGATATCGCCGCTGTTTAATTCGATCCCGACTGAATCGAGGACAATATCGTCCATTACTCCGAGCGCAATGCCGTCTGCACGGAGAAGTGTCACTTCACCTTTTCCAGTCTGGAAGAGCATCGGGGGGTTGTGTCCGGCATTGACGTAGGTGAGAATCCGGGCGTTCGGATCGATTATTGCATAGAAGAGCGTGACAAACATGCTCGTAATACGTGAATCCTGGACAATTAGGTGGTTTGCATCTTTTATCGCGCTTGAGGGGGATGGATTTTTTGATGTGCTCGCCCTGACAAGGGTCCTTGAGAGGGCCATGAACAGGGCTGCAGGAACTCCTTTTCCCGAGACATCGGCAATGACAAGTCCCCAGCAGTTGTTCGGAAGGGGAATGAAATCATAAAAATCTCCGCCCACTTCAAGGGCCGGCAGACTGAACGCTGCTATTTCAATGCCCGGCATATCGGGCACAGTGTCGGGCAGAAAACTTTGCTGGATATCCCGCGCAATCTCCAGTTCATGGGCTATCCTTTCCTTTTCAGCAGTGGTACGTTTAAGTTCGCCGATATAATTCTTCAGGTCGCTTCCCATCCTGTTGAATGACTGCCCAAGTTCTTCGAATTCGTCGCCGGTCCGTACGTCGACCTTGTAATCGAGATTTCCACGACCGATCTCTTCTGACCCCTCCGACAGTTTTCTGAGCGGACCCGTGATTACCCGGGCAAATACCGTAGTCAGTGCCGCAATAAGGACAAACAGCAGGATAAAAAGGACCAGGAACGCCTGTTTCATCCGGTCGACCTGGTCCTGGATATGCTGTTTTGCGTCCCCGGTCGCTACAGTGATCTTTGCCCCCGTATCCCGGGCCGGGGCGGTGATCTCATCGACCGGCATGACGACGACGACACTCCAGTTCGTGCTCCTGATCGGGGCGAACGCAACAAATTTATCCCCTTCTGCAAACTGTACCTCCCGGACGCCGGAATTTCCCGAAACAATCTCGGCTGCAGCGTCGCGAATACCGGAATTGTCGCTGTTAAACAGGTTCTCTGTCTGGAAGGACTCGTCCCACTGGCTGCTTCCTGCAGCTGCACCCGGCCTTGCGATGACATTGCCCATACCATCGATGAGCATCGCATATCCCGATCTCCCGATCTGGGTATTGATGATCTGCTGGTTTATCGTCTCGATGGTCACGTCGGATCCGATAACCCATGTCCACCCTGTGCTGTTATCCCTGACCGGTCGCGAACAGGTGACCATCAACCCCCGGCCGGTGACATCGACGTACGGAGACGACCAGGTGGTTGTTCCCGCAGACATTGCAGCCTTATACCAGCTCCGGTTCCTTGCGTCGAATGTCGGATCGATCCCCGATGCCCAGGGATAGAGCCTGGTGATCCCTGATTCAGATCCCGCATAGACACTTGCCAGGTGGGGGTCCGAGGCAAGTACCGGGATAAATATTGTATCCATCCCATGGAGTGCCCGGAATTCCGGAGAAGAACTATTTATCATAATTCCCGGGCCGTACAAGTAAACAGAGGCATTATATATCGTTGGAGGCCTTTCTGCCTGGGAATAGCCGGGGTCCGGGTCAACGGGTGGAGATGCCATCAGGGACCCTGCATACGAGGCCATTACCGCCATCTCCCCCTCGACGTTCTCGAACGTCACATTGCTGATGTCGGCCTGGTCCTTTGCAAGTGACAATAATCGTTCTTTCCCGCTCGTTTCAAGGGCTGATCCACTTTCCTGCACGGCCTGGTCGCCCAGGGTCACACTCCGTTCAGTTGCATAATTCCCTACGTTATTCAGTGTCGTAAATGCGATAAAACTAACAAGGATCAAAGAGACCATCGATAAGGTAAGAAAGACGATGAAAATTTTCGTAGTGACGCCGAGATGAATTTTGGTCGGGGGTTCCGGGGACATAGTAAAAATTCCCAAATATTAATGCATTACCGGAATGGGCATCTTAAAGGGAATTCCATATTATGCCCAAGCGTGCAGTATCGGGATTGCATTACCAACAGATAGGTGGTTTCTTTTTATAGTTCTGTTTGTGATAGCATGGAACCATTCCGAATACCGGAAGGAGATTCAAAAAAGAATAATCAGGGTGCTATTCGGGATATCGATTTCAGGTCCGGCAACAATTGGATCCGGACTGGCTGGAATTTGCAGGGGATACAAACTTCTATATGCCCAACCGGGTATTCCAGAAGTATGCCTTCCAAGCGGACCATCATTCTCCCCGAAGACTGTTCCCGACCCCACCCAATTGATAATACCGTTTTTGGAGTGAAAGGGCATGAAAAATGACGGGAAGGTTTCTTCTGCGGCAGATATCATGCTCGGTTTTGCCGGTACTACGGGACTCGAACCTGAGAGGTCCGGTCCCGTACGCTATCTCTGGACTGATTCGTTCGCCGTCTGCAATTACCTGGGCCTTTACCGCATCACCGGAGACAAAGGATTCCTGACCCTCGCATTACGCCTGATCGACCAGGTACACCACGTCCTTGGCCGTCACCGCGAAGACGATCAGAGATCCGGATGGATAAGCGGTTTACCAGATGAAGAAGGTGAGAAACATCCCACTGTCGGCGGGCTCCGGATCGGAAAGCCGTTGAATGAACGTAAAATTGGTGAACCTGGCGATGACGAACTCGAATGGGACAGGGACGGGCAATACTTCCATTACCTTACCAAGTGGATGCACGCCCTGAACCGTGCAAGCCTTGCCACCCGCGATCCCCGGTATACCGGCTGGGCAGTCGAACTCGCCCGGACAGCCCTGGCAAAATTTTCATACGCTCCGCGATCGGGAGGACCGCGACGTATGTACTGGAAAATGAGTATCGATCTCTCCTATCCCCAGGTAACGTCGATGGGCCAGCACGATCCCCTGGACGGTTTCGTAACATATCAGGTACTAGGGGAGACGACAGCAAAGGAATTCGGGATAACTCTGCATCCGTCCTTTGACAGAGAAATTGCCGATATCGGAGAGATATGCCGGGGAATTACCCTGTTCACCAACGATCCCCTGGGGATCGGAGGACTCCTTTTCGATGCCACCCGTATTGCCGACCTGATGGTCGGTTATGGGGTAAGCCTGTCAGGATTACTGTCATCCGTGCTTGCATCCGCCCTGCAGGGAACGAGGTTCTTTTCCGAGGGACGCTACCTGCAGTTGCCGGCATCGCGGAGGCTTGCCTTCAGGGAATTAGGATTATCTATCGGGCTCCGGGGAGCGGCACACCTGAACGGGCAGATCGGAGCGGTTCCTGAGAATTTTTCCTCCGGACATAAGGACCTTGCCAGATCGCTTACCGGATATTTTCCGGTAGCCGATGCTATTGAACAGTTCTGGCTGGATCCTGACAGCCAGCAATCGCAACTCTGGACCGATCACCGGGAGATCAACAGGGTGATGCTTGCAACCAGTCTCGTTCCGGAAGGGTTTCTTGGCATACCATGAGATTCCATCGATCCGATTGTTTCCACCGGTTGAAAAAAAACCGACATAACTTCGTCTCCAGACAGGCCCTGCCTAATGCCTGCCAGGGCGGGTGAAGCAGGAGGGTGAAACCTCCTCCTGTCAAGTGTTTTTATGTACATCAATCAGGTCTTAAATTAACCTGGAATTGAAAAAAATGAAATTATTGATAGATTCAGGAGCAAAAATGATACCCCATCCATTTTTTGCAATACACAGGAAAAAAGGACTATTTCCATTTGAAATAGGGTATCCCCCTAATGATCTTGAATTCTATTTTTTTGCTCTCGAAGAGAAGTGGGGCCAGAATAGTCAGGTCTGCGATGAATACATCCAGATGTTTCTTCCGGTTCATCTCCCTGCCGATGATCTCTTCTTCTATCTCGTGGAGAGACCAGGCTTTTTCCGGGTCTTTCCTTAGTAATTGTTCTATTTCATTTTCACCCGCGACAGCGGATTCAAATTCATCAGATGAAATCGTCACCTTAATCACCATAGTCTCCTTTTGAGTTCTTCTTGCCCGGGAATTGTCGCCCCTTGTATCCGCAATTCTCCCATTTACACCAGGGATGTCATAAAATCATTCAGACCGGACCTGGCAGCGTCGGCAGGAACCACCCTGCGACCACGGTTACGACCCATATGACCAGGGCGATCAGCAGGGATTTGAGCCAGCCGATTTTATAGAGAAACTGCAGGGCCAGCAGCCAGGCGATACCCGCGATGAAAGCACCAATCAACCCCTGGCCGAGGAAATAATAGATAATAGTATAGATCACCGTGCCGACGATAGCGGCAAGAAACGCCGTTGTGATACCTTCTTTTTCACCGAAAAGTTTTGTTATCAGGTAAATGATTACCGTTGATATGATCAGTGCGACAACGAAAATGAACAGGCCACCAGCATATGTTACCATAGGTGGCATTCAGGTATTCAACGGTTATAACGGTTTCGCAGGACAAACCAGACAGAGATTGTGTGAAGTGCCAGCAATGATAACTAAAGGCCTACCTTTGTTGAATTCCTTAAATATTCCTAATATGCCTCAGGACAGGAATGGTTTACCCACGTTATGCCCCTCTGTCATAACCGCCTCGGGCCCTGGCGGAAACGACCAAAACACCATTGCTTTTTATAAACGAGAAGACTCTGTTTTTTTGGGGGGGACTGCCGGTATCAGGGTTATCAAGACCTGTTTTTCACCGGTACTATCGATATTCTTTAATCCAATACCGCGAGAGAGAATGGTACGATCCAAGTCGCGAAGCCCCCGATTAAAACCCGAAAATATTGTGATGACACCATCGGAGAAGGACATGGAACAGGAAATAACCGGCATCGGATATGGCACCCGCGAGGTCGGTGATTAGCGACATGAAGAAATCGATTCCCCTGTTAATCGTCGGCGTGATTATCGCTTCCGTTGTCATTATTATCGCGGTATTTGGGATCAGCGTGACCCTGTTCCATCTTACCGGGATAGATGGAGCAACGGCAACCCTGAACAACTATAACGATGCACAATGGGAGGAAGTCGTATTCACGGAATCTCATCCCGTTCCCGACAGCCAGGGGAGCTGGGATGTGTATTATCTCTCTACCGACGGTCGGGAGTTCTATACGAATACGAAGATAGCATCCCGGAATGTCAATCTCCAGCTGTTCCAGGACTATGATGTGCTGGACTACAAAATCGAGCTCGCCGGTTTTCCCGATAATGCATGGGGCATAAAAGCGGCGATCGCCGTCGAGCAGCACCCAACCGGGGAGGCCGGGACGAATTAGGGGTTGGTTCGAGCCTATTAACAGCTTATCTCCAGTATTTACACCTGGTGAACCCGAATTGAAAACCGAATGACTATTATGGATATTGCAGATCCTATGACTGTGATTTTGGTGGTACTGAAAGGCTGTTGAATTGAGTTGGCAGCAATTAATACGCCGATAATAATTGCTGTACTGATAATGATTCAAAAAATGGCGTTGAGACTGACATCAATAGTCACGAGAATTTTTGCCAGTTTTTTCCAGTTGGCATTGTATTTTACCAGTTTTTCATCAATCAAATATGAAACAATCGTTCCGATTGCGAGTAAAACGAAAGTATAATCATTGAACCACAAATTTGGGAAAATCAGGAGTAAAAAAATTTAAATCACGATATCAAGTATTAGAATATTTTTTACCCATCCGGCCAAGAATAAAGGATTTTCATTCTTATAGAAGACCATACAAAAATATCAATAAGCAACAGGTCGGGATTAACCTTTTGGCAGTGTACATTTAAAGCGGTAAAAAAGCCTCTTCTTAACTCGTAATTGACAAACTAATGGAAAGAAGGCAATGAATAGAAAGGACCTGGCAGAACATGACTTTCCGATAACGTACAAGTTTATTTCTCTTTCAAATCTGCCAAAATAGAGCGACAAACGGGAAACTTTTATATCAAGCCGCCGGGGAGATTCGATAAAAAGTTTTAGTCCAACAGGAAAAATATATTACCTTTCTTGGCCTATTGCCTATCATGGAAGCGCGATTCTTGGGGACTAACAAACAGTATGAGAAGTATATCGAGAATATTTATGAGGAATCGGTAAAAGACGGAAGAATAAACCCGGATGACAAAAAACTGATTGAGTTTTTCATTATCAAATCTGAAAAAGCATCGACCAGCCTTTCACCCGCCCGA
>DATJQJ010000056.1:0-15812 GCA_035505975.1 Methanoregulaceae archaeon
TTCACGAAACGGCCCTGCAGGCTGAATGCGGAGAGTGAGATCCCTGTCCCCGGATCTGCAGCGCTTCCCGTAGGGGTCTGAACGGGCACCAGGGTAACAACCGGGGTCACGAGGCCCGCGACCGGCTGACTGGGATTCGCACGGTACGAGTCCATTGCCCGGTCCATGAGCAGGCTGACTGAGGTCCCGTCGGCCGTATAAAGGTCGTTTCCGGCGGGAACCGGTGAAGGCTCTGGTGTTGTCGTGGGGACCGGTGTTCCTGAATTGACGGGTGTATTGCCGTTCGACCATGATTTGTAGTTCCCGAGAAGCCGGTCCAGGTCAGCCCGGCTGAGCGTATACGGTACAAGAGTTACCGCGGGCGCACCCTGAGTTCCGCCCGGCTGGATGACCGCCTTGTTTTCTTCAGCATTTTTCGCGCCCCATGCAAGGATCTGGTCCTCGGTTCCCGGAGTTAACCAGGATTCGTTGCCAGGGTCATACGAACCCGGTGAATAGGGCGTGATGAACGGTGTCAGGGTGCCAAACAGTCCCATCGCCTGATCCAGCGAAGGAGGGGTTAACCAGGAGTCGTCATTTGCAGATGCTATTCCAATAAAAAACCCGGTTACAATGAGAAATCCAAGGACAAGCCGCGGAAAGGACGCTGAATTAAATCTCATATGTCAGTCTCCAATTCATGTTTTGCCCCTTATAACAGGGGCTGAACACGATCGCTTTGTATATTGCGGCCGTGTTATGCGAAAATTGATTTTCCATCTATTTACAAGGTTGCGATTCGACAGTGTCTCGAAAATGGGTAAGCCCCGGCCGGGTGCCGGGATTTCGCATTCACCGATCCGCCCTCTGACCCGGGCTATACTTTCAAATACTAGTCCCCAAAAACTAACGAATATTATGAAACATGCAGCGTGTGGAATTGCTATCCTTCTTATCTGCACACTCCTCACCGGGTGCACAGGAATTCCCCAGGCCCCGAATGCTCCCAATCAGCCCTCAACAAATGGCAATGTCGTCTTCGGACCGGTCGACACCATGCCTGCCGGGAGCAATGTAACAATCCAGGTGGCACAGAAAGATGCAATCCATAATACGATCGACGTCACCTTCGCGGGTGGCGAAGGGCAGAACCAGGTCAAAAGCATCGACGTGATCTACAAAGGCCATGACGGTGTTACCCAGACTCAGTCCTTAAAACCGTTAAAAGGTGCGACGGTGACATTCCAGGGAACAACCCAGACTGACAACATACAGGTGTACGTTACGCTCTATAACGGCAACCGGTACAAAGTCGTGGACCAGTCTTCTCCCGTGGTCGGACCTGCCCGGGGAGGCATTTGATTTTTTTAACGTCCTTAGCTGTCAGGTCCTGGCCGGATCGACGAAAATCTGGTTTTCGAAATCCTGCGATTAACGTGTTTTTTTTATTGATCATCTTCATTCCTTATGCCATTGAATGAAATTGTACAGGCAGATGCTCCCCGGGTTCCGTCCCGAAACCCGCGGCACCCTGTTGCGACAGGAACCTGAAGTCGGTGATACGTCATGAGAATCCTGCCCGACGGCTACCCTGATGGGGCAGGACAGCGAAGGGTGGAAGTTACTCCCGGTCATGTGTGACACGTTAAGAACAGAGGAGGAAATTCGGCAGAACCAAAAAATTAGTTCCTGGATTGCCAGGCAGATGCCGGTCATGAGGGTGCCGTGGATGAAGGAATACATGTCATTTGTACGGAAGATCGATCGGTAAACCGAATCATTCGTTTTCTATCGTAAAATTTTTGAAAAAGAAAATAATATTCCCCAAATCCGTTAAAAAAAAACTGTTTACCTGAAGGCCCGCTTTTTCAGGACCAGCGCCCCTCCAAGAATGCCTGTACAGACAAGGAGAAAGCCCGGCCCCGGGGACTTCGTTGTCGGGATTGCGGTCGGGGGTACAGAAGTCGCTACCCTTGTTGTCGGCGAGGTTGATGGGGTTGTCGCCATAGTTGTATTGGTGGGCGTGCTGACGGCGCTAATCGTCGCTATCGGGGTGATTGAAGGGATAATTTTAGGATTTCCACTTTGGATCAACACGTTACCGGTCTGCGGTGTCTGGGTCTTCCCGTCTACCCGGTAGTTATCGTTCATCTTATTGACGTTGCATATGGCCCAGACCGTATAGGTCCCTGAAGAGTACTGACCGGTGTCCCAAATCGGCCCTGTCGAAAACGGCGACGATGTCACGCCAATGTTCATCAATGGATGTCCTGATATCTCAGCGAGCTGGGCGCCACCGGGAGTGAGTACATATATGGATATCGGCACCATTGTTATCCCGGACCTGTTCAGCATTGCGACAAGGTTGGTCTCGATCCGGAAACTCGCCAGGTCCCCCCGGCTAATATAACCCGTGGAATTCGTCACATCGATGTTGGTCGTTTCATCATATACTTTCAAGGTAAGTGTCGGGTCCTGCACGTAAAATGCAAAACTTTTACTGGGCAGGCTGTACCATGCGCCTGTTTTCGATGCAAAAATCGCGGGGTCGACGAAGAAATTGCCCGCATTGTCGACGGTAACCGTTGCAACCGGAGAATCGGCGGTGACATTGGTACTGTTATCAAACCAACCTATTTTCGATGCACTGGCCACTCCGGTCTGGGTTATGTCGAGGCCCTGCTCCCCGATAAACGCCGTTCCCCCCTGCGGGATCGTGAAAAGGCCTCCGCTTGCAGGGAGAATAAACAGCGACGCCGAGACAACAACTGCAATAATTAACAATTTATACCAGGCTTTCATTCGTAGTTTCCTCCTGTTTAAGTATTCTGTAATGTTTTGGGGATATGATAAGCATTTCCACCTGTGGGGTATGTATTGGCGGAATTAACGACAGCGATTACCCGGCGATCGGATCCGGACGGGCTTTTTTTTCTCGCATACGTTGCCAGTATTAGTGGCGGTTCGGATATCAGGTCCTGTCAGGGTGATGCATCCCGATCCGGGATCTGTGAAGGGACCGGGTAGAAGCCTTCTCCCTTATCCAGGTTTCCGATCGGGCATCGTGAGGAGTGTCCACGGAACAACCTCCCCAAATCCTGTATGTTCGATATGTTTCCGGGAACCCCTGTCGATCCGGAAATCAGGTCCCATTATGTTCTGGATGTCGGGAAAAAAAATATCTACAGAATTCAGGTATTTACAAATTCTGCAAGAACCGGAAATATTTTTATAGATTTATCCGCCTATCGACGACTGGCAGGAAAATAATTTTTCATCGAATTCTCTTCCCCGGAAACTGACTGAGACCTGGAAACGCGGGCCTGGAGATGCCGGTAGGGAGATATAAGGGATATGGTGATTGAAATGGTCGATCTAACTGATGAGGAAAACGTTGTCGAACAAGCCCGTGTAAAGGGCCAGGAAGAAGAGAAGCAGAGGCAGCGGGAACTTGAAATGGCGAAGGAACGCGCCCGGAAGGAGGGGCAGAAAGAAGGGAGTAAACAGGAGAGGAAAAATGGGAGTGGTTTAAAAGTTCTTCTCGGTATCATCGTGCTCATCATTATTATCGGTATTGCTGCTCTCGTTACGCTGAATGTGACGGTTACTAACCCTGTGACCGGGGTTTCCATGCCTTTCTCGAGCAACTACAGCGTAACATTTCCCATCGGGCAGCAGGTGACCATAGGGAATACCCATATCACTGTCCTTACGTACCAGAACGAATTACTTTCGAACATCGACGGAGACCAGCAGAAATTGTTTGAAGGCCAGGACCGTGTGACCCAGGAACGGCGGGCCGTCGTTACCACGCTCGGAGGAGTTACCCTTGTGGACACGAATTTCCAGATCGACCTGCAATACCAGGGCCAGCGGGACAACCTCGCATATTTCAACCTGGTCATTCATACGTCGAAGCAGGTACCTGACATCCTCCTCCGGATGCTGCTCCCGTCATCAATCAATGCAAGCCCGGTATGAGGAAATGGGTGCGGGCGAAACTCTAAGGATAGATATTTCTTTTTTCTGTTTCTCGCGGTGAATTCTCTCACTCCATGGGGATTGCCCATGGAGGGGGATAATCCCTATTAAGTCCCTATCACCAACGGGGATCGCCGCAGCGGCAGGACGGAGCCCCGGGAGCGTCAGATTATCCCTTTTCATCCAGAGTCACTACATGGATATCCCCGGGAAGTGGAAAGAAAGTGTAAATTCCCATCGTTCCGGGTTTTACATACGACCAGGAGGGGGTTTCACCCCCTCTCCGTTCCACCCCCGTTGGGATAGCCAGTGTGCAGGGTTGATCCCAGGCAGTCCCTGTCCTGACAGGGATCGCCGCTGGATTCGGGGCATAGCCCTGGAGCGTCCTAGCCCTCCACCGATCCTATCTGAGCATACGTATACTTTCACGGTTGTACAATCAGTTACTGTTTCCCATGCCACTGCAAGATTAATCCGGATGAAACCGTACTTAATACCATGACTGACCATTCGTCTCCAAAAGTAGCTGTGCTGGAGACCTCCATGGGAACGATATCGATCGAACTTGACCCTGCAATGCCCGTAACAGCGGGCAATTTTGAAAAACTCGTCAGGAAAGGCTATTATGACGGGGTTATCTTCCATCGTGTCATTGACGGCTTCATGGTCCAGGGAGGCGACCCGACGGGAACGGGATGCGGTGGACCCGGATATGCAATCCCCGATGAGTTCACCCCCGGGAACCGGAATAACCGCGGGACTATAGCAATGGCCAATGCGGGTCCGAATACGGGTGGGAGCCAGTTCTTCATCAACCTCGTCAATAATAATTTCCTGGACGACCGCCACCCCGTGTTCGGCCGCGTCGTTGCAGGGATGGATGTTGTCGACGCGATCGCTAAAGTCAGGAAAGACAGGAGCGACAAGCCGATAACGCCGGTAAAAATTATTAAAGCCACCATGCAGTGAAAAAGACAATAGGGAGGCTCTGTCCAATCCCTCCCTCATTCTCCTGGTGTCCTGGTAATGGATGGTTTTTCCATCTACCCTACCCTCCTCCCATCAGGATAGCCACCTGGGGGGTCCGGCCTGGAGCCCTGGTATTTTTTGCCTGTCAAGTCCAGTCGCAAACAGAGAAACCGTATCTATCGGTTTCCATCTCGGGGTTTTGATCATCATTGACCTGATATGAGAATGCTACCGGAAATCGGCGGTGATTCTACCGGATGCATGGTTTCAACAACTAAAATATCAATTTTTTTGAACATCAGAAAAGAAGAAATAACCGATCCGCATATGAACCGGTATGGCAGCCAAAAACACCGGAGGCGGGGAGGGCCAGGCAGATGGCGGAGGTCCCAACAGGCTCATCCATGAGAATAGTCCGTACCTCCTGGATCACGCATTTAATCCTGTGGCATGGTACCCCTGGGGTGACGAGGCGTTCAGGGAAGCGCTCCGAAGGGACTGCCCGATATTCCTGTCGATTGGCTATTCCACCTGCCACTGGTGTCATGTCATGGCCCATGAATCGTTTGAGGACCCCCTCGTTGCCTCGCTCCTAAACGATGCATTCGTCTGTATCAAAGTCGACAGGGAAGAGCGCCCCGATATCGACGAATTGTACATGGCGGCGGCCCTTGTCCTTTCCAGGTCCGGGGGCTGGCCCCTGACCATCGTCATGACGCCCGAAAAAAAACCTTTTTTTGCTGCCACGTATATCCCGAAGGAGGACCGGTTCGCCATGCAGGGCCTGACAACGATAATTCCCCGGATTGTGCAATTGTGGAGGGATGCCCGGGATGAACTAATCATGGCGGCCGAACAGGTGACCGGTTCGGTCGGCCGCGAGGTTTTTCCGGCCCCCCCGGGTTCACCGGTCAGGATCGATAGCAGTATGCTCGATTCAGGGTATGCGGCCCTCAGGATCAGATACGACCTCCTCAACGGGGGATTCGGATCAGCTCCCAAATTCCCATCGCCTCACATCATCTCGTTTCTTTTGCGTTATGCGAAACGGACAGGCAAACCCGGTGCGCTTTCCATGGCGCAGAAGACCCTGGGAGCCATGGCGATGGGCGGGATATACGACCACCTAGGTTCGGGGTTCCATCGCTATTCGACAGATGCGCGCTGGATTGTCCCCCATTTTGAAAAGATGCTCTATGACCAGGCCCTGCTGGTGACTGCATATATCGAGGCATATCAGGTGACAGGGGATCACTGGTACCTGAATATCGCAGAGGACTGCCTCTCTTACCTCACCCGCGAGATGGCATCCCCTGAGGGAGGATTTTTTTCCGCCGAGGACGCAGACAGCGAAGGAAGCGAAGGGACATACTACCTCTGGTCTGCAAGCGATCTCGATGAGGTGCTGGGAAAGGATGCACCGCTCTTCGCCCGGGCATACAATGTATCGCGTAAGGGGAATTTCAGGGAGCGGGGTCCGGACAGCCCCTCAGGAAAGAACGTCCTTTACAGGACCTCTTCTTTTGAAAAACTGGCAGAATCGGCAGGAATGCCGGAGCGGGAATACCGGGAACAACTTGCGGAGATGCGGACGAGACTACTGCAGGTAAGGGAAACCCGGACCCCGCCGGCGAAAGACGATAAAATTCTCACAGACTGGAACGGCCTGGCAGTCTCTTCATTCTCGCTCGCGGCGATGGCCTTCTCTGAAGAGTCCTATCTTGAGACGGCTAGGATGGCTGCAGATTTTCTCCTTCGTACGATGAAGAAAGAGAACGGAGAACTGTTGCACCGCTACAGGAATGGGCGGGCCGGAGTTCAGGGACTCGGATCCGATTATGCATACCTCACCGCAGGTCTTTTAGACCTTTTCGAGGCATCGCAGGAGCCCCGGTACCTGGGAGCCGCGCTCGATATCCAGGCCTGGTTCACGCGTCATTTTGCCGATGGTGACGAGGGCGGTTTTTTTACCTCAGGGGACGGGACAACCGATCTCATAGCCAGGAAAAAGGATATCTACGACGGGGCGCTGCCCTCGGTCAATTCGGTTACCTTCAGGAACCTGCAGAGGCTCGGTTTGTTCACCTCGGATCCCGGTTACCACGAACAGGCATGGCACCTTGCCCGGTGCTTTGCGGGGACCGTTGAACAGTCTTCCGAAAGTTACACAGGGTTCCTCTCTGCCCTCGACTTTGCTCTCGGCCCATCCTACGAAATCGTCCTCTCCGGTAGAAGGGAAGACAATAAAATCAGAGAGATGCGAAGCGCGATCGGACGATGTTTTCTCCCGTCGAAGGTGATAATATTCCGCCCTTCCGATGCCGATTCCACACCGATCGATAGGCTGACAGGGTTTACTGGATCGTTCCCGCCGGGCGACGACCGGGCTGCAGCATGGGTCTGTAAAAACCATGCCTGCGGGCTTCCGGTTCATGATGTATCGCCTCTTCTTGCCAGCCTCGGTAAATCTCCGGGAGATTTCGGGGACTAATCAGGATTAAAGGTTTTTCAGTGCGACCAGGTCCTTTACGCCGGTAAGCTTCCAGACCAGGGACCTCTCCTCCATGGCGATTGCCTCGGCTTTGTCCTCGGGAGAGTGGCCGAGCGCTGCGAGGATATTCGGGGAGAGGTGCTTCTCCTTGATAAGGTCGACGAAACGTTTTCGTATCAGCTTTTTCTCGATCCCTTCGGTCACTTCGTCCAGATATCCCTGCATTGTAACAAAGGTATAACACGACAGGTCCCTCGTATATTTTTCAACTTCGACCGATACGTAAGGGCTCTTTCTGAAATACTCAATCTTTTTCCCGTATTTCGTCGAAAGAAAATAGATGAACTGCCCGTCGAATACATAGAGAAAAGGGGCGATATAGGGATATTTTTCTCCCTGGAATGCAATCCTTGCGATATACCCCTCTTCAATCAGGCGGTCGTATTCCTGCTTCTCCATCCTCGGGATTCTTACGATCTCCATTCCGATCTCATGTGAATATCAGACTGGCGCTAATAAAGTTTTGTAAATAATTTTGCCGCCCGACACTGTTCATAGTATATTCAGAATTCCAGAAGGCGTTCTTTCCAGGAATGGAATCAATAGCTGCCTTATCCGGTCCATTGTCAGGTGGAGGTAAAAGCCGGTTCAACCCGGCTCTTTTTACCATAAGCGCAAGGAATTGCAATTCTCTCCAGGTATTCCACTTTCCGTAACCATCGGCAACCAGTCCTGTTGCAGACCTATTCCTGCTTTTCAACCGGATACCCGGCGGCAATCCACCCTGTCATCCCACCGAGAATGTTTGTCACGGAACGGTACCCTGCCCGTTCAAGGATACTTCCTGCAAGGCATCCTTTAAACCCTGCATCGCAATAAACGAACACGTCTGCATCTCCCGGCACCTCCTTGATGCGACCCGGAAGTTCACCCACGTAAATATGGCGATCGCCGGCTATGTGCCCGGCCTTCTGCCGGTTGTGGATATCCCGTACATCGATGAGGACATGGTCACGTGAACCCGAATCAAGCAGTTCTTTCAGTGCATGCACCGACCAGGCTCGTTGACTGGCGATATCTTCACCGCTCTTCATCCATGCCGGGAATCCACCGGCGAGGTAGCCTGAGATGTTCTCATAGCCGAGCCTGATGAAATGCCTGATGGCCGGGAGAGGTCTGAGGTTGAAATCGTCGATGATAAGGATCGGGTCGTCGTAGTTGAGAAACCAGCCCATGAATCCGGGAAGGCCTTCACGCCATATGCAGAGACTCCCCGCGATATGGCCGCCTGCGTAACTCGTCGGTGCCCTTATATCGAGTAATTGTGCCCCGCTTTGTCCTTTCTCTTTAATCCGTGCAGGGCTTAAGGCGGTGAGATCGGGCAGGTGGCAAAATTCCCCTGTGCCGGCGATATTTTTTTGTTCCATCGTTTTGAAGTAGGGTGGATAGTAATTGTGTTCGAGGCACTTTTTATTCACGAACTGCTCGCGGTTGAGCGACAGGAACGGGTTCGTCTTCCGTTCGTACCCAATGGTGGTGACCTGGTGGTCGGCAATATCGAGGCCGCAGACAGACCCGGCCCCGTGTGCAGGACAGACGAGCACAGGATCGCCGAGTGGAAGAATTTTAAGAGAGAGGCTGTCGTACAGCAGTCCTGCGGCCTGTTTTATGCCTATATCAGGGATCAGATCTGTCCTGCCTACATCGCCGGCAAAGAGGACGTCGCCCGTAAAAACAATGTACGGGTCACTGGATACCTTGCGGTCGGTCACTACGAGGGAGATACTGTCAAGCGTGTGTCCGGGAGTTTCGAGCACCCGCAACGTCATATCACTGACGGCGAATTCATCGCCATCGCTGACGGGCCTTCCGAACCTGAACGGCGTCGCGGATCCGTGGTATATGGATGCACCACACCGTGCCGCAAGACCTGTGGCCCCCGATACATAGTCTTCGTTGCGGTGCGTTTCAAAAATGTGAGTGATCTGCTGGTCGTTTTCGCGTGCCAGCCGCAGGTATATTTCGGAATCCCTGCGGGGGTCGATGACTACAGCGCTGCGTCCGGAGCCGATATAGTAGGAGTGATGCGCGAGACCTTCCGACGTCACCTGCTCAAGTATCATGGTATTCCCAAAGACACCTGTAGTACCGCCAGGGTATATAAATCGTGTACCATCGGTCATCCCCCTCATTTCATCAGGGCAGAAAACCTGTGCAGAGACACAGCCGGTCTCGTGATCAGGAGCCGATAAAAGTTCGTAAGCTACTTAATCTTCCGTGAAATATTCAAATTAATGAATTCCTCAAGCCGCCAGATGTTGATGCTGCTCTGTATACTGGCACCTGCCTGTATCGTTGCAGGCTGTCTCTCTCCCCCAGCAATCGAGAGGAAGGTGGTCGCCGATACCGGTACGCTCTATCTTCCCGATCTCTTCGGATCGTCGCTCCGTATCGAGAGCGACCACGGTATCGTCTACGACCCTGTCCCGTTCCCGGTGATTGGGTTTAAGAACGGTATGAAGGTGGAATTCATCGGAACGACCGGCCAGAACACCTATTATCCTGTCCAGACATCGATCCCCCTGGAGTTGATCCTGCTCCATCCAATCCAGGGTATGGCAGGCCCGGTCTATGGCATTGGAAGGGTAACGAAAGTCGATATCGAGGGCGGATTTTACGGGATTACCGTTAACCTGCCAGGCCAGGACAGGGTCATCAGGTATGACCCCCTGGACCTCGATCCGGAGTTCCAGGTCGACGGGCTCAACATCTCCTTTTCAGGAGAAGAACAGCCTGGTGTCCTCACGAATGCACAGTGGGGGACGCCCCTCTTCCTGTCAAGGGTGAAAGCGGTTTGATGTGAGTTTTTATGCCCTTATCCACTAAAGACAGACGGTATTTGGTTAGACGGAACTTCCATTTACAGGATTTTTTCGGGAACATGGGTGCCGGATTCCTGTGGTTAATATAAATATCCTCAATTCTCCGGATGATCAGGTATAGAAAGCATTGACAGGGATCGCAATGTTTTTGTCAATGTCTTAATATGAATTATTATAGCTTATTAACTATAAAAGTTTAATTTTTACCCACCGATAATCATCAAATTTTCGATTTTTTTAACAAGCATTAAATAGGGTAGAATCGATATTCCTGAGGAAAGAGGATTACTATGGAAATGAAGTACGTCCCGACAACATGCCCCTATTGCGGCACCGGCTGCGGCCTCAACCTCGTCGTAAGAGACGGGAAGGTCGTTGGGGTCTCACCATGGCATCGTAACCCGATCAACGAAGGAAAATTATGCATCCGCGGGAACAGCGCGGATGAATTTATCAATGACACTGATCACAGGGTGACAACACCACTTGTCAAAAAAGGGGACAAATTCGAGGAGGCCAGCTGGGAAGAGGCCTATAAACTGATCGAATCGAAATTCAAATCTTATAAAGGTGGAGAAATTGGATGTGTCGCATCCTCCCGGGTTTTGAACGAAGACAATTACCTCATGAAAAAATTTGCATCAGAAGTCCTGAAGACCCAGAATATTGATTGCTCGGGAAGATTCTGTAATGCCGGATCCGAGTCCGGACTCCGCGAGATGACAGGGACCGGAAGCATGTCTAACTCCATTGTGGACCTGGCATCCGCGAAATGCATCCTCACCATCTCGAATCCGTTCGAGGAAAACCCGCTGATCAGGAGACGTCTGGTCATCGCAAGGAAAAACGGGGCCAAACTGATTTCAGTCAGTCCGGTAAGACACGCTACTGCGAAAGAATCCGACCTGTACCTCCCGTGCAGGCCGGGTACGCAGGTGACGCTTTTTAATTCGATTCTCCACGAGATTATCAAAAATGGCTGGGAAAACAAGGAATTCATTGCCAAAAGGACAAAAGACTTCGACAAATTGAAGTCACATGTCATGAAAGACACCAATAGTCCCGAAAATGCCGGAAAAGTCTGCGGGGTAGATCCGAAGTCTATTTCGAGCGCAGCCGAGGCAATCGCGAAATCCGGTGCAACAGCATTTGTCGGTTCGGTGACGATACCGCTGGGTTACGATGCTTGGGAAAAGTTTGTCAAGGCATTTGGGAACCTCGCACTCGTAACCGGAAGTTTCGGTTCACCGGGCACAGGCCTGAACATGCTCCGCGGACAGTCCAATACCCAGGGCGCAATCGATATGGGTTGTGTTCCCTCAGGCAAGGAAGGCCTGACAGTCCCGAAAATGATCGAAGCCCTTGCAGCCGGGAAAGGGCCCAAGGCGATGTATATCATGGGCGAGAATATCGTGATGGCGTCAGGACACCCCGAAGCCACCAAAAAAGCACTTGAGACCCTTGATTTCCTCGTCGTCCAGGATTGCTTCCTGACCGAAACTGCGGAACGGGCACATGTTATCCTCCCCTCTGCAGCATTCGGAGAGCGAGAAGGTACACAGACAAACAGCGACCGCCATGTGCAGCGGTCGCGAAAGGCAGTGGATGCCCCGGGCAGTGCGAAACCCGACTGGCAGATCATCTGTGACCTTGCAAAGGCAATGGGCCATGAGAAGGAATTCGCATACAAGAGTGCAGAGGAGGTATTCAACGAGATTGCAAAGACGGTCGACCATTACCGTAACCTCTCCTACGCAGTGCTTGAGAAGCCCGAGTCCGCCCAGTGGCCGCTGACAGATCCGAAAACATTCGGGTCCGCCATCCTCTTCGGGGAGAAATTCGATACGGAAAGCGGAAAAGGTTCTTTTTACCAGGTCGACCAGGAACCGGTCGCAAGCGATAACGGATACCCGTTCGTACTCCTGGCACAGTGGCACCAGGGAACACTGTCGGCCCACTCGAAATCGGTGGTTGCAGAATACCCGGGTCCTGCAGTCAGGATCAACAGCGAAGACGCACGGGAAATCGGTATAAAGAACAACAGCATGGTACGGGTCGTCTCCAAAGATGGTCAGGCCGAACTTCCTGCTATCGTCACACCCGATATCCTGAAAGGGGTAGTGGCGATGCCCTCGTATTTCCCTGCCGTGAATGTGAAAATCGAAAAGATCCAGGAGGCGGACTAAATGACATCCAAAGGCGACATGCTCTATGCATGGACGAATGACGAGGAAATTAAAAAGAAGGCCGAGCTCGGTGGCGCTGTAACTGCGTTATGGAAGCATGCACTTGACTCAAAGACTGTCGACGCAGTTCTTGCGATTAGTAAAGGAAAAGACCTCTACGATGCAAAACCCGTTCTCCTTACCAGTTCTGAGGAATTAAAAAACACGGCAGGATCCCTTCACTGTGGCACGCTGCTGATCCCGAAACTCATCAAGTATTACCTCGATGGGGCAAATACGATGAAGATTGGTGTCACGGTGAAAGGATGCGATGCGATGGCCTTTTATGAACTTGCAAAACGACAGCAGATTAACCTCGACAATGTTGTTATGATCGGCGTGAACTGCGGTGGATCGGTCAGTCCGGTCCTTGCAAGGCACATGATTACCGATAAATTCGGGGTCGATCCTGACACGGTCCACAAAGAAGAAATCGACAAAGGCCAGTTCATCATCGAATATGAGGGAGGTCACAAGGGCATATCCATCGATGAACTGGAAGAAGCAGGATATGGACGCAGGAGCAACTGCCGCCGGTGCAAGATGAAAATTCCCCGTCAGGCCGACCTCGCCTGCGGTAACTGGGGAGTTATCGGTGAAAAAGCCGGCAAGGCGACCTTTGTTGAAGTCTGTAGCGAAAAAGGCGCGAAACTCCTTGACGGCGCCGTGAAATCGGGAGTCCTTAGTACCGAGAAGGCAAACCCGAAGGGTCTCGAGATCAGGGGCAAAGTCGAAGGAGCCATGTTCAAGCTCGGTGATAAATGGCGCAAACATGATTTCGAATCGCTCGGCGACGGCAAGGCACGCCTCGAAAAGATCGTCAGCGAGACTTCGCGGTGCATCAAGTGTTATTCCTGTATCACTGCCTGCCCCATCTGTTATTGCGTGGAATGTTCGACGAAGAAGGCGTCGCTGGTGCCACCGGGAGAAATACCCCCGAATTTCATGTTCCACTTGATCAGGTTCGCTCACATCGCCGATTCCTGCGTCAACTGCGGGCAGTGCCAGGAACTCTGCCCTGCCGAGATCCCGAATACGTTGTTCATGCATGCCCAGCAGGTTGAACTCGAGAAAATGTTTGGCCACACACCGGGCATATCCATGGAACTCCCGGTCCTGGCCCTGGCTGATGAGAAAGAAGAACGGGCACGCCTTTCATCGACAGGAAGCGACCAGATATTCAATATTTTCAAATAATTCTTTTTAGAGCCCGAAAAAACCAGGACCCCGGTTCTTAGTAATTGCATAGACCCATCTGAGATCTCAGGATTTTAATGACCTATATTCGCTGGCCACAGGCGGGGCTCGAGAAAAATTTTAATATTTCAGGCATAACGTTGTTGAAAGGGGCGTCGTTATTGAATGTATTAAATGCATGGAACCCAGTTAAAATGCTCAACCTGGAAGACTTTTTATTGAGCGATTTCAGATTTCCATTGTTCGTTGGAATAATTCTTCTGGCAGTATTATTCGGCCTGGATGTGGCAACGACGAATATAATTCTGCTGCTTGGAGGGTACGAACAAAATGCGATAATGGCCTTGATTATCCATTATCCGGTAATTCATCTCATTATCAAAGGGGTTGCCCTGGGTGTCATTGCCATAATAGTGCAGTATTGCGACTCCAGGTTCAAGGGGTCCGGCGTGATTATTCTCATACCGGTAATCCTCCTCTATTCTTTCGTAATTTACAACAACACCCTTGTCATCAGGGCTTTAACAGGAAATTAAGATTTCACTCGGTTTATCACGATTCATGGCAGGTTTTATGACTCGTTCATCCGGCTTCAAAGCAATGAAAACTAGGTTATTATCAAAGATTTATTTTATTTTGTTCTCATTGTACATTATAAATAGTTAATTTATTTATTTTGTTATACATATACTATTAATTACCAAGTAGCATGATGGTATAATATGTCAAATTCTGAAGAACAGGCAGTCTCCCCGGTCGTGGGGGTCATGCTGATGCTCGTCGTCACCATCATTATTGCGTCGGTGGTAAGCGCATTTGCGGGCGGCCTGTGGGGGAATACCGATAAAGCCCCGGTGGTGACGATCCAGGCAAGTATTGTTCTAAACGACATGAGTAACCCTGGAAATAATAATATTACCCTGACGGACACGGGTGGAGATCCCTTTCAAATCAAGGATGTAAAGTTGATTGTCAGTAATGATACCACATCGATCGTATTTACCAATACATCAGTCACTGCACTGTTAAGAAAAGGCATATACACGATAGATGATACCGGTTCTTCCTCAAGCGGAATTATCAGGCCTGGGGACCAGATGGTTGGCAACGTTACTCCGAATAGTGAATTTTTCTCCGGTCAGGAGTACAAGTGGACGTTAATCCATATCCCCAGCCAAAAAACAATAGCCACTGGTAAAGTGTATACGTGAACATTTTTAATTGATTCTAAAATAAAAGGGAAATTATTTTTTTTAATTCACTCCCACCGTTATCTCAATAATTCTGACGGAGACATTGTTAGGGGGCGAAAAATGGGGAATCGAATCATTAATATCATCCACGAAACCGGAATCCAGTCCTGGATCAGTTTCGATTTGATTAAAGGATATGTCAGTTACGTTTTGAATTGGATTGTCCGTTGGAATCAGGTAATAGCTGTCAGTCTTAAGACTAAGTTTTGCAATTCCGTTACTGCTCGTTATATTATTTGTTCCTGCAATTATTCTGATTATTTGAAGAGTTATATTGGTCGGGGTAGTGCCGGAAGGACTTATCAGATCTTCTGAAAATTGATTGAGATCTCTTTGAAAATACGTATCATCGATAGTACCGTTATCGTACTGGAGAGGAGTGGAACGCTTTAAATCATTTTTTACCACATTTACGTAACCTTCCTGCCATATATAACTCTGATTTAGCCAATAATTTCCAAGTGGCTCGTAAGAAATATTCACTAAGGATAAAGAAATTGGCACACTGCTACCCGTGGAATAATTTATATATAGAATCCCTAATGATTCATTCCGTACACGGATTGTTCCTGAAGATTTCATAGAATTTACCAGTATGTCTCCACCACCGAGTGGGATTTGCTCCGAATAAATGATATCTGATTTCCCTGAGGCAATTGCATTATCAATATCAGAAGAAAATTTCGCAAACCCGGATTCGACTTCTTTCATATGTTCCACTTCCGCCTGTTCTTTCAGGCCGGGAAGATACGTCGAGTTATAGACGGCGAAAACCGTCACTCCTATCGCAAGGATCAGCATTACGGCGACTACGGGGGCCAGCGCATGATCGTTC
>DATJQJ010000057.1:0-8732 GCA_035505975.1 Methanoregulaceae archaeon
CAGTGCCCCTTCGGGATTTCCGGTTGCCAATAAAACTCTGCCCTGTTCGAGGAGGGCCGGAATATACGACGGATCCTGGTTCAGTGCAATATCGAACGACAGGAGCGATTCAGATGCCCGGCCCGCAGAAAAAAGTGCCGTGCCTTTATTCACGCGGGCCTGGAGGTTATTCGGATTAAGGGCCAGTGCGGAGTCGAATGCTGCAATCGCCTCGTTGTAATGGTCCTGGTCAAGAAGGGTGATACCGCTGTTTGTCAGATTGGAACTTTGATCTGCATAAGCAGGAACTGCAAATAGAACAAGGACACAGAAAATGACCAAAATCAGGTACAACAATAATAATTTTTTAGATCCTCGTAACCGGAAATCATCCTGATCGAGTTTTCCCATGAAACTCATGCAGGTACTGCCTCCCGGGGATCAGAATGCCTGTATTCCGGGAAAATTACCCTGACATCCGATCGCCAGACCATATATCCGATACATAGAAAGACTGCAAAAAATCCGCATATCGTGAGCAGGACATCAGACATTATTACAAACTGAAGAGAAATGAGAATGCCAAGAATGGATGCGTGCTGGTAATGGAACTGCAGAATACGGGTGTCATCGATATTACAAGGGCGTACCGAACCTCTGATAATAGTCTCGTTAAAAGGGAATAATACCTGGATTCCCTTCATAGTGCAGAGGTCTTCGATGAGGTGAAGGAAGAGCCCTGACAGAATACCTCCTAGAATTACCAGAACCAAACGTCCCGGGATATTCTCCCGGAACAGAATTAACGGAATAGAGCTAAGTCCTGCGAATATAATGAAGTATACGGCAATTCCCGGAAGAGAATGAGTCAGTCGTTTATCGTCAGGGCGTATATACACACCTGGGAATACTTTGTATATCCAATGTATCACCGGAATACAAAGCAAAATGCCGATATGAACAATATACCAGGCAATTGTTTTTAAACCGCTCATTTTTGGTTTTTTCATATGGATATCAGGAAGGACGACCCCGACAACAGTTCCTGCCGATAATGCGACAATAAGCAGAGGATCAAACCTGAAGGTAACACTACCGATGATCAAGCTGCAGAGCAGGGCAAGGATGATGTGGTGGCGGGTGAGCATGGATAAATGACCTCATCCTGTCCCGGTTCAGGTTGCAACTGCCGTTTCAGGTACTATATTCTTACATTTTTTTCCAGTTGGAATGCTTCCTAACCGGACCGTACAATTCTGTGGGGTGTATAATCATATAAGTTTTAGTAAATACCATTTCTTTTTAGGAATAGTTAATTGATTGTTGTTGATAGTTTTCTCTACAAATTTGGTGTCAAAAAAATTTATCGATAATTCAGACCTGAAAAAAGAAAGATACCGGATTTTTATGATATCTTCATTGAACAAAAATGATCATCTTTGATGAAAGTATTAAAGTAAATTTTTTATAATTAACATTTACAAAAAGAAAAACAAAATTGTTAAATAACGTAACTATGGTACTATTTTTCACTAATGGTGAAATTGTCATGAATATTCAAGATTTACGTTCAAGACCTCGTGGTGTTGTGTTTTTTCTCCTCTTCATCATCCTAATAATTGCCTTTTGTGCATTTTCCGGTTGTACCTTTGAAAAAACGCAGCTACAGCCCGTCACACAAAATCTCTCGCAACACCTTGCAACCGACGTAGTGATACCCGTGGATTTACCCTCCGACCTTGCCTCGTCCAATATCATGACAAAAAAGAACGGTGTGCCAGCCGGCTCCCTGATTTACGAGGGGCTTGTGACCAAGGACAGGATCGGCAATTGGATCCCTGTACTCGCCGAGAGCTGGAACGTTACAGATGATGCGAAGACCTGGACATTCCATCTAGTACACAATGCTAGATGGCAGGACGGTGTGCCGTTGACCAGCGCCGATGTAAAATTCACCAATGATTACCTGAAAGCAAATAACCTGACGATGGGGTATGTCCTCTCGGACGTTGAATCGGTCACCTGCCCTGACGATTACACTGTCGTGTTCACCCTCAAGAATTCGTACTCGGTTTGGCCCGACCGCCTTGCCCAGTCGCCAGGAATCGGTGTGTACCCGGAACATATCTTCGAAAATATCACCAACCCCCAAACCTACCTGGACACCCAGTTCATCGGCTCCGGCCCGTTCAGGTACGACAGAAGTGAAGTAGGTTACTTCCGGGTCGCTAGGAATGATAATTACCGTGGTCCCGTTCCAAAAATATCGGGCGTGATCCTTAAACTGATCACGAACAAGGACAGCCAGGTGCTTGCCCTGAAGAACGGAGAGGTAGACGTGGTCAGCGGTATCTCTGCGGCAGTCGCCGACAGCCTCCGACAGGACCCCGACATCGGGATCTTCACGGTTAAGGATACGACGGGGTATGAAATGGCGTTCAACGTGGCCCAGTACCCGACAAATATCACGCTCTTCCGGGAGGCGCTGAGCCATGCGGTTGACCGCGATACCATTAGTTCCATCCTCGGGAACGCCCACCCTACCAACACCACGTTCCTGCTGCCCGGCGTGGCCGGCGATTATGTCGATCCATCAGAGATCGGGATGTACGATTACAACCTCTCGAAGGCCAGGGAACTGCTGCTGGAGGCAGGATTCGTTCAGGATGACCAGGGCACCCTCCGCGGACCCGACGGCAGGGCCGTTGAACTTACCGTCCCTCTCGGAGGAAAGGCCGCGGCGGGGGGTGTAAATGAAAAGGTCCTTACAGTGCTCCGCAATGACTTCACAAAGCTCGGTATCAAGGTTAATTCTGCATCCTACAGTGACGATGGCCAATACATGACGGCAATTGATAAAGGAAACGTGTTTATCGATGGGATGCCCGCCATCCTGCACGACGACCCGGACGATCTCGTCAACTTTGCCCATTCCCCGCTCATGGAGAATTATTACCACTATAACAATACCGAGTTCAATGCACTTACTGTTGAAGTCAGGAATACCGTGAACCAGACCGAGCGGAGGGAGATCGGGTACCGGATGCAGGAGATCCTTGCCCGTGACATCCCCACGGTTCCCATCTGCAGTACCGACAGCTACATCGCGTACCGCACCGACAGATTCACCGGGTGGGAAAACCTTTCCCAGTACCCGAGTGTCCTCGATCCGAGAGTCCTGTCGGCCATTACCCCTGTTGTCTCACCGTGAGCACCCTGCGGTATACCATTTTTTCCGGGGATGAAGGCGGATGCAGCTCTCGTACGTGGGAAAAAGGCTGGTCTATAGCGGTATTGCATTTCTTATCAGCATCGCGATCACGTTTTTCATCCTCCACCTGATGCCTGGGGACTACATCACGAACTACCTCCTCTCGCTCGGCAATGTCCTCCCGAAAGAGACGGTGGACCAGTTTTACCACCAGGCCGGGCTTGACCTGCCGCTTTCAGATCAGTTCTTCGTATACCTGCAAAACATCTTCACCGGGCAGTGGGGCTATTCCTACCAGTACAGTATGCCGGTTCTCGGCCTGATCGGGAGCAAGCTCTGCTGGACGCTCGTGATCATGCTGCCATCGACGGCGCTTGGGATCCTGGCGGGGACCATGATCGGTGCATATTCCGGGTGGAAGGCACGATCAAAGCGGGATCTCGCCCTCTTCAACATCATGATCATTATCCGAGCGATCCCGTCCTACTGGTGGGCGATCATGGCAGTCTTTGTCTTCGGGTATTACCTCGGGTGGTTCCCGATTGGGGGGTACACCGGAATATCCATTCTCTATACAGGCCTCGATGCCTTGGACGTCATGTACCACGCCGTTCTCCCCATCGCCGTCCTGACGCTGACGATTACCGCCGGCAACTATTACCTCGTGAGGAACTCGATGCTCTCCGTGATCGGGGAGGACTACATCACGACGGCCCGTGCGAAGGGACTTGATGAACGAACCATCCTATGGCGCCATGCGCTGAAAAATGCCTTGCTCCCTGTGGTGACGATGGCCACATTCGAGTTTGCTGCCATCATCACGGGCAGCATCTTCGTGGAGACGGTCTTTTCATGGCCCGGCCTCGGCCTGCTCACATCAGAGGCGATCAAAGCCCGCGACCTCCCGCTCCTCGAGGGGATCTTCCTGCTCGACACGCTGATGGTGATCGTGGCGAATTTTGCGGCCGACATGCTCTATCCCCTGCTGGACCCCCGCGTGAAGGTGGGTGAGGATGAGTAGGGGGCTCCTGTTCCGGGCGTGTTGCGTTGTTCTTCTCTGCTACGTGGCGGTTGCGGTCTTTGCTCCATGGCTTGCCCCCTATGACCCGCTCGCGGTGACCGGGAAGCCGTTTACCCCACCGGACAAGGCACACCCCCTCGGGACCAATGCGACCGGCCAGGACATCCTGAGCCAGATGATTTACGGGACCCGGGTGACCCTCCTCGTGGGCTTTGGGGCGGCCTTAATCTCGTGCACCCTGAGTACCGGTATCGGGGTACTTACCGGGTATTACGGGGGGATCCTGGACGAGGTCTCAATGCGGGCGATTGACATCTTCATGACGATCCCGCTTTTCCCTCTTATCCTCGTGCTAACCCTTTTTTTCACCCCCGGGATATTCACGGTGGGGTTCCTCATGGGCATACTCGGAAGCACCCACGGGGTCCGGATTATCAGGTCCCAGGTCATGTCCCTCAGGCAGGCGAATTTTATCGAAGGGGCAAGGGCGATCGGTGCGGGCGATCTCCACATCATATCGCGGCACATCATACCGAACATCCTGCCGGTGGTGACCGTGAAGTTCGTGTCTTCGGCACAGAACTACCTCCTCATGGGGGTAGGGGTGAGTTTTCTCGGCCTCGGCGACCCGCTCGTGGTAGACTGGGGGCAGATGATCCAGGCGGCCTATTCATCCGGGGGGTTTGCCCTCGGGCTCTGGTGGTGGCTGCTTCCGCCTGGGCTTGCCGTCGTCGGGATATCCCTTGCCCTGGCCCTCATCGGTTACAGCAGTGAGGACGAGATCAATCCCCGCCTTGAGGTGAGCCAGATATGAAAGGAGCTACAATGAACCACACGGGAGAGGGCCAGGCGGCATGAAACTCCTCGATATCTCTGATCTCCGTGTCACATTCAGGAGCCCTGCGGGGAACGTCCGTGCCCTTGACTCCGTCGACATATCCCTTGATGCCGGGGACTCCTGTGCCCTCGTGGGCGAATCCGGGTCGGGGAAGACGGTTCTCGGTATGGCCATCATGCGGCTCCTGCCGTCCAATGCAATCGTGGAAGGCATGGTCCATTTCGGTGGACTTGACCTGGCATCCCTGGGTGACCCGGAGATGCGGCGTATCCGGTGTGGGGAAATAGGGATGATCCCCCAGAACTCTGCGATGGCACTCAATCCCGTATTACCCATCGGCCGCCAGGTTACCGAATCCCTCGTCCTTCACCTGGGGATCTCCCAAAAAGAGGCCGAGGTGACCGTCCTCACGCTGCTCCACCGCATGGGTATTCCCGACACTGACCATGCCCTGAAGCAGTATCCCCACGAGTTTTCCGGCGGGATGCGGGAGCGTGTCCTCGTTGCCATGGTACTCGCCTGCAACCCCCAGCTGATTATAGCCGACGAACCTACCTCAGGTCTCGATATCCTCGTGCGACATCAGATGCTCGGTCTCCTTCGCGAGCAGTCCCGGGATAAAGCCCTCCTCCTTATCACCCATGACCTTGGAAGCGCCCATGTCCTATGCAGGCGAATCGCAGTGATGTATGCAGGTGAGATCGTTGAATCGGGACCCACTGAAAAAGTACTTTCCATGCCGATGCACCCATATACCCAGGGGCTGCTCGCGTCGATCCCATCAGCAGGGCTTCACCCGATCCCCGGGATGAGCCCGTCCCCGGGGACCTTTCCCGCCGGGTGCCGGTTCTGCGACCGGTGTCACTCGGTGTTTGACCGCTGCCGGGTGGAGCATCCCCCCCTGAAAACGATCGACGGCATCCGACTCGTGAGGTGCCACCGGTATGGATGAGGAACTCATTGGAGGGTCCGGGCGATGATCGAGCTTGAAGGCATCTCGAAGTCATATACCAGTGGATTTTTCCACAAACAGCGGAAGACGGTCGTGCATAATGCCTCGCTTGCAATCGGGAAAGGGGAGACGCTCGGACTGGTTGGGGAGAGCGGCTGCGGCAAGACCACGCTCGGCAGGATTACCCTCCGGCTGATCGAGCCCACCGTGGGTAAGGTATGGTTTGACGGGACCGATATTACGTCTCTCTCCGGGAAGGCGCTCAGGAAAATACGCCCCAGGATGCAGATTGTGTTCCAGGATCCGGACACCGCCCTGAACCCAAGGATGACCATCGGGGACAGCATTGCCGAGCCGATCCATATCTGGGAGATTAATAGTCACGCCGAGGCTGATGATCGTGTTCTCGGACTCCTGGAAGTTGTCGGGCTGCAACCAGAGCTGTTTTCCCGCCGGCCTTTTGAGCTCTCCGGGGGGCAGAAACAGCGGGCAGCCCTCGCAAGGGCCCTTGCACTCGATCCGGAGTTCCTCGTTGCGGATGAGCCGACCTCCGCCCTCGACCTCTCGGTGCAGGCCCAGGTCCTCTCCCTGTTAAAAGAGGTCCAGAAATCCCGGAATATGACCGTTCTGTTCATCTCGCACGATCTTGAGGTCATCCGGTGCATGACAGACAGGGTGGCTGTCATGAGAGACGGGGAGATCATCGAGGTCAGGGATACTGCCGCTCTGTTCGCATCCCCCGGGCACCCCTATACCCGGCAGCTGGTCAGGGCCGCTTACGAGGGGGAGGTATGGTACGGGAAGGAGCGTGCGGGAAGAGGAAGAGTGGGGTAAATTTCCTGTGGGGTTGTTATCGCCCGTAAAACCGCCCGTATTACCCCACCGGTCTCTCCCGAATGTCCAGGCTTTTCTGGCCGTGTTCGTTACAATTGCATTTTTTTGCGGTCGGTACGATACTGCTGACTGTTTCCAGCACGATATTCCCCGGGCAGGGTTTCCCGGAATCTCCTTCAATCAGGAGTCTTGTGGACAGTCTCTATCCCTACCGGGGTCGCCACAGTGGCGGGGCGTAGCCCCGGGAACGTCGGTAATAAATGAGACTGGCCGCGAATACAACCGTGAGAATCGATGCGGTTTCAGGAGGGCAAAAAATTCTGGTTCACAGTATGAGTCAGTATTCAAAATTCTTCTTTTTCCCGATAGTGATAATCTCGATGAGAAGGATGTCGTGCCAGATGAAGAACGTCGCACGGTATGCTCCGATCCGGATCCGGTACCGCGGTGCAACCTTCGGGCTGTCCCTGACCTTTACTACATCGTGCCGTTGATCCGGGTGTTCGGCAAACCTTATAAGAGCACGTTCGATGAGTATCCGTTGATCCTGGGGAATTCCGGCCAAATCCTTTTCTGCCCTGTGCGACAGCCTGATCTGGTACACAGGATCACGAATTCCGTGCTCTGGTTTTCCGGTGGCTCCCGATGAGCGTATCGTCGCCGAGTTTCTTCATGACTTCATCCAGGGACCGGACGCGCCCCTCCCTTATGTCTGCAATACCTTCTTCCATCGCATCCATTTCTTCAGGGGTCATAGGCTCGTCATCGTACGCGGCATTGGCGAGCCGGCGCACGACGTCATCATAGGTTTCGCGGGGATTCAATTTCAGGTCATCCAGGAGTGCCTTGGTATCTGTCCGCATCCTCACGGTAGTAATCGCATGCATATACCAGCATATATTAAAGTATATGGCAATAATGTTATCGTTCCCTCCAGCAGTAAATGGTGCCTGGGCATTTTTAACAGGCTTTTGAATCAGGAAGAAACCTTTTTCTCGAGGGGATTTTCCTGATTTATGATGTCATTTCCTGAAATCGGCATGATCCTATGCTGTATAAGACCGCCTGTGTTAAGGTCTCAATACCTGTTAAATTATCAGGATCTTGCGTAAAAAGTGCCATATTCGGACTTTATTCACATCCCAGGGAATTGGAGGGAAATATGGGTTGATTATCAGTGATATACCAGTATATCCGCGGCCAGAGTAAGGACCGTTTTTTTATGTTCTATTAGGATTCCTGTGATGTAATGATCCCAACAAATCTTGAGCCGTCGCAAAAAGAGTGAAATCCATGTCGGAATTAAAGGAATGATAATTCAATCACTTGTTATTGCATTGCTTTATAGGATTGTATTATTGATTAAATAATAAACATTAACAAATGGCAATTGTTAAATATTTTTTATAAGAATATCATTGCGCGGACTAACTCTGCTGTCATTGTATTACCGACTCATTAGTTCCGCCATGATGGTTCCCATCATGAATGTTTTAACTAAGGAGTGAATGTATGAATTATCTGAAAACAAAAACGAGAAAAAACGGGGAAGAGGCAGTCTCTCCGGTCGTTGGCGTCATGCTGATGCTGGTTGTAACCATCATCATCGCCGCGGTTGTGAGCGGATATGCCGGAGGCCTCGTGAATGGACAGTCGAAGTCCCCGACGCTTTCGATGGATGTGAAGATTTCCAACACCGGGAGTTACGTTGGGAGTGGTTTTGTTGGAAGAGTCCTTTCAGTAAGTCAACCAATTAACACAAAGGATTTAAAGATTGTGACTACCTGGTCAACGACCATGAAGAATAATCAAAGTGTTGACCTTTCTTCAACACAAAGTGCTATTTATAATGGTATGATGTTTACTGGGGGCAACACATCGGTTCCGAATATTCCGA
>DATJQJ010000058.1:0-8432 GCA_035505975.1 Methanoregulaceae archaeon
GTCGATCCTCCCCGCCACGAGGCTGTATTTACAACGTCGGGTTTTACCGATAAAGCCCTGGTCGGGGAGTTGCAAATCCGGGACATTGAACAGAATATTGAGCTGATCACGAAGGGTATCGATAAAGTCAGGCGTTGCAGGATGAAGGAGACGACTGACTGCAGGCTCCGGATAAAAGAGATCGAGGAAAACATCGAGCTGACAAAGCAGGGGCTCGAGATGGTAAAACTGAGCAGGATCGAGGAAGGGAAGAAGATACAATTCATCGAGAAAAACCTTGAATTGACCAGAAATAGCCTCGATATGATAAAGCTCGGCAGGATGAAGGAGAACGCGTATTATAATCAGCAGATGAAAGATATCGAGGAACGGATCGAAACCACCAGGAAAAGCTTGCAGGCTAACGTGATCCGGACCAAAGCCGGGACTGCGGGAGGCACGACCATGGTTGCCGGCAATACAGAAACCCGGGCAGGCGTTCCCTCTCTGGTAATTCCGGTCGTCATCGAAAACGATCTGAAAAGCGTACCAATTTACTCTGCCGCGGGTAATACACCTGACGATCCGCCAGACAATTCTCAACCGATTACCCCGAACAGGGTCGTCTTCGTCATCGTCATCGTCATCGTTGTTTTTGTCCTTCTTCTGACATACTTCAATTTTTTCAAGTAGCCTGATTGGGATCGGATGAGACCAGAGCCGGCCCGGGCCTGGTCAGCCATATCTGGGACCTGCCGGGATCAGGCAGGTAAATAAAACACCCGATACATCGGACCGCCCCTAAGGGAATCACGGAACCTAGCTCGCCTGGCAATTAAGGTTCCGGAGTGACCCGGAGGTCCTTCGAAAAATATCTTCGGTACGATTACTCCCGACTACAATCCGTTTGAGAACAGGCTGAAAAATGGATGAAATACTGGTTGCAGAGCTGTTTGATCAGTCGCCTTTCTCCCACTTGAAGGGTTTTTTCTCTTCCATTCCTCTGGTCTCTTGCCTGCACTTCCTTGTGGCAAACCAGAGGATCACGATGATGATTGCCATGGATATGAGCGTTGCATCCACAATGGCCATGCCCGCCGCCCTGACCTCATCGGTGTACGTGGTGGCTGCCATGTCGACACCGAGAACTGCAACGGTGTTTCCCGACGACCCGTTAAGATCGGTGTCGATAGGGGCATACCCTGAAATAAACGTGCCGTATTTATCGGTATATACCTGCTGGGATGCCGTTGGCAGCGACAGTGCCCCGAAGATCTCCATCTTATCGGGGGTGAGATAACTGTCCCCTATTTTTGCACTGCCTGCAGGGTCATCGAAATACAGGTCGTCGGCTATGAACGATATATCCCCACCGGTTCCGACCTTCATGATGTAGGCATTGACGATGCGGTCGTTCATGCTTCTCATGGTGAGCAGGTGATCGACCAGTGCCCTGTACCGGGCCGACGATTCGTCACCGGGTTTCAAGCCGGCGATATCTGATGCATTGATCTGGGTAGCCATCACCCCTGCCACCGATTTCAGTTCGTCGCGTGTCGAATCCCGAATACCATTCGCGGCAGTATACACGGAGAAAATTCCCAGTGCCGCTATCACCACGATTATTGCAATGGCGCTTAACCCGAATCTCCAGTTGAACTTACCGTCTGATACCATTATAATCCCCTCCGCCTGATGAACGCAAGCGAGGCCAGTATACCCGCCCCCGCAGCAAGGACCGTCGTATCGGCACCCGACTTTGTCGGGGTGGCAATCGGCGAGAGAGACGAAGTGACCTGCACCGATCCCCCGGTTACGACGTTGACGTTCGTTACATAATTCTGGTAGCCGTCTAGGGCGAGCATGACCGTATGCCGACCCGATGCCACAGGGTTTAGCGTCGCCGGCGTGTAGCCCATATAGGCATTATCGACGTATATGCTCGCACCTGCCGGGGTGGAACTGACTGCAAGCGTCCCGTATCCCGGGACAGGTGTTGGCGTCGGAGCGCTTCCCTGCGGCGAAAGGACGGCCGAAATATACGTCTGGGTATTGGAGTAGACAGTGACCGAAGTGGTATAGTCGTTGTATCCGGACTGCGAGAGCCTGAGGGAATGGGTGCCTGGTGCGACTCCCTGGATAACGAAACTTCCTTTCGAATCGGTCTGGCCCTTATAGGCCTGGTCGAAATAAACGTTCACCGTCGGCGGGCTCGCCTGGATCGTCACCCAACCCGGGTACGTGCCCGATACGAGCGTCGCACTCACCGTCTGGAAGGAATTGGCGGTCACGTACACGGTGTTCGTCCAGTCGACAAACCCGGATTTTTGCAGCAGTATATTGTGGCTACCCGGGTACAACGTGACCGTCATGGGTGTCACCCCGCGGTATCCGCCGTCGACAATGATCTGTGCACCGCCCGGAGTGGACAGGACTGATACGTCCCCGGTATCCCGCTGGGGCTGGGGAGACCGGGAGAGCGACGCCGAGAAATAGCTCGTCTGGCCGTTGTTTACCGTCACGTATTGCGATACCGGGGTATAGCCGTCGAGTCTGGCAAGAATCGTGTAGGTGCCTGGTGCGAGGTCTGGGATCGTGATCGGGGAATAGCCCTGGAAATTACCGTTCAACGATATGGCAGCTCCGGAAGGGCTTGTTGCCGCCGATATTGCTCCCGACTGGGGGGGTATCGGTGTTAGATCTGCATAAAGGTCAACGGTCTGGCCCTCGGTCGGCCAGTTTGAAACCTGTCCGTTGAATGTCTGGTAACCTGGTGCCTGGACCGTGAATGTCCGGAAAGGCGTGCCGGTCACGGTGACTTCCACCGTGCATTGACCTCCGGAAACCGTGCAACCGGCCCTCTGGTTGTCAAAGGTTACCATTGCCCCGTTTACGTTGCAATGGGTGGTAATCCATCCTTTCCCGCCGCCTATCGGGGTCGTGGGGATTGTGATGGTAACCGGCCCGGTCGTGGGTTCGGTGATCGGCGGTGTCGTAGGAATGGTGACCGGTTCCGTGGTTGGCATGGTAATCGGTTCTGTCGGCGGAAGCGTGATCGGCACCGTGGTGGCGAACGAGATAGTAGGGGCTACCGGTGCGAGGTTCAGGTTGATCGCTTTATCCTCGCCGGCGCTGAGGGTGAAATCCTGTGTCGCCTGCTGGTAGCCGGTAAGGGATGCCGTTACGGTATGAACCCCTGCGTCGAGCGGAAGTCCCATAAGCGGCGTGGTCCCGACACTCGTCCCATCGACGGTTATCGCTGCTCCCTGGGGTGAGGACGTTATGCTGACCGATCCGCTGTCGGCTCCAACCCCCGCCGAAAAGGAGGGGGATACCGTGGCCGCCCCCGCAAACAACAGCACCACGATGAAAAACAACAGGTTTCTTCTCATAGAGATTCTCCAGATCTTCGGATAATCGTTCTCGACCAGTGAATATTTATAGCAACCTGATTGCTCTGGAAAAGTTCAGAAATACATCCTGCCCGGTCCTCCGGGATCGTCCCGGATCGCATTGCTTTCCAAAACCGAAAGGATACGTCAATAGTTATGGGCCAAAAAAATTACAACTGCCGACGTCCCCGCAGGAAAACAACTCCCAGACCGATTGCGATGGCACCAAGCAGTGGGACAGACGAAAGCCCGGCCTGGGTCGGTACCGGTGATCCTCCCTCTCCAGGCACCAGGGTCGCCGGCACCTGGATCATCTGGCCGGGCGGCAAATCGATTGAACTGGACCAGCCGGTATAACCGGCAAGGTCTATATTTACGATATGGGACCCGGCCGGTACATTATAAATCGTGACAGGCGCCACGCCCCTGAACTGGTTATCGACGTAGACCTGCCCGCCGGCGGGCACCGTTGTCACGACCATCCCTCCGACTGCCGGGGACGGGGGCGGGGTGACCGGCGGATTTCCGGTAGGCTCCGAAAATACGGCACTGACATACGAGACCTGCCCGGCATCGACCTGCACTCCTTCGGTGAAATCCGGATATCCGGGCAGGTGGAGGAGCAGGGTGTGGGCCCCCGGATCGACGGCGATGATGTTGAACGAATCGCCGGGCAGGGTGATCCCCTTATAAATCCCATCGAGATAGACGAGCGCCCCGGGAATGTCGGACGCGATATCAATCGAGCCGTACGACGAGGAGGGGGAGTAGGGGGTAAGGATAAGGTTTATATCGGTTTCCTGTCCTTCGATCACGTTCTCGGTCGTCGCAAGGACTTCGTATCCTGCAAGGTGCAGCTCGATTTGGTGGGGTCCCACTGACAGTCCGTTGACGGTCACCGGTGACACCCCCTGGGAGTTTCCGTCCACGTAGACATTCGCACCCTGCGGCGTCGAATCGATAAACAACGTCCCGGTGGCAACCAGAGGTACGAGGTCGGCGTCGACCTCCAGGCTCTCGCCCGTGTCCAGGTAGATATTCCTGATATATGCCTCGTACCCCGGATAGGTAATCTCCAGCGTGTGGTATCCCGATGAAATTTCCGTAAACGTCCACGGAGTGGTTTCGGTATTGTAACCATCGAGGGTGATCAGTGCACCCGACGGGTTCGACGTCACGGTCAGCGAACTCGTGAGATCGCCCGAGTTAATCATGTACCGGTAGACCGGACCGTTGCGATAGAGCGGTTCTGTCGGAGTGGCGGTCGGTGTCGCTGTTGTCTGGTTGGCAGTGGTGGTAACCGCAGGGACGACCGATGCAGGGGTCGTCGCCTGGGTCTGGAACGCAGGCGTGTAGAATGGCGCCGTCGTTTGGGTTGTCTGGATGATGGTTGCCGGTAATGTCTGCGTTGTCGTTGCGGTGACGGTCCCTGTTGGCGGTTGTGAAGACGTCGTCGTGGGCGTGGCCGTTGTCCCGGTTATCCCGGTATTCGTTGCTGTTGGAGGTGGTGACTCAGTCGTCGTTACCGTGGTCCGGAAGGTTTCTGAAGGGGTTGGCCCGAACGTCCGGAAGGTCGGGGTATAGCTAGCCGTTGGAGGCCGGAAGGTCGGCGTATAGGGTACGGTTGTCTGCAGCGGGGTCGGGGTTTGGCCTAACGGTCCCGTAATGGGAAACACCACCTCTCCATAGGGGTGCCGGAAGGTCTGAGTTGCCGGCAGCGTCGGCACAAAAGGTCCGTTTGGCGGGAGAACATGTGAAACATTGAGGGTACTTTCGGGCGAGACGGATGGCCCGGCCACAGGGGTACCAGCCGGCACCAGGACCGCCAGAATGAAAATAAGGGAAATAATGACAGAGGGAAATCTCATGTTGATCCTTCGTTGGTTTTTTCGGTAAAGCCATTGAGGTGTCTGCTTGGTATTATTGGTTGCGGCGGGTTCCGGTATATCGCATGGTGGGGAAAGTGAGTCCTGAAAAAAGACGATTGGCGAATTAAGCCCGGGCCGGGATACTCAACCTGATTACTCACTAGCATCGTTCCATCGACATGACGGACGCCATGCGTCATCTGACCTTCCTTCTCCATCCCGTAGGGCGTGTGCTGGCCGGATATTCTTCCTAAAAAAATCGCACAGGAGGAGGACCTGCTCCTCCATTGCGGTGCCCTGTTATTGTGGACTCAGGGCGGACCGGGCTGGTACCAGTCCGGCAGCACGAAGGTGCCTGCCTTCAGGTCGTCAGGCCAGACGATTGTCGGCCGGCACTCGTTCAGAGACGGTACGAAATAGAGCTGTTCCATGTAGAGCTCGAACGGGGCTTCGCGATATTGCTTGCTGAAGGTGATGTTCCCGCCGGTCATCGCCTCGACCATCTGGGGCATGGAGAGCTGGGAAAGCGCATTCTTCACCTGGGTTTTATCGAGCGTCCCGGCATTTTCAATGGCCTGAACGGCCACGTACGTGCCTTCATAGGTCGAAGCCCCCATCATATCGGGGTAACTCCCGAACGTGGCATTGTACTCCTGCTTGAATGCCTGCGAAGCATTTTCAATGGGCCCTTTCGGTGAAGTATACGGGGAGAAACGGCTCTCAATATCCGAATATTCACCGTACTGGCCGAGGGCAGTATAATAGGCCGGGTCGTCATTGTTCTCGACGGCGAGGAAGATCGTGTTGAGCCCCACGTCTCGGCGTGCCTGCGGGATCATGACTCCCTGCTCGTTCGGGAAAGCGGCAACATAGACGACATCTGGTCCGGCGGCCTTGACCGCAGTCAGGAGTGTGTGGAAGTCGCCTTCGTTCGCCTGGTACGGCTGCGCCGAGACGAGGTTGATGTTGAGGTTGTTGCTGGCGATTGTCTGGTTCACCGCAGAAAGGACACCCTTGCCGTACGGGCTGTTCTGGTATATAACGGCCAGGCGAAGAGGTCTGTCATTGGCGAAGTTGAATTTCTGGTAGATTGCCGGGCGGATCACCTGGTAGATGAAATTCGTCGTGAAGTTACCGTACGTGTCTGTTGTCGGGCAGTAGTGGAAGGTGTAGTTTGTATCAATATCGGTCCTGTGCGTGATGATGGGACTCGATGCCCCGGTTACAATGAAGGGGATCTTGTTGTCGGCAACGGTCTGCTGGTAGGAGGAAGTAACGGCACTCGAATACCCGCCGACGAGGATATCGACATTGTCCTGGGTGATCAGTTTCGTTACCGCCGTCTGGCCTCCCTGCTGCGTGGATGCGTCGTCGCCCTGGATCAGGCGGACTGGCACTCTTTTGCCATTGACAAGGGCACCGCCGTTCGCATTGATCTCGTTCGCCGCGATGACCGCAGACTGCCACATGCTCTTCCCGACGTTGCTGGACGGACCGGTCATCGAAACGATGACACCGATTTTTATCTCATTCGGCGAGGAAGGGGCCGAAGACGCCTGCAACTGGGTACAGCCAGCCAAGAGCACTGCAACGAGTGCAACAGCGAGAAGAACTCCTGCAATTGTTGTTTTCTTCATTTCACAAACCTCCGGAGCGACATTTCCACGGCACGATGCTCCGGATCGTGGACCGTGTGCACTAACATCCGGCCCCTCTCGGGCCAGATCGAGATTCCATACGCTATGTCAGAGATTACAAACATAACAAAAACACCATCCGGTAAACTCTTCAGAACACCAGTACAGGGGATCCGAAAATATCGGGTCCCCTATCTAAAGATGAAGAAAAAAACGTCTGTTATCTGCACCTGGATTTCCTTATGGGTTCCTGATGTTACAGACATACGTTTACCTGATCTATAGTGTTACCAGCAGGATACTTAATCCTTGCTAAGATTTGACACGGTACTCTGCAACTTACCTGGCACGTTAATCAGGTGACTATCGGGCGATATCTGATAAAATATCCCGTACCTGAAGAGGGAATTCTTGGTTTTCCCTGTAAATGTCTGCGACTATTTTCGTAGAGTTTATACCGTCGGATGGTGAAAGAAGGGATAAGGGGGTGTTCCAATTGTTCTGTCCTGAATGCGGCAAAGAACTACCGTCTGGTTATGATATTTGCCGGTCCTGTGGAACAGAGCTTGGATATGTCAAAGATTTCCTCAAGGGGAACACTTCTTATCATGAAACCCGCAACGAAAATGCCGGGGTTGTTGCAGGTAATGAAAGCGTCCGGGATCAGGCTGCCGTCTGGATCAGGGAGGGTGATATGCATGCAGCTGCAGCCAACAATTCTTTGGAAAAATCAGTCGGTTGCTATTCGACCGCAATAGGGCTCGACCCCTCCTGCCGTAAAGCATGGGACAGGAAGATTGAGGTCCTGTTGCGCCTCGGGCGCAGTGTCGAAGCACAGACCTGCCAGGAGAATATCCCGCATCCGGAAGAAGGAATCAAAAAGAATCAGGTATCTGCCGAGAACTATATCGGCGGTATTTCAAGTCCGTCCCTTAAACGCGGTAGTTCGAAAGGAGGACTGGATATTGCCGGTTCAATTGGGGCGAATATGGGGGGATATGGCGTCTATGTTACCAACCGGCGCCTGTTTATCGTGAAAAATCAGGAGCTGGTATACGGGCACCCGAAGGGTCCGGGACTCGGCGGATTCATCAAAGAAGAACTCTTCGGCGGAACCGTAGCCAAAGGAACGGGAACCATCGACCACCTGGAGACCATTGAAATTCCGAAAGATGAAATTCTCATGATCGATTTGAAAAAACCGATGATGCTATCAGGATTTGTAGCATTCACCACGTTAAACAAGGAAAACCCAAGGTTGTTCATCGACCACAAACAGGTATACGATTCCCTCCGGGTGCTGATGCTGAAATTCTGTCCAGAAAGGACCAGGATTATCACTTAATTTGGAAAACGGTACAGTTTTTTTTTACTTTGAGTGGTCCCTGATCTGGTAACAACAAAGAAGCCCGGGGAAAATCAGTCTATGCGAGGGGAGGGATTTGAACCCGCGAACCCCTTCGGGAACGGATCTTGAGTCCGCCTCTGTTGGCCTCTTAGATACCCTCGCGCAATCTCTTAAATTCGTGCTCTGATTTTATAAATATTGCCATAAA